>NZ_CP049862.1:2400000-3000000 GCF_011300875.1 Sanguibacter sp. HDW7 | reverse complement strand
GTGCTTCGTCGCGGAGTAGATGACGACGTCCGCGCCGAAGTCGAGCGGCCGCGACAGGACGGGCGTCGCGAAGACGTTGTCGACCATGACGATCGCGCCCGCCGCGTGCGCGAGGTCGGATACCGCGCGCATGTCGACGACGTCCATCATGGGGTTCGACGGCGACTCGAAGAAGACGACGTCCGCCGGCGTCGCGAGCGCCGCGCGCCACTGCTCGACGTCGTGCCCGTCGACGAGGTCCGTGACGACGCCCCAGCCGGCGAGGATGTCGTTGAGCACCACGAGCGTCGACCCGAAAAGCGCGCGCGACGCGACGACGCGCGAGCCCTGGCGACAGACGGCTGCGAGCGCCGTGAACACCGCGGACATGCCGGTCGCGGTCGCGAAGCACGCCTCGGCACCCTCGAGGAGCCGCAGCCGCTCCTCGAAGTTCGTCACCGTGGGGTTGCCGTAGCGCGAGTAGACGTAGCGGTCGATCTCCTCGGTGAACGCCGCCTCGCACTCCGCCGCGGTCGAGTAGACGTACCCCTGCGTGAGGAACAGCGGCTCCGCGGTCTCGTCGTACGGCGTGCGCTCCTGGCCGCCCCGGACGGCGAGCGTCGATGGACGCAGGCCCTCGGGCAGCGGGCCGCGGCTCACTCCGCGGGCCCGGCGTACGTCGTCGTCGGGAGGCCTGCGTTGAGCCAGCCGTTGACGCTGCGGCCGCCGAGCGCGTCGAAGTCGCCCTCGAAGCCCTGCAGCACGTTGTACGAAGACGCCCAGCCGGCGGCCGTCGCAGCCTCGGCGGCGGCGATCGAGCGGCCGCCCGAGCGGCAGATGAAGAGAACCGTCGCGTCCTTGGCGACGCCCGCGGCCTCGAGCTGTGCGAGGAAGCGCGGGTTGGGGCCGTCGTTCGTCGCCCACTCGACGAAGTGCACGGGCTTGTCGTCGCTCGGGGAGTCGGGCACGCCGATCTCGAGCCACTCCTCGACGGTCCGGACGTCGACGAGGACGGTCCGGGGGTCGATCGTCAGCTGGTCCCAGGCGTCGTGGGGGGTGACGTCTCCTGCGTAGGGCATGGCGTTCTCCGTTCGGCATCGGCCGTGGCGGGAGCACCCTGACCCGGTCCGGGGGGTTGCTGCGGCGTCGTCGTGCCACGTCACTCGGCCGCTCTGGATGGTGCCTCGGATGCTACCGGTGCTCCGTCCTGCGGACACGGTGCGTCCCGGTGGCCGGACGGGGCGCCCGAGGGGTGTGCGGGAGCGTGTGACGAGCGTCGCCGGGGTGTCGCGGGTGAAGTCGTCGGAGCGTTGGAATTCTGCGGCTCCCGAGGTTTCTCGGGCCTGTCCGCAGGTGGCGTCTCGCGATGTCTCCCCACAGTTCGTCGCGCGGGTGTTGGCACAGCGCCCGAGGTGTGTTCTTATTTCTCGCTGTGGAGCACGATCGCACTCTCTCGGGGCACGGATTTCGCCTCGAGCCGCTGACGCAGAAGCACGTCGGCGACCTGGCCCGCATGGTCGACGCAGACCTGTGGGCAGGCATGAGCACACCCCTGCCCGAGGGCGAGGTGGGCATGATGAACTACATCGAGGACTCCCTCGCGCTCGAGGGCTGCTATCCCTTCGCCGTCATCGACGCCATCAGCGGCGAGGTGCGGGGCTCGACGGCGCTCGTCGCGCACGATCCCGAGGCCCGACGCGTCGAGATCGGCCGCACGTTCTACGACCGCGAAGTGTGGGGACGCCTCATCAACCCCGCGGCCAAGTTCCTGCTCCTGGAGCACGCGTTCGAGCACATGGACGTCTTCCGTGTCGCCATGCGCGCCGACGCCCGCAACTCGCGCTCGCTCGCCGCGATCGAGCGGCTCGGCGCGACCCGCGAGGGCACGCTGCGCGGCTTCCGTGACGGGCCCGACGGCACGCGCGTCGACTCGGTGATGTTCTCGATCCTCGCGACCGAGTGGCCGGGCGTGCGCGAGCGACTGATCGCCCGCATCGACCCGCTGCGCGCCATCGAGGGGCAGCTCGGCGGCCCGCAGCTCGCGGCCGTCGGCGCGTCGGTGGGTGACGTTTCGTCGTCCGACGACGTCGCGCTCGACGTCCCCGGGGCGGTCGGCGCCGGCACGGCGTCGCGCCGGTGGCGCGGCCCACGACTGCGCGGCAAGGCCCGACGCCCGCGCCCGCAGCGCTGAGCGGCCGCCCAGCCCGCGCGAGATAGTCCTCTCCGGCCGAGGTAGTCCTGTGGCCTCGAGATAGTGCTGCAGACGTCCTAGGTCGCGTCGGGAGGACTAGGTCGCGCGCGTCCGGGTGCGTCCCGGCGAGCCGTGCATGGGCGCGACGTTGCCCGACTGCCCGACTCTGCTGGGTTGTCGGGGCGCACGAGACAGTCCTCTCCCGCCGAGCTAGTCCTGTGGTCGCGAGATAGTGCTGCAGGTGTCCTAGGTCGCGTCGGGAGGACTAGCTCGCGTGCGTCGCGTGCGTCGCGTGCGTCGGCCGCGCTGGAAAGCGGCTGCGGCGTGGGCGGCCGACGTGTGAGGGTGGGCGCATGACGACGACCCCCACCCTCGTCGGTCGCGGCGTGAGGCTCGTGCCGCTCGCGGCCGAGCACGCCCCTGCCCTCGCCCCGCTCGTCGACGACGCCCTGTGGGCAGGCATGACGACGCCCCTCCCGGACACCTCCGAGGCGATGGAGCGGCACGTCATGAACCTCGCGTCGCGCCCCGGTGTCGTCGCGTTCGCCGTGGTCGACGAGCTGCTCGAGCCGGGCGTCGTCGTCGGCGTGACGTCGTTCTACGACGTCGACCTGCGGATCGGTCGCGTCGAGATCGGGCACACGTTCTACGGGCGCCGCTGGTGGGGGACGCACGTCAACGCGGCGACGAAGCTTGCGCTGCTCACGCACGCGTTCGACGCGTGGGGCGTCGAACGGGTCGCGCTGCGGGCCGACGCGCGCAACGTGCGCTCGCTCGCGGCGATCGAGCGGCTCGGGGCGACGCGCGAGGGTGTGCTGCGGTCGCACCGGGTCGCGCCCGACGGGTCGCGGGGCGACACCGTCTACTTCTCGATCCTGCGCGACGAGTGGCCGGCGAGCCGAGCGTCGCTCGAGGCCCGCCTGGGCTGAGGGCGGCCGGTGCGGGCCGGGCCCGGGTGCCGGCTGGTTGCGCGGACGCACCCCTGACCCGTCCGGTGGCGCAAGCAGTCGCGCACCCGCAGGGCGTCAGCCGATCTTGATGCCGAGCGCCGCGGCCATCCCGGTGGCGAGCCCGTGGAGCTGGACCTTCGAGACGGTTGCACCTCGGAGCCCGGCGGCGCCGTCGACCTCGGCGAGGTCGACGCCGCGCAGGTCGACGTCCTTGAGCCGGGCCTCGTCGACGTCGAGCCGGCGGATCGTCGTCCCGCGCGTGCGCAGCCGGGTGACGGTCGCGCCGGCGAGGTCGAGGTCGCCGATCGTCACGCCGTCGAGGTAGAGGCCGTCGACCTTGGCGCCCCGCAGGCTGAGGTGGTCGATGCGGCCGCCGACGATCGAGAGGCGCGCGACGTTCGCGCCGGGCGCGGTGAGGGCGCCGGCGCGCAGGTCGGTCCAGGTGCCGCCGAGGATCGAGGCGCCCTTGAGGCTCACGGCGGTCCCGCGGACGTCGTCCCAGTCGGTGTCGACGAGGCGTGCGCCGGTGAGCGTGACGTCGTCGAGCGTGCAGGCGCTGAGCGCGCACTCGAGGAAGCGGATGTCGGTGAGGTCGCGCCCGGTGAGGTCGACCCCGTCGAGCCGGACGTCGTCAACTGTCGCACCCCGGGAGATCTTCATCCCCCCACCCAACCACGCCCCGCCGACAGCCGGTGACGTGCGCGACCTAGTCCTCCTGCTTCGACCTAGTCGGCCTGGGCGACTAGGTCGAGTCGCGAGGACTAGCTCGGCGCAGGGCGACCAGGTCGAGCGGCAAGGACTGGCTCGGCGCAGAAGGACCCGCTCAGCGCAGGGGGGACTAGCTCGGCGAAGAAGGAGCAGGCCGACGATGCGGGAGCGCGACGCAGTACGACACGCCGCGGGGTTCTGCGTGCCGGACAGTAGTGCGCGTTGCGTAGTAGTGTGCGGTGCGTAAGGTCGGGACGACGGGGCAGGGGGCTGCCGCGCCGACGAAGGACGAACGCCGCACCCGCGGCACGAGAGGGACGCATGGACACCACACAGCTCCTCCGAGGTGTGCTCGACGCGGCGGTCCTCGCCGTGCTCGACCGCGAGGACGGCTACGGCTACGACGTCGTGCGCCGCCTGCGCGCCGCGGGGCTCGCCGAGGTCGGCGACGCCTCCGTCTACGGGACGCTCCGCCGCCTCTACGCGGCGGGCTCGCTCACGAGCTACGTCGTGCCCTCCGACGAGGGCCCGCACCGCAAGTACTACGGCATGACACCCCAGGGGCGCGCCTCGCTCGAGACGCAGCGCAAGGAGTGGCACGAGTTCTCCGGAGCCCTCACCGGCCTCCTCGACCTGGAAGGAGCCGCGTGATGTCCGCGCCCACGATGCTCGACCCCGTCGTCGCCTACGCCGCGGCGGTCCGCAGCCACCTCGCCGACCTCGGCCCCGAGGTGCTCGACGACCTCACGGGCGGCCTCGAGGCCGACCTCGCCGAGTCCGTCGCGGACGCCCTCGACGGCGCAGCCCCGACCGACGCCGACCTCGTCGGTCGCTTCGGCCCCGCGCAGGCCTACGCGGCCGAGCTCCGCGAGTCCGCCGGCCTTCCGCCCGCCGGTTCCGCGCGCCGTCGCACGAGCGTCGTCGATGCTGTGAGCGGGTGGTGGCACGGGCGCCTGGAGCGCGTGTCGCGTCGCCTTGAGGCGACGTCATGGTGGCCGCCCACGCGCGACTTCCTCTTGACGCTCACGCCTCTGTGGTGGGTTCTGCGTGGGTGGGGACTCGCGGCCGTGGTCTCGTTCCCGCTCATGTTCCTTGCGAACGACGCAAACCTGCGGGTCGTGCCGCCGCTGAACCCCTTCACCTGGGCGTACACGCTCGCGTGTGTCGTCGTCTCGGTCCAGTTCGGTCGCGGTGTGTGGGTCCCGCGCGGCCGGTGGTCCGTCATGTGGCGGGTCCTCCGGGTCGTGCTCGTGCCGGTGACGTTCGGCATCGCGGTCACGACGATGGACAACCTGGCGTCCGACACGCGTGACGACCTCTACTACTCTCACCAGAGCGCGGTCCAGGAGCAGCTCGCGCAGATCCCGGCGTGGAACGCGTTCGGCTACCACGACACGGGCGCGATGGTCGACGGCAAGCGCACGACGAACCTCTTCGTCTACGGCCCGGACGGCAAGCTCATCGACGGCGCGCAGATCGTCGACCAGGCCGGGCGGCCGCTCGTCCTCGGGATGGGGGAGTGGCACACGGTCTCGCCCGACAACTCGGCGATCTACGTCCCGCGTCTCGACGAGTCGGGTCGCGCGGTCGACAACGCGTTCCCCATCCCGCTGTGGACGACGGGGGACATCTATGAGTCGACCGACGACGAGGGCCAGCCGGTCCTCCCGGACGGCGCGCAGGCACCGACGCCGCGACCGCCGGCGCTGTCGCTCCTCCCGCTGCAGTCCCGGCCAGGTGAGGGTGCGACGACGCCCGACGACGCCACGTCGGAGGGAGCCGCGCCTGGAGACGCCGACGACGAGACCTCGTCGGACGCCCCGGCGGACAAGCCGTCCGACAAGGTGTCCGACGCCCCGTCGAACAAGGCCTCCGAGAAGCCGTCCGGCAAGCCCTCGGACAAGGGCACGAAGTCGTCGGACTGACCCTCGCTTCGTCGGCCGACCGACACCACTCCGACCCGGGACCCCGGACGCGACCCGTCGCGCCGGGGTCCCGCGCTGCCCGCTCCGCGCCACCTCACCGAGATAGTCCTCTGCGCGCGACCTAATCCCCTGCGCGCGACGAGGTCGCGTGCAGGGGACTACCTCGCCGGGGCAGAGGGCGGCGTCCGTGAGCGAGGCGATCGCGCGCAGCGGACCGTCTCGGCGGCAGGGGCGACTCACAGGCGACGCTCAGGTTCAGCGGGTCATTACTCAGGGGTTTCTCAGACGGGGTACGGGGTTCCCGCACTCATACCGTGCGGGGCTGGACGTACGTGATGGTACGGAGCAGTCTTGGCGGCACCGGACAACCTGCACCGACGGGGCTCGCACGCGAGACCCGGCCGCGGCGAGGACCCGGGGGCGGTCCGACCGTCCGGGCGACGGCGCCCGGCGGCCGCCTGACCAGGGGGTGCACACGATGGCGCGCGGGGAACGCAGGGGGCAGCGGGATCGCAAGGGGCGCGGCGACCGCAGGGCGCGGGGCGCGCTACGCCAGGTGGGGTACTGGGTGCCGCTCGTGGCGCTCTGGGCGGCCCCTGTCGTCGGGGTGGCGCTCGTCGTGCCGTTCGCGGACGCGGCGGAGGCCGACGCGGTGAAGGACCCGGTGCCGACGACGGTGACGGTCGGCGAGCGCGAACGGGACGGTGAGCGGTCGGTGAGCGTCGCGTTCTCGCTCGTCGAGGCGCCGCAGCCCTACCTCGCGACGTCTGGCCTCGTCACGGCGGTGCTGTACGAGCATGGGAAGGCCCTCAAGGAGGGTGCCCGGATCGTCGAGGTCGACGGCGTGACGCTCCGCGCGCACCGTGGCGAGCGGCCGTTCCACCGGGAGCTGGGCGCGGGGGCGTCGGGCCGTGACGTCACCGAGCTCGTCCGCTTCCTCAAGGCCACGGGCCACAAGAACGCTGCGGTCGACACGCGTGGCAGGGTCGGAATCGCGCTCGTCACCGCGATCAAGGACTACCAGCGGTCGATCCGCGCGCAGGTCGACGGCGTGTTCCGACCGTCGTACGTCATCCACCTCGATGCGGGCACGACGGCGCTCGACCGCCCCGAGGTCGTCGTGGGACGTCCCGTCAACGCGGGCGACCCTGTCGGCGAGGGCCGCGGGCAGGCGTCGGCGGCGCGGTTCACGACGGGCGACGGGCGGCCCGTGACGATGCCGGTCGCGGGCCCGTACGTCCTCACGGGCGGCGACGGCCTGGAGGAGCCGGTGACGGGCTTCGCGTTCGAGGGCGCGGACGCCGAGAAGCTCCGCACGCGGCTCGTCGCGGCGGGCCTCACCGCCACGCCGCCGAACGACATGACACCCGACGAGGTGTTCTTCGACCTCACGCTCGCCGCGGCGAAGCCCGTGACGGTCGGGTCGGTCGCGACGTCCGCGCTCCACGGCGCGCCGGGTGGTGGCTACTGCCTGTTCCGCCTCGCGGAGGGCGCCGACCCGGCGACCGCGACGCCGGTGAAGATCGACGACGCGACGCCGCTCGACGGCGAGGTCGCGCTCGCGGCCGTCGACCGCGCGCACGTCGGCGAGCAGGTCGTCCGTGCGGCGTCCCGCCTGCCCGCGTCGGTCCTGGCGGGGTGCGTCTGATGGAGGTGCAGGTCGAGCAGGTGAGCATCGCGTTCGGCGACGTCCACGTCGTCGACGACTTCGACGCGGTCTTCGCGCCGGGCCGGGTGACGGCGCTCGTGGGCCCGTCGGGTTCGGGTAAGTCGACGATCCTCGCGGCCGTCGCGGGGTTCCTGCGGCCGCGCTCGGGTCGGATCGTCGTCGTAGGTGACGACGGCACGCCCGGTCCGCCGCACCCGCGGCACGTCGGCTGGGTCGCGCAGGGCGCGAACGCGCTCGGCGCGCGCACGGTGCGCGACAACGTCATGATCGGCGCGCTCGGCGACGGCCTCGACGTGCCGGCGGCGGCTGCCGCCGCGGACACTGCGCTCGCGCAGGTGGGGCTCACGCACCGGGCCGACGCGCTCGCGCGGACCCTCTCCGGCGGCGAGCTGCAGCGCACCGCGTTCGCGCGGGCCCTCGCGACCCGCAGGCCGCTCGTGCTCGCGGACGAGCCGACGTCGAGCCTCGACGCGGCCGCGACGCAGACGATCATCGACCTGCTGCGCGGTCTGCGCTCGGACGCGACGGTCGTCGTGGCGACGCACGACCCGGCGGTCATCGAGGCCGCCCAGGACCGGGTCGACATGCGGACGGTGGTGACGGGGCGTGCATGAGTCCGACGGGTGGCGGCTCGCGACGCTCGTCCGCGAGGCCGTGCGGAACGCCCTCGGCGCGCGCGGACGTCTCGTGCCGCTCGTCCTCGCGGCGGTGCTCGCGGGTGCGGCGCACGTCGCGGTCGCGGTGAACGCGAGCGCGCGGCTCGACGCCTCGCTCACGGATCTCGAGTCCGAGGGGCGTCACGTCGTGACGATCTCGACGAAGGACGTGCCGGGCCAGTCGCGCGGGGCGGGGACGACGGGCGTGCGGCCCGCATCGTGCGAGGCGCTCACGCGCGTGCCGGGCGTCGAGCTCGCGGGCGTCGTCGTGGAGGACGTCGAGAAGCTCGCGACGGCGCAGCTCGGATCGTTCGTGCCGGTGCGGCGCGTCTCGTCGTCGCTCGTGCCCGAGGTGGCGACGCACGACGTCGTCGTGGGGACGAGCCTCGCCGAGCGGGTCGGACTCGACGCGACGCCGGGCGCCCGGGTGTCGCTCGGCGGCCTCGGCGCCGAGGCGCAGGACGCCGTCGTCGGTGGTGGGCGCGTCCTGCCGAGCACGATCGCGATCTTCACGGCGCGAGCACCGGGGGACGCGCCGGCGGCCGAGTGCCGCGTCGCGATGTCGCGGTTCGTCGACGTCGAGCGCATGCTGCCGATCCTCACGGGTTCGCTGCGGACGGTCGGCGCGGAGACCGTCGTCGAGCCGATGCTGCGGGAGACGACGGACGTCGTCGCGCTGCACGCAGGCCGGGTCGACCGGCTGCTGCCCGTGCTGCTGGGCGTGCTCGGCGGCCTCGTCACGGCGGTGCTCGCGCTGCTGCGCTCGGCCGAGCTCGCGACCTACCGGCTCGCGGGGACGTCGCGCCGGTCGCTCGGGCTGCTGCTCGGGTTCGAGGCGTCGCTGCTCGGCGGTGTGTTCCTCGCGTCGTCGGCGCTCGCGATCCTCGCCCTGCGGGGCGAGCTCGTCGCGCCGCTCGCGAGCGGCGCGTGGGCGCTCGCGGGGGCGTGCGCGTGGGTCGCGGTCGCGTCCCTGCTCACAGCGCCGCTGCTGCGGCGGCGGCCGTCCGACATGGCGAAGGACCGATGAACGTGCGGAGCCGGCAGCCCGCCGGCCGGGTGAGGGGGAGCAGGATGCGGTGGACGATGGTCGGGGTGCTCGTGGCGGCGCTCGCGCTGGGCGCGTGCACGCCCGCGCCCGACGACGACGGACCGGAGGTGACGCCGACGTTCAAGCGCACGGTGCCGCCGTGGGAGTTCGTCGAGATGGTCCCGTCGGTCGCGCCCGACGGGACCAGATGGGAGTGCGACGCGGACATGTCGTCCTGCGGCGAGGTCGTGGAGGGCCAGCTCCCGCCGACGGTACCGTTCCCGCAGGACCCGGCGATGACGGAGCGGCTCTCGGACCGACGGCTGACGCGGGAGGAATACGAGTCCCAGTTTCTCGACTATGTCGCGTGCCTCGAGGAGTTCGACATCGGTGTGCACGTGGCGTCGATGTCGACGCCGATGATCAGCTTCTCGACCGACGCCGTCCCGATGGACATCGAGTCCGACGCCTACCGCGCGTCGACATTCTGCGGTGACACGCACTGGGAGCCGGTCAACTACCACTGGCAGGCCTACGAGATGCCGCAGCCGCACCTTGAGGAGGACGTCGAGCACCTGCTCGCCTGCATGACGGAGGCGGGGATGACCCCGGTCATCACGACGGTGCCGGACGACGGGCCGGAGCAAGCGTTTGCGCGCCGCGACCTCAGCGAGCAGATCCGCGAGGAGATGTTCGCCGGTGAGGTGCCGATGTCGGTGTGGGAGACGTGCATCGAGGGGATGCCGTCGGCCGTCGCGGAGAACGAAAAGGAGGGGGACTCATGACCCGCAACGTCCTGGGCGCGCTGGCGCTCGCGCTCGCGGCGGCGCTCGCGCTCGGCGCGTGCACGCCCGCGCCCGACGACGACGTGCCGGAGGTGACGCCGACGTTCAAGCGCACGGTGCCTGCGTGGGACTTCCCGGAGACGGTCCCGTCGATCGCGCCTGACGGGAAGAGGATGAACTGCAACGTCGAGATGACGTTCTGCTTCGAGGATCTGCCAGGCGCGATGCCGTTGCGGACGCCGTTCCCGCCGGACCCGGCGATGACGGAGCGGCTCGCGGACCGCCGGCTCTCGCGGGAGGAGTACGAGGCGCAGTTCCTCGACTACACGGCGTGCCTCACAGAGTTCGGTCTGGGCTTCGACGTGTGGGACATGTCGGCGCCGATGATCAGCCACGGGCTGCATTCGGTGGGCAACGACTGGACGACGGAGGCCTACCGGGCGGAGACGTTCTGCGGCGACACGTACTGGCAGCCGGTCAGCCATCACTGGCAGGCCTTCGAGATGCCGCAGCCCCACCTTGAGGAGGACGTCGAGCACCTGCTCGCCTGCATGACGGAGGCGGGGATGACCCCTGTCATCACGGCGGTGCCGGACGACGGGCCGGAGCGGGCGCTCGCGCGCCACGACCTCTTTGAGCAGGGCGACAAGGCGACGTCCGCCGGCGAGGTGTCGCAGTCCGTGTGGGACTCGTGCGTGGAGGGGACGCCGTCGTCCATCGCCGAGGCGGCTGAGCAGAAGGAGAACGACTCATGACCCGCAACGTCCTGGGCGCGCTGGCGCTCGCGCTCGCGGCGGGGCTCGCGCTCGGCGCGTGCACGCCGGCACCCGACGACGACGTGCCGGAGGTGACGCCGAGCCTCGCGCGGAAGGCGCCACCGGAGTGGATCTTCGCGGAGGTGACGCCGACGACCGGGCCGGACGGCCGCAGGTACCTGTGCGGCGCGACAGGGACCTGCATCGAGGACAAGCCCGGTCAGAACCCCATGACGGACCCGTTCCCGCCTGACCCGGCGATGACGGAGCGGCTCAAGGATCGTCGGCTCACGCGGGAGGAGTACGAGTCCCAGTTCCTCGACTACGTCGCGTGCCTCGAGGAGTTCGACATCGGCGTGCACGTGGCATCGATGTCGACGCCCAAGATCAGCTTCTCGACCGACGCCGTCCCGATGGACATCGAGTCCGACGCCTACCGGGCGGACAGGTTCTGCGGCGACACGTACTGGGAGCCGGTCAACGCCCACTGGCAGACGGTCGAGATGCCGCACCCGATGCGCGCGGAGAACATCGAGCACATCATCGCGTGCCTGACCGACGCGGGGATCGCGCCTGTCGTCACGGCGGTCCCGAAGGAGGGGCCCGAGCAGGCGCTCGCCCTCGAGGACCTCGACATGCAGGTGTGGGAGTCGGCGAAGGCGGGAGCTCTCACGATGAAGCAGTGGGACCGTTGCAGCGACGAGAAGCCGTCGTCCCTCGCTGAGCAGGCGGAGCAGAAGGACGGTGACTCATGACCGGCAACGTCCTGGACGGCGGCTGACCACCTCCCCGAGATAGGGTCTGCACGCGAGACAGGGGGCGGCATACCCCTATCTCGCATCCCGACCCCTATCTCGCGAGGGCGGGGGTCAGGTTGTCGGGGTGACGGATCCAGCTAGGTGGAGCTTGCCCGACTGCGAGCGGCCCGCATACGTCCAGGATCCGTCGGGCATCGTCGTGTAGGTGACGTCGACGCGGCCGGGCAGGAGGACGGGCTTGGCGAACTCGACGGTCCAGTCGTACGTCGTGCCGCGCCGCGGGCCGACGTCAGCGAGGGCGCGGGCCGCGGTGTACATGCCGTGCGCGATGGCGCGCGGGAACCCGAAGGCCTTGGCGGAGAGCGCAGACATGTGGATGGGGTTGCGGTCGCCGGACACGGCGCCGTAGGCGCGTCCGACGTCGGCGCCGAGGCGCCACGCGACTGAGGCCCCGACACGGCCCGACGACGTGCCCACGCCCGACGACGCCTCCGTGCCCGACGACTTCTCCGCACCCACCGTCGCAGCGACGCCCGACACCTCGGCGGTGCCCGACGGCTCCGCGCCCGGCGCCTCGGCCGAACCCGTGCCCCCGACGAGGTGCACCCCCTTGGCGAGGTACGTCGAGACGCCCCGCCACGCGACCTCGCCGTCGACGGCGATCTCTGCGCACACGTCGAGCTGCGTGCCGCGCCGGTGGGCGCGCAGATCCTGCGTCCACGCGGTGACGTCGAGGGCGTCGCCCAGGTGGACGGGCCGCAGGACGGACGCGGCGTTGGCGACGTGCACCATGCCGAGCAGCGGCAGCGGGAAGTCGGGCCGCACCATGACGGCGGTCGCGACGGGGAACGCGAGGACGTGGCAGAAGCCTGACGGCAGGGCGTCGGACCCGGTCTCGCCGAGCAGGTGCTGGTAGGACGTGAGGTGCCCGGGGTCGACGCGGACACCCTCGACGCGGTGCGCGACGGCCGGCAGCGTCGTCGCCGTCGTGCGGCCCGGGATCCGGGCCGCGGCCGAGCCCGCCGCGCCGCGCACGTAGAGACCGCCGAGGCCCGGCACCGACGGCAGGGTCTCGACGCGTGTGCCCGGCGGCGGCCCGGTGACCGTACGCGACCGGGGAGCGCCCGCATCGGGGGACGGTCCGGGCGCGACCGCGTCGCCAGCCTGCCCGGCGACGCCCGGAGCGTCGCTCGCGGCGTCCATCACGCCCCCACGAGGTTCTGGCCGCACACGCGGAGCACCTGACCGCCGACAGCACCGGCGCCGGGCGAGGCGAGGAACGTCACGGCCTCGGCGACGTCGACCGGCTGCCCGCCCTGCTGGAGGGAGTTGAGCCGCCGGGCGACCTCGCGCGTCGCGAAGGGGATGCGCGCCGTCATCTCGGTCTCGATGAAGCCGGGAGCGACGGCGTTCGCGGTGCCGCCGACGTCAGCGAGCAGCGGGGACGTCGCACGGACCATGCCGATGACCCCGGCCTTCGACGCGCCGTAGTTCGTCTGGCCGCGGTTGCCCGCGATGCCCGACGTCGAGGCGAGCGACACGATGCGCGGCGCGTCCCGGAAGAGGTCGGAGGCGAGCAGCACCTCGTTGATGCGCAGCTGGGCCGCGGTGTTGACCGCGAGGACGGAGTCCCAGCGGGCCGCATCCATGTTGGCGAGGAGCTTGTCGCGTGTGATGCCCGCGTTGTGGACGACGACGTCGAGACGCCCGTGACGCGCGCGGGCGTGCTCGACGATGCGCTCGCCCGCGTCGTCGGCCGTGATGTCGAGCTGGAGCGCCGTGCCGCGCACCTCGTTGGCGACCTTTGCGAGGTGCTCGCCCGCGGCGGGCACGTCGACGCACACGACCTTCGCACCGTCGCGCGCGAGGGTGCGGGCGATCGCGGCACCGATGCCGCGGGCGGCGCCGGTGACGACGGCGACCCGGCCGTCGAGGGGGCGCCCGTCGTCCTGTGCGACGACGTCCGCGGCCCCGACGGTGAGGAGCTGGCCGTCGACGAACGCCGAACGTGCCGAGAGGAACCAGCGCAGCGGCGCGAGGACGCCCTCGCCGCCGACGGCGGCGCCGCCGGAGAGGACGAGGCCGTTCGCGGTCGCACCCGCGCGCAGCTCCTTGGCGAGCGAGCGCGTGAGCCCGACGACGGCCTGTCGTGCAGCGGCGAGCGCGGGCGCGTCGTCGGCCGTCGACTCGCGGGCGAGCGTGAGCAGGCGCGCGCCGCGCGCCGTCTGCTTGAGCACGGAGCCTGCGGCGAGGACGTGCTCGGAGAGGTCCTCGACGCGCTCGATCTCCGTGAGGACGAGGACGACGGCACCCCAGCGGGCCGTGCCGGTCGTGGGGGAGCGGTGGACGTCGAGGCCGAGGCCCAGGAGGTGCTGCGCGACGGCGTCCGAGTCGGAGCCGTCGTGCGTGTCCGGGCCGAGCACGAGGACGGGGCCGGGGACGAGCGGGTCGCCCGCGCGGAAGCGCCGGAGGATCGCGGGCTGCGGCAGGCCGAGGCGCTTGGCGAGGGTCGCGGTGAAGCCCGTGTTGACGAGGTGGGTGTAGCGGTCGGTCATCGCGCGTCTCCCTCGGTGGTGGCGGGGACGGACTCGAGGATCGCGGCGACGCCGAGCCCGCCTGCGGCGCACACGGACACGAGCGCGCGGAACGGGCCGGCCTCGGGGTTCGCGGCCTGGAGCTCGGCGAGCTGCTTGGCTGTCTGGGCGACGATGCGTCCGCCCGTCGCGGCGAAGGGGTGGCCCGCGGCGAGCGAGGATCCGTTGACGTTGACCTTGTCGGGGTCGATCGTGCCGAGCGCGCCGGGCAGGCCGAGCTCGGTGCGGCAGTACTCGTCGTCGGCCCACGCGGCCTGGGTCGTGAGGACGACGCTCGCGAAGGCCTCGTGGATCTCGACGAGGTCGAGGCCGCCGAGCGTGAGGCCCTGGCGGGCGAGGAGGCGCGCGACGGCGTGGACGGGGGCCATGAGCAGGCCCTCGTGGCCGTGGACGAAGTCGACCGCGGCGGTCTCCGCGTCGACGATGCGCGCGAGGAGCGGCAGGTTGCGTGCGGCTGCCCAGTCGGCGGAGCCGAGGAGGACGGCGGACGCGCCGTCGGACAGGGGCGTCGAGTTGCCGGCGGTCATCGTCGGCATGTGGTCGAGGCGCTTGCCGAAGACGGGGCTGAGCTTGCCGAGCTTCTCCGCGGAGGTGTCGGGGCGCAGGATCTGGTCGCGGACGAGACCGCGGTAGGGGGTGACGAGGTCGTCCTGGAAGCCGCGCTCGTAGGAGGCGGCGAGGTTGTGGTGCGAGCGGAGGGCGATCTCGTCCTGGGCCTCGCGCGTGATGCTCCAGCGGGCGGTCGTCACGGCCTGGTGCTCGCCCATCGACAGGCCGGTGCGGGGCTCGTCGGTGCGCGGGGCGTCGGGTGCGAGGTCGCCGGGGCGGATCTTCGCGAAGGCCTTGAGGCGGGTGGGGAGGTCCTTGGCGTGGGCGGCGGCGAGGAGCGCGCGGCGCAGGCCGGGGGAGACGGCGATGGGGGCGTCGGACGTCGAGTCGACGCCGCCGGCGATGCCGGACTCGACCTGGCCGAGGCGGATCTTGTTGGAGACGGTGACGACGGCCTCGAGGCCCGTCGCGCATGCCTGCTGAAGGTCGAACGCGGGGGTGCGCGGGTCGAGCGCCGTGCCGAGGGTGGCCTCGCGGACGAGGTTGAAGTCCTTGGAGTGCTTGAGGACTGCGCCGCCGACGACCTCGCCGAGGCGCTCGCCCTGGAGCCCGTAGCGGGCGACGAGCCCGTCGAGCGCGGCGGTGAGCATGTCCTGGTTGGAGGAGCGGGCGTAGGCACCGCCGACCTTGCCGAAGGGGATGCGGTTGCCGCCGAGGACATAGGCGTCGCGGGGTGTGCTGGGGGTGGGTGACACGGTCATCGTGGGCCTCTCGCTCCGTTGCTCAGGTTCCTCGAACCCAGAGTACCTGATACTGTGGGTTTCGTGAGTCCGATCACATCGGGACGTGGCACCGACGCCACCCAGGACGACGGCGGCACCGCCGTCCGTCGTCGCACCTCCGCGGCCACGACGCCGCGTCCCACCACCCTCTCGTCCCCGACGGAGTCCGTCGACGGGAGGTCCACCCGGTGGGACACCCACCGCGAGGCCCGACGCCTCGAGCTCACGCACGCCGCCCGCCGCATGGTCCACCGCCGCGGCCCCGACGTCTCCATGGACGACATCGCGGCGGACCTCGGCACCTCGAAGTCCATCCTCTACCGCTACTTCACCGACAAGGTCGGCCTCCAGAACGCGGTCGGCGAGGCCGTCGTCGGCGCGATCGGCGCGAGCCTGCGCGCCGCCGTCGAGAACGCCCCGACACCCCGCGCCGCGCTCCACGGCATGATCGACGCCTACCTCGCGATGATCGAGCACTCGCCGAGCGTCTACTACTTCGTCACCCGCAACACCGCGATCGCCAACGCCGTCGCCGTCCCCGCCCAGGGCGACGCGGCCCGGTCCGCCCCGCTGTCGTCGTTCCTCGGCTCCATCACGGCGGTCGTCGCGGAACCCTTCGCGCAGGCCGTCGGAAGCGACGACCAGCTCGACGTCGAGGCCTGGGCCGCGGGTGCCGTCGGCTTCATCTCCGGCACCGGCGAGTGGTGGCTCGCCCGCCTCGGCGAGCCTGGCACGCCCGACCGCGAGCACATCGCCACCCGCATCACCGCCTGGCTGTGGGCCGGCCCCATCGGCCTGCTCGCACGCGAGCGCCAGCGCGCCACCGACACCGAGAACGACACCGAGGGCTGACGCCCACCATCCGCACCGTTGGAGACGAAGGAGTCCCGATGACCGCGACAGCAGCACCCCGACCCTCGACGCACCTGGCCGACGACGCCGTGCTCGACGCAGCAGCCCTCACGCCCCAGCTCCTCGGGCGATGGGGCCACCTGCGGACGTTCACGCGCGAGATCCTCAAGGACGAGCGCTTCCACAAGATCGAGGGCATCTCCAAGGAGGAGCACCGCGAGCGCGTCCTCGGGCAGCTCAAGGCCCTCGTCACCGAGGGCAAGGTGCTGCGCGCCTTCCCGTCGCGCCTCGGCGGCGGGGACGAGCACGGCGGCTCGCTCGCCGCGTTCGAGGAGCTCGTCGTGGGCGACCCGTCCATGCAGATCAAGGCAGGCGTCCAGTGGGGGCTCTTCGCGTCCGCGATCCTCCACCTCGGCACCCCGGATCAGCAGGACCGCCTCCTGCCCGACGCGATGACCCTCGCGACGCCCGGCGCGTTCGCGATGACGGAGATCGGCCACGGCTCGGACGTCGCCTCGATCGCGACGACCGCGACCTACGACCCCGAGACGCAGGAGTTCGTCATCCACACGCCGTTCCGTGCGGCGTGGAAGGACTATCTCGGCAACGCCGCTCTCCACGGGCAGGCCGCGGTCGTCTTCGCGCAGCTCGTGACGAAGGGCGTGGGCCACGGCGTCCACGCGTTCTACGTGCCCGTCCGCGAGCGGCTCGCCGACGGCTCTGCCGGCCCGCTGCTGCCCGGCATCCAGAGCGAGGACGACGGTCAGAAGGGCGGCCTCAACGGCATCGACAACGGCCGCTTCGCGTTCGACCACGTGCGCGTCCCGCGCACGGACCTCCTCGCGCGGTACGGCTACGTCGCCGAGGACGGCACGTACTCCTCGCCCATCGAGAGCCCCGGGCGCCGCTTCTTCACGATGCTCGGCTCGCTCGTCCAGGGCCGCGTCTCGCTCGACGGCGCGGCCGTCAACGCGCAGAAGATCGCGCTCGCGATCGCGGTGCGCTACGCGACCGAGCGCCGCCAGTTTCCGGGCGCGGGCGGCGAGGAGACGGTCCTGCTCGACTACGGCGAGCACCAGCGTCGCCTCGTGCCGCTCGTCGCGCGCACGTACGCGGGGCTCTTCGCGCACGCCGAGCTCCTCGAGCTGTTCGACGACGTCTTCTCGGGACGCAACGACACCGACGCGTCGCGCGAGGACCTCGAGACGCTCGCGGCGACGCTCAAGCCGACCTCGACGTGGACCGCGCTCTCGACGGTCCAGACGTGCCGCGAGGCGTGCGGCGGCGCGGGATTCATGGCCGAGAACCGCATGACGGGCCTGCACGCCGACCTCGACGTCTACGTGACGTTCGAGGGCGACAACACCGTCCTGCTGCAGCTCGTCGGCAAGCGTCTGCTTGCCGACTACGCGAAGAGGTTCAAGGGCATCGACGCTGCGGGCATGGCGCGCGTCGCCGCCGAGCGCGCCGCGGACACCGTCTGGTACGCGACCCCGTTCGGCCGTGCGCTGCAGAAGATCTCCGACTCCGGTCAGGCTGCGCGCAAGGTCGCGCACCTGCGCGGCGAGGACGCGCAGCGTGCCCTGCTCACCGATCGCGTCGAGACGATGGTCGAGGAGGTCGCCGACCGGCTGCGTCCCGCGCAGAAGCTTCCCGACGACAAGGCAGCGGCGCTCTTCAACCAGCACCAGCACGACCTCATCGAGGCCGCGAAGGCGCACGCCGACCTCGTGCAGTGGGAGGCGTTCACGCGTGCGGTCGCCCAGGTGACCGACGAGGGCAACCGCACGATCCTCACGTGGCTGCGCGACCTCTACGGCCTGGCGGTCATCGAGGAGAACCTCGCCTGGTACCTCATGCACGGCCGCCTCACGGGCGAGCGCGCGCGCATGGTGTCGTCGTACATGACGCGCCTCGTCGGACGCCTGCGCCCGCACGTCCTCGGCCTCACCGAGGCCTGGGGCTACGGGCCCGAGCACCTGCGTGCGCCCATCGCGACGGGCGCCGAGAAGCTCCGTCAGGACGAGGCGATCGCCTACTTCAAGGCTCAGCGGGCGTCGGGGGACGCGCCCATCAGCGAGAAGGCGCTCAAGCGCCACGCGAAGAAGCGCTGAGCCGCTGCTGACGAGGCCCCCGCCCGCGACGCGTGCGGGGGCCTCGTCCGTCTACCCGCAAGCTTGTGCCCTACCCGCAGGTCTGGATCCGCGGGTAGGGCACAAGCTTGCGGGTAGGCGGATGGCTCGGGCCGCTCAGCGCTGACCGAGCGCCGCGAGGGCGTGTGCGACCTCGCGGCGCGCCGCTCCCGTGAGCGGCAGGAGCGGACGCGGCAGCGACGGCCCCTCGGCAAGCCCGCGAAGCTCGACGACGGTCGCCGCGACGCGCACGCCCGAGTATCGCCGGACAGCCTCCCAGAGCGGCGCAAGGTGCTCGTCGTCGACGGCGCCGCCTGCGCGCGCCGCTCGTGCGAGCGCGACGAGCGGCCCGGGCAGCGCCCCCGCGAGCGTCGAGTGCCACGCGTCCGCGCCCGCGGCGAGCCCGGCGGGCCCCGACGGGTCCCCCGAGAACCCGAGCGTCACGCCTGCGGGGAGCGCGGCGCGCAGCCCGGCGCGCAGCCCGGCGACGCGCGCACGAGCCACGTCCGGATCAGGTCCGGGGCCGGGCGTCTTGACCCCACCCACCCCCGGCAGCGCTGCGAGCTCGCTCAGCAGCCCGTTCGACATGTCGACCCGCGTCGTCACCGGGTTGTCGTAGACGATGAGCGGGACGTCGAGCCCCGCGAGCACGTCGGAGAAGAGCCCGAGCACCTCGTCGTCGCTGAGCGGCACATAGCCGACGGGGGCGAGCAGCACCGCGGCAGCGCCGGCCTGCTGCGCGTCGTCCGCGTGTGTCCGTGCGGCGGACGTGCGCAGCGCGGAGACGCCCGCGACGATGGGCGTGCCCGACGCGTGCTCCACCGCTCGGTGCACGACGGTGCTCCGCTCGTCCCGGTCGAGGTGCATGGCCGCGCCCGTCGAGCCGAGGACGCCGAGACCGTCGACGCCCGCAGCCACGGCGCGGTCGACGAGCCGGCCGAGCGCCGCGAGGTCGACCCGGTCGTCGCGCACGGGCGTCGGCAGGTGCGCGACGAGCCCGCGGAGGCTCGGGAGGCATGCGGGGGTTGTCCGAGTTCCGTCCATGCGGACGACGGTAGCGGCCGACGACACCGGCCTGCTGATCCACCCGCAAGAAGTGTGGGCTGGGCAATCCCTTACCTACAGTTTCTGAGAAAGTGTTGGTAACGTCGTGCCATGCAGTCAGCTGACGACGCGCTCGAGGTGCCCGCGGTCGGCAGCGAGCCCGACTACTGGGTCGCCGACAGCGACGGCATGACCTCCCGACGCGCCATGGCGGCCGCGTCGGGACCCTACGAGCGCGCCGTCACCCCTGAGATCGCCGCGCTGCGGCTCGCCATCCCGGCCGACCTCGTCGCGGACCTCGAGGAAGCCGCCGCCGCGCTCGCGTCCTTCGACCGGCACGCCGCCGCGGCGCTCGGCCCCGAGAGCCCGACGCTCGGACCCATGAGCTCGATCCTCCTCCACACGGAGTCGTCGTCCTCCTCCCAGATCGAGAACCTCACGGTCTCCGCGCGCCAGCTCGCCCTCGCCCAGATCGACGAGTCGACGTCCGTCAACGCGCGCGTCGTCGCGGCCAACGTCGCGACGATGGAGGCCGCGCTGCGCCTCGCCGACCACCTCGACGCTGCCGCGATCTGCGAGATGCACCGCGTCCTCCTCAGTGCGCAACCCGGTGGGGAGGAGCACGCCGGCCTCTTCCGCGAGCAGCTCGTGTGGGTCGGCACGAGCGCCGTCTCACCGCGCGGCGCGGTGCACGTCGCACCCCACCACGAGCGCGTCCCCGCCGCGATCGACGACCTCGTCGCCTTCATGGCGCGCGACGACCTTCCCGTCGTCGCGCAGACCGCGATCGCCCACGCGCAGTTCGAGACGATCCATCCGTTCGTCGACGGCAACGGGCGTACCGGCCGGGCACTCATCCACGCGACCATGCACGCCAAGGGCCTCGTGACCCGTACGACCGCCCCCCTGTCGGCGGGCCTGCTCACGGACACCAGCGCGTACACCGACGCGCTCACCGCCTATCGCACGGGTGACGCGCGGCCGATCGTCGAGCAGCTCGTGCGTGCAGCGCTCTTCGCCGCGAGCTCCGGGTCGCGGCTCGTCGACGACCTGGCCGCACAGGTCGCCGAGGGGCGCGAGGCGCTCGCCGCCACGGGGCTCCGCTCCCAGGCCGGAGCATGGAAGGTCCTGCCCGTGCTCGTGGCGCAACCCGTGCTCAACAGCAGATTCCTCCAGGAACGGCTCGGCATGAACCAGGTCGGCGCGCAGCGCGCGCTCGACCAGCTCGTCGCCGCAGGCCTGCTCGTCGAGCGCACCGGGCAGCGCCGCAACCGGGTGTGGGAGCACGGCGGGATCGTCACGGTCCTCGACGCGTACGCGGCGGGGCTCCGCAGGCGGTAGCGGCGCCTGCGCCGGTCAGGGCTGGGTGTGGCCCGTCCAGGCGTAGCCGTCCCAGTACTGCTGGCCGACGCCCGTCGGGCTCGGGTACCAGCCGGGCGGGGGCAGCTGCGGCTGCGAGACACCCTTGAGGGACCAGACGAGACCCACGACCCAGCCGACGAAGGTCCACCCGGTGAAGAGGGTGACGAGGGCGATCGCGGTCGTGTCTGGCCGGCGGCGCGTCACCGCGATGGCCCACGGCAGCATGTAGAGGCTCGTGAGGATCGCGACGATCCAGGAGACGATGAGCATCGTCTGGTCGGGCCGCTGTTGGTACGCCTGCGCGGCATAGGCCGGCTGGTAGCCCTGGGAGCCGTATCCCTGCGAGTAGTCCGGCGAGTAGCCCGGCGTCGCGTATCCCTGCGCGCCCGGGTTCGCGGCGGGAGAGGCGTACGGATCCGTCGTCCCCGGCGCGTACGAACCCTGGCCGTATGGACCCTGGCTGTACTGGCCAGGAACGTACTGCCCGGGCGCGAACGGGTCCGCGCCGGGCTCCCCGCCCGCAGGCGCGGGAACGCCGTAGCCAGAGTGGCCGCCGGACGGCATCGCGTACGGGTTCCCGCCCACGGGGCGGCCCTCGCCGTCGTAGCGGAGCTCGGGGTAGGGGCTCGACGACGACGGGGTCGTCGGGCTCCCGAACGGGTTGTCGGTCATGGCGGGTCCCTGTGTGCAGCGGTGCGACGACGTTCGTCGCACCGCAAGCCTAGGGCGTCGGCAGCCCGCGCCGCTGGGTCCCGCCGCGCCCTCGACGCCGTGGTGCCGGCACGGTCCGGACTGCGTAGCGCGCAGCGACGTGCGCGGTGAGCCGCTCGAGCGGACCCCGGCCCAGCGTGAGCGACCAGAGGGTCGCGAACGCCGTGAGCGCGCCGACCTGCCAGAGCCACGTCTGGAGCGACGGCGGCTCGACGAGACGCGGCACGAGGAAGCTGACGATGTGCAGGGAGTACACGGTGAGCGGCATGCTGCCGAGCGCCGCGAACGGCACGAGCAGCAGCCGCAGCACGCGAGGACGCCCGAGCAGCAGGCACAGACCGAGGACCGCGAGCACGAAGCCGCCCGAGCCGACGACCTCACCGAGCCCGCCCGTGTGCGGCTCCATCGAGACGAGAGCCGTGACGACCGCGGCCCCGGTCACGCCGTCGAGCACGAACGGCGGACGCCACCAGCCGGGAGCCCCGTCCCGGCCGAACGACGCGTCGCCGGTCGCGACCTCGTCGTACCGGTCGAGCGAGGCGGAGGCCGAGCCCGACGACGCGCTCGCGGGAGACGACCCGGCCGAGCGCGCCGTCGTCGCGTCGTCGTCGCGCCAGCAAGTCATGGCGTCAGGGTCGATCCGGACGCACCGGAAGCCGGTGAGGTCGACGTCCTCGCCCGGGATCTCGACGTACGACGAGCCCGGGCTGTCCGGTTCTGTGACCACGGGGGCGTCGGCCACATCGGGCGTGAGGAGCGTCGCCCCGCCGTACCCGACGATGCACAGGACGACGCCGACGCCGACGAGCGAGACCGCGCGCCGTACCGAGAGCAGGTCGCCACGGCCGACGACGATCCCCGCGAGCGCCAGCGCGAGCCACACGGGCAACGGATACATGCCGAGCAGCACGAGCTGCGCGCCGCTCCCCCCAGCGAGGCCGACGGACTTCCCGAGCGCGACGAGCGGCACCGCGACGGCCACGAGCAGGCCGACGGCGAC
Organism: Sanguibacter sp. HDW7; assembly: GCF_011300875.1. Taxonomy (NCBI): domain Bacteria; kingdom Bacillati; phylum Actinomycetota; class Actinomycetes; order Micrococcales; family Sanguibacteraceae; genus Sanguibacter; species Sanguibacter sp. HDW7. Next base: position 2,977,571 of record NZ_CP049862.1, on the reverse strand, counting down.
GAGCAGGCGCCGCGTCGACCAGCCGACGATCGGCGCGACGAGGAGGAAGACGACGCCGTAGAAGCTGAGGATGATCGCGACGGGCGAGCCGACGAGCTCGAGAAGCACGCCGAGGAGCAGGACGACGGCCCCGCGGCCGACGAGCGTGAGACGGACGCGCCGGACCTCGTCGGCGGGGGCGGTCCGCACGCCGCGCGCCAGGAGCGCGATCGAGACGCCTGCGACGAGCGCGAAGAGCAGCGACGAGCGGCCGTTGACGACGCCGGCCCACGAGCCGGGCTCGTCGAGGACGAGCGGCGGCGCGCCGCCGACGTGCGCGGCGATCATGCCGACGACGGCGAGCGCGCGGGCAAGGTCGAGCCCGGCGACGCGCGGCGGGCGGACGATGCGCGACCAGCGGGCGCGCAGGCCCGCGCGGGGTGCGGCGGGGGGCGGAGGCTTGCCGGGCGCGGCGTCGAGCGTGGTCGTCACGGGGGCAGCCTAGGGCGCACAGGGTGGTCCGGCCCGTGCCCGTCCCGCGTCAGGTGGGGTTGCAGCGCGCCAGGAGGTACGCGAGATAGTCGACCTCGGGACGCCACGGCTCGAGGTTCCACGTGTCCTTGTCCGGGGCGCCGAGCGCGTGGCAACGGAGCTGGTGGTCCACGACCGTCGTGCGGGCCTCGGGCCCGACCGCCGCGAGCTCCGCGCGGACAGCCTCGAGCGCGGCCGTCGAGCCCGAGCGGCCGAAGGCCGTCGGGTCGACCTGGAGGGAGCGTCCGCCCTCGACGTCGTCGGCCCACGTCGCGCTCACGACGGCGCGCGGGGCGATCGACAGCGTGAGCGTCGTCGGCCGCGGGGGCGCGGTCGAGGCCGCGGCTCCCGATCGGGGCTCGACGGTGACGACGAGCGTGCGCCCGTCGTCCTCCGCGCGTGCCGTTACGCGGCGGGTGCCTGCGTCGTCCTGGGCCGACGGGTCCGTGCCGCCGACCCGCGGCGCGGCGCCGCCGTCCGTGAGCGTCGCCGAGCCGTCCGGGAACGACTTCCAGCGGGCACCCTCGACGCGTACGGCGAGCGCGTCGCCGTCGTCGAGCGTGGCCGTCACGACGACGACGCCGTCCGCGAGTGCTGCCTTCGGCGCGGCGCCGGTGCCGGTGCCGGTGAGCGTCGCCGTCGTCGTCCGGCCGAGAGCATCGGTCACCTGCGCGGAGACGGGCTCGCTGGACGGGGACGAGGGAGGTGTCGTCGTCGGCGTACGTGGAGGCGTGCTCGCGGGCGTCGTCGGCAGGGGAACCGCCGGTGCCCCCGGGTCGGAGCCGCACGCGGCGAGCACCGCCGCGCACAGCAGCGCGACGGCCGGGACGTGACGTCGCGCGCCACGTCGGGCGTCGTCGCGCGGGGCACGGGTCATCACGCGACGACACTAGCGGCCGCGCCGACCGACCCGACGGCTAGGTGGAATTCCCTACGCGGTGAAAGCAGTTTCTGAGACGTGTCGCAGGTCCTACTCCGGCTGACACGTGCAGTGCCAATCTGACTCCCGAAGCACGCTTGCACAGTGCCGAGCACCGGGCGTGCAGCACGAGGAGGATATTGGTGGGACGCACGATCATCGTCGGGACAGGGCTCCTCGCACGGGCCGTCGCCCACTCCCTCGCCCAGCACGGGCACCACGCCGTGACCGTGGGCAGGCGCGACGGCGTCGACATCCGCGGACGCATCGACCTCACGCCCTTCACGGACGGCGAGCCCGTCGACGCCGTCATCGAGGCCACGGGGACCGACGCCACGCGGTCGGCGGAGGCCGTGCGCTTCTTCGAGGCCTCGGCCCGGCACGTCGCAGCGGCTGCCCAGGAGGTCGGCGCCGGCATGCACCTCCTCGTGTCGATCGTCGGCTGCGAGCGTGCGACCGGTTTCGCGCACTACGCGGGCAAGGCCGCGCAGGAGCGCGCCGTGCGCGCCGCAGCGACCGAGGCGACCCCCGCGATCGTCGTCCGCTCGACCCAGTGGTTCGCGTTCCCCCGCCAGCTCGTCGACCGGCTCGCGCGCGGACCCGTCATGCTCGTCCCGCGCATGCTCGTCCGACCCGTCGCGCTCGACTCCGTCGCCGAGGCCGTCGCCGAGATCGTCGTCGGCAAGCGCGAGCGCGAGAGCGCCTGCCTGTGCGGACCCGAGGACATGACGCTCACGCAGATGGTCGCCGCCCTCGAGAGCCGCCCCGCCGTCCGCATCCCCATGCCGCTACCGGGTGCCGCGCGCGCCGCCCGTACCGGCGTGCTCCTGCCGACGGGCGGCGTCGAGGTCGTCGGCCCCCGCTACGCCGACTGGCTGCGCACGTACCCCGACGGACGCCGGCACGACCTCGTCGGCTGATCGGTCCCCGCCGGACGATGGGGCTCAGGCCCCCGATTCCTGCGACTCGTAGCGTCCCTGCACACTCGGGAACGGACGGACGAGCGCGCTCCTACCGAGCGTGGTTGTCCGACCTGTCGCGCTCGATCCCGTCGCTGACGACCGACTACCGGCGTCGTCGTCGGCGCGCTGTTCCGAGCATGCTGGGAGGCCCCCAACGTTTGCACGCGTCTGCGACGGCCATCGCGCCCAGGATGAGGACCGTGCACGTCACGAGAGCGGCGAGGGGCACGAGGGCGTCGTCCTCCCGTGCGTCGCGTGCGGCCGCGTTCCACCACCACACGATCGTCACCACCGACGCCGCCAGCACGACGCGCCAGGCCGCGCGCGGTGTCGAGCTGTCGATGAGGTGGACCCGGTCCTTGAAACGGAGGCGTCCGACGACGTCGAGGCTCGCGCGTGTCGCGACAGCACCCGGGACACCCGCGAGCAGCACGGCCCACAGCGGGAGCCGGATCTCCAGGATGGTCGGCGGGTGGTACTTCGCCGGGATGACGATCGGGAGGATCCACGAGCTCCCGTCCCTCCAGATCGCGACGGTCGCGAGCACGAGCACGGGCGGCACGATCGTCAGCAGGATCGCGGCCCCGAGGACGATGAACCGCATGAGGCGTGAACGACGGAAGAACCGTATCGAGGCGAGGTACTCCTCCCGGCGCTCGCCCGGACGCGTCGGGCCGGGCGGCAGCTCCGGCCGCGAGAAGGCGCGCCGCACGTCCGACCACGATGCCCGACGCTCAGCCATGGCCGAAGGCTAGCGCTCCGCGGCGCCCCGGCCGCGGCGGCTCGTTCGACTCGTAGGGCTGGAGCACCATCGAACGGTGCTGAAGGCCTACGACTCGATCTCTTCTTGCGACGCGTAGTACGCCTGCGCACTCCGGGGCCCGCGCGCTGTGTGCAGGGACGCTACGAGTCGGGGTGGGTGTGCCACCCGCCGGACCCTGAGACGCGCGTCCTCGGTGTCTGCGGGCGCGGCTAGACTTGCCGCGTCTCGCACCGTACGGAGGAGCACCCGGCCGCGCCCACGCTCGCGCGGACGATGCCGGCTCGCCGCACGCCGCCCACCACGCCCGAGGGAACCGATGACTGCGCCCAAGCCCACCCTGGACACCGTCGAGCACGCGGCGGCCACTCCCGACGAGGAGCAGCCCTTCGCGTCGCTCGGGCTCAAGCCCGACGAGTACCAGCGGATCAAGGACATCCTGGGCCGCCGCCCCACGGCCGCCGAGCTCGCGATGTACTCCGTCATGTGGTCCGAGCACTGCTCGTACAAGTCGTCGAAGGTGCACCTGTCGAAGTTCGGCGCGAAGACGTCCGACGAGATGAAGAAGCACCTCCTCGTCGGCATCGGCGAGAACGCGGGCGTCGTCGACATCGGCGACGGCTGGGCCGTGACCTTCAAGGTCGAGTCGCACAACCACCCGTCGTTCGTCGAGCCCTACCAGGGCGCCGCGACGGGCGTCGGCGGCATCGTCCGCGACATCATCTCCATGGGCGCGCGCCCCGTCGCCGTCATGGACCAGCTGCGCTTCGGCGACGTCGAGCACCCCGACACGGCGCGCGTCGTCCACGGCGTGGTCTCCGGCGTCGGCGGCTACGGCAACTCCCTCGGCCTGCCGAACATCGGCGGCGAGCTCGTCTTCGACGCGTCCTACCAGGGCAACCCCCTCGTCAACGCGCTGTGCCTCGGCGTCCTGCGCCACGAGGACATCCACCTCGCCAACGCCTCGGGCGTCGGCAACAAGGTCGTGCTCTTCGGCGCCCGCACGGGCGGCGACGGCATCGGCGGTGCCTCGATCCTCGCGTCCGAGACCTTCGAGGACGGCGTCCCCGCCAAGCGCCCGTCGGTGCAGGTGGGCGACCCCTTCATGGAGAAGGTGCTCATCGAGTGCTGTCTCGAGCTCTACGCGGCCGAGGTCGTCGAGGGCATCCAGGACCTCGGCGCGGCCGGCATCTCCTGCGCGACGAGCGAGCTCGCGTCCAACGGTGACGGCGGCATGCACGTGTGGCTCGACGACGTCCTGCTGCGCGACCCCACGCTCAACGCCGGCGAGATCCTCATGTCGGAGTCGCAGGAGCGCATGATGGCCGTCGTCACGCCGGCCAAGCTCGACGAGTTCCTCGCGATCACGAAGAAGTGGGACGTCGAGACCGCCGTCATCGGTGAGGTCAACGACTCGGGCCGCCTGACGATCGACCACCACGGTCAGCGCATCGTCGACGTCGACCCCCGCACCGTCGCGCACGAGGGCCCCGTCTACGACCGTCCCTACGCGCGTCCCGCGTGGCAGGACGGCCTCAGCGCGGACACGACCGTCGCCGCGGGCCTCGCCCGCCCGGCCACGGGAGACGAGCTGCGCGCCGCCGCGCTCGCAGTGCTCGGCTCGCCCAACCACTCCTCCAAGGCGTGGGTGACCAACCAGTACGACCGCTTCGTCCAGGGCAACACGGCGCTCGCGCAGCCCGACGACTCGGGCGTCGTCCGCGTCGACGAGTCCACGGGCCTCGGCGTCGCCCTCGCGACCGACGCGAACGGCCGCTACGCGAAGCTCGACCCGCGCGCGGGCGCGCAGCTCGCGCTCGCCGAGGCGTACCGCAACGTCGCGACGACGGGCGCCCGCCCGCTCGCGATCACCGACTGCCTGAACTTCGGCTCGCCCGAGGACCCGGACTCCATGTGGCAGCTCGTCGAGGCCATCGAGGGCCTCGCGGACGGCTGCTTTGAGCTCGGCACGCCCGTGACGGGCGGCAATGTGTCGCTCTACAACGGCACGGGCGAGCCCGGCCAGATCGACTCCTCGATCCACCCGACGCCCGTCGTCGGCGTCCTCGGGGTCATCGACGACGTCACGCGCGCGACCGCGTCCGGCTGGCGCACCGAGGGCGAGACGATCTTCCTCCTCGGCACGACGCGCGCCGAGCTCGACGGCTCCGCGTGGGCCGACGTGATCCACCGCCACCTCGGCGGCGTGCCCCCGCGCCTCGACCTCGCCGCGGAGAAGGCGCTTGCCGACGTCCTCGTCAACGCCTCACGCGACGAGCTCGCGGACGCCGCGCACGACCTCTCCGAGGGCGGCCTCGTCCAGGCGCTCCTCGAGTCCTCGCTGCGCTACGGCGTCGGGGCTCGCGTCTCGATCGCGGGCCTCGTCGAGCGCGACGGCGTCACCGAGTTCGAGGCGCTCTTCTCCGAGTCCGTCGCCCGCGCGCTCGTCTCCGTGCCGCGCGGCGAGGAGCAGCGTCTCGTCGACGCGTGCGTCGCCCGCGGCGTGCCGCTGCTCAAGCTCGGCGAGACCGGTGCGCTCGTCGACGACGAGCCCGCGCTCGTCGTCGACGGCCTCTTCGAGGTGCCGCTCGCCGAGGCCCGCGAGATCTTCGAGGGCACGCTGCCGCGCATCTTCGGCTGACGTCCGCCCGACGACGCCCTCCCACCCCTGACCGGGGCGGGAGGGCGTCGTCGTTCCCTCAGCAGACCGGCACGATGCGCGCCGAGACCGCGAGGTGGTCCGTGCCGTCGATCGCGTGCGTGCCCGCGGCCGTTGCGCCCGTGCCGACGGGGACGACGACGTGGTCGAGGTCGACCCACGGCCGCGGCACGTCCGTCGGCCACGTCGGCGCCCACGCGAGGCCCGCAGCCGAGCGGGCCGTCGTGAGGTCGTCGCCGAGCATCGCGCGGAAGGCGGGCAGCGTCAGCCCGGCGTTGAGGTCGCCGGCGGCGACGTCGACGACACCGTCGTCGGACCGCAGAAACGTCCCGAGCGCCGCCAGCTCGGCGCGCCACGTGCCCTCCGACCCCGGGACCGGCGCCATCGGGTGCGCCGCGAGCACACGCACCGCGCACCGGCCGACGTCGAGCGTCGCGAACGGCATGCGCATCGTCGAGCCCGGGATCTCGCCGCCGTCGCGCAGCGGCGTGGCCGACCACAGCCCGGAGCCCTCGGGGCCGCGCGCCGGCAGCACCTCGCGGTGGGGGAGGACGTCTGGGAGGCCCGCATCCCCGAGGCGCTCGACGAGCTCGGGCGTGAGCTCGACGACGACGAGCACGTCGGCCTCACGCTCCCGGACGAGCGCGACGATCTGCTCCGCATCCGCGAGCCCGTACCTGGCGTTGACCGACACGATGCCGAGCGTCGGACCGTCCGGGTCCGCGGCGAGCGCGCCCGCGGCGCCCGCCGTCGCGAGCGGGGACGCCCCCACGCCGAGGACGACGACGAGGATCCCCGCCGCCCACCACCGGCGCACGACGAGCGAGACCACGACGACGGCCGCGAGCACGAGGAGCGTCGGTACGCGCAGCGCGAGCGCCTGCACGACGCCCGGGCCGCGGTCCCACGGCGTGAGCCCCCACAGCACGGGCAGCGAGAGCACGACGACGACCGCGAGCCACACCCAGGATGATCGACGCATGCGTCGACGCTAGGGGGCACCTCACCCGGTGCGGATCGTCCCAGGGGTTGACGCACCCCGGGCCGGTCACCACGATGGGGGCGATGCCTGCGACGACGATGTCGCAGGTCAGGCGCCTGATGCGTGGAGGTTTGTCATGACCCGCCCCGTCCCCCGGTTCCCGGCCGACTTCGTGTGGGGCGTCTCGACCGCCTCCTACCAGATCGAGGGGGCCATCCACGAGGGTGGGCGCGGCCCCACGAGCTGGGACGCGTTCACCGCGCGCCCCGGCGCGATCGTCGACGGCTCGTCGGGCGAGGTCGCGTGCGACCACTACCACCGCTACCCCGAGGACGTCGCGCTCATGCGCGAGCTCGGCGTCGACGCGTACCGCTTCTCGATCGCCTGGTCCCGCATCCAGCCCGACGGCCGCGGCCCCGCCAACGCCGAGGGCCTCGCGTTCTACGACCGGCTCGTCGACGCGCTCCTCGAGGCCGGCATCGCCCCGACGCCAACGCTCTTCCACTGGGACACGCCTCTCGCGCTCGAGGACGCGGGCGGCTGGCGCGAGCGCGACACGGCCGAGCGGCTCGGCGAGTACGCCGCGATCGTCGCCGAGCACCTCGGCGACCGCGTCAAGCGATGGATCACCATCAACGAGCCCGTCGTCCTCACGATGCTCGGCTACGGCGCCGGCATCCAGGCGCCCGGGCTCACGCTCGGGCTCGAGGCCCTGCCCGTCGCGCACCACCTGCTGCTCGGGCACGGCCGCGCGGTCGAGGCGCTGCGCGCCGCGGGCGCCGTCGACGTCGGGATCGCGTGCAACCACGCACCGACGTGGCCCGCGTCCGACGCTCCCGAGGACCTCGCCGCCGCAGGCTTCTACGACATCCTCGCGAACACGCTGTTCTCCGACCCCCTGCTGCTGGGCGAGTACCCCGAGCCCGTCGTCCCCATGCTCCCGCCGGGGGCGCTCGACGACCTGCCGGTGATCTCCGCACCCCTCGACTTCTACGGCATCAACTACTACAACCCGACGCTCGTCTCCGCGCCCGACCCCGACGCGGCAGGCCTCGTCGACGGCCACGAGCTCGACGCCGACCTGCCCTTCGCCCTCCAGGAGCTCGAGGGCTACCCGCGCACCGACTTCGACTGGCCCGTCGTGCCCGAGGGCCTCACCGAGCTGCTCGTCGGGTTCCGCGAGCGCTACGGCGACCGCCTCCCGCCCGTCGTCATCACCGAGAACGGCTGCGCGATCATCGACGGACCCGGGCCCGACGGCGCCGTGCACGACCAGCGGCGCATCGACTACACGGCCGCGCACCTGGGCGCCGTCGCCGACGCGATCGCCGCGGGCGTCGACGTCCGCGGCTACTTCCACTGGTCGCTCATGGACAACTTCGAGTGGGCCGTCGGGTACACGCAGCGATTCGGGCTCGTCCACATCGACTACGAGACGCAGAAGCGCACGCCGAAGGAATCCTTCGCGTGGTACCGCGACGTCATCGCGGCACAGCGGTGAGCACGGCTGCGACAGACCCGGCCGAGGTCGTCGGGCGCGGCCCGACCGAGCGCGCCACGACGGGCTGGATCCTCAAGCTCTCCCTCGCGTACCTCGGCATCAACATCACGTGGGCGGGGCCGGGCCAGGTCCTCATGTCGCCGCAGGTCGAGCGCCTCACCTCGGCGGACGCGTGGGGGTTCTTCACGGACGCCAAGGAGACCAACCTCGCGATCATCGGGTTCATCACAGGCATCTTCGCGATGATCTCCGCGCCCGTGTGGGGCGCGCTGTCCGACCGCACGACGAGCCGCTGGGGCCGGCGCACCCCGTGGATCGCGCTCGGTCTCGTCCTCGTGAGCGTCTCCATGGTGCTCACCGGCTTCGCGCGCTCGCTGCCCGCGCTGCTCCTGTCGTGGACGGCGTTCCAGATCGTCATCAACGCGATGATCTCGCCCGTCGCGGCATCCGTCCCGGACCACGTGCCCGAGCGGCAGCGGGGGCTCGTCTCGGGCTGGTACGGCCTCGCGTACACGCTCGCGGTCGTCGTCGGTACGGGTCTCGGCACGCTCGCGACCGCCCTGTGGTCGGGCTGGGCCGGGATCACCGCCGGGTACCTGCTGTGCGCGGCGGCGTGCGCCGTCGCCGTCGTCCCGTTCCTGCTCGACCGCTGGGAGCGCGGTGTTCCCGTCGCCCGCGCCCCCCGCATGACGTGGGCCGAGCTGCGCGACTGCTACCGGCTCGACCTGCGCGGCCACCCCGACTTCGGCTGGGCGTGGATCACGCGGTTCGTCGTGACGCTCGCGAGCTCGACCGCGCTGTTCTACCTCTACTACTACCTGCAGGACCGCGTCGGGCTCGTGCGTGACGACGCGGCCGTCGCGGGTGGCGGCATGCGCGTGAGCGACGGGGTGCTCGTCCTCACGGCCGTCTACGCGCTCGCGACGCTCGGCACCGTCGTCGTCGCGGGCATCGTCTCCGACAGGCTGGGGCGACGGAAGATCTTCGTCGTCGTCTCCGCAGTCTTCATCGGTGCCGCGACGCTGCTGCTCGCGTTCGCGCCGCAGTTCGGCGTGGCCGTCGTCGCGGCCGTCGTGCTCGGCCTCGGCACGGGCGTGTTCACGGCCGTCGACTTCGCGCTCGTCACGGAGGTCCTGCCCGACGCCGAGGGGTCCGGTCGCGACCTCGGCATCATCCACCTGGCGATCCTTCTGCCGAACGTCCTCGCGCCCGTCGTCGCGGCGGTCATGGTGACGCACCTCGGCGGGTACACGGGCCTCTACCTGCTCTCGGGCGCGCTCGCGGTGCTCGGCGCCGTGCTGGTGCGCAACATCAAGGGCGCCCGCTGACCCTGTCCTGCCTCTCCCGCTCCCTCTCCCGACCTGACTTCTCCCGACCCGTCCTCTCCCGACCGGTCCTCTCCCGACCGGTCCTCTCCCGACGGATTGACGCGTTCCGCCCATTCGATGGGCGGAACGCATCAATCCGTCAGGGCTGAGGGGTTCGGTCTGAGGGGTTCGGTCTGAGGGGTGCGGGTCGAGGGTGCGGATAGCCGAACCGGGCGCCTCAGGTGCACGGATCGGCTATCGAGCCCACCTCTCCGACGGATTGACGGCTTCCGACCGTTCAACGGGGGTGCAGCGTCAATCCGTCGGGAGGTAGGGCGGGGACCGGAGGCGGTCGCGGGGGCCGGGCCCGGTCTGATAGACCGGTGGGAGAACCGCCCCACCCCGCGAGGAGCCCGTCGTGCCCGTCACCCTGCCGCCCACCGTCCGACTCGAGCCAGGTGTGGGTGACGCGCCGCTGGTCGTCGTCGAGCACCCCGCGGCCACCGCGCGGATCCACGCGTACGGCGCGCACGTCGTCGCATGGGCGCCCGTGGGCGCACAGGGTGCGCTGTGGCTGTCGCCGGATGCGGTGCTCGCTCCGGGTGCGGCGATCCGCGGCGGCATCCCGCTGTGCTTCCCGTGGTTCGGCCCGCACCCGGGCGGCGCGGGGCCCGCGCACGGGTTCGCGCGGACGAGCGTGTGGCGCCTCGTCGGGGCGGAGGAGCTTGCGGACGACGAGCAGCGTCCAGGCGGCGCCGTCGTCGTCACGTTCGAGCTCACGCCCGCGGACGTCGACCCGGCGCTCCTGGCCCTGTGGCCGCACGACTTCACGGCCCGCCTCGAGGTCGAGGTCGGCGCGTCGCTGAGCGTGAGCCTCACGACGACGAACGACGGCGGCGAGGCCGCCGACCTCACGCAGGCGCTCCACACCTACCTCGCTGTCGACGACGTGCGCCGCACGCGCGTCGACGGGCTCGACGGCGGACCGTACCTCGACAAGGTCGACGGTGACGCGCGCCAGGTCCAGGACGGCCCGGTCCTGTTCACGGGGCCGACGGACCGCGTCTACCAGGGGACGTCGGCCCTGCTCACGGTGTCGGATCCCGGCGGGCGGGCGATCGAGGTCGCGAAGGCGGGCTCGTCGACGACGGTCGTGTGGAACCCGTGGGCCGAGGGTGCCGCGGGCATGCGCGACGTGCCCGACGACGCGTGGACAGGGTTCGTGTGCGTCGAGGCGGCGAACGCAGCCGACGACGCCGTGCGCCTGCCCGCGGGTGAGACCCAGACCCTCGCGACCCGCCTCACGATCCTCTGACCTCCCGAGGATGGGCTATCCGCACCCGCCGGCCGGGACTGAGTGACGCGTCCTCCCCGTCGAACGGTCGGAACGCGTCGAGCCGTGGTTAGGGTCGAGGCATGGAGAACTTCGTGGGCAGGCCGACGGCCGCGGTCGAGATCGCTGTGCAGGACGCCGTCGGGGCGCGCGTCGCACGCGAGGCCGGCGCCGACCGCGTCGAGCTGTGCGGCGCCCTCGCCGCGACGGGTGGCCTCACGCCGTCGCTCGGCACGATCGAGACTGTTGTCGCCGTCGGGCTCCCCGTCCACGTGCTCGTGCGCCCGCGCACGGGCGGCTTCCAGCACGACGCCGACGAGCTCGCACTCATGGAGGTCGACATCCGTCATGCGGTGCGGGCGGGTGCGTCGGGCGTCGTAGTCGGCGTGCTCGACGCGCACGGGGTGGTCGACCGCGACGCCGTCGCGCGGCTGCGGGACGCGGCCGACGGCCGCGAGGTGACGTTCCACCGCGCGCTCGATGTCGTCACCGACCGGCTCGCCGCGCTCCACGTGCTCGCGGATCTCGGCATCACGCGCGTCCTCACGTCGGGCGGGGCCGCGCGCACGATCCTCGGCATCGACGAGCTTGCCGCGATGGTGCGCGAGGGCACGGGCGTGCAGATCATGGCGGGCGGCGGCCTACGGGCGCAGGACGTCGCGCCGCTGCTCGTCGTGGGTGTCGACGCTGTGCACCTCTCCGCGTCCGTCGAGCGTGACGATCGCGGCCCTGCGGGCCCGGGCGGAGGCGCCGGCGGCGCCTACCTCGTGACGGACCCGGACCGGGTGCGGGAGGTCGTGCGCGCCGCGCACCCCTGACGGAAGGTCTCGCGATGCGGACCTAGGTCCCGGTCGCGAACCGTCTCACCACCTGAGCGTTCGCGAGACGGTGTGTGAAGGGCCAACGTTCCTGCGTGCTGCACGACGCCCGAGGAGGGTCGAATCCTGAGACGTCGCGGCGCGCCGAACCGTCGAGTGCAAAGGTGGACGGTTGGCGGCCTGGACACGACGTGTCCGCCTTTCGATACGTGCCGTCAGAACATGGCGCGCACGCGCCACGACGCCGAGGAGTCCCCATGCAGAGCTCACTTGAGCCGGTCTTCGAGCAGGTCCTTCGCAGGAACCCTGGCGAGACGGAGTTCCACCAGGCCGTCCGCGAGGTCTTCGACTCCCTCGGCCCCGTCCTGACGAAGAACCCGCAGTACGCCGACGCAGCCGTGCTCCAGCGCATCTGCGAGCCCGAGCGCCAGATCATCTTCCGCGTGCCGTGGCTCGACGACAACGGCCAGGTCCAGATCAACCGCGGCTTCCGCGTCGAGTTCAACTCCGCGCTCGGCCCGTACAAGGGTGGCCTGCGCTTCCACCCGTCGGTGTACCTCGGCATCATCAAGTTCCTCGGCTTCGAGCAGATCTTCAAGAACTCCCTCACCGGCATGCCCATCGGCGGCGGCAAGGGCGGCTCCGACTTCGACCCGCGCGGCAAGTCCGACCGAGAGATCATGGCGTTCTGCCAGTCCTTCATGACCGAGCTCTACCGCCACATCGGCGAGTACACCGACGTCCCCGCGGGTGACATCGGCGTGGGCGGCCGCGAGATCGGCTACCTCTTCGGTCAGTACAAGCGCATCACCAACCGCTACGAGTCCGGCGTCCTCACGGGCAAGGGCATCTCGTGGGGCGGGTCGCTCGTCCGCACCGAGGCGACGGGCTTCGGCACCGTCTTCTTCGCGCAGCACATGCTCGAGACCGTCAACGGCGGCTTCGAGGGCAAGCGCGTCGTCGTCTCCGGCTCGGGCAACGTCGCGATCTACGCGATGCAGAAGGCGCAGCAGCTCGGCGGCCACGTCGTCGCCTGCTCCGACTCCTCGGGCTACGTCGTCGACGAGGCCGGCATCGACGTCGAGCTCGTCCGCCAGGTCAAGGAGGTCGAGCGCGCGCGCATCTCGGAGTACGCCGAGCGCCGTCCGTCGGCGAAGTTCGTCCCCGGTGGCCGCGTCTGGGAGGTCGGGGCCGAGGTCGCGCTCCCGTGCGCGACGCAGAACGAGCTCGACGAGGACGACGCCCGCACGCTCATCGCCTCCGGCCTCGTCGCCGTCGCCGAGGGCGCCAACATGCCGACGACGCCCAAGGCGATCCAGCTCCTCCAGGAGGCCGGCATCCTCTTCGGCCCGGGCAAGGCCGCGAACGCCGGCGGCGTCGCGACGTCGGCCCTCGAGATGCAGCAGAACGCCTCGCGCGACGCGTGGAGCTTCGAGCACACCGAGGAGCGTCTCGCCCGCATCATGAGCGACATCCACGACCGCTGCGCGACGACGGCCGACGAGTACGGCCAGCCCGGCAACTACGTCGCGGGCGCGAACATCGCGGGCTTCACGAAGGTCGCCGACGCGATGCTGGCACTCGGCGTCATCTGACGCCGTCACGATCCGGGTCGGTTCGCCGGCCCCGCCGTCGTCGGTCCACACCACGGGCCGGCACGGTTCCTCGAGGGCGGGCTCCCCACAGGGAGTCCGCCTTCGACCTGCTTCGGGCCGGTCGCGCCGCGCGCGGCCGGCCCGCGCCGTCGCCGGCACGCGCGCCGCCGACCTGACCACAGGGCGGCCTCGTGGAAGGGTGTCCACGGATGTTGCTGAACAGGTGGGGCGCACCTGCTCGTGGGGGTAGGTTGGCCGACATGCGCGCACGCCCCCGCTCCGTCGTCCTCGTCGCAGCGCTCGCTCTCGGCCTCGTCGCCGGGACGGGCCTGCCGGTCGTCGCCTCACCCTCGCCCGGGACGTCGGTCGCGCCCGCAGGCGTCGACCGCCCGACGGTCTCGGCCGGATCCCAGGGTGGCGCGGCCGTGTCCCGGACCGCCCGCAAGCTCTACGTCGACCCGACCTCGCAGGCAGCGTCCGCCGCAGCAGCGGCCCGCCGCGAGGGGCGAAGCAGCACGGCGAAGAAGCTCGACGTCATCGCGACCGCGCCCCAGGCCCGCTGGTTCGGCACGTGGAACCCCACGAGCACGGTGAAGTCCGAGGTCCGCGCATACGTGAAGGCCGCCCAGCGCAAGAAGCGCGTCCCGCAGCTGGTTCTCTACGCGATCCCGGACCGCGACTGCGGCGGATGGTCCTCGGGCGGGTTCTCCGCATCGGAGTACCGCGCCTGGATCGCGCAGGTCGCGGCGGGGCTCAAGGGCTCGCAGGCCGTCGTCGTGCTCGAGCCCGACTCGCTCGGCCACACCTGCGGCGGCTCGCAGCGCACGTCGCTGCTCAAGAACGCGACCACACGCCTGTCGAAGGCTGGCGCCTGGGTGTACCTCGACGGCGGTCACTCGCGCTGGAACAGCCCGGCGACCGTGGCCAAGCGGCTCAAGGCCGCAGGCGTCGCAGGCGCTCGCGGTTTCGCCGTCAACGTCTCGAACTTCAACTCGACGAAGTCCGAGGTCGCCTACGGGAAGAAGGTCGCCGCCCGGCTCGCGAAGCTCGGCGTGAGCTCGTCGCACCGTCGCTTCGTCGTCGACACCTCGCGCAACGGGCGGGCGACCGCTCGGGGCGAGTGGTGCAACCCGGCGGGCCAGGGCCTCGGCGTGCGGCCGCGCTGGGTCTCGAAGGGCGGCGTCGACGCCTACCTGTGGGTCAAGCGCCCCGGCGAGTCCGACGGGCAGTGCGGGGGAGGCCCGGCGGCGGGCCAGTGGTTCGAGTCGTACGCGCTCGGGCTCGTCGCACGGCGGGTGAAGTGATGACCCGCCACACCCTGCGCCTCGCAACCGGTCCTGGTGCTGCGCTCGCCGCCTCTTTCGCCACGCTGCGCGCCGAGCTCGACCTGCCCGGGGAGTTCCCTGCAGCCGTCGTCGCCGAGGCCGACGAGGTCGCGCAGCGCCTCGCCGCGTACGTCGCAGCGCCCCCGGCGGGCGTGCTCGACGCGCGCGACGTTCCTCTCGTGACGATCGACCCGCCGGGGTCGATGGACCTCGACCAGGCCGTCCACATCGAGCGCGACGGCACCGGCTTCCGGGTCCGCTACGCGATCGCCGACGTCCCCGGGGCCGTCGCACCCGGCGGCGCGCTCGATGCCGAGACGCTCGCACGCGGCACGACCGTCTACGGGCCGGGCACGCGCATCCCCCTGCACCCCGAGGTCCTCTCCGAGGGCGTCGCGAGCCTCCTGCCAGGGCTCGACAGACCCGCGCTGCTGTGGGACATCAGGCTCGACGAGCGTGGCGAGCAGACCGCCGCGACGGTGCGCAGGTCCGTCGTGCGGTCGCGCGTGCGACTGTCGTACGCGCAGGCTCAGGCCGTGCTCGACGGCACCCCCACGGATCGCCCCGCCGATCCCGTCGCCGGTCTCGACGCCGCGGGTGTCGCCTCGCTGCTCGGGCTGCTGCAGACGGTCGGCACACTGCGCCAGGCGCTCGAGCAGGCGCGTGGTGGCGTGTCGCTCGACGTCCCCGAGCAGGAGGCCGCAGTCGTCGACGGCGTGCCCCTCCTCGAGTTCCGGCGCGTCCTGCCCGTCGAGGGCTGGAACGCGCAGATCTCCCTGCTCACCGGCATGGCGGCCGCACGCATGATGATCGACGGCGGGATCGGGATCCTCCGCACGCTGCCGCCCTCCGACCCGCGCGATCTCAGGCGGCTGCGGCGCGCCGCCGCCGCGCTCGGCATCGACTGGCCGCGCGATCTCGACTACCCGGGGCTCGTCGCGACGCTCGAGGGCCGGAGCCCGCAGCACGCGGCGTTCATGGAAGAGGCCACGTCGTTGTTCCGCGGTGCGGGCCACCTCGCGTTCGACGCCGAGCGTGGTGCTCCTCTGCCCGACGACGAGGACGCACGACGTCACGCTGCGATCGCTGCTCCGTACGCCCACGTCACGGCGCCGCTCCGACGGCTCGTCGACCGCTTCGGCCTCGCAATCTGCGTCGCACTCTGTGCGGACGAGGAGGTTCCTGACGCGGTCCGCGCGGACCTCGCCCGGCTGCCCGAGATCATGTCGTCGACCGGACGGCGCGCGGCGGCCTTCGAGCGCGGCTGCCTCGACGCGGTCGAGGCAGCGGTCCTGCACGGGCGGCTCGGCGACGAGTTCGACGCCGTCTGCCTCGAGGCGAACGAGCCCGGGACGAAGGGCGAGATCCTCATCGCCGACCCCGCGGTGCGCGCCAAGGCCACGGGTGCAGGGCTCGAGCCCGGCGACCACGTCCGGGTACGGCTCACCGTCGCTGACGTCGCGGCACGCAACGTGCGCTTCGAGACCCTTGCGCCGGCCGTCGACGCGACAACGGTGGGGTCGTCGGGCGGGGCGTGAGCGTCGCGCCTAGCGTTCGCGAGCTGCCTGGAGCGGGAGCAGGCGCGAGATGTCCGCGCGGGTGCCCGACGGCCGGAGCCGTCCGTCGGCGACGGCGTCTGACCAGGTGAGGGAGCCGGTGACGAGCGCGAGCCAGGTCTGCGGGTCGGTCTCGACGACGTTCGGCGGGGTGTCGCGCGTGTGACGCGGGCCGTCGATCGCCTGGACGGCGCCGTCCGGCGGGACGCGCAGCTCGACCGCGTGGCCAGGCTCGATCTCGGCGATCTCCTCGAGCGTGAACCGCACGGCGGTGCGGCGTGCGGCGCGGTCGTCGGGGTCCTCACGCCAGCGGGCGAGGGCCGCGCGGCCTACGGCGGGGTCGGTGCGTCGTCGGGCGGGCATGCTCCGATCGTAGGCGCGCGGACCGTTAGGGTCGGGGGGTGAGCACGACGCCTGCCGACCAGCCCGACCCGACCCGCCCCGCCGATGAGAACCACGACTTCTTCTCGACCGACGCGGAGTCACCCATCGACGAGACCGCGGCGCCCGAGCGCGCCGCTGCGGACGCTGCCAGGGTCGGCGACGGCGACGCGCCCGCGCCTGATGCGGATACCACCGTGACCGGTGCGGCCGAGGTCGAGGCCGCTGTTGCGGACGCTGCTGACGAAACGGCTGCCGATGCGGGTGACGCCGCCACCGGTGACGCCGCCACCGGTGCCGCCGAGACCGGTGCCGCCGTGAACGTTGCCACCGATGCCAGCGCTGCCGACGACGAGGCCGCCGAGGACGAGGTGCCGCCGACCCTCACGTCCTTCCCGGATGCGGCCCACCCCGTCGTGCTCGATCGCGAGACGCTTCGTCGTGCGCCGCGCTTCGGGCGCTTCGCGCTCGTCGCGGTCCTCGGTGGGCTGCTGCTGGGCGTGGTCCTCGGCTACGTCGTCTTCCCGGCGTCGCACCCGGGCTGGTCGCGCACGATCTTCGCGTTCGAGGTCATGCTCGTGACGCTCGCGCTCACGCTGCTCGCCGCACTGGCGTCTGACTGGCGCTCCCGCCGTCCCCGTCGCCGCTGAGCTGTTCCGATAGCTGATCCACCCTCGGGGTCGGCCCCTGAGCGACCTTCGATAGCGGATCCGTACGTCTCACACGTACGGATCGGCTATCCGTGAGGCTGTGCGGGCGAGGAAGTGCACCGATCGGCTATCCGCACCCGTATGTGGCAGCCAGGGGGCGCCTCCGGTCCGACGGATTGACGCGTTCCGACCATCGAATGGTCGGAACGCGTCAATCCGTCGGGACTTCGGGGGCCGGAGTGAGCGGGGCCGAGCCTGCGGCTGGATCGCGGGGCCGGGCGGGGCGCGGGAGGGGGAACCTGGCGCTCAGACCGCGAGCGTGAGCGCGTGGGGCGCCGGGCGGAGCCACACCGCCGAGCCCGCCTCCGCGCCGAGCGCCCGCGACTCCGCGCGCGTGAGCGTCACGGTCGTCGGAGCCGCACCGGAAGACCCGCCGACGAGCTCGACGTCGAGCCGCACCTCGAACCCGATCCGCAGGCTGCGCACGACGCGACCCTCGGACGCGGCGAGCCCCGCGGGCGGCTCGGTGAAGACGTGGACGTCGTGCGGTCGTACGAGGCGCCCGCCGAGGTGCGTCACCGGCCCGAGGAAGCCCATGACGAACGGGTTCGCCGGGGCGTCGTAGAGGTCGTCGGGCGAGCCGACCTGCTCGACGCGGCCCTCGTTGACGACGACGATCTCGTCGGCGACCTCGAGCGCCTCCTCCTGGTCGTGGGTGACGAAGACGGTCGTCACAGGCACCTCGTCGTGCAGGTGCCGCAGCCAGTCGCGCAGCTCCTTGCGGACCTTGGCGTCGAGCGCACCGAAGGGCTCGTCGAGCAGCAGAACCGAGGGCCGCACGGCGAGCGCGCGCGCGAGCGCCATGCGCTGGCGCTGCCCGCCGGAGAGCTGGGAGGGCTTGCGGTCGGCGAACTGCTGGAGGTGCACGAGCCGCAGGAGCTCGTCGACGCGCTCGCGGATCTCGTCCTTGGGCGTCTTGCGGATCTCGAGGCCGAACGCGACGTTCTTCGCGACGGACATGTGCTTGAACGCGGCGTAGTGCTGGAAGACGAAGCCGACGTTGCGCTTCTGGGCGGGCTCGTGCGTCGCGTCGCGACCCTCGATCGACACGGAGCCGGAGTCGGCGGTCTCGAGCCCCGCGATGATGCGCAGGAGGGTCGACTTGCCGCCGCCCGAGGGCCCGAGCAGGGCGGTGAGCTGGCCGGTCGGGATCGACACGGAGACGTCGTCGAGCGCGACGAAGTCGCCGAAGCGCTTGGTGGCGTTGCGGACCTCGATGCTCATGGCTGCTCCTGGGTGCGGGTGACGCGGTCGGCGGGGGCGCTGGCGGGGAGGGTCATCGGGAGCTCCCGTGCGCGGGGCGGAGATAGGTGACGAGGGTGATGGCGGCGACGGAGACGGCGGCGAGGAGGAAGGCGGTCGCGTAGGCGGTCGCGTGGTCGAAGTCCTGGTAGCGCTGCTCGACGAGGAGCGTCGCGGTCTGGGTGCGTCCCTCGAGGTTGCCCGAGACGATCTTCACGGCGCCGAACTCGCCGAGCGATCGCGCGAGCGTGAGGACGACGCCGTAGACGACGGCCCAGCGGATCGCCGGCAGCGTGATGCGCCAGAACGTCTGCGGGCCGCTCGCTCCGAGGGACCGCGCGGCCTGGACCTCGTCGGTCCCGATCTCCTCGAGGACGGGGACGACCTCGCGGACGACGAGGGGCAGGGAGACGAAGGCGGTCGCGAGGACGATCGCGGGGGTCGCGAAGATCACCGAGATGCCGCGGTCGGCGAGCCAGGGCCCGAACCAGTCGCCGCGCGGCCCGTAGGCGAGGACGATCGCGAGGCCGACGACGACGGGGGAGACGGACAGCGGCAGGTCGATGAGGGCGGACAGGAGCCGCTTGCCACGGAAGTCGGTCCGTACGAGCAGCAGCGAGATCCCGACACCGAAGATCGTGTTGAGGAGCGTCGCCTGGACGGCGACGGACACCGTGAGCTTGAGGGCGAAGACGACGGTGGGGTCGCCGAGCGCGTCGCGGAGCGCGGTGAGGCCGTCGGCGAAGGTCGCGCGGACGACGAGGCTCACGGGCCAGCCGACGAGGAGCACGAGGTAGGCGACGACGACGATGCGCAGGGCCCGCCGGACCCAGGGGCTAGTGCGTGCCACGGCTGGCGACCTTCCGCTGGAGGACGTCGAGCGTGACGAGCGCGACGAGGGAGACGGCGAGGAGGAGGGTCGCGACCGCGGCGGCGGACGTCTGGTCGCCGTTCTCGAGGTAGGCGAGGATGCGCACGGATGCGACCTCGGTGCGCATGGGCAGGTTGCCCGAGAGCAGCACGAGGGAGCCGTACTCGGAGATGCCGCGCGCGAAGGACAACGAGGCCCCCGCGGCGATCGCGGGGACGAGCGCGGGCAGGACGATGCGTCGCAGGACGGTGAAGGGCTTGGCGCCGAGGGAGGCGGCGGCCTCCTCGACGTCGCGGTCGAGCTCGGCGAGGACGGGCTGGACGGTGCGCACGACGAACGGCAGCGTGACGAACGCGAGGGCGAGCGTCACGGACCACTGCGTGTTGGCGACGTTGACGCCGACGGGGCTGGTGGGCCCGTAGAGGGTGAGGAGGACGAGGCCGGCGACGATCGTGGGCAGCGCGAAGGGGATGTCGATGAGGACCTCGAGGATGCGCTGCCCGGGGAAGCGGTCGCGGACGAGGACCCAGGCGATGACGGTGCCCATGACGGCGTTGAGGACGGTGACGCCGAGGGCGTTGACGACGGTGAGACGGATGGCGGCGGCGGTCTGCGGGGTCGTGAGGGCGCGGGCGAACGCGTCCCACCCGCCCTGGGAGGTCTCGACGAGGACGGCGATGAGGGGGATGAGCGCGAGGATCGAGAACCACAGGACGCCGACGCCGAGGCCGACGCGGGAGGCGGGGGTGAGGTCGCGGGGGCCGCGGGACCTGCGGGGGCGTGGGCTGCGTCGGGGCCTGCGCGCGCCGGTGGCGCCCTCCGCGACGGAGGGCGCCACCGGCGGTGGTGCGGTGGTGGTCACGACGCGCCCTTCTCCTGCTGGATGCGGGTGACGAGCCCGTCGTCGGCGAAGAACTTCGCGTTGACGTCGGACCAGCCGCCGAGGTCGGCGATGGTGAAGAGCTTCGACGGCGCGGGGAAGGGACTGGCGGGGTCGTTGGCGCCCTCGACGGTGATGTCGCCGACGTCGACGACGGGCCGGAACCCCTTGGACGCGAAGATCGTCTGGCCCTCGGGGGAGAGGACGAAGTCGAGGTACTTCTGCCCGCGCGGGTCGGCGTCGACGAGGACGGCCGCAGGGTTCTCGATGAGCAGGGTCGCGTCCGGGACGACGTACTCGAAGGTCTCGCCCTGCTGGCGGGCGAGGATCGCCTCGTTCTCGTAGCTGATGAGGACGTCGCCCGTGCCGGACGTGAAGGCGGTGGTCGCGTCGCGACCGGACCCGGGGAGGGCGGCGACGTTGTCGAAGAACGTCCGGAGGTAGGCCTCGCCGTCGGCCTCGGTGCCGCCGTTCGCGACGACGGAGCCGTAGGCGCCGAGGATGTTCCAGCGGGCGGAGCCCGACGAGCCAGGGTTGGGCGTGACGATGGAGACGTCGTCGCGCAGGAGGTCGTCCCAGCCGTGGATGTTCTTCGGGTTGCCCTCGCGGACGACGAGGACGACGACGGAGTCCGAGATGATGCCCTTGTGCTCGCCGTCGTCCCAGGTGTCGGCGACGAGACCTGCGTCGACGAGGCGGGTCACGTCGCCCTCGAGGGAGAAGTGGACGACGTCGGCGTCGAGGCCGTTGGCGACGGCGCGCGACTGGTCGCCGGACGCGCCGTAGGAGGTCGTCCAGGAGGTGCCGGAGCCGGCCTCGGTCGCGGCGAACGCCTTCTGGGCCTCGTCGTGCGCGGCCTTGGGGACCGCGAAGCCGACGAGTGCGAGGGGCGTGTCGGAGGGGCCGGGGGCGGCTGCGCCGCCGATCGGCGTGGGGCTGCACGCGCTGAGCGCCAGCATCGTGAGGAGGGCGACGGCGGTGGCCGTCGCCGCGCTCCTGCGGCGGTCTCGTGCGTGCATGGCGTGATCCTTCCGGCGGGCCCGTGGTTCGGGCCGGTGCCGAGGAACGTACGGCTTTCCTGACCAGATCGCTCCAGATCGAACCGTCCGTTTTGCATCGTGAGACGACGGGTCCGCGAGCTGGGCGCGCACGGCCGTCGCCGACGTGCAGGTCGCGGCCGGTCCGCATGCTGGCGCCCTGCCGGACCGCTCGGGCGCTGTGGGACACTTCTCCCGTGGCGCTGCGTGGAGACGGACGACTGAATCACGACCTCATGCCTGGCGAGAAGGGGCCGCAGGACGCCTGCGGAGTCTTCGGCGTCTGGGCCCCTGGTGAGGAGGTCGCCAAGCTCACCTACTTCGGCCTGTACGCGCTGCAGCACCGCGGCCAGGAGTCGGCGGGCATCGCGACGAGCAACGGCACGCAGATCCTCGTCTACAAAGACATGGGACTCGTCTCGCAGGTGTTCGACGAGACCGCGCTCGACGCGCTTCGGGGCCATATCGCCCTCGGCCACTGCCGCTACTCCACGACCGGTGGGGTGACCTGGGAGAACGCGCAGCCGACGCTCGGCGCGACCGAGGTCGGCACCGTCGCGCTCGCCCACAACGGCAACCTCGTCAACTCCGCCGAGCTCCTCGAGCTCGTCACCGAGCGCTACGGCCAGCAGGCCCGCGGCGAGCTCGCGCGCGGCAACACGACGGACACCGCGCTCGTCACCGCGCTCCTCCACGGCGACACCGACCACTCGCTCGAGCAGACGGCCCTCGAGGTCCTGCCGCGCCTGCGCGGTGCCTTCTCGCTCGTCTTCATGGACGAGCACACGCTCTACGCGGCCCGCGACCCCCAGGGCGTGCGCCCCCTCGTGCTCGGTCGCCTCGAGCGCGGCTGGGTCGTCGCCTCGGAGACGAGCGCGCTCGACATCGTCGGCGCCTCCTTCGTCCGCGAGGTCGAGCCCGGCGAGATGATCACGATCGACGGCGACGGCCTGCGCTCGCAGCGCTTCGCCGAGGTCGAGCGCGCCGGCTGCGTCTTCGAGTACGTCTACCTCGCACGCCCCGACACCTCGATCTCGGGACGCTCGGTCCACGCCGCACGCGTCGAGATGGGGCGTCGCCTCGCGGCCGAGCACCCCGTCGAGGCCGACCTCGTCATCCCCGTCCCCGAGTCCGGCACGCCGGCCGCCGTCGGCTACGCGCAGGGCTCAGGCATCCCGTTCGGCCAGGGCCTCACGAAGAACGCCTACGTCGGACGCACGTTCATCCAGCCGTCGGACACCCTGCGCCAGCTCGGCATCCGCCTCAAGCTCAACCCGCTGCGCGACATCATCCGCGGCAAGCGGCTCGTCGTCGTCGACGACTCGATCGTCCGCGGCAACACGCAGCGCGCGCTCGTCCGCATGCTCCGCGAGGCCGGCGCGGCCGAGGTCCACATCAGGATCTCCGCGCCGCCCGTCAAGTGGCCCTGCTTCTACGGCATCGACTTCGCCTCGCGCGCCGAGCTCATCGCCAACGGCCTCGACACCGACGCGATCGCGAGCTCGCTCGGCGCCGACTCCCTCGGCTACATCTCGCTCGAGGCCATGATCGAGGCGACCGAGCAGCCGCGCGAGAAGCTCTGCACCGCGTGCTTCACGGGCGACTACCCGATCGAGCTCCCGGCCGACGACAAGCTCGGCAAGAACCTCCTCGAGCCCCCGGCCGCCCTCGGCGAGCCCGAGGCCGGCCTGCGCCACCTCGCCGTCAGCGCGGGCGGCGCGACCGCCCTCGACCACCCCTGAGCACGGCCGGCCCGGCCGGCACCGCCCGGCCCGCGGGAACCCCGCGGGCGGACACGACCAAGGAGAGCCACATGACCGAGCCGATCACCTACGCCGCCGCAGGCGTCGACACGGAGGCCGGTGACAAGGCCGTCGAGCTCATGAAGGACGCGGTCCGCAAGACGCACGGACCCGAGGTCCTCGGTGGTGTCGGTGGCTTCGCCGGGATGTTCGACGCATCCGCGCTCGTCGGCTACACGCGCCCCCTGCTCGCGACGTCGACCGACGGCGTCGGCACCAAGGTCGCGATCGCGCAGGCCATGGACAAGCACGACACGATCGGCCACGACCTCGTCGGCATGGTCGTCGACGACATCGTCGTCGTGGGTGCCAAGCCGCTCTTCATGACGGACTACATCGCGTGCGGCAAGCTCGTGCCCGAGCGCATCGCGGACATCGTCCGCGGCATCGCCGAGGCCTGCGAGATCGCCGGCACGGCGCTCGTCGGCGGCGAGACCGCCGAGCACCCCGGCCTGCTCGGCGTCGACGAGTACGACGTCGCGGGCGCCGCGACGGGTGTCGTCGAGGCCGACGCCATGCTCGGCCCGGAGCGCGTGCGCGCGGGCGACGTCCTCGTCGCCATGGGGGCGTCCGGCCTCCACTCCAACGGCTACTCGCTCGTGCGTGCCGTCGTGCGCCACGCGGGCTGGGAGCTCGACCGTCACGTCGAGGAGTTCGGCCGCACGCTCGGCGAGGAGCTCCTCGAGCCGACGAAGGTCTACGCGTCCGACTGCCTGGCCCTCGCGGCCGACGAGGCGGCGCAGGTCCACGCGTTCACGCACGTCACGGGCGGCGGTCTCGCGGCCAACCTCGCGCGCGTCCTGCCCGCGGGCCTCGTCGCGACCGTCGACCGCGCGTCGTGGGAGGTCCCCGCGGTGTTCCGCACCGTCCGCGAGCTCGGCAGCGTGCCGCGCGGCGACCTCGAGAACACGCTCAACCTCGGTGTCGGCATGGTCGCGATCGTCGGTGCTGAGGGCGCTGACGCGGCGATCGCGCGCTGCCGTGCGCTCGGCGTCGACGCGTGGGTCCTCGGCGAGGTTGCTGAGCTCTCCGACGAGCACGCGGGCCTCGAGCTCGTGGCGGGCACGAAGGGCGTCCAGGCGGGCGCTGTGCGCCTCGTCGGCGACTACCGCTGAGCCGTCCCTCCGCTGACTCGTAGGCCCCCAGAACCGTTCGACGGTGCTGGGGGCCTACGAGTCGGACCACCGGGGCGACCCGTAGGCCTGGAGCACCTTTCGATGGTGCTCCGCACCTACGAGTCGGGGCCGGTCACCTTTTCCGGGGACAGAACGAGGAGCGCCGCCCGGTGGGGCGGCGCTCCTCGTTCGTGCTCCTGCGAACTGCTCAGGACGCTCAGTCCTTGTCGCTCCAGCCGGCGTACGGGTCCTCGTCCTCGCGGTCGTCGACCGCGACGTCCGAACGCTTCGTGTGGGCGAGCTCCTGCTCGAGCGCCTTGATGTCCGTGGGAGGTGTGTAGTACTTCAGCTCGCGAGCGACCTTGGTCTGCTTCGCCTTCTGACGGCCGCGGCCCATGGCTCCGACCTCCCTTGGAGTCGATACGGGACTGGCCCTGCGTCTGCTCCGGACGCGGGCGGCCCCTCGTGGTGTCTCATTCGAGGCCCACGGTACATGAGACGGACGGGTTCCGACCACTTCCGTGGTGGGTGACGAAGGCCTCGGGAGCCGGTTCTGCCATCGGCGAATCGCCCGTGTCCAGGGCTGGTGGCTGCCGTGTTTTCGCGCGACGATGGGGTCGTAGGTCCTGATTCGGAGATTAGCGGCTGAAATCTCACCGGATCATCAGCTGGACTTGCTACGCTTCTCACTTGCATGCGGAAACATCATGCAGTAACTGAACACTTTCGAAGGAGTGACCATGCCCGTCCACGGCACTGAGTCCGAAGTCCTGCTCACGCCTGCTGAGGTTGCGAGCCTGTTCCGCGTCGACCCGAAGACGGTCACCCGTTGGGCCAAGGCTGGCAAGATCTCGGCGATCCGCACCCTCGGTGGCCACCGCCGCTACCGCGAGGCGGAGGTGCTCGCACTTCTGAGCGCCGGTTCGTCCGAGGCCGGCACGCCGAGCGTCTGAGCTGAGTGCCGCACCCGTCCACGGTGCGGAGAGGTCGATGGCCGGGACCCCGCTGGGGTCCCGGCCATCGACGTTCCAGGGGCCGGCGCGCGGCTCCCTGCGGCGAGCGTCAGCGGCGCCGGATGACGAGGATCGCGACGAGCGCGACAGCGCCGAGGACGGCGCCCGCGAGCAGCTTGACGTTGCGCGACCGGCGCGGGTCCTCCGCGGGGAACCCCTGGCCCGTGAGGAGGCCCTGGGCGTCGTGCACGGCCGTCCTGGCGGCCGTAGCGGCCTCCTGGGCCTTGACCCGGGGGTCGAGGCGCCCGGAGAGCGCGTCGACGGTGCCGGCGAGCTCGGCGCGGGCCGCGAGCACCGCGGCCTCGGCCGCGAGGATGCCGGGGTCGGTCGCGGTGAACGGTTCCTTGGCCATCATCGTCCGAGACCCTTCTTGAGCGCTGCGACGTCGTCCTTGAGGTTGGCTGTCGCGCGCGACGGCGTGGGCGGGTTGGCGGCCTTGAGCAGCCGGGAGCCGACGAAGGCCAGGACGCCGACGACGATGAGCAGGACGACGCCGACGAGCAGGAACCCGAGCCACGGCGGCACAGCCTCGGCAAGGCCCAGCGCGGCAGCGTCGAAGAGCTTGTCGATCGCGTAGAGCGCGAGGACGCCCGCTGCGACGAGCAGTCCCGCCCCGGCGCCGAGCCGGACGGCGCGGGCCTTCATCTCGGCCTTCGCGAGCGCGATCTCGGCGTGGACCAGCCGGCTCGTCTGCTCGCTCAGCCTGCCGAAGAGTTCGCCGATGCTCGGTTCGCCCTGCGGGTCGTCGGTGGTGCTCATGGTTCCCTGCCTTCGTCGGCGGTGCGCGCGCGGCGCTTGGGTCAACTCAACCGCGAAGCGCCGCGGGTTTCAATCCGCGGCACCTCACGATGCTGGTCAGGCTCGTGGTGGGTCACGCCTCGATGCGGCGGGGGCCGGCCTGCCACGCGCTCCACGCCGACGTGAGGATGTCGTCGAACGTGTGGGTCGCGTGCCAGCCGAGGACCGTGTTGATGCGCTCGGGCGACGCGACGAGGTGGGGCGGGTCGCCCGCGCGGCGCGGCTTGATCTCGGCGTCCATCGTCACGCCCGAGACCCGGGCGAGGCCGTCGATGACCTCGCGGACCGAGGCGCCGCGGCCGGTGCCGACGTTGAAGACGTCGTGCTCGCGGGAGTCCTCGGCGAGGTACTCGAGCGAGGCGACGTGCGCCTCGGCGAGGTCGAGCACGTGGATGTAGTCGCGGATGCACGTGCCGTCGGGCGTCGGGTAGTCGTCGCCGAAGATCGCGGGGCGCTCGCCGCGCTCGACGCGGTCGAGCACCATGGGGATGAGGTTGAGGATCGCCGGGTCCCCGAGCTCGTCCCAGCCCGCGCCCGCGACGTTGAAGTAGCGCAGCGCGACGAAGCGCAGGCCCCACGCCCGGGTCGCGGCGCGACCGAGCCACTCGCCGATGAGCTTGGTCTCGCCGTACGGGTTGATGGGCTCCGCGTGGAGCTTCTCCTCGACGAGCGAGACGGCGGGCATGCCGTAGGTCGCGGCGGACGACGAGAACACGAGGCGGTCGACGCCCGCGGCCTCCATCGCGGAGACGACGTTCGTGAGGCCGCCGACGTTCTGCTGGTAGTAGTACGCGGGGCGCTCCACGGACTCGCCGACCTGCTTGCGCGCGGCGAAGTGGATGACCGCGGTGACCCCGTGGTCGCGCATGGTGCGCGTGAGCGTGCCGACGGCCTCGGGGGAGGCGACGTCGAGGTGCACGAGGGTGGCGCCGCCGATGCGCTCGGCGCGCCCGGTCGACAGGTCGTCGACGACGACGACCTCCTCGCCGCGTTCGTGGAGCACACGGACGACATGGGCACCGATGTAGCCGGCTCCGCCGGTCACGAGGATCGTCATGGCACCGATCCTATCGGCGGGCCGCCCCGTCGCGAGGGGACGTCCGGGTCAGTCCCAGCCGAGGTCGTGGAGCCTGTCGTCGTCGATCCCGAAGTGGTGCGCGATCTCGTGGACGACGGTGATGGACACCTCGTCGACGACGTCGTCCTCGGTCTCGCAGATCGCGAGCGTCGGGTTGCGGAAGATCGTGATGCGGTCGGGCAGGCCCGTCCAGGAGAGGCTGCGCTCCGTGAGGGGGATGCCGTCGTAGACGCCGAGCAGGTCGGGGTCGTCGGCCGGGGCGTCGTCCTCGACGAGGACGACGACGTTGTCCATCATCGCCGTGAGCTCGGGCGGTATCTCGTCGAGCGCGTCGCTCACGAGCTCTTCGAACCGCTCCCTGGTCATCTCCATCACGCCCCCATCGTGTCAGGTGCGCGGCGTCCGTGCGCGCCCCCTGAGGGCCGCGGGATCATGCCGATTTTGCACGCACGCCATCTGGCGCATATAGTTACCGACGTCCTCAGCGGACCGGCCATCACGGCGGATCGGCGAGATGGACTAGGCCCCCATCGTCTAGCGGCCTAGGACGCCGCCCTTTCACGGCGGTAGCACGGGTTCGAATCCCGTTGGGGGTACTAGTAAGATCAAGGTCTTGCACGTCAAGGCCCCGTAGCGCAGTTGGTTAGCGCGCCGCCCTGTCACGGCGGAGGTCGCGGGTTCAAGTCCCGTCGGGGTCGCTCGATCAGCGCCCGGTCCACAAGACCGGGCGTTGTCGGCTACGGCCACTTAGCTCAGTTGGTAGAGCGTTCGACTGAAAATCGAAAGGTCGGCAGTTCGACCCTGCCAGTGGCCACAGCACCGAGAGGCCCCGTCCGCGAGGACGGGGCCTCTCGCGTTCTCGGACCTCCGTCCCGCGCCCCCGGCCATCGGCGCGACACCGTCCGGCCGGGTGAGGTCCACGCGCGCGTAGGACGTTGGGCCTACGATCCGTCCATGACCTACCAGGCCACCGACGTCGACGGCGACGCCCCCACCGCATCCGTCCCCGCGCGCAAGGTCGTCGCCTGGGCCCTGTGGGACTGGGGCTCGGCCGCGTTCAACGCGGTCATCACGACGTTCGTGTTCACCCGCTGGCTGACGTCGGAGTCGTTCGTCGACGCGAGCGTCGTCGACGCCGCGAAGGCGGAGACCGCCGCGCAGATCACGGACGGGCCGGCGCAGCGGGCGCTCGACGCCGTCCTCGCGGACCACTCGTCGTGGCTCGGCTGGGGCCTTGCCGCCGCCGGCGTGCTCATCGCGCTCATCGCGCCCGTGACGGGCGCGCGCTCGGACGACTCGGGGCGTCGCCGCCTGTGGCTGGGCATCCACACGGGCATCACGGTCGCGATCAGCGCCGCGATGTTCTTCGTGACGCCGGACCCGGGCTCGCTCACGCAGAACCTCTTGCTCGGCATCTTCCTGCTCGCCGTCGGCAACGTGTTCTTCGAGCTCGCGTCGGTCAACTACAACGCGACGCTCTCGCAGGTCTCGACGCGGGCGAACGTCGGACGGATCTCCGGCATCGGGTGGGGCGCCGGGTACATCGGCGGCATCGTGCTGCTGCTCATCCTCTTCGTCGGGTTCATCAACCCGGAGGTCGGCTGGTTCGGCGTCACGGGGGAGGACGGCATGGACATCCGCGTCGCCGTGCTCGTCTCTGCCCTGTGGTTCGGTGCGTTCGCGATTCCCGTGCTCGTCGCGGTGCCCGAGGTCAGGGCGTCGCGCACGCGCGCGCACCTCGACATCGTCGGGGCCTACCGCAAGCTCTTCGCGGACGTCGCCGGCCTGTGGCGCGACCGGCGCGACGTGCTGCGCTTCCTCATCGCGTCGGCCGTCTACCGTGACGGGCTCGCGGGCGTCTTCACGTTCGGCGCCGTCATCGCGTCCGTGACCTTCGGCTTCACGGCCTCAGGGGTCATCGTCTTCGCGATCGCCGCGAACGTCGTCTCGGGCATCGCGACGGTCATCGCGGGCTTCATCGAGGACAAGGTCGGGCCCAAGGCGATCATCGTCACCTCGCTCGTCGGCCTCCTCGTCTCGGGGCTCGCCGTGTTCGTCCTCCACGAGGGCGGACAGACGATCTTCTGGATCTTCGGCCTCCTGCTGTGCGTGTTCGTCGGGCCGGCGCAGTCCTCGAGCCGCGCGCTGCTCCTGCGCCGCACGCCGCCCGGCCGCGAGTCGGAGATCTTCGGCCTCTACGCGACGACGGGACGCGCCGCGAGCTTCATGGCGCCCGCCGCCTGGGCCGTGTTCATCTCGCTCACGGGCCAGCAGCACTTCGGCGTGCTCGGGCTCATGCTCGTGCTGCTCGTCGGCCTCGTCCTGCTCCTGCCCGTGCCGGGCGTGGCCGCGGCCGCGGACCGCCGCGTCGACGACGTCACGGCGGCCTGACGCCCGTGCGCTGGCTCCCTGACGTCCTCGGCGAGGGCTACGAGCGCGCGACGTTCGACCTGCCCGGTGATGCGCGGGGTCCCGTCGTCGCGACGCTCGTGAGGTACGTGCCGCGCGGGCCGGACGCGCCGTCGCGGCGGCGCGCGGTGCTGCTCGTCCACGGCTTCAACGACTACGTCTTCCAGACGCACGTCGCGGAGGCCTTCGACGGTGCCGGCTGGGACGTGTTCGGCCTCGACCTGCGTGCCGCTGGCCGGTCCCTGCGGCCGTGGCAGCTGCCGCACTTCGTCACGGACCTGCGGGTGTACTCCGAGGAGCTCACGCGCGCGGCCGCGTGGATCCGTCGGGAGCACGACGTGCTCGCGGTGCACGCGCACTCGACGGGCGGGCTCACGGCCGCGCTGTGGGCGCACTCGATGCGCCGCAAGGTCGTGGTCGACGCGCTCGTGCTCAACTCGCCGTGGTTCGACCTCGATGCGCCGTGGTTCGACCGCACCGTCGGCACGCACATCCTCGACCGGGTCGCGCCGTGGGACCCCGAGCGGATCGTCCACTCCTCGCCGTCGGGCTATGCGCACGACCTGCTGCGCGCCAACGGCGGCGAGTGGGACTTCGACACCGCGTGGAAGAGCCCTGACGGAGTACCCGCGCGGGCCGGCTGGATCCGCGCCGTGCGGCGCGGGCACGCGCGGCTCGGACGAGGGCTCGACGTGCGCGTGCCGGTGCTCGTGGCGGCGTCGACGACGTCGGGGCCGGGCGGCGACCGCGTGCTCGACGTCGAGCAGATCGCGGACCGCGCCCACCTCGTCGGGCGGGACGTCACGCTCGAGCGTTTCGAGGGCGGGGCGCACGACCTCACGCTGTCGCCGTCGCCCGTGCGCGAGGCCTACCTGCGGCACGTCCTCGCGTGGCTCGAGGTGCGCTCGGGCCCGGACGCGGTCGTGCCGCGGGTCACTGCCGTGCGGGACGCGTGACGATCGGCGCTCTCAGCCCTCGAGCTCGGCGCGGAGGTCGCCCGGACGGTTCGTCGTCAGCTCGGTGACGCCCAGCCCGACGAGGAAGCGCGCGTCGTCGGGGTCGTCGACCGTCCACACCCGGACGGTGCGGCCCAGCGCGACCGCCGCACGGATCTCGCCGGGGTGGGCGCGGCACCACGCAACCGACGGGCCGAGACCCCCGATCCGTCCCGCGACGACGTCGGCGCGCGCGTCCGCGACGAGCGCCCGCAGGCGCGCCACCGCAGCCGGGTCCGCGCCGCCGTCCGGTGCGAGCTCCGCGACGAGGTCGGCGTCGTCCACCTCGTCGACGAGGAACATGAGCTGCTCGGGCGGGACCGTCGCCGCGAGGTGGCGCTGGGAGGCGGGCGAGAAGCTCATGAACGTCACGTCGACGTCGGTCGCGCCGACGCGGCCCGTGGCTGCGTCCCAGCCCGACGCCGCGAGCGTCGCGAGCACCGCGTCCTCGAGGCCCTGACCCGCGGGGCTCGGGTGCTTGAGCTCGACGACGAGCGTCACCGGCCGGCCCGCGGCGACCGCGAGGCCGACGAGGTCGGTGAGCGTGAGCAGCTGGTCGTCGTTCCCGTCAGGAGGCGTGCCCTTCCACGACCACACGTCGAGCGCGCGCAGCTCCGCGAGCGTCCGCTCGTGCAGCGGGCCCACGGCGTCGGACGTGCGGTCGAGCGTCGCGTCGTGCCACAGCACCACGGCGCCGTCGGCCGTGAGCTGCACGTCGCACTCGAGCCCGTCCGCGCCCTGCGCGAGCGCCTCGACGTACGCGGCGCGCGTGTGCTCGGGAAAGGCCGCTGAGGCGCCGCGGTGGGCGATGATCCGGGTCACGAGGCCGACGCTACCCGCGACACGCCCAGCCGTGCTCCCACGCCCTGTCCGCGGCCGCGTGCCGTGGCGACGCGGCCGCGCCTCGTCATGGCGGTCGTGCGTGTGCGGGGCGGGCGGCGGCTCAGCCGGCCTGCTCGGCCGCCTTCTCGAGCTCGGCGACCCGCTTCTCGAGGTTCGTGCGCTGCTGCCGCTCCTGGGTGAGCTCCGTCTGAAGGTCGACGATCTCGAGCCGCGCGTCCTTGTCGTCCGCGCCGAGCGACGCACCCACGCCGAAGCCGATGAGACCCGAGGCAAGCGCAACCGCGACGAGGACCGTGAGCGGCTTCCACGAGCGGGCCGTCGCAGGGTCGTCGGGCGCCAGCCTGGAACCCTGCGTCTCGAGCCACTGCCCGTGAGTCGGGCCGATGCTGGTAGTGCGGTCCTGCGAGGTCGTCATGACGTGCCCCTTCGTCAGTAGGTGCCCCGATGATCCCATGTCGCGAGGGAGCGCGTCATCCGCCTGGCTGCGGCCGAGTCAGTGCCCCGTGCCCCGTGCTCAGCGCTCGCAGGCGATGCCGTCCTTGTCACGGTCGAGACTCTTGTTCGCGGCGTAGAGGGACTTCGAGACCTTGGCCTTGTACGTCGAGGTCGCACGGACCTTCTTGCCGCGCACCGTCTTCATGTTGCGGGCCTTGGAGTCGCGGGCGACGCCGCCCTTGTAGGCACGGTTGAGCGCGGCGCAGTTCTTGTAGCGCTTCGCGCCAGCGGCGACGTGCGGCGTCGCGGGGCGAACCTCGGCGACCGACGCGGCTGCTGTCGCGGCCGCGGTCGCCGTGGGGGCTGCGGTCGCCGGTACGGCGAGGAGCGGGGAGACTGCGAGGGCTGCGGCGAGCGCGAGCGCGGCGTGACGACGGATCATGGCACGAACCGTAGCGGCGCAGGATCGCCCGTGTCAGCCCCTTCCGGCGGGTGACGTTCGGCAACGTGTGGTGGGCCCGGTGGGGCTCGAACCCACGACCCGCGGATTAAAAGTCCGATGCTCTGCCAGCTGAGCTACAGGCCCGGGGCGAGTCTAGTGGGCCGAAGACGCCGCCCGCGCCGAATGTCGGTGGCTCGGGGCATCCTGCGCATGACGCCCACGGGGGGCGCGACGCGCCCGCCGTGGGCGCAGGACGGAGCGGACATGGACCTGGCAGAGCTCGAGAAGGTCGTCGTCGCGGCGAAGACGGCGACGTACGTCGGGGGCGGCGTGACGGCGCCGGCGTCGCGCACAGGTTCGCACGACCTCGGGTGGCGTGACGGGCGGTGGTCCTACCTCGACTCCTACGTCGGCGGCACTGACTTCCACGGGCAGGAGGTCGTGTGGCTCGACGACGAGCCCGTCTGGGCCATGAGCTACTACGGGGCGGTGCTCCGCCCCGACCTCGTCGACGGCGAGCGTGCCGGTCTGACGATCAAGGCCGCGCTCAGCGCGATGTACATCGAGGGGCGGTTCCTCGGCGGCTACGAGCACGTCGGCGAGCACGGCACGTACGTCGACGCATCGACGGGCGGCGTCGGGCGGTTCCACGGGCGCGAGGTCATCCTCGTCGACGGTGTCGAGGCGTACGCGCTCGACTACTTCGGCGGGCTCGTCGTGCCGTGACGAGGCCTGACCTGCAAAGGTCTGGCCACCTGCGGTGTCGGCGCTAGGTTGGGACACATGACGGGTGAGGGGATCGAGCGGGCGCTCGGCGCTGCCGCGATCGCCGCGGTGATCGCGCTGGCGGGCGTCGTCGTGCAGCGCCGCCGGACGGCGAAGCAGCCGCAGGCCGAGGCCTGGGCAGCCACGCCGCAGGCCGAGGCGATCGACGTGCCCGCACTCACCTGGTCCGACGAGCAGGGGCACGACCGCACGGGCGTCGAGGCGCACCTCGCCGCGTTCGACGCGCTCCACTCGCTCCACTCCCAGGCGCCCGTCGACTCGCTCCTGCGGCCCGACCGCGAGGCGCGGCAGAAGGTTCTCGCGAACGTCTGGGGCATCGAGGACACGCCCCGGCTGAGGAGCGTCCTCCTCGACATGCTCTGGCGCGGGCAGCGGCAGCAGTTCGAGCGCGAGCGCGAGACCTGGTCGGCCCTCACCCCGAGCGAGGCCCGCGAGGTCGAGCAGCGGATCCGCGAGCGAGCCGACCGGGAGGAGCAGAAGGCCGTCGAGGAGCTCGTGAGGTTTCATCGCGTGCGCGAGCAGGATCCGAGCACGATGGACGTCGACTTCCTCGTGTGGGACCACGTGCGGGTTGTGGGCCTCGTCCGCGACGGTCTCTCGGCCGGGCTGCTCAGCGAGGCCGAGGCGCGGGACACCGCGCTCATCGCCGCGCACGCGCTGCGTGAGGCGTGCTCGAGCTGGGAGGACTTCAGCGAGCAGATGCGCGCGGGCCGTCGCTACTGGGGGAGCCTCGACGGGCGGGTCGGTGAGCGTCTCGACGCGATCACGCGACGTGAGCTCGAGCTCCTGCTCGCCGAGCCGACCTCGCCGTGGATGACGATCCCGTGGCTCGCGCCGCTCCCGGACCCCACCTATCTGCTCATCGACGGTGTCCTTGCGGATGACTCCGACGTCGACCCGGTGGACGACCTGCCGCCGTCGTTCGGACGTTCCCCGTCGTGGCGGGCCCGCATGTCCCGGGTGTTCGCCGAGCGGGTCGTCGCGCTGCGGCACGACCAGTGACACGCCGCCGCCTCGTCCTCCTGCTCGTCGCCGCGCTGCTTGTTCCTGTCGGCCTCGGCGCGCGGACGCTGCCCGGGGCGCCCGGGGACGTCGCAGGCGGGCTGCTCTACGCCGCGCTGCTCGTCGTGCTGTGCGCGTTCGTCGCACCCGCAGCGCGGTCCCTCTCCGTCGGGCTCGTGGCCGCAGCGATCGGCGTGGGTATCGAGCTGCTGCAGCTCACGGGGCTGCCCGCCACGCTCGCGTCGGCCGTCCCCCTCTCGCGGGTCGTGATCGGGTCGACGTTCGTCGTGACCGACCTGCTCGTCGCTGTCCTCGGCGCGGCCGGGGCCGCGGCGGTCGACGCCCTCGTCCGTCGGGCACGCGCGTCACGCGCCGTCGGCGGTGCCCGGGAGCCTGTGCCGTCGCCGTCCGCGCCCCGATCGAACTAGGCTGGCCGTGCCATGGACAAGAAGCTGAACCCCCACCCCGACATCCCCCTCGACCTGCCGACCGGTGAGCGCATCGCTGCGGCCGTCGCCCACTACGGTGCGCAGGCGGTCGAGCAGAAGGCGGCCAAGTTGCTGCGCGGCGAGAACGCCGGCAAGGACTTCCTGCTCTACGCGGGCGGTCGGCACGGGCTCGGCATCCTCGACGGCGCGCCGGCCCTCTACTGGCCCGAGCTCTGGGGCGCCCGCACGCTCCTGTTCGTCTGGGACGACTCGGTGATGCCCGACGTCCTCGCGGGTCTGCAGAACCGGTCGTGGCGCGTGCGCGAGATGTGCCTGCGCGTCGTGCTCGAGCGCGACCTCCCGGCGCTCTCCGACGTCGTCGCGCTGACGAACGACGAGAACCCGCGCGTCCGCGCCGCCGCGCTGCGTGCGCTCGCCGCCCAGGGCTCCGAGGAGCACCACGCGGTCATCGCGCAGCACTTCAGCGACCGCGACAAGACCGTCCGTCCGGTGGCCCAGCAGGCCCGCGACACCCTCACGGCCCGCCTCGCGGCCTCCTGACCCCCGACGGATTGACTGCTTCCGACCATAGGTGGTCGGAAGCAGTCAATCCGTCGCAGAGGAGGAGGAGGGGGTGGGCCGTCGGGTCAGCGGGGGAGCAGCGCCGCCGCCGCGTCCGCGACGCCCGAGAGCGTCGGGCCGACGAGCCACCACGCGCCGAGCGCGAGGCACGCACCCGTGACGAGCACGAACACCGCGACCCACAGGCCGCCGGGCGTCCGTGTGAGCTTGCCGAGCGCATCGGCGTCGGACGACCGCGCCCGACCACCGCGCCGCGACAGCCCGAGCTCGACGACGGCGCGCACAGCGCCGAGCAGCAGCACGAGCGCAACCGCGTGCGCCGCGAACGCGTGGACCTCGGGCGTGCCCCACCACGTGAGCGCGCCGAGCAGGGCGAGCGTCACGAGGATCGTCCACAGCCCGTACCAGTTGCGGATCATGAGCAGCACGAAGATCGCGAGCACGACGAGAGCCCACAGCACCCCGACGTCATAGCCGCGTCCGACGCCGAACGCCGCCGCGAGCCCCACGACCGCCGGACCGGAGTAGCCGGCGGCAGTCATGAGGACCATGCCGGGTCCGCGCGGGCGGCCCTTCGACAGGGCGAGGCCTGAGGTGTCCGAGTGCAGCCGGATGCCCATGATCCTGCGGCCCGTGAGCGCGGCGACGAGCAGGTGGCACGCCTCGTGCACGGTCGTCACGCCGTGCCGCACGACGCCCCACGCGGGACGCCACACGACGAGCAGCAACGCCGTCACGGCGGCAGCGAGCACGAGGGTGGTCTCGGGGGCGGGCGACGCGGTCGTCGCGGCCTCCCAGATGTCACGCAGCACGTCAATCACGCAACCATCCTGCCCTCCCTTCCTGCCAAGCCTGACCGCGAGATAGGGGTCTGCAGCCGAGATAGCGGTCTGCAGACCGCTATCTCGACCCGGGACCGCTATCTCGCGGGTGTCGGGCGCGTCACCCTCGGGACGGGGTGACGGTCGTTGCTCGCAGATGAGAGAATGGGTCACGAGGACCGCGCGTACCGCCGGTCCCGCGTCGTGGAGTCCCGCACGATCCCTGGCCGCGCCCCGCGCGGAGCCGTGATCCTGCCTCGTGCGGCGGACCCCGACCCCGGTCGACACCGAGCGCCTTCGTGCGCCGTGCGCCGGGCCGAACCAGGAAGACACATGACCCAGACCTTCCGGTCGTTCTCCGACCTGCCCCTGCCCGCCCCCGTCGTCGCCGAGCTCGCCCGCGACGGCAAGACGACGCCGTTCCCCATCCAGTCCGCGACGCTCCCCGACACGCTCGCGGGCCGCGACGTCCTCGGCCGCGGCCGCACCGGCTCCGGCAAGACCCTCGCGTTCTCGCTGCCGATCGTCACGCGCCTCGACGCGACGCGGTCCGGGAAGACGAAGCCCGGCCGCCCGCGCGCGCTCGTCCTCGCCCCGACCCGCGAGCTCGCCTCGCAGATCGACGCGACACTCGCGCCGCTCGCGAAGGCGCTCGGCCTCACGACGACCGTGATCTTCGGCGGCGTCGCCCAGTCGCGTCAGGTCACGGCCCTGCAGAAGGGCGTCGACGTCGTCGTCGCCTGCCCCGGCCGCCTCGAGGACCTCCTCGGTCAGCGCCACCTCACGCTCGACGACGTCGAGATCACCGTGCTCGACGAGGCCGACCACATGGCCGACCTCGGCTTCCTGCCGGGCGTCAAGCGCATCATGGACCGCACCCCGTCGGAGGGCCAGCGCATGCTGTTCTCCGCGACGCTGGACAACGGCGTCGACGTGCTCGTCAAGCGCTACCTCCACAAGCCGCTGCACCACTCGGTCGACCCCGAGACGTCGCCCGTCACCGCCATGACGCACCACGTCCTTGCGGTCGCCGACGCCGCCGCGAAGAAGGACCTCGTCCTCGCGCTCGCGTCCGGCGCCGACCGTCGCATCCTCTTCATGCGCACCAAGCACCAGGCCAAGAAGATGGCCAAGACGCTCACGGCCGAGGGCGTTCCCGCCGTCGACCTGCACGGCAACCTCTCGCAGGGTGCGCGCGAGCGGAACCTCGAGGCGTTCACGACGGGCGCCGTCAAGGTGCTCGTCGCGACCGACATCGCCGCGCGCGGCATCCACGTCGACCACGTCGGGCTCGTCGTCCACGTCGACCCGCCGGCCGAGCACAAGGCGTACCTGCACCGCTCGGGCCGCACGGCGCGCGCGGGCGAGGGTGGCGTCGTCGTCACCGTCATGCTCCCCGAGCAGCGCGGCGACGTGCTGGACCTCACCCGCAAGGCCGGCATCAAGGTCACGCCCGTGCGCGTGCGCGCGACGGACCAGCTCGTCGCCGACCTCGTCGGCGAGGTCGCCCCGCGCGTAAAGCCGTCCGAGGCTCCCGCGGCCGCGCAGCCTGCTCCCAAGCAGCCGCGCAAGAAGAAGGCAGCCGACGGCGGCACGGGCCGTGGTCGCGGCGGTGCGGCGGCCGACGGTCGCTCTGCCGGTGGTGCACGTGGCGGCGACGTCGCTCGTGGCGATCAGCAGCGCGGCGCGAAGCCTGGCGCCGGTCGTGGTGACCCGTCGCGCCCCGAGGGTGCGCGTTCGGGTGGGCGTCGTCGTGGTGCCGGTGCTGGTCGTGAGACCGGGGCTGCTCGCACGGGCGGCGCGCAGGGTTCCGGTCGGCAGTCGTCGGGCGCGGGTGCGTCGGGCGCGAGCTCGTCGAGCCGCTCGTCGGGCCAGCAGCGTGGCGCGGCGCCGTCGTCGGCGGGCCGCGGCCTCGTGGAGATGTCGCGCGGCGCCCGCTCGGGCCGCCGCTGATCGTCCAGCCCTGAGACGAAGCCCCTCCGCACCCCGGTGCGGAGGGGCTTCGTCGTCCCCGGCCGCGCTCAGCAGCGCTCGGCTGCGCTCGGCCCGCGCTCGGCTCGCGCTCGGCGCGCTCGGCGCGCGCTCGATAGCGGATCGGAACGGCTAAGCCGTGCCGATCCGCTATCGAAGCCCCTGACTCCGCCGCGGGAGGTGCGTCGAGGGGCTCGATAGCCGATCCGTGCGCGTCCCGGGCGTGGATCGGCTATCGGCACCCAGGGTGCCGCGCGTAGTGAGCGTGGATCGGCTATCGGCACCCGGAGCATCGCGCGTACTGAGCGTCGATCGGCTATCGGCATCCAGGGCACCGCGCGGGGGCGGTGGAGCATCCGGGAGGGCAGGGGACGAGAAGGGGTTGCCGGGCGGGGGATGATGGGTGGAACGACGACGGAGGGGCCGAGATGGCGTACGAGATCGAGAAGACCGACGACGAGTGGACCGTCGAGCTGAGCCCGCAGGAGTTTCACGTCCTGCGCCAGGCCGGCACCGAGCGACCGTGGTCGGGTGCGCTGCTCGACGAGGCCCGCGCCGGCACCTACAGCTGCCGTGCATGCGGCGCCGAGCTCTTCGACGCGGGCACGAAGTTCGACGCCGGCTGCGGCTGGCCGAGCTTCTACGAGGCGAGCCGCTCCGACGCGGTCGAGCTGCTCGACGACGACTCGCTCGGCATGCGTCGCACCGAGGTGCGCTGCGCACGGTGCGGGTCGCACCTCGGGCACGTCTTCCCCGACGCGCCGCAGACGCCGACCGGCAACCGCTTCTGCATGAACTCGGTGTCGCTCGCCTTCGACCCGAGCTGACCCACCCACCCCGAACGACCCGTAGGGCCCCAGCACCGTTCAACGGTGCTGGGGCCCTACGAGTCGTATGGGGTGGGGGACTCGTAGGTCGTGAGCACCATCGAACGGTGCTCACGACCTACGAGTCGTTCCGGCGGGGGAGTGCCGGCGGGTTGGTGTCGGAGGGGCGCTCCGGAGACGGCGCTGCCGGAGGGGCAGTGCCGGCGGGCGCTACCGGACGGAGGCGGTCGACGCGTCAGGCGCGTCGGCGGTGTCGGTGGCGTCGCCGGAGCCGTCCGCCGCTGCCTCGGTGCGGGCTAGCTCCTCGAGGCGCAGCTCGGCATTCGACTTGGTCGCGAGCGGCACCTCCTTGAGGAACAGGACGCAGACGAGCGCGATGAGCGCGATCGGTGCGGCGATGAGGAACACCTCGGCGACGGCGGTGCCGTACGCGGACTCGACGATCGTGGCGATGGGGCCGGGGAGCGTCGAGACGTCGGGCAGCGTGCCGCCGGCGAGGGACGCGGGCGGAGCGATGCCGGCCTCGGTGAGTCCTCCGACGATCTCGGTGGAGACGCGGTGGCCGAGGACGGCGCCGAGCGCGGAGACGCCGATCGCACCACCGAGGGAGCGGAAGAACGCGATCGTCGCGGAGCCCGTCGAGAGCTCGGCGGGGGTGAGCGTGTTCTGCGCGGCGAGCACCATGTTCTGCATGAGCAGGCCCATGCCGACGCCGATGAGCGCCATGTAGAGGCTGATGATCGTGAGGTTCGTCTGGTACGTGATCGTGCCCATGAGACCGATGCCGATGGGCATGACGATCGCGCCGACGACGAGGAACTTCTTGTAGGCGCCGGTGCGGGACACGGCACGGCCGGAGCCGATCGACGCGGTGAGCTGGCCGAGGATGAGCGGCACGGTGAGGAGGCCCGAGACCGTCGGGCTGTAGCCGCGCGCGATCTGCATGTACTGGCTGAGGAAGACGGTCGTGCCGAAGAGGACGACGCCGAGGGCGATCGACGCGACGATGACGAGCGTGACGGTCCGGTTGCCGAAGATCCCGAGGGGGATGATCGGCTCCTCGGCGCGCGACTCCGCC
This sequence comes from Sanguibacter sp. HDW7, assembly GCF_011300875.1. Lineage (NCBI taxonomy): Bacteria > Bacillati > Actinomycetota > Actinomycetes > Micrococcales > Sanguibacteraceae > Sanguibacter > Sanguibacter sp. HDW7. The sequence goes on along the minus strand of NZ_CP049862.1, from coordinate 2,937,798 downwards.
CAGACGGCGACGGCGAGGATCGCGACGGCGCCTCCGACCATGACGGCGGTCTGCCACGAGGCCCAGTCGAACTTCGAGCCCGCGAAGGTCACCCAGAGCAGGAGCAGGGCGATGCCGGCGGAGATGAGGGTCGCGCCGAGGTAGTCGATCGAGACCTTCTCCTTGCGCTCCAGGGGCGGCAGGTGGAGCGTGCGCTGGATGAGCACGATCGCGACGACGGCGAAGGGGACGCCGACGAAGAAGTTCCAGCGCCATCCGGCCGTGTCGGTGAGGAACCCGCCGAGGAGCGGCGCGCCGATCGTGGCGACCGCCATGATCGCGCCCATGTAGCCCATGTACTTGCCGCGCTCCCGGGGGGAGATGATGTCGGCGATGAGCACCATGCCGACGGCGGTGAGGCCGCCGGCGCCGATGCCCTGGAACGCGCGCCACGCGATGAGCGTCGCGGGGTTGTGGGCGAAGCCGGCGAGGGCCGCGGAGATCACGGTGATCGCGAGGGCGATCTGGATGGTGAGCTTGCGGTCGACGAGGTCGGCGACCTTGCCCCAGATCGGCGTCGAGATCGTCGTCGTGAGGAGCGTCGCGGTGACGACCCACGTGAAGGCGGACTGGTTGCCGCCGAGGTCGGCGACGATCTTGGGGAGCGACGAGGAGACGATCGACGTCGCGATGATCGAGACGAACAGGCCCATGAAGATGCCGGAGATGGTCCGGAGGACCTCGCGGTGGGTCATGGTTCCGGGTTCGCCGGCGACGTGCTCGGGTGCGGTGGCGGTGCGTGTCATGCGTGGTCCTTGCTGTGGTGCGGGGTGACGTCGAAGCGAGCGGTGATGGCTTCGGTGAGGTCGGTGAGAGAGGTGGCGAGCGTCGCGAGGCGGTCGGGGTCCCAGCCGTCGAGGGCCTGGGCGAGGAGGCGGCCGACGCTGTGGCGTGCCTCGGTGGCGCGCTGGACGCCTGCGGGAGAGAGGGCGACGGTGCGGGCACGGCGGTCCTCGGGGTCGACGTCGCGGACCGCGAGCCCGGTGTCGACGAGCGCGGTGACCTGGCGCGAGGCGACGGAGACGTCGACCTGGAGCCGCTGCGCGAGCTCGCTCACCTGCATGGCGCCGTGCATGTGGAGCTTGAAGAGGACTCCGAGGGTGGCGCGGGGCAGGTCGAGGTGGTGCGCGAAGGCGCCTCCGATGCAGCGCTGGGCGCGGCCGAAGGCCTCGATGGCGCGCAGGACGGCGCGGACGTCGTCCGTCGTGGCGTCGGGGCCCTCGAGGAACGAGGGGGGTGGTGCTTCGGCAGGTGCCGGGGTGCTCATGGGTGCTCCTTGTCGTGACACCTCGACGTTAAACCGATTGCTTGCTGCATGCAAACAATATCGGCGTGACGCTCAGCACGCGGACATCGCCGATGACCGACACTGGGAAGATGAACGACGCACCCGGCCCCCGCCGCGCCTTCCGGCGGCCAGCGATGCTCGACCCCGCCGAGGCCGAGCAGATCCCCGGCGGCCACGACCCCGCGCTGCGCGACGAGATCGCGCACACGACCGCCCGCGCCCTCGTCCGCGAGGGCCGCGCGACGGACGACGCCGAGGTCACGGCGCGCATCCTCCGGCTCGTCGAGACCGAGGGCCTCGACGCGGTCGCCGCGCTGTGGGCCGACGCCGCGCCCGTCACGCTTCCCGGTGCCTTGTGGCGGCTCTTCGTCCTGCGCGAGTGGGTCCGCCGCGACGCCCGCACCGTCGGCCTGCGCTACCGCCTCGGCGTCGAACGCACCCCTGTCGCCGAGGTCGTCGCAGGAGCGGCCGGACCGTCGCCCGAGGACATGCGGGCGCTCGCGGACTCCGTGCTCTCGGGCGTGTTCGACGGCGACCTCGCGGTCGCGCTCGAGCGCGCAGCGGCCTTCTGCCGCATCCTCGCGACGGGCGCCGCCGTCGACGCAGACAGCGTCGAGCCGACCGACCCCGCGCGCGGCTCCCGGCTGACGTTCGGCGCCGCGTCGCTCGTCGCGACGGCCGACGACCTCGACGCGGCCGCTCAGCACTGGCGGGCCGACCAGCTCGACTGATCCGGGTGCCGGCACCGAGGCCCTCCCGCGAGGCGTCGCTATAATGGAGGTGCGACGTCGGGCTGCGGTAGCCCCGGGCTCCAACATCAGCCGCTTCGAGCGGCCCCGCGCCGAGAGGCGCTCCCGGTCCGGCGTCGCTCTTTCATGTCCGGGCGCAGACGTCCCGCAGGACGTCTCGTTCCTCACACGCTCCCCGAGCCGTTCGTCCCACGGCCTGCAAGAGCCTGCGTGGCAAGCGCCGAGATTTCCCACGGTCGTCGTCGGGCGAACACCCGGACAGTTGCGTGTTCACGGTGGCGGGGGCCTACGCTACGAAGGACAAGGCTGCCTCTTTACGGGAGTACCCGTGCGCATTCCGCGTATCACACCGCGTGACACCACGTTCTTCGACCTCTTCACCGCCTCGGCGGAGCACCTGGTCACCGGTTCCAAGCTCCTCGGCGAGCTTCTCGGTGCCGACCTCGCGGGCCGCAGGGCCATCGCGAAGCAGATGAACGAGGTCGAGCACCTCGCCGACGAGGCCACCCACACGATCATGCGACGCATGAACTCGACGTTCGTCACACCCTTCGACCGTGACGACATCTACGAGCTCGCGTCGGCCCTCGACGACTGCATGGACTTCATGGAGGAGGCGAGCGACCTCATCGTCCTCTACAAGCTCGAGGAGCTGCCGCGCCGCGTCGCCGACCAGGTGCAGATCCTCCAGCGCTGCGCCGAGATCACGGCCGAGGCCATGCCGCGCCTGCGCTCGATGAGCGACCTGCAGGACTACTGGGTCGAGATCAACCGTCTCGAGAACCAGGCTGACAAGCAGCACCGCAAGCTGCTCGCGCAGATGTTCGACGACATCACCGACCCGATCCTCCTCATGAAGCTCAAGGAGGTCGTCGAGATCCTCGAGGAGGCCGCCGACGCGTTCGAGGCCGTCGCGAACACGGTCGAGACGATCGCCGTCAAGGAGTCCTGACCGCTCGTGGACGTCGCACTCGTCTGTGTCATCGCTGCGCTCGCGCTGACCTTCGACTTCACCAACGGCTTCCACGACGCGGCCAACGCGATCGCGACCTCGGTCTCGACGCGCGCGCTCACGCCGAAGGTCGCGCTCCTCATGGCGGCCGTCATGAACTTCGCCGGCGCGCTCATGGGTACGGCGGTGGCTGAGACCATCGCGCACGAGATCATCCACATCGACGACGTGGGCAAGCGGCTCACGCTCGTCGCGGTGCTCGCGGCGCTCGTCGGCGCGATCGTGTGGAACCTCATCACGTGGTGGTTCGGGCTGCCGTCGTCCTCGACGCACGCGCTCATCGGTGGCCTCGTCGGAGCCGGCCTGGCGGGCGGGATCGCCGTCTACTGGAGCTCGGTCGTCGAGAAGGTCGTCATCCCGATGATCGTCTCGCCCGTGGTCGGCTTCACCCTCGCCTTCCTCGTCATGGTCGCCGTCCTGTGGATCTTCAAGAACGTCGCGCCGGCCAAGGCGTCGCGCCGCTTCCGTATCGCCCAGACGGCCTCGGCGGCCGCGATGGCCCTCGGCCACGGCCTGCAGGACGCGCAGAAGACGATGGGCGTGATGTTCCTCGCGACGACCGCGATCGGCGTCACGGAGAAGGGTGACGACATCCCGACGTGGATCATCCTCTCGGCGGCCGCCGCGATCTCGGCCGGTACGGCGACCGGCGGCAAGCGCATCATGCGCACCCTCGGCCGTCGCATCATCGAGCTCGACCCGGCGCGCGGCTTCGTCGCCGAGTCCGTCTCCGCGATCGTCCTCTACCTCAACGCGTTCTGGCTCCACGCGCCCGTCTCGACGACGCACACGATCACGACCGCGATCATGGGTGTCGGCGCGACGAAGCGGCTCTCCGCCGTGAGGTGGGGCGTGGCGAAGTCCATCGGAGCGGCGTGGGTTCTGACGATCCCGGCCGCGGCCGGTGTCGCGGCGCTCGTCTTCTGGGCGCTCCACCCGCTGCTCGGCTAGCCCGGGCACCCAGCACGGACGGACGGCTCCCCACCCCGCGAGGGTGGGGAGCCGTCGTCGCGTGCGGCGGTCGACACGCAGCCCGACGGATTGACGCAGTCCCACCGTTCGACGGGGGGAGAGAGTCAATCCGTCGGACAGTGGGGGACGCGCGGAGTCGGGTCAGGCGACGCCCGCGCGGTTGCCGAGGATGCTCGCGTGCAGGTGGCTGCGGGAGATCTCGACGGCGACGACGCGCGGCCCGTCGGCCCTCGGCGCGACGTGCGCGACGAGCAGCTCCCCCGGCTTGAGGAACGGGTCCTCGCCCGGCAGCTCGGCGCGCACGCTGCGACGCGCGTGGAGACGCAGCGCCTTGAGGACCGTCGGGAGCACGGGCCGGTGCGTGCAGAGCACGGACGCGACGGGGTCCTCGAGGAGGCGCTCGACGACGTCCCGAGCGTCCCGCGGGTCGTCCGCGTGCGCGAGCTCGGTGAGGTCGAAGCTCAGACCTGCGGACAGGCCCGTCGCGCGTGCGTACGGCGCGACGGTGTCGGTGCAGCGCAGCCACGAGCTCGAGACGATCTGCGCGGCGCCGTACGCCGAGAGGATCGGCACGATCGTCGCGGCCTGCAGGTAGCCGGCGGGCGTGAGCGGCCGGTCGTCCTCGCCGCCCGCCCACGCGCTGCGCTTGCGGGCGCGCGCGTGCCGGGCGACGACGAGCGCGTGCGTCGCGAGACGGTCCTTGGCGTGCGCGTGGACGAGGGCGTCGAGCGGCTCGCGGTCCGTCGTGCGCGTGAGTCGTTCGCGCGCCGCGTCGACGTCGAGCCACACGACGTCGTCGATCTCGGTGGGGTCGACGGGCGCGACGGGCGGACGCACGCGCACGGCGGGGGCGTCGACGTCCGTCGCGCGCCGCGCCGCCCAGTAGTGGACGCGCTTGAGCCGGCCCTCGGGTGTGCGGTAGCGCTGCATGGGCAGAGGCACGCCGAGGACCACGGGCCGGCCGGTCTCCTCGGCGACCTCGCGCACCGCGCACTCGCGCAGCGTCTCGCCCGGGTCGAGCTTGCCCTTGGGCCACGACCAGTCGTCGTACCGTGGCCGGTGCACGAGCTGCACCTGCACGCGGCCCTTGCGCTCGCGCCACACGAGGGCGCCCGCCGCCTCGATAGCGGGGCGACGGACGGACTCGCCCGTGTCGAGCAGGCTCGAGCCCGACGGCACGGTCGACGCGTTCACCGGCGCCGGCCCATCCCCAGGCGACGTCGCTGCCGCGAGATGAGCGTGCCCTGGAGGTCGCGCAGCGGCGCTCCTTCGGCGTCGAGGTGGTGCCGCACCCACGTGCCGTCCGGGCCGAGGTGCCACGACGCGGTGCCGTCGTCCATCGACGTCTCGAGCATCTCGACGAGGTTGAGGACCTGCTCCTCGTCGATGATCGACACGAGCGCCTCGACGCGGCGGTCGAGGTTGCGGTGCATGAGGTCGGCCGAGCCGATGAGGACGTCGGGCGCGCCGTCGTTGCCGAACGCGAAGATCCGCGAGTGCTCGAGGAACCTGCCGAGGATCGAGCGCACGCGGACCGTCTCGGAGAGCCCGGGCACCCCCGGCCGCACGGCGCAGATGCCGCGGACGACGAGGTCGACGTCGACGCCCGCCTGCGAGGCGCGGTAGAGCGCGTCGATCGTCGCCTCGTCGACGATCGAGTTGACCTTCATGCGGATCCACGCGGGACGCCCCTCACGAGCGATCGCGGCCTCGCGGTCGATGCGCTCGACGAGCCCCGTCCGCACCGAGCGCGGCGCGACGAGCAGCCGCTGGAAGCGCGAGCGCGGCGCGTAGCCGGAGAGCTGGTTGAAGAGGCGCGAGAGGTCCTGGCCGACGTCGGGGTCGCACGTGAGCAGCCCGAGGTCCGTGTAGAGGCGCGCCGTCTTGGGGTTGTAGTTGCCCGTGCCGACGTGGCAGTAGCGACGCAGGCCGTCGGCCTCCTGCCGCACGACGAGCGAGAGCTTGCAGTGCGTCTTGAGACCGACGATCCCGTAGACGACGTGGACGCCCGCCTGCTCGAGCTTGCGGGCCCACGAGATGTTGTTCTCCTCATCGAAGCGCGCCTTGATCTCGACGAGCGCGAGGACCTGCTTGCCGGCCTCGGCCGCGTCGATGAGAGCGTCGACGATGGGGGAGTCGCCCGACGTCCGGTAGAGCGTCTGCTTGATCGCGAGGACCGACGGGTCCGCCGCGGCCTGCTCGAGGAACGTCTGCACCGACGTCGAGAACGAGTCGTACGGGTGGTGCAGGAGGATGTCGCGGGTGCGGATCGCCTGGAAGACGTCCGTCGGCGTCGCCGACTCGACCTCCGCGAGGTACCGGTGCGTCGTCGGCACGAAGCGCGGGAACGAGAGGTCGGGGCGCTCGATGTCCGCGATGACGTTGAGGCCCGTGAGGTCGAGCGGCACGGGCAGCTCGTAGACCTCGTCGGGCTCGACGCCGAGCTCCTTGAGGAGGAGCTTACGGATGCGGGGTGTGACGTCGGGCGTGAGCTCGAGGCGCACGGGCGGCCCGAAGCGACGCCGCAGCAGCTCCTTCTCCATGGCCTGCAGGAGGTTCTCGGCGTCGTCCTCCTCGACCTCGACGTCCTCGTTGCGCGTCACGCGGAAGAGGTGACGCTCGACGATCTCCATGCCGGGGAAGAGCTGGTCGAGGTGCTCGGCGATGACGTCCTCGATCGGGACGAAGCTCGTCTCCTGCGCCGCGGCGACCTGCGTGTCCGGCGCGGACGGACGACCGCGGGAGTCGACGGCGACGAAGCGCGGGAGGATCGGCGGCACCTTGACGCGCGCGAAGTGCTCCTTGCCGGTCGCCGGGTTGCGCACGAGCACCGCGAGGTTGAGCGAGAGCCCCGAGATGTAGGGGAAGGGGTGCGCCGGGTCGACGGCGAGCGGCGTGAGCACGGGGAAGATCTGCTTGCGGAAGTACTTGCGCAGGCGCTCCTGCTCGGTCGTCGAGAGGTCGTCCCAGCCGACGATCGTGATGCCCTCGTGCGCGAGCGCGGGCTGCACCTGCTCGGTGAAGACCCGCGCGTGACGCTCGGTGAGGACGTGCGCGCTCTCTGCGATGCCCTCGAGCACCTGGCGCGGCGTCTGGCCAGACGCCGACGGCACGGCGATGCCCGTCGCGATGCGGCGCTTGAGGCCGGCGACGCGCACCATGAAGAACTCGTCGAGGTTGGACGCGAAGATCGCGAGGAAGCGCACGCGTTCGAGCAACGGCGTCGCCGGGTCCTCGGCGAGCTCGAGGACCCGCTGGTTGAAGGCCAGCCACGACAGCTCGCGATCGGCGAAGCGGTCGTCGGGCAGGGGCTCGAGCTCGACGTGGTCGGCGGGCTCCGCGGGCGCGGCGGCGGGCTCGGCGATGTGCTCCGCGATGTGTGCCGCGAGCTCGGGGTCGAGCGGGATCGTCGGCACGGTGCGCGCCGCCTGGGCGGGCTCGTCGGGGACGGTCGGGGCGGTCGCGTCGTTCATGGCAGACATCGTGGCACCTTCGTGCGTCGTCGTGGTGGCTCGGGGATGGTCGGAGGGTGGCGTCAACGGGTGGCAGGGGTGCCACGCACGAGGACGTGGCGGTCGGCGAGGTCGAATCCCGCGCGGCGGTAGACGTTGACGGCGCGCAGGTTGTCGCCGTCGACGTAGAGGAGGGCGCGCGTGCAGCCGCGCTCGGCGAGGTGCACGAGCGCGGTCTCCGTGAGGAGGTGGCCGAGGCCGCGGCCCTGGTGCCCCGGGTCGACGGCGACGACGTAGAGCTCGCCGTCCGCGCCGACGACCTTCGTCCACACGAACGCGGCGAGGCCGTCCGGCCCGTCGACGAGCAGGAGGTCGTCCGCGCGGAACCACGGCTCCGCGATGCGCGCGTCGAGATCGGCGCGCGTGAGCCGGCCCTGCTCGGGGTGGTGGGCGAACGAGCGCGCGTTGAGCTCGACCCACGCGTCGGCGTCCTCGGGCGTGAACGTGCGGACCGAGTAGCCCTCGGGAGGCGTGGGGCGCGCGGCCAGCCCCGTGACCGGACGGTCCATGACGAAGAGCTCGCGCAGCGTCTCGAGGCCGTGGTGCTCCGCGAACGCCTGCGCGCCCGTGCCGTGACCGTACGCCCACAGGCCGAAGCCGCCGGGTGCGAGGTCACGCAGCGCGCCGAGGATGCTCGTGCCCAGGCCCTGGCGGCGCGCGTCGGGGGAGACCGCGAGCTCGGCGGTCGGCGGATCGCCCGCCGGGTCGAGCTGCGCGTATGCGACGAGCGCGCCCGCGTCGTCGTGATGCAGGACGTGGACGACGTCGTGGTGGTCGGCCGTGAGGTTGAGCAGCGGCTGCTCGGAGATCGGCGGGACGCCGTCGGCGAGCGCGGCGGCGGCGGCGAGCGCGCGCACCTCGGCCGCGACGTCAGTGTCGAGCGGCCCTCGGACCGTGAGGTTCGAACCCATCCCCCCATCCCATCACACCCGGGCCCGCGTCCCGACCCGGCGCGGAGGTCGCAGCGAACGCACAGCGAAGTCGAAGCATCGTCCCAGGTCGACGGAGGAATCTTCGGCGTATGAGACGTCGCCTCCTTCATGTGTTCCTCGTGCTTGTCCTCGTCGCCGTCGTCGGCGGCACCTGGTGGGTCCTGCGCCCCGACGACGGGACGACAGCCACGGCCGACGGCACGACGACCCGCACGACGACCGCCACGACCGGCACGGTCACGGCGACGATCGCCGCGCAGGGCACCCTCTCCTCGGGGAAGGTCACCGAGGTGTCGTTCCCGGTCGCCGGCACGGTGAAGACCGTCAAGGTCAAGGTCGGCGACGCCGTGACGAAGGGCGACGTGCTCGGCACGATCGCGTCCGACGACCTCGACGACGCGCTCGACGCCGCACAGGAGGCCCTCGACGAGGCCGCCGCCCGCGTGAGCTCGGCGAAGCTCGAGGTCACCGCGGCGAACCAGTCCGTCTCGGAGGCGCAGGACGCGTACGACGACGCCGTCGCGTCGGCCAAGGCGGCGGCGAAGGCAGCCAAGGTCGCGGAGAAGTCCTCGAGCACGACGACGCAGCGCGCGAGCTCCGGCTCCGACCAGCAGAGCACGACCCCGACCACGACCCAGACCCCGAGCAAGGCCGCGATCACCCAGGCGAGGGCGAAGGTCGTCACCGCGTCGTCGTCGCTCTCGAGCGCGCAGACGAGCTACACGAAGGCCGTCGCGGCACGCGACGAGGCGCGGGACGCGCTCGACGACGCATCGCTCGCATCGCCCGTCACAGGCCTCGTCACAACGGTCGGCGGGGTCGTCGGGCAGAGCACGGGCCCGTCGTCGGGAGGCTCCGGCGGGGGATCAAGCGCGTCGACCGCGTTCGTCACCATCTCCTCGGTGCGGAGCATGGTCGTCGCGGCGACGTTCGACGAGGCCGACGCGGCCCGGCTCGACGTCGGCCAGGCGGCGACCGTGACGTTCCCCGCCGTCGACGACGTCTCCGCCGCCGCGACCGTCACGGCCGTCGACCCCGTCGGCTCGTCCTCCGGATCCGTCGTGACCTTCGGCGCGACGATCACGCTCGACGACATCCCGGACGGCGTGCGCCTCGGCCAGACGGCGGCCGTCACCGTCGTCACCGACGAGGCCACCGACGTCGTCACCCTGCCCTCGCAGGCCGTGACGGTCACGGGCACGTCAGGCACGGTGACGGTCCAGACGACCGACGGCACGACGGAGACCCGCACTGTCGAGGTCGGCGTCCAGGGCGACACCGCGACCGAGATCACCTCGGGGCTCGCCGCGGGCGAGACCGTCGTCGTCTCGATCGACACGTCCGTCGGCACGACGAGCTCGACGACGAACCAGCGTGGCCAGGGCAGCTTCAGCGGTTTCCCGGGCGGCGGGCAGGCGCCGTCCGGCAGCATGCCCGGCGGCGGCTTCCCCGGGGGCAACTGATGGCGGTCCTCGAGCTGCGCGACGTGCGACGCACCTACGGCACCGACGGCGGAGAGGTGCACGCGCTCGACGGCGTCGACCTCACGATCGACGAGGGCGACCTCGTCGCGATCATGGGGGCCTCGGGCTCCGGGAAGTCCACGATGATGAACATCCTCGGCTGCCTCGACGTCCCGACGTCCGGCACCTACCTGCTCGACGGCACGGACGTCACGACCCTTCGCGAGAGCGAGCTCGCCCGCGTGCGGGGTCGCCGCGTGGGCTTCGTCTTCCAGGCGTTCAACCTCGTGCCGCGCATGAGCGCGCTCGCGAACGTCGAGCTGCCCATGGCGTACGCGGGTGTGCGGCCGGCCGAGCGGCGGCGGCGTGCACGTGCGGCGCTCGAGCTCGTCGGGCTCGGCGACCGTGCGACGCACGCGCCGAACGAGCTCTCGGGCGGCCAGCAGCAGCGGGTCGCGGTCGCGCGCTCGCTCGTCAACGCGCCGCGGCTCGTCCTCGCCGACGAGCCGACGGGCAACCTCGACTCGCGCTCGACCGCGGAGGTCCTCGACATCTTCGGCCGGCTCAACGACGGGGGCCGCACGATCGTCCTCATCACGCACGAGGACGAGGTCGCGGCGGCCTGCCGCCGCGTCGTCCGCATGCGCGACGGCCGGATCGTCGCCGACGAGCGCACCGACGGCCTCGCGCCCGGCGCGAACCTGCTGCGCACGCAGGAGGCTGTCGCATGAGCCCGCTCGAGATCGTCCGGTCCTCGCTGCGCGGCATCGGCGCGAACCCGCTGCGCTCGTGCCTCACGCTGCTCGGGGTGCTCATCGGTGTCGGCTCCGTCATCCTCCTCGTGGGCGTCGGCAACGGGTCCGCGCAGGCCGTGCAGGACCAGATCGGCTCGCTCGGGACGACGACGATCACGGTGCGGTCGTCGACCTCGTCAGGCGGTCGAAACGCCGTGCAGGACCAGACGCTGACGACCGAGACGGTCGACGCGATCGCCGCATCCGTCACCGAGGGTTCCTCGCCGTCGATCGCGACCGTCGTGCCGCAGGTGACGAGCTCGGCCACGGTCGTCGTCGGCTCGACGACGTCGAGCGTGCAGATCGTCGGGACGACGCCCGACTACTTCGAGGCGACCGCGTGGCCCGTCGCGCTCGGCCGTGGCTTCACGCAGAACGACCTCGACCTCTCGCGGCGCGTCGTCGTCCTCGGCGCGCAGGTCGCCGAGGATCTCTTCGGCGACGACGACCCGGTCGGGCAGAGCGTCGTCGTCGGCTCGACACCCTTCGTCGTCGACGGCGTCATGGCCGCGAAGGACTCTGCGGGCACGTCGTCGACGAACGACCTCGTCGTCATGCCGCTCACGCGCGTCGAGCGCACGTTCACGGGTTACGGCGGCCTCTCGGCGATCACGCTCACCGCGACGGACGCGGACACGGTCGACGCGGCGATGGCCGAGGCCACGTACGTGCTCGACGAGGCCCTCGGCGTCGCCGCGGGAGCCGACGCGCCCTACACGATCTCCAGCCAGTCGCAGCTGCTGTCGACGGCGACGTCCGCGACCGCGACGTTCACGTCGATGCTCGCCGCCGTCGCTGCCCTCTCCCTGCTCGTCGGCGGCATCGGCGTCACGAACATCATGCTCGTCACCGTCACCGAGCGGACGCGCGAGATCGGCATCCGCAAGGCCCTCGGCGCGACGCGCGCCGCGGTCCTCGGGCAGTTCCTCCTCGAGGCGTCCCTGCTGTCGCTGCTCGGCGGTGCGCTCGGCGTCCTCGGTGCGTGGATCGGCTCGCAGTTCACGATCCTCGGCACGAACCCCGTCATCGTCCCGTCCACCGTCGTCCTCGCGCTCGCCGTCTCGATCGGCATCGGCGTCGTCTTCGGCGGCTACCCCGCGCTGCGTGCGGCTCGCATGCGGCCCGTCGACGCCCTGCGTCACGACTGACCCCCACCCCAGATCTGGAGACCACCATGTCCGAGAGCCCGACCCAGCCCCCTGTCCAGCGCCAGCCCCCTGTCCAGCCTCAGCCCGCAGCGCCTCAGCCCGCCGCGGTGCCGCCGACGCCCGAGCAGCTGCTCGCGGCACCGCCCGCGACCCTCGCGGCCGAGCCCGTCGTCCCGGCCGGGCCGCGCCGCCGGCCGTCGCTCACGACGGTCCTCATCGCGTCCGTCGCGGGAGTCGCGCTCTTCGCGGGCGGCACGCTCACCGGCTACCAGCTGGGCAAGGGCTCCGACGACGGCCGCGGCTCGCGCGGCAACATGCAGGGCTTCCCCGGGGGCGGGCAGGGCTTCCCCGGCGGGTCCGGCGACGACGATGGCAACGGTGGCAACGGTGGCAACGGTGGCAACGGTGGCAACGGTGGCAACGGTGGCAACGGTGGCAACGGCGGCAACGGTTCCGGCCGGCCCGGCCGTGGGACGTCGGGCAAGGTTGCGAGCCTCGACGGCACGACGTTCACGGTGACGACCGACGACGGCGGGACCGTCACCGTCGACGCGGCCGACGCGACCGTGACGACCGTGGATGCGGGGGCGGTCGCGGACCTTGCCGTCGGTGACACCGTGACGGTCATGGGGTCGACGAGCGACGGAGGCGACGTCACCGCGACGAGCGTCCTCGCCGGGTCGGTTGCGGACCTCGGGTTCGGTCTCGGGGCCGGCACGATGCCCGGGGCGGTGCCGAGCGCTGGCTCGAACGGCTGAGACGACGAAGGCCGCCCCGGAAGGCGACCCAAGAACCGACTCTACCCGCTCAGGGACCACCTGCCCAGGGGCCTCGGTCCCTGGGAAACCGCAGGATCCTGCGGCAGACTCAGTATCACAACAGCACACCGGAGCAGGCAGGACCCACGAGCGACCAGTCCACGCATAGGACCTGTGGTTCCGACCCCGTCGGGTCGTCCACAGACTTTCCTCGCCTGATACCCCTGCTCCAGCTGGCCGGACGGCGACCTCACTCGGGGTCGCCGTTCGTGCTGTGCCGGCGCGTGCGCACCGAGCGTGACCTGGGTCACAATGGGGCATGAGCCCCGCACCGAGCGTCTCGTCGTCCATCACCGCACGACTGCGCGTCGAGGCGCGGCCCACGGTGGTCAGCGAGCTGACGACGGCCGTCGAGCAGCACGGCGGGCTCGTCACCGGCATCGACGTCACCGAGTCGGGCAGCGTGCGCATGACGGTCGACCTCACGTGCGCGACGAGCGGCGACGCGCATGCGCAGGAGATCGTCGAGACGCTCCGTCACGTGCCGGGCGTCGAGGTCGACCGGGTCTCCGACCGCACGTTCCTCATGCACCTGGGCGGCAAGCTCCGCATCGAGCCGACCGCCCCCATCCGCAACCGCGACGACCTCTCGATGATCTACACGCCGGGCGTCGCACGCGTGTGCGAGGCGATCGCCGCGCGGCCCGACGACGCCCGCCGCCTGACGATCAAACGCAACACGATCGCCGTCGTCACCGACGGCACGGCCGTCCTCGGCCTCGGCGACATCGGCCCGCTCGCCTCCCTGCCGGTCATGGAGGGCAAGGCCGCGCTCTTCAAGCGCTTCGCGGGCATCGACGCGTTCCCGATCGCGCTCGACACGACGGACGTCGACGAGATCGTCCGCACCGTCAAGGCCATCGCTCCCGTCTTCGCGGGCATCAACCTCGAGGACATCTCCGCGCCCCGCTGCTTCGAGGTCGAGCGGCGCCTGCGCGACGAGCTCGACATCCCCGTCTTCCACGACGACCAGCACGGCACGGCGATCGTCGCGCTCGCGGCGCTGCTCAACGCGCTCACCGTCGTCGGCAAGCCGCTGCCGGGCGTGAGGATCGTCCTGTCCGGTGCGGGCGCCGCCGGCACCGCGATCCTCAAGCTCCTGCTCTCCGCGGGAGTGCAGGACGTCGTCGTCGCGGACATCGACGGCGTCGTCCACGCGGGCCGCCCCGGCCTGACGGAGCAGCTGCGCTGGACCGCCGAGCACACCAATCCTCGGGGCGTCACCGGCACGCTCGCGGGCGCGCTCGCGGGCGCCGACGTCTTCATCGGCGTCTCCGCGCCCGACGTCATCACGGCCGACGACGTCGCGACGATGGCCGACGACGCGATCGTCTTCGCGATGGCCAACCCCCGCCCCGAGATCGACCCGGTCGAGGCCGCCAAGCACGCGGCGATCGTCGGGACGGGCCGCAGCGACTTCTCCAACCAGATCAACAACGTGCTCGCGTTCCCCGGCGTGTTCCGGGGGCTGCTCGACGCGCAGTCCTCGCGCATCACCGACGAGCTCCTGCTCGCGGCGGCCCGCGCGCTCGCGTCGACCGTCCACCCCGGGCAGCTCAACGCGACGTACATCGTGCCGAGCGTCTTCAACCCGGACGTCACGACCGTCGTCGCCGAGGCCGTCGCCGACGTCGCGCGCCGGACGGGCATCGCGAACGAGTAGGTCGCGCAGGCGACTGCGTCCACGCACCCCCGTGGGGTGCGTGGACGCAGTCTGCCGAGACGACCGGCGCGTGGTGTCAGCCGGTGAACAGCGCCGACGCCTTGATGACCGTCTGCACGATCCCGTAGGCGAGCAGCACTCCGACGATCACCCACAGCGCCGAGGCCAGGAGGGTGATCGACGCACCGGCGCCCTTCGCGTCGGTCGAGGTCCGTGCGTCCATGTCAGCTCTCCTCAGCGGTCGTGGCGACGAGCTCGGGCGAGCCGGCGTCGGGCGTGGTGGTGCCGAGCTCGGGCTCGGCCGTGTCGACAGGTGACGCCGGCGCGGGTGCAGCCGCACCCTGCGCGGAGCCGGCGACCGGCTCGTGGTGCTTCGGGTCGACCGGGCGGACGAAGAGGTTCGCGACGAACCCGATGACGAGCAGCACCGTCATGACCGCCATCGCCGGCAGGTACATGTCCGCACCCGTCACGCCGGACTTCTCGCGGGAGTCCATGATCCCGTTGACGATGAGCGGTCCTGCGACGCCCGCCGCCGACCACGCGGTGAGCAGGCGGCCGTGGATCGCGCCGACCTCGATCGTCCCGAAGAGGTCCCTGAGGTACGCGGGGATCGTCGCGAAGCCGCCGCCGTAGAACGTCAGCAGCACGACGGTGACCAGCACGAAGAGCGCGACGTTCGATCCGCCCAGCAGGAAGAGCGTCCCGTAGAGGAGGGTGCCCACGCCGAGGTACACCATGTACATGCGCTTGCGGCCGATCGCGTCGGAGGCCGTCGACCAGCCGATGCGACCCGAGAGGTTCGCGAGGGACAGCAGGCCGACGAAGCCCGCGGCCGTCGCAGCCGTCACGGCGGGGAAGAAGTCCTGGATCATCGGCGCAGCCTGCTCGAGGATGCCGATGCCCGCCGTGATGTTGACGAACAGTACGACCCACAGCAGGTAGAACTGCGGGGTGCGCACCGCGCGCGAGACGCGCACGTCGGCCGTCGTCTGCATCGCCGAGACCTTCGTCGACGGCGTCCAGCCCTCGGGCTTCCAGCCCGGGGCGGGCACGCGGATGACGACGGCGCCGAGCGTCATCATCACCGCGTAGATCGCGGCGAGCGTGAGCATCGTCGGGACGATCGCGTCGGCGGGGCTCTCGCCGAACGACGAGAGGAGCTTCGCCGTGAGCGGCGAGGCGACGAGCGCGCCGCCACCGAAGCCCATGATCGCGAGACCGGTCGCGAGGCCCGGGCGGTCCGGGAACCACTTCATGAGCGTCGACACGGGCGAGATGTAGCCGATGCCGAGGCCCATGCCGCCGATGACCCCGTAGCCGAGGTAGAGGATCCACAGCTGGCCCAGGTGCACGCCGAGGGCACCGACGAGGAACCCGGTCACCCAGAAGATCGTCGAGAGGACCATCGCCTTGCGAGGCCCGTTGCGTTCCATCCAGGCGCCGCCGAAGGCGGCCGAGAGGCCGAGCATGACGATCGCGATCGAGAAGATCACGGCGATCGACGTGTGGGACGTGCCGAAGCGCTCGAGGAGCGGGTTCTTCAGCACCGAGAAGGAGTAGACCTGCCCGATGGACAGGTGGATGGCCAGAGCAGCAGGGGGGATGAGCCACCTGTTGTAGCCGGCTGGGGCGATCGTCGCCTCACGTTCAAGTACGCGCATGGTCCGTGGGTCCGCTTCATTGTGGATCGGGGGCCGATGTGGCTCGTCCCATCGTCGGCGCGCGCGAGAGCCGTGGCGCGGGACCTAGGTCGCTGTTGTTCCGTGAGTTTCCGAACAATTGCCGGACCTCGGGAGCGGGACGACTACGCGTCCCGGAGGTCGTGCGCCGTCGCCGGGGGCGCGAGGCGGTGTCAGTCCTCCGTCGCGAAGGTCGTCCGAAGCCTGTACCGCTCCCCGTGGTAGGAGACGCGGGACCACAGCAGCACCGTGCCGTCGGCGGCGCGCACGATCTCGTCGAGCAGGAGGACGGGGGCTCCCGGAGCGGCCTCGAGCAGCTCCGCGAGTCGTGCGTCGGCGGCGCGCGACTCGATCGTCGCGTCCGCGCGGTGCGGGACTGCGCCGCGTGCGCGCAGCGCGGCGAACAGCGAACCGGTCGAGAGGTCGTCGTCCTCGATGCCGGGTGCGGCGGCGAGCGGCACGAGGGCGTGGTCGACGGCGATGCGGACACCGTCGAGCAGGCGGACGCGCTCGAGGTCGAGGAGGGGCGCGCCCGCGGTGCTGCCGAGGCGCTCGGACTCGTCGAGCGTCGAGGGGCGCACCGTCGCCCCGACGGCTGTCGTCGACGGGGTGAGTCCTTGTCGTCGTGCTGTCTCGGTGAACGACTCGAGGCGGTTGGGCCACTCGCTGGGCGCGGCCGGTGTCGCGACGAACCAGCCGCGACCGTGCGTCGAGGTGAGGACGCCTCGCGCGACGAGGTGGGCGAGGGCCTTGCGCAGGGTCACGCGTGAGATGTCGAGCGAGACGCTGAGGTCACGTTCGGCGGGGAGCCTGTCTCCCGGTGCGAGCGCACCGGACCGGACGTCCGCGGCGATGAGTCCTGCAGCCTGGAGCCAGAGCGGGTCGGCTCCGTTCGTGCGTGAGGGGGCAGACCTCCCGTGCTCGTCCATCTCTCTCCTTCGCTCGTCAGCAGACCACAGCGTACCAATGCGTGCGCATCGTCCGGCTCTCGTCGAGCCTCGCGTGACAACGGCAAGCGCCGTGGACTGCGCTAATGAATACCACTGTTGACCACAACAAGACCACTGTGTACCTTGGGTCGCGACGGGACCGCCGCACCGACGCGACGGGATCCGCGGGACTCAGGCCGGCACCCCTGCCCGGCCCGCACGCACAGGAAGGTCCGACGATGCATCACTTGCGCAAGACCGCCCCGATCAGCGCCGCACTCCTCGCACTCGGTCTCACCGCGTGCAGCGGAGGAGCCGACGACGGTGCCACGACCGAGCTCGTCCTCCAGACGAACTGGACCTCCGCCGGGACAGAGAGCAAGCCCCTCAAGGACGCCCTGGCGTCCTTCACCGAGAAGACCGGCATCACCGTCAAGGTCCTCGAGAACGGCGACGACCTCAACCAGGTCTACGAGACCTCGCTCCTCGCCGGGGAAGAGGCAGACGTCCTCCTCGTCGGACTCCTCGAGAAGCAGCTCGACTGGGCGAAGAACGGAGCCGTCGTCGACGTCGCGGACTACGTCGACGAGTGGGGCCTGACCGACGCCATCCCCGCCGCAGCGCTCGCCGACTGGACCGACTCCGAGGGCAGCCTCCGCGGCTTCCCCTACGCCGGCTTCACCTGGCCCTGGTGGTACAACACGGCCCTCCTCGAGGAGGCCGGGCTCGAGGTCCCCACGACGAACGACGAGCTCATCGCCACCACCGACCGCCTCCGAGAGCTCGGCTACGGCGGCATCGCCACAGGCGGCAACGACTGGTCCGGGCAGAAGCTGTTCCTCCAGTACATCCAGACCTACATGACGCCCGAGGAGACCGTGAAGGTCTTCGCCGAGGGGCGAACCTGCTCCAGCCCGGCCGCGATGAAGGGCATCGAGGAGTTCGTCCGGCTCCGCGACGCAGGCGTGTTCGTCGACGGCGTCGAAGGCCTCACCTCCGACCAGGCGTCCGCCCTCTACCTCACCGGGAAGGCGCTCTCCTCGCCGATGGGCTCGTGGGCCTACCAGGGCACAGACGCCGGCATCGCGTCGACCACCTACCTCGGCGGCATGCCCGTCGCCCCGGGGTCGACCGCGACCAAGCCGCTCGCCTACAACGGCTCGACCTCCGCAGGATGGTGGATCAGCCCCAACGGCGCCAAGAAGCTCGACGCCGTCCGCAAGCTCGTCGAGCACATGTTCTCGACCGACGTCATGAGCTCCATGGTCGTCGGTGGAACCGTCATGGCGACCGACGTCACCCTCGACGTCAGCAAGGTCGAGTCGCCGCTCCTCCAGCAGTCGTTCACCGACCTCCCCGGTCGCGTGCAGTGGGCCGTCATGCCCGACCTCCACGTCCCCGCCGACGTCTCCAACCCCATGTACCGCGCCACGTCGATCGCCTTCACGAAGGGCAACGACGCGAAGACCGTGTGCGCCATGGTCGACGAGACCTACGACGCAGCCCGGTGACACCGACGCCGCCGGGTGCGACACGTACCCGGCGGCGTCCCCACGAAAGGACGTCGTCGTGACCCTCACCGTCGACACCCCGCCCGCAGCCCGCGGGCCGCTCACCGCCGCGCGGCCGGGCAGCACCCGTCCCGACGGCACGCTCCGACGGAACGCCGGGCTCGTGCTCGCGCTGCCCGCCGTCCTGTGGTTCCTCGTCTTCACGGTCGGCCCGCTCGTCAGCCTCTTCTACTTCGCACAGACCAGCTGGCGGGGGCTCATCGCTCCACGCATGTTCGTCGGCGGGGAGAACTTCGCGAAGCTCGTGCGGGACCCCGTCTTCCACGAGGCGGCCCGCAACTCGCTCGTCCAGCTGCTCGTCGTCCTGCCCGTCGTCGTGGTCGTCGCGTTCATGATCGCCTACTACGTCTCGCTCAGGCCGCGCGGGCACCGGATCGTCCGTGCCGTCCTCTTCACGCCGGTGCTGCTCTCCGCGCCCGCGCTCGCGATGGTGTTCGCCGGTGTCTTCGCGCCGTCCGGCCTCGTCAACGGCGCGCTCGACATCGTCGGGCTCGGCCACCTCACGGCACCGTGGCTCGCACGCGCCGACACCGCGTTCGTCGCGATCATCATCGTCATGCTGTGGTCCTCGGTCTCGGTCTCGGCCGTCATGCTCGCGTCGTCCCTCAACACGCTCCCGGGCGAGATCCTCGAGGCCGCCGAGCTCGACGGGTGCGGGCACTGGCGCCGCATGTGGCTCGTCGCGTTCCCCATGTGCAAGGAGTTCGTCGGGGTCGTCACGACGCTGCAGTTCCTCTGGACCCTCTTCTCGTCCGCCGCTGTCGTCCTGCTCCTCACGCGCGGTGGCCCCGGCACGGCAACCGTGAACCTCTCGTTCCTCGTGTACGACTACGCCTTCAACCAGTCGAAGGTCGGCTACTCCCAGGCGATCGCCGTCATGCTCTTCGGCGCCGGCGTCGTCGGGCTCCTCGTCATCCGTCGCGTCTTCCGCGCACAGCACTGAAGGGCCGGACATGACCGCCCCCACCACCACCCTCCCGGCGCGGCGCCGCCGCCGCGACACACGTTCCGGACTGGGACGCTCCGGCCCCTGGCGCTTCGTCGTGCACGGCCTCGTCTGGGCCTACGTCGCGCTGCTCGCCGTCCCGCTGTACTACCTCGTCGTCTCGTCGTTCAAGGGCAACCTCGGGATCATCACCCAGCCCTTCTCGCCGATCGCCGGCTTCACGACCGAGAACTTCGCCAAGGCGTTCACCCAGGCGACCCTCGGGCCGGCCCTCCTCAACCAGGCCTACATCACCGTCGGAGCGTCGGTCCTCACGCTCGCGCTCGCGCTGCCCGCCGCCTACGCGCTCGCACGGGCCCGCGGCAGGCTCGGAGTCGCGCTCGAACGACTCTTCGCGCTCGGGTTCCTCGTGCCCGGCTTCGCCGCGCTCGTGCCGACGGTCATGCTCGCGATCGCGATGTCGCTCTTCCACACGCGCGAGTTCCTCATCCTCTTCCTGCCCGCGAGCGCCATGCCGCTCTCGGTCATCCTCCTCACCCAGGCGATGAGGTCGGTGCCGAAGGAGCTCGAGGAGTCCGCCGTCCTCGACGGCGCGGGGCAGTGGCGCACGCTGTGGTCGGTCTTCCTGCCGCTCACGCTGCCGACGACGGTCGTCGTCGCGATCCTCAACTTCCTGTCCTTCTGGAACGAGTACTTCTTCTCGCTCGTCATCATCGGCCCCGACAAGGCAGTGCGGACCGCGCAGGTCGCCCTGCCGACCCTCTCCCTCGCCAACGCCTCGCAGTACGGTGTGCTCGCTGCGGGGATCGTCATCACTCTCGTTCCGGTCTACGTCCTCTACGCGTTCTTCGCCGACAAGATGGAAGGTGCGGTGCTCGCAGGTGCTCTCAAGGGATGAGAGGACGCCACGCGTCCTCACCACGCACGTCGGTCTCGGGACCGACCTCCCCGCCTCGGTCGTCGTCGCGACGACCACCGTCGGTGCGACCGTCGCGGGCACGCTCGTCGACGGTGCGGGCACCCGGACGACGCTGCCCGACGCCGTCGCCTCGACGACGCCCGGTTGGTCGGTCGGACCGCATGCGCGGCTCGAGCTCCCCTCGGACCTCGCGCCGGGTGAGTGGACGCTCGACGTCACCGACGGCTCAGGCAGCGCGCGCGTCAGCCTCACTGTCGCTCCCGACCTGCTCCAGCGAGCAGTCCTGCCCGACGTCCTCGCGTACTTCCGCGGGCAACGGTCGTCGGGCGAGATCGACCGCAAGGACCGTGCCGCGCGCCTCTGGGGCGACACGATCGGGCGCACGGTCGACGCGCGCGGAGGCTGGCTCGACGCGAGCGGCGACACCAGCAAGTTCCTCAGCCACCTCACGTACACGACGGCCATGAGCCCCCAGCAGACCCCGTTGTGCGCGTGGGCCTTCATGGCAGCGCGGGACGAGCTCGCACGTCGACACCTGGCCGTCGTCCGCGCGGTCGGGACCCGTCTCCGCGACGAGGCGTTGTGGGGAGCGGACTTCCTCGTCCGCTTCCAGGCTCCCGAGGGCTACTTCTACGTCGGCATCTTCGACGCCCTCACGAAGGAGCTCGACGAACGAGTCATCAACGCGCCGATCCAGGACTGCGGCCGCACCGACCGCTACCAGGCGGGCTACCGGCACGGCGGCGGCCTCGCGATCGCGGCGCTCGCGCGGGCAGCGACCCTCGACGACGACGGAGACCTCACGCGCGAGCAGTACCTTGCCGCGGCCCGCCGCGGCTTCGAGCACCTCGAGGCGCACAACGTCGAGCACCTCTGGGACGGTCGCGAGAACGCGCTCGACGACGCGTGCGCGCTGCTGGCGGCGGCCGAGCTCGTCGCTGCCGGTGCGAGCGACGCCAGGCCCGCGGCCGAGCGACGCGCGAGCAGTCTCGTCGCACGCTACGTCCGGCCCGACGACGGGCCCGGCTGGTTCGACCTCGACGGGACAGGGACCCCCTTCTTCCATGCGGCCGAGCCGGGACTTCCCGTCGTCGCGCTGCTGCGCGCCGCCGATGTCCTCGGCGGAGCGCTCGCCGACGACGCGCGGGCCGTGGCGGTGCGAGCGATGACTGACGTGCTCGACCGGACGTCCGCCGTCGTCAACCCGTTCGGCTACCCGCGGCAGCTCACGCAGCCGCTCGGCGGGGGACCGCGAGAGGCGTTCTTCTTCCCTCACGCGAACGAGACCGGCTACTGGTGGCAGGGCGAGAACGCGGGGATCTCCTCGCTCGCGACGGCTGCTCTCCTCGCTGCCGACCATGCGGCGCCGGGACTGCGCGAGCGGCTCCGAGCCTTCGCGTCCGACCAGGTCGGTTGGGTTCTCGGACGCAACCCCTTCGACGTCTGCATGCTCCAGGGCCGTGGCCGCGGTGTCGTCGAGTACGAGTCCGACTTCCCCAACGCACCAGGCGGCATCGTCAACGGCATCACGTCGGGATGGACCGACGAGGACGACATCGCCTTCCTCCCGCACGAGGCCCCGCCAGGCGACTCCTGGCGCTGGTCCGAGCAGTGGATCCCGCACACCGCGTGGTTCGCGCTCGCCGTCGCCACCCTCTGACCCGCACGCACCCGCACGGAGCACCTCATGTCACCCATCCGACTCACCTTCGCCGACGGCATCACCGCCCAGGCGACAGCCCTTGACCGTATCGCCGAGCACGTCGAGCAGGAGCTCGACCGGCTCGACCCGCAGATGCTCGACGTCCGGACGCCGACCTTCCTCGCGATGGGGGCCTCGCACGCGGCGCTCGCGGGCGCGATCCTCGACCTGCGCGCAGGCGGGGTCCGCGCCGAGCGCGCCCTCGCCTCGGAGGCGTCGCACGTCACGAGGGCCGACCTCGTCGTCGCGGTCTCCCAGGGCGGGCGCAGCGCAGAGACGCTCGCGGCGCTCGAGAGCGTCGACGTCCCCACGCTCGGGCTCGTCAACGTCGCGGACAGCCCTCTCGAGGCGACGGTCGACGTGACGGTCGGGCTCGGCGAGGAGCCCGACTCGTACGCGTCGACGGTCGGCCTCACGGGGACGTGCATCGCGCTCGAACGGCTCACCGCACGCATGCTCGGCGGGCGACCCAGCCCGTGGGTCGGGATCGGGGACCTCGTGCGTGGCGTCGTTGCCGACGCCACGCCGATCATGCGGGACCTGGCGGTGCGATGCACCGGCACGGGCGTCGTCGCGGCGGACGTCGTCGCGTCCGGTGCCGGGCTCACCGTCGTCGAGGCCGTCGCGCTGCTCCTGCGTGAGGTCGTCCGGCTGCCCGCGACCCCGGCGGTGACGCGCAACTACCTCCACGGCGCGATGGAGTCCGCCGGGCGCTCCCTCCACATCGTCGTCGGCGACGGGCGGGAGGTCGCCCTCGCACGCACGCTCGCGGGAGCGGGTCACCTCACCCTGCTGGTGACGACGCGTGACGTCGAACGGGACGGGGCGCTCGAGGTGCTGCGGCTCCCCGAGGTGACCGGCGCTCCGCGGACGGTCGCCGAGATCGTCGCGCTGCAGGTTCTCGCCGGTGAGCTGGCGGCGGCTGCTGGGGTCGACGTCGAGGCGTTCGTCTTCGCGAACGACGACACGAAGGCCGGTGGCGTCGATCCGGGCGACTTCGCGATCGCGTCGCCGAGACTGGACGCATGAGCGAGCCCCTGGTCGTCGGCGTCGACGTCGGCGGGACGAAGACACAGGTTCGTGCGGTCGACAGCGAGGGCGCGGTCGTGCAGGACGTCGTCGTCGCGACCCGCGGCTGGGAGGCGTCGGACGCAGGTGCTGCCCGGTGGCTCGCGCGCACGGTCACCGATGCGCTCGGCGGGCGTGCGGCACTGACCGTCGTCGTGGGTGCCCACGGCGTCGAGACCGTCGAGCATGCGCGCGAGCTCGGGGACCGGACGGCAGCCGTTCTGCGGGCTTCCGTGACGATCGTCAACGACGCCGAGCTCGTCGTGCCCGCCGCGGGCCTCCAGGACGGCATCGGCGTCATCGCCGGGACGGGGTCGATCGTCGTCGGGCGCGACCGTTCCGGTGCGCGGCTGCGGGCGGCAGGGTGGGGCTGGGTCCTCTCGGACCCGGGGTCGGCGTCCGCGCTCGTACGTGACGCTGTCGCGGCGTTGCTGCGCGCCGAGGATGCCGGCCGTCCCGACGCTGTGCTCCGGGCCCACCTGCTGGAGTCGGTCGGAGTGCCCGACGTCCCGGGTCTCGTCCACCGGCTCTCGTGGGCGCAGGGGCCCGAGCGGTGGGGCGATCACGGCCCTGCCGTGACGGGCGCCGCCGCGGCTGGTTCGCACCTCGCGACCGAGGTGCTCGCGGCAGGGGCCGAGGCTCTCGCCGCCTGCGTGCGTGACCTCGTCTCGCGCGGCGCCGACGGCTCTGCGGTCGTGCTCGCGGGAGGGCTGCTCGCCGCGGTCCCGGAGCAGAGGGAGAGGGTGGCGGACGCCGTGCGGAGGTTCGTCCCGGGAGCGCACGTCCGCCACCTGGCCGAGGCCCCGGTCGCGGGTGCGGTGAACCTGGCCTTGGCGAGGTGCGGCCGCGGCTCGTGACGCCGCGCATGTCGCGACGTGGGAGCGGGACCCCGTCACATCCCCGGGATCCCGCGCCTCCGGCTGCCCACGATGAGGGACTCCCACGCCCCGCGAGGTGTGAGCGGGACTACACTCCGAGCGGGACGAAGGTCCCGTTGCACCAACGTCGATGCACAACGGAGGAACGTCGTGAGCCAGGACGGGACGCCGGCAGCCGCCGGTCTCGAGAATCTTCTGCACGAGAGCCGGAGCTTCCCTCCGAGCCCGGAGTTCGCCGCGCAGGCGAACGCGCAGCCTGCGATGTACGAGGCCGCCGCGGCCGACCGCCTCGGCTTCTGGGCCGACCAGGCCCGTGACCTGATCACGTGGCGCAAGCCGTTCACCGAGACCCTCGACTGGTCCGGCGCGCCCGTCGCCCGCTGGTTCGCCGACGGAACGCTCAACGCCGCCTACAACGCGGTCGACCGCCACGTCGCCGAGGGACGCGGCGACCGCGTCGCCATCCACTTCGAGGGCGAGCCCGGCGACACCCGCACGCTCACCTACAACGACCTGCTCCGCGAGGTCTCCCGCGCCGCGAACGCGCTGTCCGCGCTCGGCGTGAGGACCGGCGACCGCGTCGTCATCTACCTGCCGATGATCCCCGAGGCCGTCGTCGCGATGCTCGCGTGCGCACGCCTCGGCGCCCCGCACTCCGTCGTCTTCGGTGGCTTCTCCGCCGACGCGCTGCGCTCGCGCATCGCCGACGCCGAGGCCAAGGTCGTCATCACGGCCGACGGCGGCTTCCGCCGCGGCGCCCCCTCCGCGCTCAAGCCCGCGGTCGACGAGGCGATCGAGCCGCGCGACGGCGTCGAGAGCCCCGTCGAGCACGTGCTCGTCGTGCGCCGCACCGGTCAGGACACGGCGTTCGTCGAGGGCCGCGACGTGTGGTGGCACGATGCCCTCGAGTCCGCCGACGTCACGCACGAGCCCGTGTGGGTCGAGGCCGAGCACCCGCTCTTCATCCTCTACACCTCCGGCACGACGGGAAAGCCCAAGGGCATCCTCCACACGACCGGCGGCTACCTCGCGCAGGCCGCGTACACCCACAAGAACGTCTTCGACCTCAAGGCCGAGTCCGACGTCTACTGGTGCACCGCCGACATCGGCTGGGTGACCGGCCACAGCTACGTCACGTACGGCCCGCTCATCAACGGCGCGACCCAGGTCATCTACGAGGGCACGCCCGACTCCCCGCACCAGGGCCGCTGGTGGGAGATCATCGAGAAGTACAAGGTCACCATCCTCTACACGGCGCCCACCGCGATCCGCACGTGCATGAAGTGGGGCGAGGACATCCCCGCGAAGTTCGACCTCTCGAGCCTGCGCGTCCTCGGCTCCGTCGGTGAGCCCATCAACCCCGAGGCGTGGATGTGGTACCGCCGCGTCATCGGCGGCGACAAGGCCCCGATCGTCGACACCTGGTGGCAGACCGAGACCGGCGCCATCATGATCTCGCCCCTGCCCGGCGTCACGGCCGCCAAGCCCGGCTCCGCGCAGGTCCCGCTGCCCGGCATCGTCGCCGACATCGTCGACGACGAGTTCAGGTCCGTGCCCGACGGCGGTGGCGGCTACCTCGTGCTCTCCGAGCCGTGGCCCGCGATGCTCCGCGGCATCTGGGGCGACCTCGAGCGGTTCAAGGACACGTACTGGTCGCGGTTCCCCGGCATCTACTTCGCCGGCGACGGTGCCAAGAAGGACGAGGACGGCGACATCTGGCTGCTCGGCCGCGTCGACGACGTCATGAACGTCTCGGGCCACCGCCTCTCGACGACCGAGATCGAGTCGGCGCTCGTCTCGCACGACGCCGTCGCCGAGGCCGCTGTCGTCGGTGCCTCCGACGAGATGACCGGCCAGGCCGTCGTCGCGTTCGTCATCCTGCGCTCCGACGCGACCGAAGCGCTCGGCACGACCGACGAGGACGAGATCGTCCAGATCCTGCGCAACCACGTCGGCAAGGAGATCGGCCCGATCGCCAAGCCCAAGCGCATCCTCGTCGTCGCCGAGCTGCCCAAGACGCGCTCCGGCAAGATCATGCGCCGCCTGCTGCGCGATGTCGCCGAGAACCGCGCCGTCGGGGACGCGACGACGCTCGCGGACTCCTCGGTCATGGACCTCATCGCCAAGGGGCTCAGCAAGTAGGTCTGCACTGCGCCGACGGCCGGTTCCCCTGCGGGGGAGCCGGCCGTCGGCGTCCCGACAGGTGACCCTTCGCGTCTCAGACTGGCTCCGAGATCGTGCGCCCGTGCCGGTTGCGGCGGGAGGATGAACGCATGGTGACGCTCGACGATGTCGTCCCCGAGGCGGTCGGGCTCGCGCGCCGCTGGCTCGCCGCGACCGCCCACGACGAGACCTCTGCAGAACGTCGCTCGACCCGCCGCCTCGCGTCGCTCGTCGCCGACCCCGACGGCCTCGAGCTCGCACTGCGGTTCGTCGACCGCGTCGTGCGCCCGCGCGACCCGCACGTCGCGGCGCACGAGCTCGCGGCCCTCGGCAGCGCCGGCCTGCGCCCGACGTTCCTCGGCGCCGCCGACCGCCTGCTGCTCACCCGCGGAGCGCGACTCGCGCCCCTCGCGCCGCAGGTCGCCGTGCCCGCCGCGCGCGGCCGCATGCGGCAGATGATCGGGCACCTCATCGCCGACGCGACCGACCTCGGCCCGCAGCTCGCGCGCCTGCGGGGTGGCGGCTTCGACGTCAACGTCAACCTCCTCGGCGAGGCTGTCCTCGGGGAGGCCGAGGCCGCCGCGCGCGTCGCTCGGCTGCGCGAGCTCGTCGCCCGGCCCGACGTCGACCACGTCTCCGTCAAGGTGTCCGCGCTCGTCCCGCAGATCGTCACGTGGGACCTCGACGGCTCCCGCGCGCGCGTCCTGCGGCGGCTGCGGCCCCTGGCGCGCGCGGCGAGCGCGCACGGCACGCACCTCGTCCTCGACATGGAGGAGTACCGGGACCTTGCGCTCACGCTCGCGGTCGTCGCCGAGCTCGCCGACGACCCAGGGCTGCGGGACCTGCGCCTCGGCGTCGCCCTCCAGGCGTACCTGCCCGACTCGCGCGCGGCGCTCGAGGAGGTGCTCCTCCACTCCCGGCGGCGCGAGGCCGCGGGCGGGCGGCCTCTGCGGGTGCGGCTCGTCAAGGGCGCGAACCTCGCGATGGAACGCGTCGAGGCCGAGCTTCACGGCTGGGAGCAGACCGTCTACGCGACGAAGGCTGAGGTCGACGCGTCGTACCTCGACCTCGTCGACCTCGCGCTCACGCCCGGGCTCGGCCTGCGCGTCGGCGTCGCGAGCCACAACCTCTTCCACGTCGCGGCCGCGCACCTGCTCGCACGCGAGCGCGGCGAGGCGGCGCGCATGGAGGTCGAGATGCTCCACGGCATGGCGCCGGCGCAGGCGCGCGCCGTCCGCGCAGAGACCGGTCGGGTGCTGCTCTACGTGCCGGCCGTCGACCCGGCCGACCTCGACGTCGCCGTCGGGTACCTCGTGCGTCGGCTCGAGGAGAACGCGGCGCCGCAGAACTTCCTCCACGCGATGTCGGCAGGCGGCACGGCGCTCGACGCCCAGGAGGAAGCGTTCCGCGCGGCGGTCGTGGCGGCCCCCACGGTGGACCGCACGCCCCGCCGCCTCCGCGCCACCTCACCTGACCCGCAGGGCCTGCCTTCCCCTCCCGACCTGCCGGAACCCGCCGACCCGCCTGACCCGCCTGACCCGCCGGTCCCAGTCGACCCGCCCGACCCGCCGGCCTCGCCGGCCTCGCCGGCCTCAGCCGACCCGCCCGCCTCACCGGCGTCCGCGAGCCCCGACGAGCCGTCTGCACGCGGCTTTCAGTCGCTCACGCGTGTTGAAACCCGCGTGCACGACTCAGAACCGCGTGCGGGCGCTCGCTCCAGCGCAGGCGCTGGCACAGCCGCCGGTGCGGGGGAGCGCGGATCGCGGGAGTTCTGGAACGTGCCCGACCTGGATCCCGCGCTCGCCTCGGTGCGGGAGAGGGGCGCGGCGATGCGGGGCGGTGCCACGCCGCATGCTGCGCCTGCGTCGCTCGTGCCCGTGCGGACGGTGACGGAGGCCGACACCGTCGTCGCCCGCGCCGTCGAGCTGCGCCTCACCTGGGCGGCCGTCCCGCCACGTGCCCGCGGCGCAGCGCTGAGGAGAGCCGCCGAGCTCCTCGCCGAGAGGCGCGACGCGATCGCCGCGACGGTCGTCGCCGAGGCCCGCAAGACCGTCGCCGAGATCGACCCGGAGATCTCCGAGGTCATCGACCTCGCCCGCTGGTACGCAGGCTCCGCCGAGCGGCTCGACCCCGACCACAAGGACGCCGACCCGGACGCCGTCCACAGGCCGTCGGGCGTCACGCTCGTCACCCCACCGTGGAACTTCCCCGTCGCGATCCCGCTCGGCTCCGTGCTCGCGTCGCTCGCCGCCGGTTCGCCCGCGCTCCTCAAGCCCTCGCACCTCACGCCCCTGTCCGCCGCCATGGCGGCGGGAGCGGTGCGTGACGCGCTCGCGGAGACGGGGCACGCGCCCGACGTCCTCCAGGTGCTCGACGTCGACGGCCGCGGCGAGGCCGGCGTCGGCAGCCATCTCGTGCAGCACCCCGACGTCACGCGCGTCCTGCTCACCGGCTCGCTCGCCACCGCGCAGCTCTTCGCGCGCATGCGCCCTGACCTCGACGTCCTCGCGGAGACGTCGGGCAAGAACGCCGTGATCGTCACGCCGTCCGCCGACGTCGACCTCGCGGTCGCCGACACCGTGCGCTCCGCCTTCGGCCACGCCGGCCAGAAGTGCTCGGCCGCGTCGCTCCTCGTCCTCGTCGGCTCCGCGGGCGCCGACGACCGCCTGCGCCGTCAGCTCGCCGACGCCGTGACGTCCCTCGTTGTCGGCCCCGCGACCGACGCCGGCACCGTCATGAACCCCCTCACGCCCGTCGCCGACGGCGACCTGCTGCGCGCCCTCACGATGCTCGAGCCCGGCGAGAGCTGGCTCGTCGAGCCCCGGCGCCTCGACGACGTCGGCCTCATGTGGTCGCCGGGCATCCGCGCCGACGTCCGTCCGGGCTCGTGGTTCCACCGCACCGAGGCGTTCGGCCCCGTGCTCGGCGTCGTGCGCGTCGCGACGCTCGACGACGCGATCGCCGTCGTCAACGACGTCGACCTCGGGCTCACGAGCGGCCTGCACTCGCTCGACGACGACGAGATCGACCGCTGGACCGAGCGCGTCGAGGCCGGGAACCTCTACGTCAACCGGCACACGACCGGCGCGATCGTGCGCCGTCAGCCGTTCGGCGGATGGAAGGCGTCCGTCGTCGGCCCCGGCGCCAAGGCCGGTGGACCGCACTACGTCGCGCAGCTCGGCACGTGGGCCGACGCGCCCGGCGTGCCCGACCGCGAGACCGCACCCGGCGCGTGGCTCGCCCGGGCGGGGGAGTCCGACGCCCGCTGGTGGCGCGAGCGGTTCTCACGCGAGCACGACCCGAGCGGCCTCACCGTCGAGTCGAACGTGCTGCGCTATCGGCCCGTGCCGCACGCGACCGTGCGCGTCGGGCCCGGCGCGCACGAGGTCGAGGTGACGCGCGTCCTCGCCGCCGCCGAGCGGTGCGGCGTGAGCGTCGAGGTGTCGGTCGACCCGACCGTCGTGCGCGGGGGCGTGGGCGGTGCGGGTGCCGGGCATGGCACGGAGCCGGACGACGCAGGCCCGGCGGGTGTCGCTCTGCGCGACCCGAAGGGTGGCACGTACGTCGACCTCGCCCTGCCGGGCGACGCCCGCGTCGAGGACGCGACGACGTTCGCCTCACGCGTCGCCGCGGGCGACGTCGACGGGCGCATCCGCGTCGTCGGGAGGAGCCCCGGGCTCCGCGAGGCCGCCGCCGGACGGACCGGCTTCGTCACGGTGCTCGACGCCCCCGTCGTCGCGTCGGGCGCGCGCGAGCTGCTCGCGTTCCTCCGCGAGCAGGCCGTGAGCCGCACGCGCCACCGCTACGGGCACGTCGAGACGCGCTGACCTGCGCCCGGACGCGGGGACGGCTGGGGGCCGAGGTCCCACGGTCCCGGCCCACGGTCGACGGCGCGTGCACCGAGCGGGAGCGCGGCGCAGCGCCTCGCTCCCGACGATGTCTGCGCGAGCGGCCGCCCGCGCGGACGTCCTCGGACACGGCCTGCGGATCAGCGCGACCGACGCCGCTGCACCGCCCAGACGATCGCGCCCGCGGCGGCCGCGAGCGCGACGCCCACAGCGATCCCGCGCCGCGGCGTGAGGAACGCCTCGATCGCGACGGGCCGCGTGAACGTCAGCACGTCCCAGCCCTCCTCGGCGGCGAGCCGTCGTAGTGCGCGGTCGGGGTTCACGACGAAGCTGTGCCCGACGGCCCCGAGCATCGGTGCGTCCGTGATCGAGTCGGAGTACGCGTAGGACTCGGCGAGGTCGTAGCCGTGCTTCTCGGCGAGCTCGCGCACCGCGACCGCCTTGTTCTCCCCGTAGGCGTAGAAGTCGATGCCGCCCGTGTAGCGGCCGTCGGCGATCTCCATGCGCGTCGCGACGACGCGGTCCGCGCCGAGCGCCGCCGCGATGGGCTCGACGACCTCCGTGCCGGACGCCGAGACGATGACGACGTCACGCCCGGCCGCATGGTGCGCGGCCATGAGCTCGACGGCCTCGGCGTACACGTAGGGGTCGATGAGGTCGTGGAGGGTCTCGCTGACGATCTCGCTCACCTGCGCGACGTCCCAGCCCTCGACGAGCGCGGAGAGCGTGCGGCGCATGCGCTCGGTCTGCTCGGCGTCCGCGCCGCCCGCCATGTAGAGGACGTGCGCGTACGCGGAGCGCAGCATGGCGCGGCGCGAGAGGAGGCCGCCAGCAGCGAACGGGCGCGAGAACGCGGACACGCTCGACGTCGCGATGACGGTCTTGTCGAGGTCGAAGAACGCGGCGGTCGGCCGGGGCCGTGACGCCGCAGGTCGCTGCGCGGTCACGGGACCGAGCCTAGCGGGAGTGATTGACCACAGCCCGGGCAGCCGCGCGGGCCGTCCACGGATCTGCGTCGACGGGTGGCGACGTGCGTGCGTGGCGGGCAGCGTCGGCGGCGACCAGGAGCGCGACGACCCGGAGGTGACCATGGCGCTGTGGACAGTGCCGCCCGCGACCGAGGCCACCGCCCGGCCGTGGCCCGCGCCCGACGACGACGCGTGGGATGCCGGACCGCGTCTCGCCGCAGCATCTCCGCCCGGCCTCCGGTCCGTCCTCGGCGTGAGCGGCGCCCGCGGCGGGACCGGCGCGAGCACGCTCGCCGCCGCGTGCGCCCGCGCGCTCGCCCGGCGCGAGGGCGGCTGCGTCCTCGTCGACCTCGACGAGGACGGCGGCGGCCTCGACGTCCTCTGCGGCATCGAGGACCAGCCCGGTCTGCGCTGGGCGGACCTGCGCGACGCGACGGGCGACGTCCCCGCCGCCGAGCTCCACGCCCTCCTGCCGCTGTGGGGCGACGTCCACGTCCTCAGCCATGACCGCGCCCGTCCCGGCGAGGTCGCGCCCGCCGCGCTGCACGACGTCCTCGCGGCGCTCGGCGCCGACGTCCCGCTCGTCCTCGACCTGCCCCGCCACGTGCGCTCCCGTCCGCCCGTGCCCGTCGACCTCCACGTGCTCGTCGTGCCGCGCGACCTCCAGGGCGTCGCCGCTGCGCAGCGCAGCCTCCACGACCTGCATCCCGCGGCGGCCGTGCGCCTCGTGACGTCCGGGCCCGCGCCCGGCGGCCTCACCGAGGGCGTCGTCGCGGACGCCGTCGGCGTCGACGTCCTCGCCCGCCTCCACACGGACCGCACGCTGCCGCGTGCCGTGGAGCGCGGCGTGGGGCCGTGCGGGCCGCGCCTGCACCGCACGGCGCTCGCGGTGCTCGGCGCTCTGCAGCACGCGATGCGTGGCGGGCGGACGGTGCGTGCCCGGTGAGGACGTACGACGACGCACTGCTCGCCGACGTCCGCGCCCGCCTCGCGACGGTTCCCGCGGGCGTGGCCGACCTCGGCGACGTCGTGCGCGACGCCGTGCGCCACCGCGGCGTCGTCCTCGGCTCGCACGCGCTCGAGCGGCTCGTCCACGACGTGCGCGACGCGACCCTCGGCGCCGGCCCCCTCCAGGTGCTGCTCGACGAGCCTGGCGTCACCGACGTCCTCGTCAACGGCCCCCGCGACGTGTGGGTCGACCGAGGCTCCGGGCTCGAGCACGTCCCGCTCGATCTCGGCACGGACGACGACGTCCGCGCGCTCGCCGTCCACCTCGCCGCAGCGGGCGGGCAGCGCCTCGACGACGCGAGCCCCGTCGTCGACGCCCGGCTGCCCGACGGTGCTCGCCTGCACGCGGTCGTCGCCCCCGTGTGTCCGCGCGGGGCCCTCATCTCGCTGCGCGTCCTGCGCCCGGGTGGCCTGCCGTACACGGAGCTCGTCGCGGCAGGCATGCTCCCGCCCGGTACGGGCGACCTGCTGCCCGCGCTCGTCGCGGCGCGCGCCAACGTGCTCGTCTCGGGCTCCACCGGCACCGGCAAGACGACGCTGCTCGCAGCACTCCTCGCGCTCGCCCCGCCCGACGAGCGCCTCCTCGTCGTCGAGGAGGCCCGCGAGCTCGTGCCGACGCACCCGCACGTCCTCCACCTGCTCGCCCGGCGCGCCAACGTCGAGGGACGCGGCGAGGTGACGCTCGCCGACCTCGTCCGAGCGACGCTGCGCATGCGGCCCGACAGGATCGTCCTCGGCGAGTGCCGGGGCGCCGAGGTGCGCGAGCTCCTCACCGCCCTCAACACCGGGCACGACGGCGGCTGGGCGACCCTCCACGCGAACTCGGCCGCCGACGTCCCCGCGCGGCTCATGGCCCTCGGCGCGCTCGCTGGCCTCGACCCTGCGGCCGTCGCCGCCCAGGCCGCGGCCGCGCTCGACGTCGTCGTCCACCTGCGGCGCACGGACGGGCGGCGTCACGTCGCTGAGGTCGGGACCGTCGGGCTCGACGACGGCCGGCTCGTCGTCGAGCCGGCGCTCACGTGGGACGGGAGCGGCGCGCCGGTGCGCGGGCCGGCGTGGGACGCGCTGGTCGCCCAGCTCCGGGACCGCGCGTGATCGCCGTCATCGTCGGCGGGCTCGTCGCCCTCCTCGTGCTCCTCGCGGGTGGTGGGACGGCTCCGGGCCGTGGCGACCGACGCCCACACCCTGTCGCCGAGCGGTCCGAAGGGGCGGCAGGCAGCGCCGTCGAGGTGCTGCTCATGGCCGTCGCGGCGTCGCTGCGCGCGGGCTCGCCGCCCGCGCACGCGTGGGCCAGGGCAGGGGTGCTCGCGACGCCCGACGGGGTGCCGCACGCTGCCTCGCTCGCGCTGCAGCTCGAGGGCGGGCAGGGGCGAGGTTCTGAGCCTGGGCACGGCGCTGGGCCCGGTTCCGACGGGGCTGGGCCGGGGCGCGATGCCGGGCCCGGGCCCGGGCCCAGCGTCGGTGCCGACGGGGCGGGACCGCCACGTGTACGGCGCGCGCGGGGCGGACGGAGCGCGGCCGAACAACGCAGCGCACGCGTCGCGGCCCTCGTCGCGGCGTGCCGCGTCGCCGTGCGGCTCGGGTCCCCGCTCGCGGACACGCTCGAGCACGTCGGGCGCGAGGCCGTCGCCGCCGAGACCCGCGCAGCCCGCCGCGACGCCGCACTCGCGGGACCGCGGGCGACCGCTCGACTCCTCGCCTGGCTGCCGCTGCTCGGCGTCCTCGTCGCGAGCCTGCTCGGCGCCGACCCGGTGAGCACGGTGCTCGGCGGCAGACCCGGTGCGGCGTCGGTGATCGTCGGACTCGGCGTGCTCGCGGCAGGACGCCGCTGGATCGCGCTGCTCGTCCGGCAGGCGGAGCGAGCGTGACGGCCCCGCACGCGCTCGTCGTGCTCGGGGTCGTGCTCCTGCTCGCGGCCGCGGGGACTTGGGGTGGCCGGTCACGGCGGCTGCGGCCGTGGGGCGCGCGGCTGCGCGCCGCCGATCGCACGGGGCTGGGCCGTGCGGCAGGGCGCGGCACCGGTCGCGCTGGCACCGGTCGCGGGGGCACCGGAATGCCCGGAACAGCGGGTCGGGACAGTCCGGCCGGCGCAGACCCGTCGGAGGATCGTGACCCGGTGGCGGACGCCGGCGTCGTCCTCGAGCTGCTCGCGGTCGCGACCTCCGCGACGTCGCTGCCCGACGCGCTGCGCGTCGTCGGCGACGCCGTGGGCGGGCCGACCGGACTCGGGCTCACGACGGCAGGCGCGGCGCTCGTCCTCGGTGCTGGGTGGGACGAGGCGTGGGCGACCGTCAGCGCGTCGGCCGACGAAGGGGTGGCCCCGGTCGGCTCGCGGCTGGGGCCGGGCGCGCTCCGCGGGGGTCGTGGCCTCCCTGCGACGCCGTCGGTTCTCGGCCTCGTCGCGGGCTGTCTCCGCCCCGCGTGGGAGCAGGGCGCCGCGCCCGCGAGCGCGCTGCGGGCGGCCCGCGACCGGCACGACCGCGAGGCCGAGGCCCGGGCGGTCGAGGCTGCCGAGCGGCTCGCAGTCCGCGTCGTCGTGCCCCTCGGGCTCTGCCTGCTGCCCGCGTTCGTCCTGCTCGGGCTCGTCCCCACGGTCATCGCGCTCGGCTCCGGGCTGCTCTGACCGGGCTGCTCCGGCCGGGCTGCTCCGGCACCGCGACCCACGACCGACCCCGCGCCGAAACACGACGGAAGCACGCCGTGCCTAGCCTCGGAGCCACGCACCGCGTCACCCGCGTGGAAGGAGTCCGTCGTGAACGTCCAGGTGAACGTCACCGCTCTCGTCGTCCCGCGCAGCCTCGACCTGCGCAGGTTCTCGCGCGCCTGGTTCCCGGAGTCGGGCTGGCTCCGTGAGCCGCTCGCTCCGCGTCCCGCGCAGGCGCTCGTCGGCGCGCGGTTCCGGGGTGCTCCGGCCTCCGACGAGCACGGCGCGCTCGGCCTCCTCGATCTCGGCGGCGACGCGCACGTCGTCGGGCCCTTTCCGGCGACGCGCGACGACGAGGCCGCGTGGTGGGTCACCGAGGTGACGGAGGTCGCAGCTGACGGGGGAGCCGGTGCCGTCGGGCGAGCCTGGGCGACCGCCGTCGCCGCGCATGTCGGGGGCGCGACCGCCGTGCCCGGCCCCGCGACGTCCGGGGCTCTCGTCGCGGCTGTCGAGCACGCGTGC
The DNA here is from genome assembly GCF_011300875.1 of Sanguibacter sp. HDW7. Classification (NCBI taxonomy): domain Bacteria; kingdom Bacillati; phylum Actinomycetota; class Actinomycetes; order Micrococcales; family Sanguibacteraceae; genus Sanguibacter; species Sanguibacter sp. HDW7. The sequence goes on along the minus strand of NZ_CP049862.1, from coordinate 2,902,560 downwards.
GCGCTGCCGGGAGCAGGCCCCGACGCGGGCGTGCGCGAGGTTGCGGACCGGGCGTGGGACGAGGTCGGCGCGGCGGGTCTTCAGCGCGCCGAGAGCGTCCACGGTGGGTGGCGGACCCTCTACTCGCCCATGCTCGTCGACGTGCAGCAAGCGTTCGACCTGCTCGTGCGGCACGGCCTGCGCACGAGCCTCGAGGACGCCCCCGAGCGGCGTCGTGGGCATGTGGGGGCGCTCGGGTACACGCTCGTCGGGCGCACGGCCTTCGACGGGGCCGTCGTCCTGCGCATGTACCGGGCTGAGCTCGAGCCGCCCGCGCTGCGTGAGCTGCCCTGGCGCGACCACGGCCCGTTCGCGTACGAGCTCACGTGGCGTCCCGAGCACGAGGGCGGCGATCCCGGAGAGGCGATCGACGCGATCGCGCGCCGTCGAGTGCTGCCCGGACTCGCACGGATCGCGCACGCCCTGCGCGACGCATGCACGGGCACGATCCTCACGGGCGACGGGTTCCTCGCGGCCTGATCCTCGCTCCTGCCGCGGGCCACGCGCGGGACGAGGCGTCGGGCTCGGTCTGGACGGGTGAGGGCCGGTCGACGGGCGGTGGAGGCTGCCCACAGGCGGGCCCCGCGAGACCTCGTCCACGGATCGCGACGCTCCCCTCGCGCGGCCTGCGAGCGCGGCCCACCGTGGTGGTCCGCGGGTCGCCCGACCCGCGGACCAGCGGCCCCGGCCGCCGATCCCAGGAGGACGCATGAGCACCCTGACCCTCGTTCCCGACCTGCCCGCCGAGCCCGACCCCGTCGGCCCCGAGGCCGCCGCCTCGCAGACGACGACGGACTCGCGCGGCTGGTTCGCCCGCTCCGCCGCACGGCTCGGCGATCACCGCGACCGCGGTGCCGCGACGGCCGAGTACGCCGTGACGATCATCGCGGCCGTCGGCCTCGCGGGCCTGCTCGTGACGATCCTCGCGAGCAGCGACGTGCGCACGATGCTCCTCAAGATCGTCAAGGCAGCGCTGACGATCTGATGCGCAGCCAGGTACGGCCGCGGCCCGGGCGTGACGACCGCGGGTCCGTCACGGCCGAGGCCGCGGTCGTGCTGCCCGTCATCGTGCTCGCTCTCGTCGTCGTGCTCACGGTCGCGGCGGTGGGCGCGGCCCACCTCACGGTGCTCGACGGCGCCCGTGCCGGCGCACGGGCCGCGGCGCTCGGGCTCCCCGAGGGCGAGGCTCGTGCTGCGGCACGACGCGTCGCGGGGGAGTCCGCCGACGTCGACCTCGTCGTCGCCGACGGCTGGGTGACCGCGACCGTGCGCCGGGGACTCGGTGACGGCTCGGGGCCGCTCGGCGCGCTCGGTGTCTCCGCGACCGCCGTCGCGGCGATCGAGTGAGCGGGGCGGTCGTGGCCGTCGGCTGCCCCGGGGCCGGGCCGGGTACCCGTCGGCCGGACGCACGCGGGCCAGGTGCACGCGGGCCAGGTGCCCGTGGACGGAGTGCAGCCTCGGTCCGCAGGAAGCTGCGAGCAGGTACGGCCGGAGCCGCGCACGACGACGCCGGCAGCGCGTCCGTCCTCGTCCTGGCCGTGCTCGCGGTCGCCGTCGTCCTCGCTGGGACGCTCGCCCTCGCGGCGTCCGCCCGCGCGCTCGGCGCGGCGACGTCGTCGGCTGCGGATCTTGCCGCGCTCGCGGGCGCGCAGGCCGCCGCGGCCACGTGGCGCGGCGACGCGCCCTGCGCAGTCGCGACGGAGGCAGCCCGCCGTAACGGTGCCGAGCTCGTGACGTGCGACGTCGATGCGCTCGGCGTCGTCGAGGTCGGTGTGCGCCGCGCGCCGACGGGTGCGCTCGCGCGCCTCACGGGTCCACGCAGCGCAACTGCGCGAGCGGGCCCCGCCTGGGTGCGCGACGCCGAGCTAGCAGGCGCGCGGTGAGCGCGTCAGCGCAGGACGTGACCGCCCGGCGCGCACGCGAGCACCGCGTCGAGCAGCCGCACCGCGGCGTCCTTCTCGAGCGGGTTGTTCTGCGAGCCGCACTTGGGCGACTGCACGCACGCCGGGCAGCCCGCCTGGCACGGGCAGTCCGCGATCGACTCGCGCGTCGCGCGCAGCCACGTCGCGGCCAGCTCGAAGCCACGCTCGGCGAAGCCCGCGCCGCCCGGGTAGGCGTCGTAGACGAAGACCGTCGCCTCGCCCGTGTCGACGTGCATCGCGGTCGAGACGCCGCCGAGGTCCCAGCGGTCGCACGTCGCGAGCAGGGGCAGCAGGCCGATCGACGCGTGCTCGGCCGCGTGCAGCGCGCCCGGCGCAAGCTCGGCGGTGACGCCCGCGGCTTCGAGGACGTCGGCGGGCGCCGTCCACCACACGGCCGTCGTCGGCAGCGTGCGAGGCGGCAGGTCGAGGTCGTGGTTCGAGACGATTTCGAGTCCCGGCAGTCGCCGCTTCGTGTACGAGACGACCTGCGTCGTCACGTCGACGTCGCCGAGGCCCCACCGCACGGAGCGCCCGCCGGCCGTCCACGTGCGCTCGCGCGCCCCGTCGTGCACGGCGATCGTCGTGATGTCGTGCGACCACGTGCCGTAGTCGACGTCCTTGCGCCCGACGAGCGCGACCTTGTCGGCGAGGTCGAGCTCGCGCACGACGTACGACGTGCCCTGGTGCACGTACACCGCGCCCGTGTGCACCGAGCCGTCCGCGCCCGCGGCGTCGACGGTCCCGAGCATGCGGCCCGTGCCGTCCTCGACGACGCGCACGGGCTCGCCGCCCGAACCGCGCAGGTCCGTGAGGCCCGCGGCCGACGTCGGATGCGTCCAGAACCAGCCTGTCGGGCGACGCCGCAGCGCACCGCGCTGCTCGAGCACGCCGAGCACCTCGCGGGCGTGCGGGCCGAACGCGTCGAGGTCGTCCTCGCGCAGCGGCAGCTCGGCCGCGGCTGCGCACAGGTGCGGTGCGAGGACGTGCGGGTTGCCCGGGTCGAAGACAGTCGCCTCGAGGGGAGCCTCGAAGATCGCCTCGGGATGGTGGACGAGGTACGTGTCGAGCGGGTCCTCGCGTGCGACGAACGCGACGAGCCCGTCGGCCCCCGCCCGTCCCGCGCGCCCGGCCTGCTGCCAGATCGACATGCGCGTGCCTGGCCAGCCGACGACGAGCACGGCGTCGAGCCCCGAGATGTCGACGCCGAGCTCGAGAGCGTTCGTCGTCGCGAGCGCGCGCAGCCGACCCGAGCGGATCGCGTCCTCGAGCTCGCGGCGCTCCTCGGGCAGGTAGCCGCCGCGGTACGCCGCGACCGCGTCGCCGAGCCGCGGGGACACCGCGGTGAGGGCGCGCTGCGCGCTGAGCGCGACCGACTCCGCGCCGCGCCGGGACCGGCAGAACGCGAGCGTGCGCGCGCCCGCCGAGGTGAGGTCCGCGAGGAGGTCGGCGGCCTCGGCGGTCGCCGAGCGGCGTGGCCGCGGCTCGGACTCCTCGGGTGCGTCGACCCACCAGTCGTCGGGCGCGCCGCCGGGCGTGAACGTCACGAAGCCGTCGTCGACCCCCGCGTCCGTGCCGGGCAGCTCCGCGGGCTCCCAGAGGACGAACGTACGACGTCCCGTGGGAGCCGTGTCGGCGGTCACCGCGACGACGTCACCGGCGTCGACGCCCACGAGGCGGGCCGTCGTCCGTGCGGGCTCGGCGCTCGTCGCCGACGCGACGACGAACGTCGGACCCTCGGGGCGACCCGAGTAGTGCGCGCACAGCCGCCGCAGGCGGCGCAGCACGAGCGCGACGTGCGCGCCGAGCACCCCCCGGAACGCGTGGCCCTCGTCGATGACGACGTACCGCAGCGAGCGCAGCAGCCGCGCCCACCGCGCGTGCTGAGGCAGGAGCGCGAAGTGCAGGAAGTCGGGGTTCGTGAGGACGACGTCCGCATGGTCGCGGACCCAGCGGCGCTCCTCGTACGGGGTGTCGCCGTCGCACGTCGCGACCTTGAGGTCCGGCGTGCCCGCGGCCGCGAGCAGCTGCTCGAGGCCGACGAGCTGGTCGGCCGCGAGGGCCTTCGTCGGGCAGAGGTAGAGGACGGAGCCGCGGGCGCGCACGGACTCGATGCGCCCCGGGTCGAATGTGCCGCGCGCGTGGTCGACGCGCACCGACGTGAGCGCGGGGAGCCAGAACGCGAGCGACTTTCCCGAGCCTGTCGACGTGCCGATGACCGTGTGCTGCCCCGCCCAGGCGGCGTCCGCGGCCTCGACCTGGTGGCGCCAGGGCCGCTCGACACCGAGCGCGCGGTAGCCGGCGACGAGGTCGCGGTCGGCCCACGCGGGCCAGTCGGCGTGCGTGCCGGCGCGCGCAGGCACGTGCTCGACGTGCGTCGCACGGTCGGCACGACGACCGCCCGCGAGGAGCACGTCGAGAAGATCGGTGGGCACCAGCACATCCTCCCACCGCCCGGATGTCCCGAAGCGTGGGATGAATCGGTCCGAACCGTTGACATGGTCGTGACCAAGGTCCTAGTTTCGAACCACTTGCGGTGTGCGCCTCGCGGCGCTAGTCCCGTCAAGAACGATCAATCACAGGTCATGAGCGTCAGCGCCAAGCCCCGGCTGGCTGACCAGCAACCCCCGCGCGGGGGTGCTCCGGGTGAGGACCAGGCTCCGTCTGCCGTAGACGGGGCAACGAGCGTGGCCGCCTTGCGCGGCGCGGACAGGAGAGCACGATGCACCAGGCAGGATGGCAGCGAACCCTCGCGGCGACCCGTCAGGCCCGAATGTGCATGTGTATGTCGACCTGTGCCGACCGGTGCTGTCAGCGCTGACCAGCGCGACCACCGTCTGAGCACCCCGGCGCGCGACCCGCTCCCGCGCCCCACGTCCACCGCAGCGCCCCGCGCCGCACGGACCACTCCCCGCCGACGCGCGGGACCACGACACTCCCCGCACGACCCCCTGCCGCCGAGCGCCACGACGCGCCGCCGGGTGGATCGTCACTGCCTGAAGGGCACCATCATGAGCACCCAGAACCACTCCAACGCCGCGAACCGCTCCTCGAACACCGAGCGCACCCGCGTGCACCTCGGCCTCGACCTCACCGCTGCCGGTGCCCGTCGATTTGCGGGCCACCTGCCCGTCCCGGCCCCCGTCGGAGCACTCAACGCCGAGCGTCTCAACGAGCTCGTCCGCACGGCCGAGCGCGGCGCACTCGACCTCGTCGCCATCAGCGACGACTTCCGCCTCCAGCCCGAGACGATCGGCCTGCTCCGCGGCCGCCTCGACGCAGCTGTCATCACCTCGCGCCTCGGCCGCGTCACCGACCGCCTCGGCCTCGTCGCGACGATCTCGCCCGAGTCCAACGAGCCCGGCCACGTCGCGACCGCCCTCCAGACGATCTCCCGCAACTCCGGCGGCCGCGCCGGATGGCAGGTCGACGGCTCGACGCCCGACCGCCTCGTCTCCGCGGTGACCCGTCAGGTCTCGTCGATCGCGCCGACCGTCGTCTCCGTCCGCAACCGCGCGCACCTCGAGCGTGCCGGCCGTCTCGCGGACGTCGTCCGCATCGGCGCCCACACCCTCGAGGACGCACGTGAGCAGCGCCGCATCGTGCGCACCGCGGCCCTCGAGTCCGGGCGCGACGCCGACGACGTGCTCGTGCTCGTCGACCTCTTCGCCGTCACGGGCCCCGACCGCGCGAGCGCCGAGGCCCGCCTCGACCTCCTCGACGCGTTCGAGGGAGCCGAGGTCGTCGCCGCCCACTCCGACTCGATCATCCAGGTCGGCACGCCGCTCGACCTCGCAGACCTCATCGAGGAGTGGCACGCCGCGGGTGCCGTCGACGGCTTCATCGTCACGCCGTCGTCGCTCGTCGCCGACGTCGCGGGCCTCGTCGACGGCGTCGTGCCCGCCCTGCGCGCCAAGGGCATCTTCCGGGACGGCTACCCCGGCGCGACCCTCCGCGAGACGCTCGGCCTCACGAGCTCGGTGCACTCGCTCACGGGCACGGGTCGCTGACCCGCGTCGCACCGCTCCACCTCACCGGCCGGCCCGGGACCCCGCACCCGCGGGATCCCGGGCCTTGCCGTTCCCGCCGGTCCGCTCGGACACGTCGCTCTGGGTGCTGGCACCCAGTGGTTCCGGGCGCCCACTGCGCGCACCGTCAAGAATGCTCACGTTCACGAGCCGCTCGTCGATCAGGCACCCATCACGCCCGTCCCGAGAGGTATCGACATGGCACTGTCCCGGCTCACGATCGTCCGCAAGCTCGTCCTGCTGCTCGTCCTCACGACGATCGGGCTCGCCGTCACGGCCGGCGCCGCCGTCATCCGTACCGAGTCCCGGATCGTCACCGAGCGTCGCGCCGCGATCCAGGCCGTCGTCGAGGTCGCGGTCGCCGCCGTCACGCACTACGGGACGCTCGCGGAGTCCGGAGCGATGACGCTCGACGACGCGCAGAAGGCCGCGGCCGAGGCCGTCGCCGGCATGACGTACCAGGGCGACGAGTACCTGTGGATCAACGACATGGGTCCGACGATGATCATGCACCCGACGAACCCCACGCTCGACGGGACCGATCTCTCGCAGAACACCGATCCTGACGGCACACGCATCTTCGTCGAGTTCGTCGACATCGTCCGCGCCGACGGTGCCGGTTTCGTCGACTACCAGTGGCCCAAGCCCGGCGCCGAGGACCCGCAGCCCAAGATCTCCTACGTCGCCGGCTTCGCGCCGTGGGGCTGGGTCATCGGCTCGGGCGTGTATGTCGACGACGTCCGCGCCGACGCGATCGCCGACGCGCGCTCGCTGCTCGTCGTCGCGGTGCTCGTCGTCCTGCTCGTCTCGGCCGGTTCCCTCGTCGTCGCACGCAGCGTCGTCGGACCCATCACGCGCGCGACCGAGGTGCTCGCCGAGGGCGATGCCGACGTCCGGCTGCCCGAGGGTGGGCAGCGCACCGAGCTCGACCGGCTCGCGCACGCGCTCAACGGCGCGCTCGACCGCACCGCCGACGTCGCGCGAGGAGTCCGTGAGGTGTCCGACGGGCTCATGGGCGCGGCCGACGGCCTCGTCGCCGCAGGTGACAGCCTGGCGGGTGCCGCCGAGGTGTCGGCGAGCCAGGTCGCCAACGCCCGCGTCGCAGCCCGCACCGTGAGCGACGGCATCGACGCGGTCGCGGCCGGGGCGTCGCAGATGGGCGCCTCCATCTCTGAGATCGCACGCCACGCCGGCGAGGTCGCACGCATCGCTGACCGCGCGGTCGAGGCTGCCGACAGGTCCAACCGGACCGTCGGCGCGCTCGGGGAGTCCTCCGCCGAGATCGGCTCGGTCGTCAAGCTCATCACGTCGATCGCCGAGCAGACGAATCTCCTCGCGCTCAATGCGACGATCGAGGCGGCCCGGGCCGGGGACGCTGGCAAGGGCTTTGCCGTCGTCGCGGGCGAGGTCAAGGACCTCGCCCAGGAGACGGCGCGCGCGACGGGCGACATCGCCTCGCGCATCGACGCGATCCAGGAGGCCGTCGCGCAGGCCGCCGCGGAGATCGGGCAGATCACCGTCGTCGTCGGCGAGATCAGCCACCACCAGACGACGATCGCAGGCGCGGTCGAGGAGCAGACCGCGACGACGGCATCGATGGCCGCGGCCGTCGCCGACGTCGCGGAGGGCTCACGTTCCGTCGCGGCGACGCTCGACGACGTCGAGGTGGCCGCCGGCCGCACGACCGAGGAGGTCGTGACGATCCGCGTCGCGGCGCAGGACCTTGCCGAGACGTCGCACCGGCTTGCGGGCACGGTCGCCGCGGGGGTGTAGCAGGCTGGGCGGGGTGGTGACGTACGTCTCCGCCCCGGTGACGGGCGCGCGGCCCGTGCTACCGTCGACGGCGGTGCCAACAGCACCCCGGACGGACCCCGCCGACGCCACCAGGCCGCGGACGAGTCCTCCGCCACGTGCATCACCTGCTCCAGCAGCAAGGCGGCACCGCCCCTGCACGAGAAGGACCCGCACATGAGCACCACCACGTCCACGTCCACGCCCGCGACGCCGATCAGCCCCGCGACGCAGAGCGCTGCGGCGACCCCGGTGCTCGCTCCCTCGCTCGTCCGCGCGACGGGCTGGGGGTACTACCCGGTCGCCGCGATCGCTCGCCTGCCGTTCGCGATGGTCGTCGTCGGCGTCCTCACCTACGTCGCGACGGTCACGGGTTCGGTCGCGCTCGGCGGCCTCGCCTCCGGTGCGGTCGGCGTGGGCGTCGTCCTGGCGGGGCCGTTCGTCGGCGGGCTCGTCGACCGCCACGGCCAGCGTCGCGTCGTGCCGGTCGTCGGCCTGCTCAACGCGGTCGCGGTCGCGCTCGTGCCGCTCGTCGTGGGCGCGGACGCGACGCGGCCGCTCGTCGTCGTCGTCGCCTTCCTCGCGGGGGCGACCGTGCCGCAGGTCGCGCCGCTGTCGCGAACGCGCCTCGTGACGATCGTCGGCGCGCGCGTCGTCCCCGAGAAGCGTGTCTCGACGTTCTCCCACGTCATGTCGTACGAGTCGGCGATCGACGAGACGGCGTTCGTCATCGGCCCCGTCCTCGTCGGCGTGCTCGCCGCGTTGGTCGCGCCGTGGCTGCCGCTCGCGGTCGCAGCGGCGCTGAGCCTCACGGCGGTCGTCGCGTTCGCGCTGCACCCGACGGCGTCCGTGCTGGCGGCCGGACACGCGGGCGAGGAGCGCGCGCCGCTGCGCGAGATGGTGCGCGCTCGGGTGCTCGTCGTCGTCGGCGGCGCCTTCGCCGTCGGCCTGTTCTTCGGCACGACGCTCACGTCGCTCACCGCGTTCATGGGGGAGCAGGGGCGCGGTGACGAGGCTGGTCTCGCGTACGGCGCGATGGGCCTGACGTCGGCCGTGCTCGCGCTCGGCGTGGCGCTGCTGCCGCGGTCGTTCGCGCCGCGCTGGCGCTGGGTCGCGTTCGGTGCGCTCATCGTCGCGTCGTCCGTGCTGTATGCAGGGCTCGCGGCCGACGCGTCGCCGATCGGCGTGCTGCTCCTCATGGGTCTGGGCGTCGGCCCGGTGCTCGTGACGATCCTCTCGATGGCGTCGGCCCGCAGCCCGCAGGGGCGCGCGGCGACGACGATGACGCTGACGACCGCGGCCCTCGCGCTCGCGCAGGCCGTCGCGGCGACGGTTACGGGGCAGCTCGCAGAGTCGCAGGGTGCGGCGTCGTCGATGGTCCTGCCCCTGGCGTCGGCCGTGCTCCTCGTCGTGCTGGGCCTCGCGAACGTGGCCGTCGAGCGCCGCACCGCCTGACCCGTCGCCCCCGCGCGCTGCGCCAAGGCGCGCCGCACCGCCTGACCCGTCGCCCCCGCGCGGCGCCGAGGCGTGCCGCGCAGCTCGCCGTCCGCGCGCACGCGGTTCTCAGGCCCCCGCCCTGATCGAGCCCCTGGCCGACCAGCGCCGCCCGCGCGTACGCGGTTTTCAGTCGCGCACGCGAGTTTAAACCCGCGTGCACGACTGAAAACTGCGTGTGGGTGCCGTGACGAGAGTGAGTGCCGTGACGCGAGTGGGCTGCATGGCTGAATAGGTTGTGTGACTGACTAGGTCGCGTTACTGTCTAGTCATGCCCGATGTCACCTGGCCCGCCGAGTGGCTCCGCGGCGTGCTCGAGCCCTGCGTCCTCCACGTCCTCGCCGACGGCCCGACGTATGGCTACGCGATCGCCGAGCGGCTCGACGAGCTCGGACTCGGCCGCCTCAAGGGGGGCACCCTCTACCCGCTGCTCGGTCGCCTCGAGACCGCCGGCCACGTCACCGTCGAGTGGCGCGTCGGCGACGGCGGCCCCGGCCGCAAGTACTACGAGCTCACGTCCGACGGCCGCGCCGCGCTCGCCGACGCCCGCGTACGTTGGCGCGCGTTCACGACGACGACGCTCGCGATCCTCACGCCCGAGGACGCCACGCCCGACGGTCCGACGGTGTCCGTTGGCGCCCTGTCCGACAGCACCGCGCCCGACGGCCCGGCGGCGCCCACCGGCGCCGCTGCCTCGGACGTGGTCGCGCGGAACAGCCTGCCCGAGCTGGCGGGCAACTCCACGCCCGACTCCCGCCCCATGTCCCGCCCGACGACGGAGGTCCTCCCGTGACACGCATCCCTGATCCCGCAACGCTCGCCCCGCACGTCGATGGGACGTGGGCCGAGGCCTTCGTCGTGGAACTGCGCCTGCTCGACATTCCCGGCGCGCGCATCGGCGACGCGCTCGCGGAGGTCGAGGCGCACTGCCACGATGCGGGGGAGTCCGCGCCTGACGCGTTCGGCGCCCCGGTCGCCTATGCGCGCTCGCTCGGCCTCGTGCCCGATCCGGAGGCGGAGAGCGACGTCCGGAAGGTCGGTCTCGGAGCGGGCCTGCAGCTCGTCGGGCTGTTCCTGGTCCCCGGTGCCGTCGGGCCGCTCGTGCGCGGTGAGGACGCAGGACTCACGGCGGGCTTCCTGCTCGGTGGGCTCGTCGCCCTTCTGTGCATCGTGGCGCTGGTCGTGCGGTCGGGGCCGCTCCTGCGCGGGTTCGTCGAGCGTCCGTGGATCTCGGGGATCGTGCTGTGGGTCGCGTTGTCGGCTGCGGTGCTGCCTGTCCTGCTGTGGCGTACGACGGTGCTCACGGTCTCCCCGCTCGCGGCTGTCGCACTGGGGGTCGTCGTGCTCGTCGTCGGGTGCGTCCTCGAGGCGCGAGCGCTCGGAGCGCCCGATGTCGTCGTCGACCCGACCGCTCCCGCTCCGTCGCCCGCGCGTTTCCCGTTCGCGGTGCTGCTCATGCCGCTCGCGACGATCGTCCTCACGGGCATCGCCGCGGTCGCCTCCTGACGCCCAGCTGGCCCGGCCCGAGCCGCCTACCCGCAGCTTTGTGCTCTACCCGCAGGTTGAGACTTGCGGGTAGGGCACAAAGCTGCGGGTAGGCCGACGGGTCGCGGCGTGGACGGACGGACGCGTGGACGTCTCAGGCCGTGCGGCGCGTGTGGCCCTAGGATCGTGGGTGGTCGCGCGGCGCCCGCGCCCGTGGCCTGTCGGAACTCACCATGACACCCGGCCCAGGCCGGCGAGAGGCGTCAACGATGTCCCCTGCGTTCGAGAACCTCAGCCCCGACGAGCTCGCCGCGGAGCACGCGCGCCTCCAGCAGGCGTACGCGGATCTGCAGGCCACGGGCCTCACGCTCGATCTGACACGCGGCAAGCCCGCGCCCGCGCAGCTCGACCTCTCGAACGCGCTCCTGTCCCTGCCGGGCGACGGCGACTTCCGCGACGGGACGGGCACGGACGTCCGCAACTACGGCGGTCTCCAGGGCCTGCCGGAGCTGCGCGCGATCTTCGGCGAGCTGCTGCGCATCGACCCGGCGAACCTCTGGGCGGCGGGCAACGCGAGCCTCGAGATCATGCACGACCTCGTGGCGTTCGCCCTGCTCCACGGCACGAACGACTCCGAGCGTCCGTGGCGTGACGAGCCCGTCGTGAAGTTCCTCTGCCCCGTGCCGGGCTACGACCGTCACTTCGCGATCGCCGAGACCTTCGGCATCGAGATGATCCCCGTGACGCTCCACGCCGACGGCCCCGACCTCGACGAGGTTCGTGCGGCCGTCGCCGACCCCGCGGTCAAGGGCATGTGGTGCGTGCCGACGTACGCGAACCCGACGGGCGCTGTGTACTCGGAGGAGGTGACGCGCGCGCTCCTCGCGATGGAGACCGCAGCCCCCGACTTCCGCATCGTGTGGGACAACGCGTACGCCGTGCACCCGCTCGCCGAGCAGGGTGCCCCAGCGCTGCCGATCCTCGACCTCGCCGTTGAGGAAGGCCACCCGAACCGCATCTGGACGGTCGCGTCGACCTCGAAGATCACGTTCGCGGGCGCGGGCGTCGCGTTCCTCGCCTCGTCGGCCGCGAACCTCGCCTGGTACGGCAACCTCTACGGCAAGCGCTCGATCGGCCCGGACAAGGTCAACCAGCTCCGTCACCTGCGATTCTTCGGTGACGCGGCGGGCGTGCGCGCGCACATGGAGAAGCACCGCCAGATCCTCGCGCCCAAGTTCGACGCGGTGCTCGAGATCCTCGAGGCCCGCCTCGGCGGCACGGGCGCCGCGACGTGGACGCGCCCCGAGGGCGGCTACTTCATCAGCCTCGACGTCGTGCCCGGCACCGCGCGTCGGGTCGTCGAGCTCGCGAAGGCCGCGGGCATCGCGCTCACGGCCGCGGGCGCGACGTTCCCGGGCGGCATCGACCCGCGCGACGAGAACATCCGTCTCGCCCCGAGCTTCCCGTCGGCCGACGACGTCCGCACGAGCATGGACGGCGTCGCGACGTGCGTCCTGCTCGCCGCAGTCGAGGCGCGCCTGGCCTGAGTCGCGGCACGCGCCCGCCCACGCGACGCGTCGGCCCGCGCCAACCCGCGCGCAGAAGGCGGCGCACAGCACGATGCGCACGACAGGCAGCACCGCACGACGCAGGGCCCGACCGTCACGGTCGGGCCCTGCGTCGTCCGGGAGCTGCCACCACGAGCTGCCCGGGACCGACTCAGTCGGTGACCTTCGTCGGGTCGACGGTGAGGTTCCCGACCTTGGCGTACGTGCTCGCGAGCGACCCGTCGTCGAGGGCGATGGTCACCCCGACCCACGCTTCGTAGGTCCCGGCGGGCACCTCGTCGCCCGTCGTGCACGAGTGGATGTCGATCGCCCAGGCCGCCGCCATCGACGCGTCGGGTGCGAGCGACACCGGGGAGCTGCCGACGTACGACGCGTCCGGGACGCGCGAGACGATGCGCCCGTCCTTGACGAGGACCGCCGGCAGGATGTGCGGCAGGTTGCCGGTGAGCGTCCGGTCGCCACGGTTCGTGACCCGCAGGTCCTGCCCGTAGGCCGCCTCGAGGCCGATCGTCGCCGTGACGGGCTTGCTCGTCACCGCGAGCTCCTCGTCGCCGCGCACGGGCAGGGGCGCGGCGCACATGAGGTCCGAGGTCGTGGCGCCGCCGAGCACGATCGTCGCGACCTTGCTCACGACGGTCCGCGCGGCGTGCACGGGCGCGGTGCCGGTGACCTCGAGCGTGCCCCACACGTCGTAGGTGCCCTCCGGAAGGGAACCGTCGCCGCCGCACGAGCGGAACTGGGTCGCGACCGTGGCCTCGGCGCTTCGCCCGCCGCCGAGAGTGGCGCTCATCGGCGAGGACGGCCCGCCGAGGAGGTCCTCATCGAAGACGCTGCCGACGACGTGACCGTCGCGGGTGAGGACGCCACGGGTCGCTCCGTAGGACACGCGCTGGGTCGTGTCGCTGGAGGAGACGAGCTTCGTCAAGGGCAACCAGACGCCCTCGAACACGTCGTCCTCCGCGGGCGACATGGGTGCTCCGTCGCCCAGCGGCACGATCTCGTACGGGTCGCCCTGGTAGCCGGGGACGAGCGCACCGCACGCGGGGAACGTCGCGGACGGGTCGGCGGCGGGCAGTGCTTCCCCGTCGCCGACGACGATGTCCTGGCGGACGGAGATGAGCTCGTGGCTCCCGTCCCCGGTCTCGGGGACGTGGACCGGCACGACGACGAGCAGCGTGTACGTGCCGTCGGGCAGGGCGCTGCCGTCGCACGCCGACGTCGAGACGTCGGCCGTGAGCTCGTTCCTGAACGTCGTGTCGCCCGTGGGGACGTCGGGCCCCGTCCACCAGGGGCCGTCGGGCTGCTCGGTCGTGGCGACCGAGACGACGGTCTCGTCGCGCAGGAGGTAGACCTCGACGGGGCCGCCCTCGAGGACGTCGAGCGCGCCCTTCGCGTGTCGGATCGCCGCGGAGACGGCACCCTTGGCGACGGCGCCGGCGGCGACCCTCGTCTCGGTGCCCTCGAGCGTGAGCGTCACCTTGTCACCGCCGGCGGTGGTCGACGACGTGATCTCGCCGGTCGGGTCGCCGCACGTGAGCATCGACGCGTCGGAACCGGTCCCGACGGAAGGCGCGGTGAGCGCCACGGGGACGGCCTCGCTCGCGATGATCGTCGTGGTCTCGGAGTTCTCGGCGACGGTCTCGTCGATCTCGACGACGGCCCACGCCTCGTAGTCGCCCGCGGGGAGCAGGCCTGAGCCGTCGCACGCGGTCGCGCTGCCGGCGACACGCATGCCGTCGACGACCTGCGAGGTCCCGGGCACGATGCCCGTCGCGTCGTCGGCGCCGAACCAGGCCCGCAGGTCGCGGCCCTCCGTCTTGTGGGCCGCGACGATCTTGCCGTCGCGGGCGAGGTAGACCCAGACGCCCTTGACGGTGCGTGCCTGCGTGCTGCCGTCGAGGACGGCGGGGTCGAGGCGCAGGAGGGCGGGAAGGAGCGGCGCCGACGACGTGGGACGGTCGGGGCCGATCGCCTCGAGCCGGTAGGTGTCGACGGCCGAGGAGTGCAGGCCGGGGACGGACGTGGTGCCGCACTCGAGGGCCCCGGTGTCCATCGTGAGGTCGGGGCCCCCGATCGTCACGTCCCACGGGCCGCCGACGACGGTCACGGGGTCGCGGCCGTCGGTCGGCTGGAGCAGCGAGCCGTCGAGCGTCGCCCACACCTCGTAGCGGCCTGCCGGAAGTGTGTCGCCGCCGTCGCAGGGTACGGGCACCGTGCGGGAGAACGCCTCGCCCGGACCGCCGCCGGCGATGAGCTCGACCGCCGTGAAGGGTTCAGGCATCGCCCCGCCTGACGCGACCGCCAGGCCGTCCTTCACGACGGTGTAGGTGACGTAGCCGGTCGAGCCGAGGGACTCGGCCGGCGAGGCGGAGTCGGGGCCGAGCACCGCCGCGACCGACGGCAGGTCGTCGAGCCCCGTCACCGTGAACGGGCCGTTGCCGTCGACCGGGACGAGCGTGAGGTCGTCGTTCGTGCCCTTCGGCGCCGTGAACGGCGTGCCGCACGAGATCGGCGGGGGCGCGGTCGTCGCAGGCGGCGGCGTGCCGTCGTCGCCGCCGAGGTTCTGCGCGACGAGGACGCCGCCGACGGCGACGACCGCGACCGAGGCCGCGGCGACGAGCGAGCGGGCGGCGGTGCGACGTCGTCGGGCCGCGAGGCCGTGCGTGCGCGCGGTCGCAGCCATGTCGTCGAGGGAGCGCGCGCGGGGCGCGTGGGCGGCGTCGTCGGCGAGGCCTCGCAGGAGGGCCGACAGGTCGCGGGGGTCGTCGTGGGTCATCGTGCACCTCCGTGGGTGACGTCGAGATCGGTGGGGTGGGCGTCCGCGAGGGCGCCGAGGTGGTGCTCGAGGCGCTTGACCGAGTCGGACAGGTAGCGCTTGACGGAGCCCTGGGCGAGCCCGAGCTCCGCAGCGATCTGCGGGACGGTCATGTCCTCGTAGAAGCGCAGGACGACGCACGCGCGCTCGCGGGGCGCGAGCGTCGCGAGCGCGCGCAGCACGTCGAGGTGCGCGGGCACGTGCTCGGGCGTCGCGGCGCCGTCGTCGGGCTGGGACGACGGCACCACCTGGAGATGGCGCACCGCCGCCCAACGCTTGCGCCGACGGAAGCCGTCGACGAACGTGTTGCGGATCGTGCGGCGGACGTAGGCCTCCGCGCTGCGGATGTCGTCGTCGGTGCGCCTGCGTGAGTAGGCCGCGACGAGCGCGTCCTGCACGAGGTCCTCAGCCTCGGCGAGGTCGCCCGTGAGCAGGTACGCCGACGACACGAGCGCGTCGCCACGCGCGCGGACGAGCTCGTCCAGCGTCGTAGCCCAGTCGTTCATCGTCGTGCTCCTCGTCGCGGCACCCACGGGCGCGGGTCGCACACGGTACGTGTGCGCGGTCCCTGCGACCATCGTGCCCTCCCGGTCCCGCCACCGTGCGGTGGCGTGGTCGGGGCGCCCCGTGCGGGCGCCTCTACCCGGTATGACGACCGGGAGGGCACGTTTCGTTGGGTCAGTCGTCGACGATCTCGAGGGGCCAGGTGCGGACGACGGCGACGGTGCCGGAGGGCGCCTCGACGGAGACCACTGCGGTGAGGTCGTAGGTGCCTGCGGGGAGCACCTCGTCGTCGCAGCCGACGAGCGCGACGTTCGCCCAGAGCTCGCGGGTCTCGCCCAGGGTGACGTTCTGGGTGACCGCCGTACCGTGGCCGAGGACGACGCGTCCGTCGCGCGAGACGGTGAGCATCGTGCTGCGGACGACGAGGTCGGCCCCGTCCTCTGCGGACAGCGACATCCTGGGGTTCCAGAAGCCGTCCTCGAGGGCGGACGTGCGTGCGACGAGGGGATCGGCGTTCGTACCGGACGCGTGGGGCTCGAGCGTGAAGTGATCGCCTGCGTCGGCGGGCAGCACGTCGGCGAGGACCTCGGAGCACAAGGGCACGTACCTGACGCGGGTCGTCTCGGGGTCGACCGGCGCGAACGACACCTGCCACGGTCCGCCGTGGACGAGGACGTCGCGCGACGCGCCCGCGACCGTGAGCGTCGTGTCGAGCGACGCCCATGCCGTGTACTCCCCGGCGTCGAGCGTGGCACCTGGGCAGGGCTCGAACGCTGCGACCTCGAAGGACACCGACGACTGGTGATCGGACCCGGCGGCGTCGATCTGCCACGGATCGGCGTCCACGGGCTTCTCTGCGCCGAACGCCACGACGACGCCGTCGCGCAGCAGGACGGGTCGCACCGCGGAGTCCCACGTCAGGGTGCGGGCGGGGCGGCCGGTCGCCACGAGGCTCACGGGCAGCGACCGGTCGTCGCGGCCCGCGACGCTGTGCGCGGGCGCGTCGATCCGGTCGGACGTGACGCCGTCGAGCTTGATCGCCGGGTTGTGCACGAGGCGCTCCGGGGCGACGACGGGCTCGCCGCACACGGGAGCCGCGAGCGGTCGTGCCGCCGGGACGTCGCCCTCGACGACCGTGAGCCGGCCGGCGTCGACGAGCTCGGAGACCTCGACCTGGAACCCGATCGCGACGGGCAGGACCGTGACCACGTCGTAGTCGCCGGGGGCCAGCGGCTCGCCCGTGCTGCAGCTCGTGCCCGGGACGGTTGGTCTCAGCGGTCCGTCGAGCAGCGCGACCTCGTCGATCCCGGGCCAGTCCGGGTCGGTGCCGGGGGTGTGCCACTCGGCGCCCGTGGGGTCGGAGCCGAGCGCGGCGGCGATGATCCCGTCGCGGACGAGGTAGACCTCGGCGCTCCGGCCGAGGGCGGGTCCGTCGACCCCGACGGTGAGGCCTGCGTCGAGCGTCGCGCCTGCGCGGACCGCCGGCCGTGCGAGGTGCGCGCGCAGCGGCGGACGCAGCGCGGCCTGGAGTCGCGCGCCGTCGGGGTCGAAGCTCCACGGGAGCTGGTCGATCGGTGCGCCGCACGCGAGCTGGAGCGCCGCTGCCGCGGGATCGGGCGCCCCGATGTGCACGGTCCTGGCTTCGCCCCAGATGCGTGCGGGCCGGGGGTCGGCGACGTCGAGCGCGACGTCCGTGAACGCATAGATCTGGTAGGTGCCCGTGGCGAGCGGAGCATCCGTGCACAAGGTCATCGGGGAGGGCGTGAGCGTGTACGACGTCGTCAACGGGTCGAGACGGTTCTCGGCGGTCGCCGTGCCGAGCGACGGCGTCGCGCCGACGATGACGCCGTCGCGCACGAGGACGTGCCCGACCTGCGTGCTCGCGACGAACGACACGGGCGCGTCCGTCGAGTTGCGGAGCGCGGCGATCCCGATCTGCGCGGAGAGGGCCCAGACGAGCGGAGGCTCGGGGTCGGTATCGGGCCCGACGATCGTGATCGGACCCGTCGTCAGGCGCTCGGTGAATGTCGTGCCGCAGGACGCCGGGCCGGCGGGCGGTGGTGGCGTGGTGTCGTCGAGGCCGTCGACGAGGCCCCAGCCGGCGACCCCGAGCACGACGGTGCTCGCCGCGGCGACGAGCGCGCGGCTCGTCGCACGCCGACGCCGCAG
Source organism: Sanguibacter sp. HDW7 (assembly GCF_011300875.1). Lineage (NCBI taxonomy): Bacteria > Bacillati > Actinomycetota > Actinomycetes > Micrococcales > Sanguibacteraceae > Sanguibacter > Sanguibacter sp. HDW7. The sequence goes on along the minus strand of NZ_CP049862.1, from coordinate 2,884,748 downwards.
GACACCTGCGCGCCGGCGAACCCCGGCGACGAGCTCGTCGTCGCTCAGGGGGGTCGTCGTGCCGCCAGCGGCGGCGGCGATCGCGTCGAGCGCGTCGGTGAAGCGGTCGTCGTGGTTCATCGGGTGCCTCCCAGCGTCATGCGGTCGGTTCCAGGTGCGGAGGTGTCCGGCGCGTCGGGGCCGAGGTTGGCGGCGAGGCGGCGGTGAGCGTCGGAGAGGTAGCGCTTGACGGAGCCGACGGACAGGCCGAGGCGGCCCGCGATGTCGGCGAGGGGCAGGTCGTCGTAGTGCCGCAGGACGACGCACGCGCGCTCGCGGGGCGAGAGCCCGCCGAGCGCCTCCTGGACGTCGAGGCGCACGGGCACGTGGTCGGCCGTCACCTGCTCGTGCGGCGGCTGCTCGTCGGGGACCGCCGCGAGGTGGCGGATCGTCGCCCACGTCCGTCGGCGGCGGAAGCCGTCGAGGTACGTCGTGAGCACCGCCCTGCGGACGTACGCCTCGAGCGCCGCGACGTCAGTGCCTGCACGGATGCGTGCGCACGTCGCGACGAGCGCGTCCTGGACGAGGTCCTCCGCCTCCCGCACGTCCCCGCACAGGAGGTACGCGTACCCGACGAGCGCGCGTCGTCGTGTCGCGACGAGCTCCGAGAGCGAGTGCTCCCACGTCCCCACGGCCTGCTCCGATCACTTGGTTCCCTGTCACAAGCCCCGACGGACGAGCGGCGCAGAAGGTTGGGTGCCGACCTGCGGAAACATCGAGACGCAGGTCACAGTCAGGTTACGGGATCGCTGAAACCTGCGTTCTGGCTGTGTGGCCGTCGCCACATCGGTAGTCTTGCCGGAGCCCGGACGACGATGGGGTCGCCCGGGCCAACCTGTCTCTATCGGCAGGCACGTCGAGGAGGACGTATGCAGCTCGGGACCACCAGCCTCGTCATCGTCACGGTCATCACGGTCGTCGGAGCACTCTGTCTGCTCGTCGCCGTCGGCCTCAGACGCCAGGTCCTCGCCGCGGGCGAGGGAACAGTCTCGATGCAGGGCATCGCGCAGGCCATCCAGGAGGGCGCTGCCGCCTACCTCAGCCGGCAGTTCCGCACCCTCGCGCTCTTCGCGGTCGTCGTCGTCGCGCTCCTCGTGCTGCTGCCCGGGGACGCAGGCATCCGTATCGGACGCTCGGTCGCATTCCTCTTCGGCGCCGGGTTCTCTGCGGCCATCGGCTACCTCGGCATGTGGCTCGCCGTGCGCGCGAACCTCCGCGTCGCCGCGGCCGCGCAGGTCGCAGGGCCCGTCGAGGACCGCCGTGCCGAGGGCGCGCGCATCGCGTTCCGCACGGGTGGCGTCGTCGGCATGTGCGTCGTCGGGCTCGGCCTCCTCGGTGCGGGCGTCGTCGTCCTCATCTACCGGGCCGACGCACCCGCAGTGCTCGAGGGCTTCGGCTTCGGCGCAGCGCTCCTCGCGATGTTCATGCGCGTCGGCGGCGGCATCTTCACGAAGGCCGCGGACGTCGGCGCTGACCTCGTCGGCAAGGTCGAGCAGGGCATCCCCGAGGACGACCCGCGCAACGCCGCGACGATCGCGGACAACGTCGGCGACAACGTCGGCGACTGCGCAGGCATGGCCGCGGACCTCTTCGAGTCCTACGCGGTGACGCTCGTCGCCGCGCTCATCCTCGGCAAGGCCGTCCTCGGCGAGCAGGGCCTCGTCCTGCCGCTCCTCATCACGGCGATCGGCGCGTTCGTCGCGCTCCTCGGCATCGTCATCACGCGGACGCGAGCGGGGGAGGACGGGCTTCGCGCGATCTACCGCGGCTTCTACGTCTCCGCGCTCGTCGGCGCAGGCCTCGCGGCGATCGCCGCGTTCGTCTACCTGCCTGGCACGTTCGCCGAGATCGAGGGTGTCGCGGCCGAGCTCGTCACGTCGACGTCGGACCCGCGCCTCGTCGCGTCGGGCGCCGTCGTCATCGGCATCGTCCTCGCGGGCATCATCCTCGCGGTGACCGGCTACTTCACGGGCACGACGTCGAAGCCCACGCTCCACGTCGCCCGCACCTCCCGCACGGGAGCCGCGACCGTCGTGCTCTCCGGCATCGGTGTCGGCTTCGAGTCCGCGGTCTACACGGCGGGCATCATCGCGGCCGCCGTGTGCGCGGCGTTCCTCCTCGCGGGCGGCTCCGTGTGGCTCGCGCTCTTCCTCATCGCCCTCGCGGGCTGCGGCCTGCTCACGACGGTCGGCGTCATCGTCGCGATGGACACGTTCGGGCCGGTCTCGGACAACGCGCAGGGCATCGCGGAGATGTCGGGCGACGTCGACGCGGACGGCGCGCAGATCCTCACGGAGCTCGACGCGGTCGGCAACACGACGAAGGCCATCACGAAGGGCATCGCGATCGCGACCGCCGTCCTCGCCGCGACCGCGCTCTTCGGCTCGTACGCCGACGCTGTCACGCAGGCGCTCACGAAGATCACCGACCCCGCGTCGTCGGGCATCGTCGCCTCGATGCTGACGTTCGAGATCATCTCGCCCGTGACGCTCGTCGGCGTCATCCTCGGCGGCGCGACGGTCTTCCTCTTCTCCGGCCTGGCGATCGACGCCGTGACGCGCGCCGCGGGCGCGATCGTCTTCGAGGTGCGCCGCCAGTTCCGCGACCACCCGGGCATCATGACGGGCGAGACGCGGCCCGAGTACGGCAAGGTCGTCGACATCTGCACGCGCGACTCCCTGCGCGAGCTTGCGACGCCGGGTCTCCTCGCGGCGTTCGCACCGATCGCCGTCGGCTTCGGCCTCGGCGTGGGTCCGCTCGCGGGCTTCCTCGCGGGCGCGATCGGCACGGGCGTCCTCATGGCCGTGTTCCTCGCGAACGCGGGCGGCACGTGGGACAACGCGAAGAAGATCGTCGAGGACGGCGCGTACGGCGGCAAGAACTCCGACGCGCACGCGGCCGTCGTCATCGGCGACACCGTGGGCGACCCGTTCAAGGACACGGCCGGCCCCGCGATCAACCCGCTCATCAAGGTGATGAACCTCGTCTCGGTGCTCATCGCCCCCGCCGTCGTCGCCATGAGCGTCCCGGCCGACGCCAACCACGCTCTGCGCATCGGCATCGCGACCGTCGCCGCAGCCATCGCGTTCGGCGCCGTCCTCCTCTCGCGCCTGCGCGCCGCGCAGGTCGACGAGGCCGAGGAGCTCGAGAAGGAGGTCGGGCTCGTCTGAGCCCGCCCGGCTTGCCCTCGCGACCAACCGCGACTCGTAGCGCCCCTGCACGTTCCGCTGTGTGCAGGGGCGCTTCGCGTCGAGCCCCTGAGCGACTCGTGGTGTCAGTGCACATCGAGGCCGGTGCGGGCTCCGGTGGTGAGGTCGCCCGTCCCGGGGGATGATGCCGCCGAGCCCTCGCGCGCACGTCGCGACGGCACCGATGACGACAGGGGACCCTCATGGCACTGCGCTTCAATCCTGCCCCCGGCTGGCCGCCGGCCCCCGAGGGCTGGACGCCCCCGCCCGGCTGGCAGCCCGACCCGTCGTGGCCGCCGGCACCGCAGGGATGGGCGCTGTGGGTCGACGACGCCGCGCCCGCGGGCTATGGCGCTCCGGCCGCCGCGTCCGCGCCTGCGGCGCCGTCCGCGCCGTCCGCGCCCGACGGCTTCGCCCCGCCGCCCCCGGCCGGCGCGCAGGCGGCGCCCGACGGATTCGCACCCGCGCCCCCGGCCGCCGCCCCCGCCACGCCGGCGTTCGGCGCGCCGGCCGTGCAGCCCCCGGCCGGTGCGGGTGCTCCGCCGTCGTTCGGCCAGGCGACCTACGCGTCGCCCGGCGGCTCCGCTCCCGCGCCGCTCGGGTCGCCCTCGCTCGGCACCCCGGGTGCCGGTCAGCCGGGGCTCGTCGTGCCCGGCAGCAGCAAGTCCGGCATGGGCGTGTGGATCGCGTTCGTCGTCGTCCTGCTCCTCGCCGTCGGCGGGTACTTCGTGTGGCAGGGACTGTCGAAGGACGACGACAAGACGCCGTCGACCGCTCCGACCGCGCAGCCGACGACGCCGAGCGTCGCGCCCACCGACGCACCCGCCCCGACGGACACGCCCACCGTCCCGGAGCCGACGGACCTCCCGACCGACGTCGCCACCGACGAGCCGACGGACACCCCGACGCTGCCTGGGCTCCCGGGCGATCTCGGCGACTGCATGGCGTTCTCCGAGGCCATCGGCGGCTGGTCGATCGCGCTCTTCGAGCCGGACGTCAAGGGCTACCTCGCCAAGGTGGACGTCGCCCTGCCGAAGCTCGAGGCGACGGCGCCCCCTGCAGGGCTCGAGGACGAGTGGGCGACGTACGTCGCGGGCGTCAGGACGATCACGGAGCACATGCGCTCTGCCGACCCGTCGGCGTCGCCCATCACCGTCATGACGGAGTTCCTCGTCGGCGACGGCAGGTCGATGGCGGAGGACTTCAACGAGGCCGGCGAGGCCGTGACGACCGCGATCGAGAAGTCCTGCATGTGACACCCCTCGTCCCGCGTCGCGCCCGTCGGGTGCGGCGCGGGATGATGGGCGGGTGAGCCACCCACCGCGTCTTCTCCTGGATCTCGTCCCTGCGCTGCGCGCCGATCTGCGTGCCGCGGGCTTCACCGTCGCGGGCGTCGGCGAGGTCCTCGGGGAGGTCGCGCTCGACGCGCTCGGTCGCGAGGAGGCGGTTCCCGCGCGTCTCGCGGTCGCGAGGCTGCTCGCGGACCCCGGGGCCTCGGCGTTGCGCGCGCGGGCCGTGCTCACGTCGCTCTTCCTGCTCGGCGGCACTCTCGGACGTGAGGACGTCGCGTCGGCCCTGCCGACGGTCGGCGTCGAGGGCGCGCTCGCGCTCGGGCTCGTCGGGCCGGGACCGGCGGCCGACGACGGGACGCTCGTCGCGCTCGTCGACCTGCGACCGTACGCGGCCGACGACGCGTGTGGGCCGGTCGACTGGTGGCTCGTCTCCGACCTCGGCGAGCTCGCGACGGGCCGCGCCCTCGAGCCCGACCACGTACTCGGGGCGGGCGGCGCGTCGCTCACGCTCGCGCAGGTGACGTCGCGCGCGGACGTCGGGCGGGTGCTCGACCTCGGGACGGGCTGCGGCATCCAGGCGCTCCACGCGACGCGGCACGCGCGGACGGTCGTCGCGACCGACCTGTCGGCGCCCGCGCTCGCGTTCGCGGCGTTCACCGCTGCGCTCAACGACGTCGACGTCGAGCTGCGCGAGGGCTCGATGCTCGAGCCCGTCGCGGGAGAGCTCTTCGACCTCGTCGTCTCCAACCCGCCGTTCGTCATCACGCCGCACACGCCCGCGGGCGACGACGCGCTGCCGCTGTTCGAGTACCGCGACGGAGGGCGCGCGGGCGACGACCTCGTGCGCGACCTCGTCACGAGCGTCGGCGCCGTCCTCGCCCCGGGTGGCACGGTGCAGATGCTCGGCAACTGGGAGGTGCGGCGCGGGCAGGACTGGACCGAGCGCGTCGGGGAATGGCTCGACGCGTCCGGCCTCGACGGCTGGGTCGTCCAGCGCGAGCTGCTCGACCCCGCGCGCTACGCGGAGACGTGGCTGCGCGACGGCGGGCTCACTGCCGACCGCGACCCCGAGGGCTACGCGGCCGCGTACACGGCGTGGCTAGACGACTTCGCGAGCCGCGACGTCGAGGCCATCGGCTTCGGCATCGTCTACCTGCGCAAGCCTGCGGACGGGCGCGTGAGCCTGCGCCGGCTCGAGGAGCACACGGGAACCGTCCACCAGCCGCTCGGCGAGCACCTCGCCGCGTCGCTCGCGGCGCACGACTGGCTCGAGGCGCGCACCGACGCCGCGCTGTGCGACGAGCACCTCCTCGTCGCGCCCGACGTCACCGAGGAGCGCTACCTCACGCCCGGCGCGGAGGACCCCAACGTCGTCATCGTGCGCCAGGGCGGCGGCCTCGGACGCGGCGTCCACGCGTCGACCGCGCTCGCCGCGCTCGTCGGGGTGTGCGACGGCGAGCTGAGCGTCGGACAGATCCTCGGCGCGATCGCCGCGCTCTTCGAGGTCGACGCCGACGAGCTCACGGCCGAGGTCCTGCCTGGCGTCCGCGGGCTCGTCCGCGACGGCCTCCTCACCCCCGCCTGATCCGGGAGGCTCCCGTGCGGCTGCGCGTCATGACCTACAACCTCAAGTCCCTCGCGCTCGACGCGGCCGCCGCGCGGCGCGTCGTGCGTGCCGAGGCGCCCGACGTGCTGCTGCTCCAGGAGACGCCCCGCTGGCTGCTCGGACGACGGCGCACGCGCGCGTTCGCGCGGTCCGTCGGGCTCGAGGTCGTCGCGGGCGGGATCGCGGGCCGCGCCTGCGCGATCGCCGTCGCGCCGCACCTGCTCACGCAGGTCGTCGAAGGTCGCGGCGTCGCGATCGAGCCGCGCTGGGTGCGGTTCCGCACGGGATGGCCGACGCCGCGCGGGTACGCGTACGTGCGGCTCGCACGGGGCGGGACGCTGCCGGGGCGCGTGGCCGACGCTCCCTCGCCGGCCTCGGAGCAGCCCGCCGCGGGCGAAGTCCTCACGCTCGTGAGCGTCCACCTCTCCGCGCAGCGCCCGTCCCGCGCGATCCACGTGCCGGTGTACCGGGCGCTCGCGGCGCGCGAGGCGCCCGACGTCGTCGTGGGCGGCGACCTCAACGAGAACCCGCGCGGCCCGAGCGTCCTCGCCCTGCAGCCGCCGCTGCGCGACGCGGACGCGTCGCAGGCGCCGACGGAGCCCGCCGACGTGCCGCGCACGCGGCTCGACGGGTTCCTCGTCGGCGACACGGTCACGGTGCGCTCGGTCCGGGTGCCCGACGGTCCCGACGTGCTCGTCGGCTCCGACCACCGCCCGGCCGTGCTCGAGCTCGTGTGGTGACCTCGTGCTTCGACGCACGCCGTCGACGCGCTCTTCGCGCAACCGTCACACGCGCTCGCTAGGTTGGGCGACGTGACCCATTCCTCCAAGCCGGACGACGTGACGCAGCCGGTGCCGCTCGGCGGGGCCGGTGCGGCCCCGGGCGCGCGCTCGGAGCCGTCCCTCGCCACCGCGGCGTTGCCGCGGGTGGGCCTGCCGACGACGGCACAGCCGCGAGAGGACCTGCCGACCGCAGCCGTGCCGCAGGTCGAGGCGAGCACGCAGCGGCTCGGGCGCGTCGAGCCCACGACGCCGCCGCTCGGGACGCCTGTGACATGGGGCGGGCCGGCGCGCGAGCCCGCAGCGCCCGCACCTCGGACGCCCGGCCTCGGGGCGCCCGTCGTTCCGGTACCTGTCCCGGCGCCCGCCAGCGTGACGTCCGCGCGCCTCGTGCCGCGCGTCGTCGCGCTCGTGACGTTCGCCGCGTTCGCCGTCGCGTTCGGCCAGACGGTGCGGATCTTCCTCGGCACGGCCGCCGGACAGCGATTCGACGAGCTGGCTCTCGCCGGCTCCGAGCACGGCTCGAGCACCCTGTGGCACGTCGCGGGGCCAGTGCTCGACGTCGTCTCCGTCGCGTTCATCGCGGTCGCCGTCGTCGTCGTCCTCGTCATCGCCGCGCTGCGGCGCGCGTGGGGGCTCGGGCTGCAGGTCGCGGTGCTCGTCGCGGGTGCCAACCTCACGACGCAGGTGCTCAAGCACGACGTCCTCGAGCGGGCAGACCTCGGCGTCCTCACGCAGCGTCCTGGGAACTCCCTGCCGTCCGGGCACACGACCGTCGCCGCGTCTGTCGCGATCGCGCTCCTGCTCGTCGTGCCCCGTCGTGCGCGGCCGTACGTCGCGCTGCTCGGCGCCGCGTGGACCGCGGCGACCGGGGTGTCGACGCTCGTCGGGCAGTGGCACCGGCCCTCCGACGTCCTCGCGGCGTTGCTCGTCGTCGGCGCCTGGACGGGACTCGTCGTCGCGTTCACGCCGCGCTCGGCCGTCGACCGCACCTCCGGCGGGGCGATCTCGACGACGGCGGGCGCCGTGGTGCTCGGTCTCGGCGCGCTCGTCGGCGGGGGCTTCGCGGTGCTCACGCTCGGGGCGGGCATCACCGTGCCCGGGCTCGAGGCCGACGACGTGGTCGCGTATGCGGGGTCCGTCGCGGCCGTCGTCGGGCTCACGTGCGTGCTCTTCCTCGTCGCGCTGCAGCTGCGCCAGGAAGCGGCGCGACGTCCGCGCTGACCTGACCACAGGAGCGTCCGCCAGGACGCCCTCCACGGATCCTGGGCCCGCCAGGCCCTCGGGACGTGGCCCGAGTACGATCCCGTACGCTGACACGGTGCGCCCGGAGCGGGCGCCAGCAGGACGCGCCCGGTCGGGCACGAGGAAGCAGGCAGTGATGTCGTCAGGTCGCAAGCTCGTCATCGTGGAGTCGCCCGCCAAGGCGCGCACGATCGCGTCGTACCTCGGTGACGGGTACGAGGTCGAGGCGAGCGTCGGCCACATCCGCGACCTGCCCCAGCCCTCCGAGCTCCCGGCGGAGATGAAGAAGGGCCCCTTCGGCAAGTTCGCCGTCGACGTCGAGAACGGCTTCGAGCCGTACTACGAGGTCTACGGCGACAAGAAGAAGAAGGTCGCCGAGCTCAAGCGGCTGCTCAAGGACGCCGACGAGCTCTACCTCGCCACTGATGAGGACCGCGAGGGCGAGGCCATCGCGTGGCACCTGCTCGAGGCCCTGCGGCCCAAGGTGCCCGTCAAGCGCATGGTGTTCCACGAGATCACGCGCGAGGCCATCCAGCGCGCGCTGCAGAACACGCGCGACCTCGACGACCGGCTCGTCGACGCGCAGGAGACCCGACGCATCCTCGACCGCCTCTACGGCTACGAGGTCTCGCCCGTCCTGTGGCGCAAGGTCCGCCAGGGGCTCTCGGCCGGCCGCGTGCAGTCCGTCGCGACGCGGCTCGTCGTCGAGCGCGAGCGCGAGCGCATGGCGTTCGTCAACGCCGAGTACTGGGACGTCTCGGGCGAGTTCACGACCGCGGGCGGCGACCAGTGGTTCTCCGCGCGCCTCACGGGCCTCGACGGAGCGAAGGTCGCCTCGGGCCGTGACTTCTCCGACCGCGGTGAGCTCAAGGGCTCGGGCGTCGTCCACCTCGACGAGGCCGCCGCGCAGGCCGTCGTCGCCGGGGCGCAGGACGGCACCGCGACCGTCCGCAGCCTCGAGACCAAGCCGTACACGCGCCGACCCGCCGCACCGTTCACGACCTCGACCCTCCAGCAGGAGGCCTCGCGCAAGCTCCGCATGAGCTCGCGCCAGACCATGCGCACGGCACAGACGCTGTACGAGAACGGCTACATCACCTACATGCGTACGGACTCGCCCGCGCTGTCGACGCAGGCGATCGACGCCGCGCGCCGGCAGGCCGCCGAGCTGTACGGCGGCGACTTCGTGCCCGCCAAGCCGCGCATCTACACGTCGAAGGCCAAGGGCGCGCAGGAGGCCCACGAGGCCATCCGTCCTGCGGGCGACGAGTTCCGCACCCCGCAGCAGGTCGCGACCGAGCTCTCGGGCGACCAGCTCAAGCTCTACGACCTCATCTGGAAGCGCACCGTCGCCTCGCAGATGGGCGATGCGCGCGGATCGACCGCGTCGGTGCGCCTCGGCGTCACCGGCACGCGCCCCGACGGCTCGGCGCTCGACGCCGTGTTCTCCGCGTCCGGCACCGTCATCACGTTCCGCGGCTTCCTCGCTGCGTACGAGGAAGGGCGCGACACGGAGCGCTACGACTCCGACGACGCCGAGGGCTCGCGCCTGCCGACGATGGCCGAGGGCGACGCGATGACCTCGCGCGAACTCGCCGCCGCCGGTCACTCGACGACGCCCCCGCCGCGCTTCACCGAGGCGAGCCTCGTCAAGGCGCTCGAGGAGCGTGGCATCGGCCGCCCGTCGACGTACGCGTCGACGATCTCGACGATCCTCGACCGCGGCTACGTGCTCGCGCGCGGCCAGGCCCTCGTGCCGTCGTGGGTCGCGTTCGCGGTCGTGCGCCTCCTCGAGGAGCACTTCCCGAACCTCGTCGACTACGACTTCACTGCCGCGATGGAGGCCGACCTCGACGAGATCGCGGCGGGCGAGCGCGACCGCACCGCATGGCTGTCGCAGTTCTACTACGGCTCCGAGGCCGGTCCGGCGGACGGCGGCCTGCACGGGCTCGTCGAGAACCTCGGTGACATCGACGCCCGCGACATCAACTCGGTGACGATCGGCGACGGCATCACGCTGCGCGTCGGCCGTTACGGCCCGTACATCGAGGACGCGTCGGCGCCCGTCGCCGAGGGCGAGAACCCGCCGCGCGCGTCCGTGCCCGACGACGTCGCGCCCGACGAGCTCACGGTCGAGCGTGCCCGCGAGCTTCTGTCGACGCAGGCGGAGGGCGACAATGTCCTCGGCCAGGACCCCGTGACGGGCCACGACATCGTCGCGAAGAACGGCCGTTACGGCCCGTACGTGACCGAGGTCCTGCCCGAGCCCGAGCTCGAGGAGGGGCTGTCGGCGGCGGCGCGCAAGCGTGCGCTCGCCGCGTTGCCGAAGCCGCGCACCGGCTCGCTCTTCAAGTCGATGTCGCTCTCGACGGTGACGCTCGATGAGGCGCTGCAGCTGTTGTCGCTGCCGCGCGTCGTCGGCGTCGACCCGGAGTCGGGCGAGGAGATCACGGCGCAGAACGGCCGCTACGGCCCGTACCTCAAGAAGGGCACGGACTCGCGGACTCTTCCGAGCGAGGAGCAGCTGCTGACGATCACGCTCGAGGAGGCGCTCGCGATCTACGCGCAGCCCAAGCGTGGCCGTGGTGCGACGGCGTCCGCGCCGCTGCGTGAGCTGGGTGAGGACCCGACGAGCGGCAAGCCGATCGTCATCAAGGACGGCCGCTTCGGTGCGTACGTCACGGACGGCGAGACGAACCGCACGCTGCCCAAGGACGCGCCGATCGACTCGGTGACGTTCGAGCAGGCGGTCGAGCTCCTCGCCATCAAGCGTGCCGCGGGCCCCGCCAAGAAGCGCACGGCGGCTGCGAAGAAGCCGGCGGCAAAGACCGCGGCGGCCAAGAAGCCGGCGGCAAAGACCGCGGCGGCCAAGAAGCCGGCCGCGACGAAGACCGCTGCAGCCAAGAAGCCGGCGACAAAGGCGACCACCAAGTCCCCCGCATCGAAGACCACCGCAGCCAAGAAGCCGGCAACGAAGAAGCCCGCCACCGACTGACCCCGGCATCCCCTCCCGTTGTTCCGATAGCCGATCCGACCACTTCACGTGTTCGGATCGGCTATCGGCATTTCCGAGGGGAGTCGGAGTCTCGCTCGATAGCGGATCCGGACACCTGTTGTGTTCGGATCCGCTATCGAGGGCCTTCTGGACGATGCTGCTTCAGACTCGATAGCTGATCCAGACACGAAGTGCGCACGGATCCACTATCGGACGTTCGAGATGTGGGTCGCCGGGATGGGCTGGGCGCTAGGGCGCCGTGCCACGAGCGGCTCGATCGACGGGCTCCGCCGCGGGCTCATCCTGCGCGGCTCAGCGAGCGTGCCACGAGCGACCCGATCGGCTATCGACACACGTACCGTGTGCGTAGATCGGTATCTACGCACACGGTACGTGGATCGGCTATCGACGCTAACGGTGCGTGGATCGGCAATCGACGCGCGAAGCAGGTGGATCGGCTATCGACGTGCGCGGAGCGTCGCGAGCGTCGTGCGGACCGTCGAGACGAACCGGTCCGGCTCATACAGCGCCACCCGTGCGGGGAAGCGGAGGACGGTCCTGCCCGACGCATGCATCCGGTTGTCGCGCGCACGATCCTCGTCGGCCCGCCGCTCGTGCGCGGCGCGCCCGTCGATCTCGACATCGAGCTGGACGTCGTCGAAGAAGATGTCGGCCCGTCCGACGATGCCGATCTCGTCTCTCACCTGGATGTTGGCCAGCCAACCGGTAATGCCTGCGGCCCGGAGAGAGTCATGGCCCTTGCGTTCGGCGACGCTGAACGCGCCATTCACGGTCGCGTCGAGAAGACGGCGGAGCTGACGGTTCCCGACGAGCCCTGGATGCTCGTGAAGCGCACGCTCGATCCCGTCGCGGTCGAACTGCTCATGCGCGGAAAGCCATGCCGACAGGTCGAGCGAATCGTCGAACGGGAGCCACGCCAAGGCGTCACGCCACGCGCGGTCTCGGTGGACGACGAGCGCAGGCGCACCGCCGAAGGTCCCGACGCGCTCGACCTCCCACGACGCGAGGGGCACCCGGTGCGGCTTGATGCGGTCCCGGATGCCATCGCCGAGCTGATCGGTCCAGATGTCGACGTGTTCGAGCGGTGGGACCGGCGCTCCGTGCCAGGCTGCGGCGGCGGGACCCATGACGATGGAGCCGGGGCGGTGCACCCAGGTCGCAATGACCGGCGCGATGAACATCTGACGGGACGCTGCGCTCACGAGCCCGCGTGCGGGAAGCGGCATCCAGACGCCGGACGCGATGCGGTAGCTGACCTGCCGGGTGGTGTATCCGGCGGCGTGTGCCTGTGCGCGGGTGAAGACACCTCGCTGGCGGCGGGCGATCTCGGGGACGTCGTCGGGTCGCAGGAGCGTCGGCATGGGGCGATCGTCGTCGTCGCGGGCGGTGCGCGCGGCGCGAACCCCTAGATCTGTGGATAGTCGGGCCGCTACGACGTATGTGGTCAGCCTCGTCGAGCTGCCTCGACGACTGGTGGTCGCGTCACCGACGCGCCGTGGCCGTGTCTGTGAGCAGCACGGCCACGGAGTCATCGCCGAGGCGGAAGAACTGCGGCTCGTGCAGGTCCGAGCCGCGGATAGCCGATCCGTGCACGTATAGCGGCTCGATGGGCTATCGAGACACAGGGGGTCGCGAGGTCAGACACGTCGCAGCTGACTGCACGAGCCTCCGGGAACCTGCTCGATAGCCGATTCGTACGCGTGACATGTGCGAATCGACTATCGAGCGCACGAGGGGGCGTAAGCGTGTGGCTCGATAGCCGATCGGTGCACGTGACGTGCATCGATCGGCTATCGAGCCACTAGGGGTGGGGGAGGGGGTGGGAGGGGAGACAGGGGGGTGGCGGCCAGGGGATGAGGGGAGCCTGGTGGAAGAGGAGCAGGAGGTTACTCCGACGCCAGGCCCTCCAGGACCGGGACCCTCGATGCGCGGATCGCCGGCCACAGGGCCGCTCCCACGCCGACGACCGCCGCGAGCAGCACGAGCACACCGAGCGAGCCCCACGGGACGACGAGCGAGCCCATCCCCATGTCCTTCATGACCGTCGGCAACGTGCTCGCGACGCTGATGCCGACCGCGATCCCCAGCGCCGTGCCGAACACCGCGGTGAGCACCGCCTCGATCCCGATGACGCTCGAGAGCTGCAGGCGACCGAGCCCGACGGCCCGCAGCAGCGAGATCTCGCGGCGGCGCTCGACGACGGACAGCGCAAGCGTGTTGACGATGCCGAGGACGGCGATGAGGATGCTCAGCCCGAGCATCGCGTAGACGACCGCGAGCATCTGGTCGATCTGGGCGGCGAGCGAGCTCGCGAACTCCTCGGCGTCCTCGACGGACAGCGCGCCGTACTCGGCCACGGCCCCGGCGACGGCGGTCTTCGCCGCCGCGATGTCGACGCCCGGGGCGGCGTCGACGAAGACGACGTCGGTCTCGTGCGTCCCTGCGGCGCCTGCCGTGGCCAGGACGCCGTCGGGCACGAATGCGGCTGCGCCGAACGCCGCCGAGCTGACGATGCCGCCGACGCGCAGCGTCACGGTGCCCTGGCCGCCCTCGACGGGGTCGAGGCCGGGGCCGAACGTCACCATGTCGCCGACCTTCCACCCGGCGGCCTTGGCCTTGGGCTCGAGGGCGAGGAGCTCGCCGTGCTCGGCCGCGTCGATGTCGCCGGAGACGAGGTGGAGCTCGGCGGCCTCCGTGCGCAGGTTGGCGGGCGCGTCGATGATCCAGTCGGACCCGCCGTCGCCGGCGAACGTCGTGAGCGCGGACAGGACGGGGTAGGTGGTGCCGACCTCGGGCAGGGCGTCGATCGCGCCGACGGTGCCGTCGGGGACGCTCGGGTAGCCGGAGACGATGAGGTCGGCCTTGAGGTCGGACGTCACGACGTCGCGCAGCGACGCCTGGGCGGACGCGGCGAGCACCGCCGACGCGGAGACGAGCACCATGCCGATGGTGAGCGCGCCGGCGGTCGCCGCGGTGCGGCGCGGCTGGCGGACGACGTTTCCGCGGGCGAGCGCGCCGAGCGGCTTGGCGAGCACGACGGACGGCCACGCGAGCACCGTGACGACGGGCTTCGCGAGCAGCGGCGCGAGGACGAGAGTCCCGCACACGAGCGCGAACGCTCCGAGCGCGATGAGCATCGCGGAGACGTCCGAGCCGTCGCCCGCGGCGACGTCGAGCAGCGACTCCCAGCGCTCTGCGGAGACCTGCGTCGCGGCGACGAGCGCCCCGACGCCGAGGGCGACGGTGAGGCCGCCGAGGATCCCGCGGACGCGCAGTCCACGCTCGCTGGGCATGTCGTCGCGCATGGCCTCGACGGGGGCGACGAGCGCGGCGCGACGTGCCGGCAGGAGCGCTCCGGCGACGGAGACGACGACGCCGACGGTGAGGGAGAGGACGACGGTCTCGAGGTCGGGCGCGACGGACCCGCCGAGCGGCGTGCCGGCGGCGGCGATGAGCGCGCCGACGCCTGCGCCGAGCGCGGCGCCGAGGCCGATGCCGACGACGGAGCCGAGCACGCCGACGACGACGGCCTGGACGAGGACGGATCCCAGGACCTGGCCGGGCGAGGCGCCGATCGCGCGGAGCAGCGCGAGCTCGCGGCGGCGCTGGCGGACCTGCATGGAGAAGGCGTTGGCGATGAGGAAGGTCGCGACGGCGAGTGAGACGCCGGCGAAGCCGAGCAGGAAGATCTGCATGAAGCCGATCATCTGGTCCATGCCGTCGCGGACGTCGGCGCGCACCGTGTCACCGGTGACGGCCTCGGCCTCGGTGGCGCCGGGGGTGCCGGAGGCGGCGAGCGTGCTCGCGACGGCGTCGCGCAGCTGGTCCTGGCTGACGCCGGGTTCGGCCTCGACGGCGATCTGGGGGACCGTGCCGTCGGGCGCGAACGCTGCGAGGGCGGCGTCGGGCGCGAACCCGACGATGAGAGCGCCGGCGAGCTGGCCGTCGACCTGGCTCACGCCGGTGACGGTGACGTCGCGGACCTGGCCGTCGACGACGACGGTGGTCGTGTCGCCGGTCGTGAGGCCGGCGCTCTTCGCGGTGCGGGACTCGAGCGCGATCTCGTCGGGCTGGGTGGGGACGCGTCCGGAGAGGTAGGGGTAGCGGGCGTCGTCGGCGTAGAACGCCATGCCGAGGGTGGGCGCGCCGCCGGTCGTCACGACGGTGCCGTCGGCGCCGAAGAGCACGACCATGCCCGACGCCTCGGGGCGTGCGTGCGCGACGCCGGGGGCGGTCGCGACGACGTCGGCGAGCGCGGTCGGCACGTTCGTGTGGACGGTCGTGGTCCCGCCCATGATCGGGTCGACCCCGACGGTCTCGGAGCTGCCGCGCACGTAGGCGTCGCCGCTGGCGGACGTCTCGATGACGTCGTCGATCGTGTCGGTGAGCAGGCCGCGGTAGCTGAACGTGCCGGCGATGAACGCGACGCCGAGCGCGACGGCGAGGACGGCGAGGGCGGTGCGGCCGAGGTGGGCGCGGATGTCGCGCAGGGCGATCCGTCTCATGCGGTCACCGCCGCGGGTCGGGCGTCGGCGGCGAGCGCGCCGAGGCGCTCGAGGACGGTCTCGGCGGTCGGGTTCTCGAGGACGTCGGCGAGGCGGCCGTCGGCGAGGAAGAGGACGCGGTGGGCGTAGGAGGCGGCGCGGGCGTCGTGCGTCACCATGGCGACGGTCTGGCCGAGCTCGTCGACGGACCGTCGCAGGAACGCCAGCACCTCGCCCGCGGAGCGGGAGTCGAGGTTGCCGGTGGGCTCGTCGGCGAGGACGAGGGAGGGCCGCGTGACGAGTGCGCGGGCGCAGGCGACACGCTGCTGCTGGCCGCCGGAGAGCTCGCTGGGGCGGTGGGTGAGGCGGTCGCGCAGGCCGACGGCCTCGACGACCTCGTCGAACCAGGCTCGGTCGACGGCCTGACGGGCGATGTCGAGGGGCAGGGTGATGTTCTCCTCGGCGGTGAGCGTCGGCACGAGGTTGAAGGACTGGAAGACGAAGCCGAGGTCCGTGCGGCGCAGCTTGGTGAGGGCGCGCTGGCGCATGCGGGTGACGTCCTGGTCGCCGACGACGACGGTGCCGGACGTCGGGCGGTCGAGGCCGGCGAGGCAGTGCATGAGGGTCGACTTTCCGGAGCCGGACGGGCCCATGATCGCGGTGAGGCGGCCCGCCTCGATGTCGACGTCGACGCGGTCGAGAGCGGTGACGGCGGTCTCTCCGGCGCCGTACTCCTTGGTGAGGTTGCGGGCCCAGGCTCGGGCGACGCGGCCGGCGGGGAGGACTCCGACGCTGGTGGCGCGGGGGTCGTGAGCGGTCGCGGTGGTCATGGGGTGCTCCTCGGGATGGTCATGGGTGGTCCTGGTCACCGGTCGACCCTCCCGCGATGTCCGTACCGAGCGGTATCGGGTGATGCCCTGGGCGGACCCTGGACGTCGCATGGGGGAAGACCCTGAGTGGCGGCCGGGACCTTTGTCCGCGCCGGCGGGTAGCGTTGCGCGCATGAGCGACGTCGCCCTCCCCGGTCCTGTTCCCACGTCCGTCCCCGACCCGGCGTCCGCGCCGCCGGTGCGCTGGGGGATCCTCGGTGCGGGCTGGATCGCGGGCTCGTTCGCGGAGGCCGTGCGTGGCTCGACGCGCTCGCAGGTCGCGGCGGTCGCGTCGCGCGACCGCGTGCGCGGGGAGCGGTTCGCGACGGCGCACGGCATCCCGACGACGCACATCGGGTACGACGCTCTCGTGGCCGACGAGCACGTCGACGTCGTCTATGTCGCGACGCCGCACTCGGAGCACCGTGAGCACGCGCTGCTCGCGATCGAGGCGGGCAAGCACCTGCTCGTCGAGAAGGCGTTCACGCGCAACGTCGCGGAGGCGCGGGAGGTGTTCGACGCGGCGCGCGCGGCGGGCACGTTCGTCATGGAGGCGATGTGGACGCGGCACCTGCCGCACGTCGCCGCGCTGCGCCAGGTGATCGCGTCGGGCGTCATCGGCGAGGTCCGCCACGTCGCCGCCGATCACGGTCAGTGGTTCGGCTTCGACCCCAAGCACCGCCTGTTCGCGCCGGAGCTTGCTGGCGGCGCGCTGCTCGACCTCGGCGTGTACCCGGTGTCGTTCGCGCACGACCTGCTGGGCGTGCCGTCGACGGTGACGGCTGTCGGCGAGCTCACGGAGACGGGGGTCGACGGCCAGGTGTCGATCGTCCTCGACCACGGTGGTCGTGCGCAGTCGACGCTGTCGACGACGCTGTGGGCGAAGACGCCGACGGTCGGGCTCGTCTCGGGGACGCTCGGGCGCATCGAGATCGCGGGCGACTTCTACGCGCCGACCGCGTTCCGGGTGGCGCTGCGTGACGGGACGACGTGGACGTACGAGCGCCCGGTCGCGCACGGCCTCGCGTACGAGGCCGCGGAGGTCGCGCGGTGCGTGACGGAGGGGCTCACCGAGTCGCCGCGCATGACGTGGCAGGACACGCTCGACGTCATGACGACGCTCGACGAGGTGCGCCGCCAGGTGGGTGTCGTCTACCCCGGGGAGTGAGCGCGGGCCCGGCCGGGCCTCAGGTGTCGGTGGCTCTCGGTAGGCTGGCGGGGTGACTTCGATCCTCTCCGGCAGCCCTGCCGACGCCGGCATCTTCGTGTCCTTCGAGGGCGGTGACGGCTCGGGCAAGACGACGCAGATCGGCCTGCTGGGCGACTGGTTCGCGCGCCTGGGGCACGAGGTCGTCGTGACGCGGGAGCCGGGTGGCACGACGCTCGGCGCGGAGCTGCGCAGGCTCGTGCTGCACGGCGAGGACATGGTGCCGCGCACGGAGGCGCTGCTCTACGCGGCGGACCGTGCGCACCACGTGTCGACGGTCGTGCGGCCGGCGCTCGGGCGCGGGGCGGTCGTCGTGACGGACCGCTACCTCGACTCGTCGGTCGCGTACCAGGCGGGCGGGCGTGAGCTCGGCGCGGACGAGGTCGAGAACCTCTCGCTGTGGGCGACGGGCGGACTGCTGCCGCACGTCACGGTTCTGCTCGACATCGACCCGGCGGTCGGCGTCGCGCGTGTTCCGGGCGGCCTCGACCGGCTCGAGCGGGCGGGCGACGAGTTCCACGTGCGCACGCGCGAGGCGTATCTCGCGCGCGCTGCGGCTCACCCGGAGCGGATCGTCGTCGTCGACGCGTCGCAGCCGGTCGAGGAGGTGCACGCGCTCGTCGTCGCGGCGGTCGCTGGGCACCTGGGCATCGACGAGGCGACGTCGGTCGCGGTCGTGACGGATGCTCCGGCGGCCGCGGACGGGCCGCGCGCATGACGGACGTCTGGGCGGAGGTCGTCGGGCAGGAGGACGCTGTCGCGCGCCTGCGCGCGGCGGCGAACGACGACGCGGCGATGACGCACGCGTGGCTCGTCACGGGCCCTCCGGGCTCGGGACGTTCGGTCGCGGCGCGCGCGTTCGCGGCGGCGCTGCAGTGCTCGGGCGATCCTGCGGCCGACGAGGTCGCGGTCGCTGAGGTGCGGGCGGGCACGCACCCGGACGTCACGGTCGTGGCGACGGACAAGGTGACGATCTCGATCGACGAGGTGCGCGGACTCATCGGGCTCGCGCAGCGGGCACCCGCGCGCGGCCGGTGGCGCGTCATCGTCGTCGAGGACGCGGACCGCATGCTCGAGCGCACGTCGAACGTGCTGCTCAAGGCGATCGAGGAGCCGCCGCCGCGCACGGTGTGGGTGCTGTGCGCGCCGAGCCCGCAGGACGTCGTCGTGACGATCCGCTCCCGGTGCCGGCAGGTCGCGCTGCGCGTGCCGCCGGTCGAGGCCGTCGCGCAGCTGCTCGTGGAGCGGGACGGGCTCGAGCCTGGGCTCGCGCTCGAGTCGGCGCGGGCGGCGCAGTCGCACGTGGGCATGGCGCGCCGGCTGGCGCGGGACCCGGAGGCGCGGGCGCGTCGTCGGCGGATCCTCGAGTCGGCGGCACGGATCCGGGGCGTCGGCGACGCGGTGCTCGCGGCCGACGACCTCGTCGAGACGGCGAAGGCGGAGGCGGCTGCGCGTTCGGAGGAGCGTGACGTCCGTGAACGGGCGGAGCTCCTGCGCGCGCTCGGGGTCGAGGCGGGGGCGACGGTGCCGCCGGCGCTGCGGGCTCAGGTCAAGCAGCTCGAGGAGGACCAGAAGCGGCGCGCGACGCGGCAGCAGCGGGACTCGCTCGACACGGCGATGCTCGACCTGCTGTCGCTCTACCGTGACGTGCTCGTCGTGCAGCTCGGGGCGTCGGGGGACGTCGCGCTCGTCAACGAGGGCGCGGCGGAGCTCGTGCGTTCGCTCGCTGAGCAGTCGACGCCGGAGCAGTCGCTGCACAGGATGGATGCGATCGGCGAGGCTCGCCAGCGTCTGGCGGGCAACGTCGCCCCGCCCCTGGCGCTCGAGGCGATGATGGTCGCGCTCCGCCCCCAGGTCTGACCCCAACCGTCCGCGAGATAGGGGTCTGCACGCGAGATAGGGGTCTGCCGACCCCTATCTCGGCGGGAGACCCCTATCTGGCGGGGGCGGGGAGCACGTTGTGTGCAAAGGACTTGTTGCAAAGAACCCCTTGCAAAGAAGTCTTTGCATGCGTAGTGTTCAGAGCATGACGCACGACGACCAGACCCAGCGGCACTACCCGGAGCCCGTCAGCTCCGCCGCGCTCAAGGCGCTCGCCCACCCGATGCGCGTCGCGATCTTCGACGCGATCGCCCACGGGCCCGCCACCGCGAGCACCCTCGCCGAGCAGCTCGGGGAGTCGTCGGGCGCCACGAGCTACCACCTGCGGCAGCTCGCCCGCCACGGCCTCGTCCGCGAGGCCGAGGGCCTCGGCCGCGGCCGCGAACGCTGGTGGGAGAAGGTCCCCGGCGGCGTCACGGTCGGCGCGAGGGCCGACGCCGGACCCTCCGAGAAGGCCGCCGCGCGCATGGTCGTCGGCGAGCTCCTCGGCCTCCGCGAGAAGGCCCTGCGCGCCTACGTCTCCGAGCTCGAGTCGTTCGACGAGGACTGGCAGGAGGCCAGCCTCATCTCGACCGTCCACCTCGACCTGCCGCACGAGATCCTCGACGAGCTCGGCACCCGGCTCACCGAGCTCGTCGCCGAGTACGCCGAGACCTACGGCAGCGAGCGCGCACCCGCACCCGGCACGCGCTCGGTCGCCGTCCAGATCGCCGCGTTCCCCGTCGTCGGGGGCCGCGAGAACCCCTGACCGTCGCGGCGGCCCTGGCCGCCGCACCCGTCCCGACGGCATAGCCGTCGCACCGTCCCGACGGCCCCGCCGCCACATCTCCCCGACGGCACCGCCGCCACCCCGCACCGCCGCGACCCTGTACCTCCGACACCACCGACCGGACTGCCGGCGCGGTGCTCCGTCGACCCCTGAGAGGAAACCGCCATGCGCATCCGCCGCCGCCCCGCCCGCAACCGCCCCACCTTCCCGAGCCGCGACGTCGCGACCGACGCCCTCGGCCGCCCCGTGCTCTACGGCGCACCGCGAGCCGGCCGATGACCGGCGCCGACGGCCGCCCGGAGTCCGGGACGAGCACGGCCGAGCACGTCGCGCCCGCATCCACCACGCAGGCGTCCGACGACGGCCGCCTCACGACGACCGGCCTCCTGCCCGGCTTCGGCCGCCTGTGGACGTCGTCGATCGCGTCGAACCTCGCCGACGGCATCGGCCGCGTCGCCGTCCCGCTGCTCGGCACGACGCTCACCCGCGACCCGCTCGCCATCTCGGTGCTCGGCGCGCTCGCGTTCCTGCCGTGGCTGCTGCTCGGCCTGCCGGCGGGCGTGCTCGTCGACCGCGTCGACCGTCGTCGGGCGATGGCCGTCGCCAACGGCGTCCGCGTCCTCGCCGCCGCAGGCCTCGCGCTCACCGTCGCGACCGGCTCCGTGACGATCTGGTGGCTCTACGCGGCCGTGCTCGTGTGGGGCGTCGGCGAGACCGTCTACGACAACGCGGCGACCGCGCTCGTGCCCGACTACGTCGAGCGCCACGGCCTCGACCGCGCCAACGGCCGCATGCAGTCGGCGGAGATCGTCGTGCAGACCTTCGTCGCGACGCCGCTCGGCGCGTGGCTGTTCGCGGTCGCGATGGTCGTGCCGCTGTGGTCCACCGCTGCGGGCTTCGCGCTCGCGGCGCTCCTCGTGCTCGCGCTGCCGACGGCGGTCGCCGCGGGCGCCCGCGCGGCGGCCCGGACCGGGTCGTCCGGCGGTGTTCCCGACGTGCCCGACGCGGTCTCCTCCGACGACGACGTTCGCGACGACGTCCTGCCTGCTGCGTCGTCCGCGCCGACCGTCGCCGTGGCGGCCGAGCTCCTCAGCGACCCGGAACCGGCGGGGGACCGCGAGCCGGTGCCCGACCACGAGCCGGCACCCGATCACGAGCCGGCGCAGCCACGCACCGGCGTCCTCGCCGACATGCGCGACGCCCTCGGCTTCGTGTGGCGACACCGGTACCTGCGGCAGATGACCGTGCTCACCGTCGTCGTCGGCAACGCCCTGGCCTTCGGGCAGGCGGCCAGCCTGCTGCTGTTCCTCGACACGTTCGGCGTCTCGGAGGCGTCGGTCGGGGCGCTCACGGCCGTCGTCGGTGTGGGTGCGCTCGTGGGTGCGATGTCCGGGGGAGCCGTCGTGCGGCGGATCGGCCGCGGTCGGACGCTCCTCGTGGGGACGCTCGTCGGAGGCGTCGGGCTGCTGCTCGTCGGGCTCGCACCGAGCCTGTGGACGGCGCTCGCGGCGTACGCCCTGGGTGCGGCCGGCGTCTCGCTGTGGAACGTGCCGTGGGGCGCGCTGCGTCAGATCCTCGTGCCGAGCCACCTGCTCGGGCGCGTGAGCGGTCTGCTGCGCGCGATCAACTGGGGTCTCATGCCGGTCGCGACGCTTCTCGGCGGCTGGGTCGCGCGCGCCGACCTGCAGCTCCCCTTCGCGCTCGGCGGCGCGGTCGTCGTCGTCATGTCGGTGCTCCGCTCCCGCACGATCCTCCGCGCGGACGCAGAAGCAGAAGCCACCCCCCAGCACTGACCCGCAGGCCAGCCGGCCCACGACCTAGTCCCTCCGCCGTGACCTAGTCCTCCCGGCGCGACCTAGGACGCGCGAGCGACTAGCTGGCGCCGGGAGGACTAGGTCGCCGGGGCAGCGGTCGCCGGGACTACGTCGTCGCCCTGAGGTAGTTGACGACCGCCCGGACCCGGCGGTGGGTGTCCGTGTCGTCGGGGGAGAGGTCGAGCTTCGCGAAGATGCGCTGCGTGTGCTTCTCGACCGCACCTTCGGTGACGTGCAGGCTCGCCGCCACCGCGGCGTTCGACAGCCCCTGCGCCATGAGCGTCATGACGTCGTGCTCACGCGGCGTGAGCGCCTGGACGGGGTCGCGCCGCCGCGACATGAGCCGCCCGACGACGTCCGGGTCGAGCGCGGTCCCGCCGCGCGCGACGTCCTCGAGGGTCCGGCACAGGTGCTCGACGTCGGCGACGCGGTCCTTGAGGACGTAGCCGACGCCGCCGACGCCCGTCGCGAGCAGCTCGTCGGCGTAGGCGACCTCGACGTACTGGCTGAGCAGGACGACGGGCGCGTCCGACCACGTGCGCCGCAGCTCGAGCGTCGCGCGCAGCCCCTCGTCGGTGCCGGACGGCGGCATGCGCACGTCGCAGATGCCGACGTCGGGCCGCTCGGCGAGCATCGCCGTGACGAACGAGGTGCCGTCGCCGACGGCCGCGACGACGTCGTGCCCCGCCTCGCTGAGCAGCAGTTGCAGGCCCTCGCGCAGGAGGACGGAGTCGTCGGCGACGACGATGCGCACGCGCGCTCCTTCGGTCGGGAGCGCGCCCGCCGATCAGCCGGCGCGCCAGGGGACGACGGCCCGCAGGACCGTCGGACCGCCCTCGGGCGAGTCGATCGTGAGCGTACCGCGCGCGCCCTCGAGGCGTCGGGCGAGGCCGGCGAGCCCTGTGCCCTTGGCAGGGTGCGCGCCGCCGACGCCGTCGTCGAGCACGTCGACGTACAGCGCGTCGCCCGCGACCTGCAGCGTCACCTGCGCACGGGTCGCGCCCGAGTGCTTGGCGACGTTCGTGAGCGCCTCGCTCACGACGAAGTACGCGGTCTGCTCGACGACGGGGTCGGGCCGTCCGGGCAGGTTGACGTCGACGTGGACGGGCACCGTCGCGCGCGACGCGAGGTCGTCGATCGCGACGGCGAGGCCACGGTCGACGAGCAGCGGCGGGGCGATGCCGCGCGAGAGCGCGCGCAGCTCGTCGAGGGTGTCGGTGGCCTGCCGGACCGCGGACTCGAGCGCCTCGGCGGCACGCTCCGGGTCCTCGGCGAGGTGCGTGCGGGCGCGGCCGAGGTCCATCTGCAGCCGGACGAGCCGCTGCTGCGGGCCGTCGTGGATGTCGCGCTCGAGCCGACGCAGCTGCGCGGCCTCAGCGGCCGTCGCTGAGCTGCGGGCCACCTCGACGCGGTCCACGTCCGACTCGAGAGTTCCCCGCGTCGTGAGCAGCAGCGTCGCGAGCCCGGCGTGGAGACGGGCCGAGCCGCGGACGACCCAGGGAAGGGTCACGAGCGCGACGACGCCGACGGCGAGGTTGACGAGGGACGCCATCGTGCGGCCGTCGCCGAGCCCGAGGAGCCCCGCGAGCGTGCCGTCGAGATCCGGGAGCCAGCCTTGCCAGAACCAGTAGGTGAGACCCCCGAGCGTCAGTGCCCACCAGGTCACGGTGAGCGTGAACGCGACGAGCGACGTGACGAGCGCGACGATCGACCACAGGGCGTCGAGCCAGGCCTGCGGGTCGCGCAGCGGGAGGAGGGCGCGGCGGACCCGGGAGTCGTCGGGGCCGGGGCGAAGGTAGCGGGCCGGCGGGACGTCGTCGCCGAGAAGCCGGCGCAGCCGCACGCGTTCGAGCTGCGCGAGGCCGCGTGCGCCGACGAGCGTCGCCGCGAGCAGCGGCACGCCGACCCACACGACGGCGAGCCCGATGCCTGCGGTGAGCCCGGTGAGGACCAGGGAGAAGGAGAAGACGGTGAGCGGGAGCGACGTGAGCGTGTAGATGCTCGCTCCGGCGACGCGTCCGCGGCGGGTCTCGGTGTTCATACCTCCACCCTTCCGTGGCGTGGTCACGGCCACGATCCTGCCACCCCGACGAATCCTGTCGGGCTACCCCGACAACTTGTTCTCCCGTCGCGCTACCGCGAGATAGGGGTCTGGCGTCGAGATAGTGCTCCGCAGACCACTATCTCGACGCGGAACCCCTATCTCGCGGTCCCGGTGGGCGGTGTGGGGCGAGTGTCCGTGGGGGCGGCTACCGTGGGGGCGTGCCCGTCGACCCCCGCCGTCCGTCCGTCCGTCCCCGTCCCCTGCGTGCTGCCGCCGTGTTCGCCGCGCTCGCGCTGCTCGTCTCGGGGTGCGTCGCGAGCAAGCAGGCGACGCCTGTGGACGACGACGGCCCGACGGCCGCGACAGACCTGCCCGCGAACTTCGACTCGCTCCTTCCCGAAGGCCTCGACCCGGCGTTCCGCGACTACTACGCGCAGCAGGTCACGTGGGACGGCTGCATCGGCGGGCGTCTCGAGTGCGCAACTGTCTCGATCCCCGTGAGCTGGCGCGACGCGTCACTCGGCTCGGCGTCGCTCGAGGTCGTGCGCTCGCCCGCGCGCGGCGAGAGCGTCGGCTCGATCCTCGTCAATCCCGGTGGTCCCGGCGGCTCGGGCATCGACTTCATCGAGTCGGCCGTCGGCCTCGTGAGCCGGGAGGTCACGGAGGTCTACGACCTCGTGAGCTTCGACCCACGCGGCGTGGGGCGCTCGACGCCCGTCGAGTGCGTCGACGACGACGTGCTCGACCGCATGACGCAGACGGACCACGACGTGCGGACCGCCGAGGGGCGCGCGTCGTTCGAGGCGGAGCAGAAGACGTTCGCGGACGGCTGCCTCGCACGCACGGGCACGCTGCTCGGCAACGTCGACACAGCGTCGGCGGCCCACGACATGGACCTGCTGCGGGTCCTCGTGCGGGACGAGTCGCTGCAGTACCTCGGCTACTCCTACGGCACGCAGCTCGGGGCGGCGTACGCCGGCCAGTTCCCCGAGAGGGTCGGGCGGCTCGTCCTCGACGGCGCCGTCGACATCACGCAGACGAGCGACGAGGCGAGCCTCGGGCAGGCGAAGGGCTTCGAGCTCGCGCTGCGCAACTACGTCACGTCGTGCCAGGCGGGCGCGCAGTGCCCGCTCACGGGCGACGTCGACTCCGGGCTCCAGCTGATCCACGACCTCACGGAGCGTGCGCTCGCGAACCCGTTGCCGACGGACGACGATGCCCGCCCGCTCACGCGGAACCTCGCGTTCTACGGCATCGCGGTCGCCCTCTACTCGGACGCCTCGTGGCCGTACCTCACGGCCGCGCTGCGCCTCGCGCTCGTCGAGGGTGACGGCACCGGGCTGCTCCAGCTCGCCGACATGTACAACGATCGTCAGCCCGACGGCTCCTTCGGCACGAACAGCTTCTCGGCGTTCCGCGCGGTCGGCTGCGCCGACTCCCGCGGCTCGACCGACCTCGCGACGATGGAGGCCGACCGCCTCAAGATCCTCGAGGTCGCCCCGACGCTCGGGGAGTCGTTCGCGTTTGGCGGGCTCGTCTGCAAGGACTGGCCGACGCCGGTCGCCGAGGTCGACTACGACATCTCGGCGAAGGGAGCGGCGCCCATCGTCGTCATCGGGACGACGGGTGACCCGGCGACCCCCTACGCCAGCGCGGAGGCGCTCGCTGCGACGCTCGACTCCGCCACGCTCCTCACGTGGGAGGGCGAGGGGCACACCGCGTACGGACGCTCGAACTCGTGCATCCAGGGTGCCGTCGACGCCTACTTCCTCGACGGCACCGTGCCCGCGGAGGGTCTCGTCTGCTGACGTGAGGCAACCGACCCGCACGGATTTTGCGCGGGCCGGGTTCGCTGGGTATTGTTGCCGAGGCTTGAGGGCGCTGCGGCGTCTCGAAGGGCCAAGCCGCCTTAGCTCAGTCGGCAGAGCGTTTCACTCGTAATGAAAAGGTCGTGAGTTCGATTCTCACAGGCGGCTCGTCAGAAGGCCCCCACCCTCGGGTGGGGGCCTTCGTCGTTCCCGGGGTCTGACGCAAAGCGCGCACCCCGCCCGAGGAGGTCATCATCACCACGCGAGCCCGCACCGCCGTCGGCGGGGCGTCCGGACTCCTGCTCGTCGCCATCGTCCTGTACGCGCTCAACCTGCGCGGTCCGATCGTCGCGGTCGCCCCGGTCATCAGGGACCTTGCCGCAGACCTCGGCGTCACGGACGGCACCGCCGGCCTGCTCTCGACGATCCCCGTCATCTGCTTCGCCGCGGCGACTCCCTTCGTCGCGGCGTACCTGCGCCGGGCGTCCCTCGAGCGGGCGGTCCTCGTGTCGCTCGCGCTCGTGCTGCTGGGCACGGTCGTGCGCTCGTCGGGCGGGTTCCCTCTCGCGATATCGGGCACGATCGTCATCGGCGTGGCCATCACGATCGGCAACGTCGCGGTGCCGGTCATCGTCGCGCGGGACTTCCCGTCGCGCGTCGGCATCATCACGGGTATCTATACGTCCGCGCTCAACCTCGGCTCGGTCATCACGACGGTCGGCACGGCGCCGCTTGCTGCGCTCGTCGGTTGGCGGTGGGCGCTCGTCTCGTGGGGGCTGCTCGTCGTCGTCGCGGGCGTCGTGTGGCGGGTCGCGACGGCGCGGATCGCTGCGGCCCCTGCCTCGTCGGCCGAGCGGGTCGCGACGTCCCGCGAGGTTGCTCCGGCCGATAGCATCGCGCTGCTGCCGCCGTGGAAGCGGTGGGACGTGTGGCTGCTCGTCGCGGCCTTCGGCGCGCAGTCGTTCAGCTACTACGGGACGAGCACCTGGCTGCCGTCGATCCTCGCGGACACGATCGGGCTGTCGGCGGACGGCGCGGGCGCTGCTGCCTCGGTGTTTCAGCTCATGGCGATCGTCGGGAGCCTCGGTGCGCCGGCGCTCGTCGCGCGCGGCCTGCACCTGCGGACCGTGTCGGCGATGCTCGTGACGTGCTGGCTCGCGCTACCGACGGGCCTGCTGCTCGCGCCGCACGGGTACCTCGTGTGGATGGCGCTCGCGGGCGTCGCGCAGGGCGGGTTCTTCACGATGGTCGTCGTCATGATGGTGCGGCGTTCGGGCGGCACGGCGAACATGCGGCGCATGTCGGCGTTCGTCCAGGGGCTCGGCTACTCCCTCGCGGCGGCGGGTCCGGTCGTGCTGGGCCTGGTGCACGACGCGTCGGGGTCGTGGGTTGCGCCGCTGCTCATGGTGCTCGCGATGGTCGGTGTCATGGCGGCGGCGGGCCTCACGGTCGCGTCGGCCAAGCCGGTCCCGTCCCAGGACTGACCGAAGACGACCGAGGACGACCCAGGGCTTCCCCAGGGCTGACCCTCCCCGGGTGTCGATAGCCGATCCGTGCGCCTCACGCATGTGGATCGGCTATCGACGTGTCTGCGCCCAAGTGCGGGACGTGGGTCGCGCTGATCGATAGCGGATCCGTACACCTCATGTGTGCGGATCGGCTATCGATGGTCCCGAGCCGCGGTGCGGCCGTGGCCACTGATGGTCGATAGCCGATCCGCGCGTCATACGTGCACGGATCGGCTATCGGAACACCACAGGGGTGGTGGGGCGGGGCTGTCGTGAGGGAAGGGCAGGGGCGCTCACGCCCGGACGACTGTCACGGGGCAGGGCGAGTGCTCGACCATCTGGGACGACACCGACCCGAGCAGCAGCCGCTCGAACCCGCCGAGCCCCCGCGACCCGAGCACGAGGTGGCGTGCGCCGGACGCGGCCCTGAGCAGCCCGCGCGCCGGCGCGGAGCGCTCGACGTGCTCGACGAGCCGCCCCTCGGGCAGCCCGAGCGCCGCGTGTGCGACGGCCCGCGCGAGGAGTTCCTCGGTGTGCTGGATGTAGTCCTCGACGGGCGGTGCCCAGCCGAACTGGTTGGGCAGCGGACCCGTCGTCGTCACCTGCCAGCACGCGACGGCGTGCAGCGGCAGGTCGTGCCGCGTGGCGAGCTCGGCGCCGTGGCGCAGGGCGGCCACGGAGGCGTCGGAGCCGTCGACGCCGACGACGACGCGCGGCGTCTCGTCGATCTCCCCGTCGTGAGCGGCCTGCTCGAGGAGCGCGGCGGCGTGCTCGGGGTCGGGGACGATCGTCACGGGCACGCGTGCCTGACGGACGACGCCGGCTGAGACGGAGCCCATGAAGAGTCGGCCGAGCCGGCCGAGGCCGCGCCGCCCGACGACGATGCGATCTGCGCCCGTGCCACGCTCGAGGATCGTGGGGACGACGGTGCCGCGGATCTCCTCGGCCGTCACCTCGACCCCGGTGGTGTCGGTGTGGGAGATGAGCTGGTCGAGCCGTTCGCGGGCGCCCTTGGCGACGGCCTCGTAGTTGTCGGCGGCCTCGAGGACGGCGAGGGGGCCGAGGGGGACGGTCTCGAGCCACGTCGTGTCCCACACGAGCACGACCCGGACGTGCGCGCCGTCGGTGCGGGCGTCGCGGACGGCCCACTCGAGCGCGTGCGCGGAGCTTGGGGACCCGTCGACCCCGACGACGATCCTGCGCTCGGACATCGTGCTCACCACCTTCCGACGTCGCGGCGGTGCGACGTCCTTGTCGGTCCTCCCATCCTCGCCTCCGGGGCTCGCAGGGGCAATGCCCCAAGGTCCCTGCGCCGGTCTGGGACGGATTGTCGGAGGTGGGTGCAAGGATCGGCGGTGCCACGACAGAGAGAGGTGGAGAGGACGACGCACGTCGTCCGGGACCTGCCGGGAGGAGGGCGCGTGGAGCACGGACCGCAGTGGTTCGAGGACGTGTTCCGTCGTCATGCGACGGCGGTGCACCGGTACTTCGCGCGCCGTACGCACCCGGGTGAGGTCGACGACCTCACGGCGGAGGTCTTCGCGACGGCGTGGCGCCGGCGTGAGGACGTGCCCGACGGCCTCGAGCTCGCGTGGCTCTACAGGACGGCGGGCTACCTGCTGGCGAACCACCGTCGCAAGGCGAAGCCGGTGCTCGTGGAGAACCTGCCGGTCGAGGTCGACCATGCGGACCCGCAGCACCTCGTGGTCGTCGACGACGCGGTGCGTGAGGTGCTGGGCAGGCTGAGCGCGCGGGACCGTCAGGTGCTCGTGCTGCATGCGTGGGAAGGGCTCTCGGGGGCCGAGCTGGGGGCGGTCCTGGGGATCTCGAAGGGTGGCGCGGAGGCGGCGTTGTCGCGTGCGCGCGCCCGGTTGCGCGAGCTGTGGGCGGAGCGTGAGGTGGGGTGACGCAGGTGACTGACGACGAGGCGTTCGCACGGCTGCGTGCGACGGATCCGGCGGCGGGCTCGGAGCCCGACGTCGCGGCGCTGCGTGCGCGTGTGACGGCGCTCGTCGGCGATGTCGCGGGTCCGGCGGGCGGGGGCGACCTGGAGCTGAGGCTGCGGGTCGCACGACTGCTCGTCGAGGACGGTGCGGGGGAGCCCGAGGCTGCGGCTGCTGCTGCGATCCTCGGCGGGGCCGCGCTGCCGACGTCCGCACCGGGCACGTCGCCAGATGTCGCGTCGCCCGAGGCTGCGACTCCTCGAGGAGAAGTCCCCGGAGGTGCCGCGACAGGGAGCGGCGCCACCGGTGACGACGCCCGGGTGCTGCCCCTCGTGGCCCCCGATGACGCACGGGCCCGCCGTCGTCGCCTGCGCACCCGCTGGGTGGGCGTCGCGGCGGCGGCCGTCCTCGTCGTCGGCGGGGGTGTCGCGGTCGTCGCCGACCGCCTGGGGGGCCTCGGTGCGAGCAGAGCGAGCCTCGACACGGCACGAGCGACGACAGCCGCGCAGGCAGCTGAGGATCTCGGTCCGCTCATGTACGACGCCGGGGGCTTTGTGCTCGCCTCGCACCCCGTGACTCCTGAGGACGAGCAGTGGTCCCGGGGGACGACGGTCCGGGCGCTCGCGCTCGAGCCCGTCACTGTGTCGCGGGCGCGTGTCGCTGCGGTCGCCGGTGCGCTCGGCATGGCGGGCCGGCCCGTGCATGCGGGAGAGACGTGGACGGTCTCGGACGACAACGGCGTGCTGAGGGTCGAGGGCACGTCGGTGTCCTACGAGAGCTCCCGCGCGTCGACGGGTGTCCTGACGAGCGAGGACGCGCCGGACACCCTGGCGCTCCTCGTCCGGGTGGTGGGGGCCACGGGACTCGACGTCGACAGCATGTCGTTCACGGTCGCGCCCGACGGCACGGCGGCGTGGACGGAGCCCCGCGCACCGGGAGGCGCCGACGCGGACGTCCAGGGCGTCGGAGACGTGGTCGTCGACCAGTGGGGGATGAAGGTCGACGACATGGGCGTCGTCTCGCTCGGTGGTTCGTTGCTGCGGCGGACGACGGCGGACGTGGGGGTGCGTGCGGTGACGGACGTCCTCGGGCGTGAGGAGGAGGGTGCCGTGGTGACGTTCGAGCTCGTGCTGGTCGCGGACGGTGCGGCGTGGGTCCCGGAGGCGACCTACGTCGTCACGGGTCCTCGCGGCTACGTGTCGCATCCCGCCTCGTGAGGGGCACGTGGGGAAGGTGACGGCTCGCGGGAGGCGGGGTGTCAGGCGACGCTGCGAGCGCCCGACCGCTCCCGCACCTGCAGCGGGGCGTGCCGTCCTGCGGTGACGGGCGCGACGGCGAGGCGTGCGAGGAGCACGGTGATGCCCGCGAGCTCGCGGCTCATCCACCAGGTCGCGATGTCGGTGAGGGGGCTCGCGACGGCGCGGCCGTGAGCGTCGGCGAGGACGAGCGTCGTGGGGCTGCAGTCAGCGACGACGCACCAGCGGAGGTCGGGTCGCTGCGCGCGGGCGAGGTCGCCGACGGCGATGCCGAGCGCGGTGAGCGACGGCATGGGGTTCCAGCGTTCCGTGGGCGGCGTCGCGTGCCAGCGGCAGCACCAGTCGACGAAGAGTCGCTCGACGTGCTCAGGGATCGTGAGGTCGACCCCGGGGACCCGGAGGAGCTCGCGGAGCTCCTCCATCCGGACCAGCTGGAAAGGGTCCGGCTCCTCGACCTGCAGAGCCGTGTCCGAAGAGTGGCGGAAGCCGCTCTCGGGGCTCTGCTCGGTCCGCTGCGTCATACCTCTGTATCGGCACCCGTGCGTCGCAGCATGAGCGTTCGGGTCGGTGTCGTCGGGGTGAGTCTTCGGGTGATGCGCTCGGTGCGACCGAGGTGCAGGACGACGGTGGCGAGCCATGGCCGTTGTCGGCGGCTCGGGCTAGGTTCGGAAGGGTCAGCTGGTCCCGATGCACTGGAGGTTGTCATGCCCACGCGTACCGCACGTACCGCATGGAACGGCTCGTTCGAGGAGGGGCAGGGCCAGGTCGAGCTGTCGAGCTCCGGTGCCGGCACGTTCACGGTCTCGTTCCCGACGCGCTCGGCCGACGACGCGAACGGGGTGACGAGTCCTGAGGAGCTCATCGCGGCCGCGCACTCGTCGTGCTACGCGATGCAGCTCTCGGCGCTCCTCGGTGCGGCGGGTCACGCCCCGGACGCGCTGCACGTGAGCGTCGAGGTCGACCTGGGTCCGGACCCGGCGGGCGGCTTCCGCATCCCGGGGATCCGCGTCGCGGTGGAGGGTGAGGTCCCGGGGATCGACGAGGCGCGCTTCGTCGAGATCGCCGAGCAGGCGAAGGCGACGTGCCCCGTGAGCAAGGCGCTCGCCGGCACGGAGATCACCCTCGAGGCGTCGCTCGCCTGACGTGGCGCGCCGGCGGGCCTCACGCCCGCCGGCGGCACCCGGGCGTGGCGCGCCCTGCCGGCGTCGGTAGGTCCGAGGTCCGGACAGACATGTCCAGGTCGTGGGAGGATTTCCCCGTGTCGAGCGCACCCGCAACCCTGCCCTCCCCCGAACCTTCCGAGGCCGCTGACCTCGTCGCGGCGCTGAGCGTCGCCGTCTCGGGAGAGGTCGACGCGTCGTCGGCGAGGCGGGCGCAGTACTCGACGGACGCCTCGAACTACCGGGTGCCGCCGCAGGTCGTCGTCGTGCCGCGCAGCACGGACGACGTGCTCGCTGCGCTCGAGGTCGCGCGGGAGGCGGGCGTGCCGGTGACGGCGCGCGGCGCGGGGACGTCGGTCGCGGGCAACGCGGTCGGTCCGGGCGTCGTCCTCGACCTGTCGCGGCACCTGCACCGGATCCATGAGATCGACCCGGAGGCGCGCACGGCGCGCATCGAGCCCGGCGTCGTCATGTCGAGCCTGCAGAAGGCGGCTGCGCCCTACGGCCTGCGCTTCGGCCCGGACCCGTCGACGCAGAACCGCGCGACGCTCGGCGGCATGATCGGCAACAACGCGTGCGGCCCCCACGCGGTCGCGTACGGACGCACCGCGGACAACACGCTCGAGCTCGACGTCGTCGACGGGCTCGGGCGCCGGTTCACGGCGGGTGCGGGCGCGGGTGCGCTCACGGTCGTGCCGGGGCTCGATGAGCTCGTCACGGCGGAGATGGCTCTCATCCGCACGGAGCTCGGCCGGTTCGGCCGTCAGGTGTCGGGGTACTCGCTCGAGCACCTGCTGCCCGAGAACGGCCGGGATCTCGCCAAGGCGCTCGTCGGCACGGAGGGCACCGTGGTCACGGTGCTCGGTGCGACGGTGCGTCTCGTCGAGCAGGCCACCGCGCCGGTGCTCGTCGTGCTGGGCTACCCGGACATGCCGACCGCTGCGGACGACGTCCCGGCGCTGCTCGCGCTCGACCCGCTCGCGATCGAGGGGCTCGACGCGCGGCTCGTCGACGTCGTGCGACGGGTCAAGGGCCCGGGCTCGGTGCCGGAGCTTCCCGCGGGTGCGGGCTGGCTCATGGTGGAGGTCGCGGGCGACGGGCTCGACGACGCGCTCGACAAGGCTCGTCGCATCGCGACGGCGGCGTCGACCGACGCGACCGTCGTCCTGCCCCCGGGGCCGGAGGCCACGGCGATGTGGCGCATCCGTGCGGACGGGGCGGGCCTCGGCGGCCGGACCCCGTCGGGCAAGCAGGCGTGGCCGGGCTGGGAGGACGCGGCGGTGCCGCCCGAGCGCCTCGGCACGTACCTGCGCGAGTTCGACGCGCTCATGGAGTCCTACGGCGTCGAGGGCATGGCGTTCGGCCACTTCGGCGACGGCTGCATCCACGTGCGCATCGACCTGCCGCTCGAGCACGACGCGGCGGTGTTTCGCCGCTTCATCGTCGACTCGGCGACGCTCGTCGCGAAGCACGGCGGTTCCCTCTCGGGCGAGCACGGCGACGGGCGCGCGCGCTCGGAGCTGCTGCCGCTCATGTACTCCCAGGGGGCCATCGACCTCTTCGAGCGCTTCAAGGCGCTGCTCGACCCGGACGACGCTCTCAACCCCGGTGTCATCGTGCGGCCCGCGCCGCTCGACGCGGACCTGCGCCGCCCCGCGGCGCGCCACGAGGTCGTCAAGCACCCGGGGAAGAAGGGTGCGGGCTTCGCGTTCACGCACGACGACGGCGACATCACCAAGGCCGTCCACCGCTGCACGGGCGTCGGCAAGTGCCGTGCGGACAACGCGACCGCCGGGGCAGGCTTCATGTGTCCCTCGTACCAGGCGACGCGCGACGAGAACGACGTGACGCGCGGCCGGGCCCGGACGCTCCAGGAGATGCTCAACGGACGACTCGTCCAGGGCGGCTGGCGCTCGCCCGAGGTCCACGGGGCGCTCGACCTGTGCCTGTCGTGCAAGGCGTGCTCGAAGGACTGCCCTGCGGGCGTCGACATGGCGATGCTCAAGTCGGAGGTCCTCCACCGCTCCTACCAGGGGCGGCTGCGGCCCGTCGACCACTACTCGCTCGGCTGGCTGCCGCGCTGGGCGCGGCTCGTCACGACGGTGCCGGGGCTGCCCGCGCTCGCGAACGCGGTGTTCAAGGTGCGTCCGCTCGCCAGGGCGATCCTCGCGGTCGGCGGCATGGACACGGCGCGCCCCAAGATGGTGACGTTCGCGTCGGAGCCGTTCCGGCGCCGCTGGCGCAAGGGTGGCGTCCCGGTGACGTCGTCGGCGGACGCGACGGTGACGACGGGCGTGCTCGGCGCGGCCGACGGCACGCCGCTGACCCCCGGCGTGCGCGGCCGCACGAAGGTCGTCCTGTGGACCGACACGTTCTCGGACACGATGGCGCCGCAGGTGCCGACGGCCGCGGTCGAGGTGCTCGTCGCGGCGGGCTACGACGTCATCGTCCCCGACCAGGAGGCCTGCTGCGGCCTCACGTGGATCTCGACGGGTCAGCTCGACGGGGCACGGCGCCGTCTCGAGGGCCTGCTCGACGTCCTGGGGCCGTTCGGCGTCAACGGGGTGCCGATCGTCGGCCTCGAGCCGTCGTGCACGGCCGTGCTGCGCTCGGACCTGCTCGAGCTCCTGCCCGACGACCCCCGAGCGCACGCCGTCGCCCGCGCGACGACGACGCTCGCTGAGCTGCTCACGGCGCCCGCGCCGCTCGGTCCGGACCCCGAGGTCTGGACGATGCCCGACCTCTCGGACGTCACGGCGGTCGTGCAGCCGCACTGCCACCACCACTCGGTCATGGGCTTCGAGGCCGACCGTGCGCTGCTCGCGGGCGCGGGTGCGACGGTGACGGAGCTCTCGGGCTGCTGCGGTCTCGCGGGGAACTTCGGCATGCAGAAGGGCCACTTCGACGTCTCGGTGAAGGTCGCCGAGCAGCAGCTCCTGCCGGCGCTCGACGCGATGGCGGACGGCGACGTCTACGTGGCGGACGGCTTCTCGTGCCGCACGCAGGCGGACCATCTGCGGGGCACGCACGGCGTCGCGCTCGCGGAGCTGCTCGCGGAGCACCTGCCGCGGGACTGACGTCGCAGGCTCGGTCATGGTTCGGGCTGCATTCGGCGCGCCGCTGCCCTAGGCTTGCCCCGCGCGTGGTATTCCCGCGCGCCTCAGGGACGAGCAGGAGCTGATGTGGCGATCTTTGAGCTCGACGCGGACCGCACCGTCG
This sequence comes from Sanguibacter sp. HDW7, assembly GCF_011300875.1. NCBI lineage: Bacteria > Bacillati > Actinomycetota > Actinomycetes > Micrococcales > Sanguibacteraceae > Sanguibacter > Sanguibacter sp. HDW7. Next base: position 2,849,621 of record NZ_CP049862.1, on the reverse strand, counting down.
CGGTGCAGGCCATGGAGCCCGCACCGGGGGCCGTCGGGGCGCAGGTGGAGCGGATCATCGAGCAGCGGCTCGGTGCGCTGCTCGGCGAGCGGCTGCTCACCGTCGCGCGCGGGCGTGCGGGTCACGACGAGCCGTTCCTCCTCTCGGTCGACGGGTTCGGCGGCGTCGTCGTCACGGAGATCGTCACGAACCTCGACGCGGCGACGCTCGCGTCGGCGCTCGTGCGTGCCGGGCACGCGTCGCGCCTCGGCGACGCCGAGCTCGCGCAGCGCTACCACCGCGGCCCGCAGGCGTTCGTGGGAGACCGCGCCCAGCTCTTCACGACGGTTCCCGAGGTCGTCGGCGGCGAACGTCGCCCCGGTGGCGCGCGGCTCGTCGTCGTGTGCGCGGCAGTCGCGCTCGACGCGCTCGACGCGCTCGAGTTCCTCCGTCAGCCCGGCAGCAGGGTCGACGTCCTGCGCGTCGGGGTCCTGCGCGGTACGGACGGTCGACGCGTCCTCGACGTCTCGCCGCTCGGCCTCGGTGGCCGTGGCCCGCGTGGGCTCGAGGAGACGGTGCGGCCCCAGGCCACGGCCGCGCCGCAGGTGACGCGCACGTCCGCGCTCGCCGGGCACGAGCCTGTCGACCACGAGGTCGAGCGTCGTCGTCTCGCTGCGATGGTGTCGACGCAGGCGCTGCCCGTCGTCACGGACCCGCCGGCTCACGACCAGCCGTCGTACGACCACCACCGTGCGCCTGCTGCGTCGTACGCCGCCCCGACGTCCTCGTACGAGGCGCCGCGTCGGGAGCCCGTCGTCGAGAGCCCCTCGCCGGTGCGCGCCGCGTCCACGTACGCGGCGCGGCCCGAGGTCGGCGGCGCCGCGGTCGGCGGCCCCGGCGTCGGCTCCGTGGCGCAGCAGCCCTCGGCGTACGCGACCCGCTCGGCGGAGCCGCAGCGTCATGTCGAGCCGCAGCGTCCTGCCGTGCAGCAGCGCCCCGCCCCCGAACCCCGTGCGGCAGCGCCCGTGCGCGAGCCGCAGCCGATGCACGAGCCCGTGTCGCCCGCACGTGCGGCGATCGGCGTGACCCAGACCCCTTCGCACGCGACGGCGCACCCGCGGCCGTACCAGCCGTCGAGTGCCCCGGCGACGTCGGGCGCCTCCGCGCACCCTGCCGGGTATGCGGGCGCTCGCTACCGTGCCCGTCTCGCGTCGGTCGAGGAGGTGTCGATCGACACCAACCCGAACGACCTCAGCTCGCTGCGCGACTCGTCGCGCTCGTTCGCGGCCGCGATGGCGTACGACGTCCCCGCGTCGGCCGCTGACGAGGTCTACGTCGAGGCGCCCGCGCTCGCCGACCCGGACCCTGTCTACCTCGAGCCCGAGGTCCACGCGCCCGAGCCGGCACCCATGGCCTACGAGCTTGCACCTGACGCGTACGACCTCGGTCCGTACGCGTCCGAGCCCGTCGTGCACGCGGCGCCTGCGGCGTACGCCGCCCCGGTCGCGTACACGGCCTCTGGTGCGTACGCGTCACCCGCCGCGCTGCGCGCGCAGTACTCGGTCGTCGACGTCACCGAGGAGCAGGTCTCCCGCTACGCCACGCCCCACGCGTCGCAGGCCCCGTCCGCGCCGCAGGTCGCCCCGCCGAAGGGCCCGCGCGACCCGGCGCTCGCAGCGCTCGCGGCGCGGCTCGACGGTCCCGCCCCGCTCGTGTGGGTGCGCCACCGTCGGGGCGAGACGATCCACGCGACGCTCTTCACGGACGGCGTCCTCGAGCTCGCGGACGGCCAGCGGTTCTGGTCGGCCGACCTCGCGGCGAGCGCCGCGGTGGGCGCGTCGGGCATCGACGGCTGGCGCATGTGGCGCCTGGGCGACGAGACGGGCCCGACGCTCGCCGAGTGCCGCTGACGCACCGCTGAGATCAGAGGCGGGTCGCACCCCTGGGTGCGGCCCGCCTCAGCGCTTTGTTCCTGTGGGCGGGACGGCCCGCGTGCCCGCGGGGACATCGCCCGCGGCGTCGGGCGGCCCGTCGTGGACCCGGTGCCGCGCCGCTATCCCCAGCCGTACGCGAGCGACCATCGCGCGAGCTGCAGGAAGTAGTGCGCCCGGGGACCGGTCGGGGACAGGGCGAGGTCATGGATGCCGCCGGGCACGCGGACGAGCGTCACGGTGCCGCCGAGCGACGGGACGCGGCGCGCGATGGTCTCGACGTCGAGGACGACGTCGGCGGCACGCATCTCCTCGCTCCAGCGGGGATTGATGTACGTGCGTGCCGAGAGGCACACGAGCACGGGCACGTCGATGTCGAGCCCCGCAGCGACGGTCGCGTGGCCCGCGAGGATCGCGCGCAGCCAGCCCGCGCGCACGGGGAACGACGGGTTGGGACGCCAGCGCGGGTCGGTGGTCCATGCTCCGCCCGAGTGCTCGTCGACGACGCGAGCGTAGTAGCCGGGGTCGATGTTCGGCAGCGGCGTGCGCGGGTGGAAGCGTGCGATCTGCGTGACGGCAGGTGTCGAGACGGTGCGGGCGATCGAGGAGCCCTGAAGCTCGAGCCACGGCGAGTTGAGCGCGAGACCCGTGATGCGGCCGGGGTTGCGGTCGGCCCAGAGCGCGGTGATGAGGCCGCCCGTCGAGTGCGCAGTGAGGAGGACGGCGCAGTGCGGGCCGAGCTCGGCGTGGATGGCCGCGAGGGCTGCGTCGATCTCCTCGTCGTACGTCCGGAGACTCTCGACGTAACCAGGGGTCTGGTGCTCGCGCATCGAGCGCCCGTACTTGCGCAGGTCGAGCGCGTAGAACGCGATGTTCTGCTGGGTCCAGAACTCGGCGAGGCCCGTCTGGAAGAAGTAGTCGGACCAGCCGTGCACGTAGAGGACGGCGCGCGCGGGGCGCAGTCCGACGAGCCCGGGGTCGTGGCGGACGAGCGTCGCGACGACCTCGCCCTCGTCGTCGGGCTCGAGCGGGAGCGTGAGCGCGCGGTAGTCGTCGCCGAGGACGTCCGTGACCCAGCCGTCGGGCATGCCGAGGGGCGCGTGGGGCGGGAGGTCGGCGAGCGTGAACGGCTCGCCGGGGCGGTCGCCGCTCATGGCGTCAGGACGAACTTGCCGAAGTGCTCGCCCGCATCGAGGGCGCGCAGGGCACGCTCGGCCTCGGCGAGCGGCAGGATGTCGGCGATCGGCGGTTCGATGCCCGTGCGGGCGACGAACGCGGCGAGGGCCGCGAGGTCCTCGCGCGTGCCCATGGTGACGCCCTGGACGCGCAGCTCCTGGAAGAAGATGCGGGTGAGGTCTGCGGCGTCGGGGTCGCCCGTCGTCGCCCCGGCGACCGCGACGGTCCCACCGGGGCGCACCGAGGACACGGAGTGGCGCCAGGTCGCGCGGCCGACGGTCTCGACGACGCCGTCGACCCGGTGGGGGAGACGCGCCCCCGGCTCGAGCGCGGTCGCGCCGAGCGCGGCAGCACGCTCACGCTTGGCCTCGGAACGGCTCGTCGTGAAGACCTCGAGACCTGCGGCGACGCCGAGGACGATCACGGCCGACGACACGCCGCCGCCCGCGCCCTGGACGAGCACCGAGTCGCCGGGGCGAAGGTCGCACGCCCGGAACAGCAGGCTGTACGCGGTGAGCCACGCGGTCGGCAGGCACGCCGCGACAGTGAGGTCGAGGCCGTCGGGAACGTCGAGCACGTTGGCCGTCGGCACGGACACCTGCTGCGCGAGCGTGCCCTGGTAGCGCTCGGAGAGCAGCGAACGACGCTCTGTCGGGCCGACGCCGTGCCCGTCGGCGCCGATGACGCCGTGGACGAGGACGCGGCGGCCGTCAGGAGTCGTCCCCGCGGCGTCCGTGCCCAGGATCATCGGCAGGAGAGCGTCGGGCAGCCCGACGCCGCGCAGCGACCACAGGTCGTGGTGGTTGAGCGACGCGGCGGCGACGTCGACCGTCGTCCAGTGCTCACGCGGCTCTGGGGCAGGGCGCTCCCCGACGACGAGGCCCGCGAACGGGTCGGTGGACGAGGTCGAGGCGACGTAGGCGGCCAGCATGACGCCACGATACCGACCTCACCAGCCCGGCCGCTGCCCCTTCGTGCGCACGGGACGCTACGCTCGCCCGCATGACGACCAGGGGGCAGCAGGAGACGTGGGGCGACCGGCGGCGGCGCGAGCGCAACCGTGAGACGTGGTGGCGACGGGCATGGGACGCCCTGTTCTTCTGGCTCTGAGCCGAACCGCTACAGGAGCGGCAGGACGTTGCCGAGGTCGGGCACCGAGTCGGCGGTGAACGTCGTGCGCAGAGCGACCGCGAGCTCGTCGACGTCGTACGGCACGCGGCCCGCCGCGAGCCGCACCCACAGGCGGGCGTCCGTGACCTCGAGGTCCCAGCCGCCCCGCGACCGCACGATGTTGCACAGCTCGTCGGCGACGATCGCGAGAGCCGCACGGTCGACGGGGTCGTCCGCGCCGCGCGTCGAGGCGACGTCCGTGAACGAGCGCGCGATGTCGTCCGCGTGGACGACGAGCTCGACGAGCCGCGTGACGACGAGGTCACGCAGCCGCAGCGGTGCACGGTTGCCGAGGACGACGGCCTCGTCGTCGTCGCCGAGGGTGCGCAGGTGCGCGAAGGCCTCCGCGACGAGCCGCGAGACCTCTGCGAGCCTGTCGCCGCCGATGCGGCCGTCGAGCTCGCGCGTCACCGTCGTGATGTGCTCGGCCGCTCCCTTGTAGCCGCCGAGATACTCCGAGAGCGTCGCGGGGCGCGTGCCCGCAGGCTGCGGGACGGCCGCGGTGAGCGCGCCCATGCAGCGCCCGAGGTGGCTGACGAGCTCGCCCCGCGTCCAGCCCGGCAGGACGCTCGGCAGCGCAGCCGTGCCGAGCAGGTCGTCGCCGAGAGGCTCGAGCCAGCGCTCGAGCCTCGACCACTGACGGGTGAGCGCGTCGGTAAGGTCCGGGAGCGTCGTCGCTGTCATGCCACCATCCTGCCCGTCACGCCGCGCGGGCGCACTGCGTCCGGCCTGCGACCTCCGGTAGGTTCTCAGCCATGCTGAGCGTCGTCCGGAGCGTCGTGGTCGTCCTGTGCGTGCTCGTCGTGGGTGTCGTCGTGCCGACCGCACCCGTCGCGCGCTGGGTGCACGGCGCGATCGACGACACCGACGCGTACGTCGCCACGGTCGCGCCGCTCGCGCGCGACCCCGAGGTGCGCGAGCGGCTCGCGGACGAGGTGACGACGCGCCTGCTCGAGACCTTCGACGCCGAGGCGACGGTGCGCGGTGCCGCAGCGACGGCGCTCGGGCCGCTCGCCGACCTCCCGGGCGTCGGTGGCCTCATCGACGACGCCGTGACCGCCGGTGCGGCGCGCCTGCGCGACGGCGTCGCGGCGGGCGTCCGGTACGCCGTCGGCACCGAGGCGTTCGGCACGGCGTGGGACTCCGCGCAGCGTGCCGCGCACTCGGGGGTGCGGTGGGCGCTCACGAGCCCCGACATCTCAGCCGCGCATCGCCCAGGCGTCGGCATCGACGCGGACGGCGCGGTGGTCCTCGACCTCGGGACGCTTGCCGACGTGGTCGTCGAGCAGCTCGACGCACTCCGCTTCCCCGTGCCGCAGGCACTGCGGGACATGCCCGCCGCCGCGGGCATCGTCGCGCGTCTGGACGCCCTGCGCCTGCCCGTGCCCGACGCGCTGCGCGAGCTCGACGTCCAGGTCCCCGTCGTCACGTCCGCGAAGCTCGTGAGCGCCAGGACGGCGCTCGGCGTCATCGACACGTGGGGCGCCGTCGCGCCGTGGGTCGTGCTCGCGGCCGTCGTCGGCGCGCTCGTTCTCGCGCGCCGTCGCTGGCTCACGCTCGCGGCGTGCGGCGCGGCAGCGCTCGCGGGCACGGCGGTCCTCCTGGCGGGTGCGTACGTCGCAGCGCGCGAGGTCGTCGCGCAGCTCGCGCTGCCGTCCGACGGGGTGCTCGCGCTCGTCACCGACCGTCTCGTCGCGATGCTCGCGCACGGCCTGCCGAACCTGCTCGCGGACGGCGCGCTCGTCGCGGCGGCAGCGCTGCTCGTGGGTGCAGGCGCCCTCGTCCTCACCCGCCTCCGAACCCGCCGTGCGACACCCCTCACCGACTCGTAGCGCTCCCGCACACTCCTTCGCCTCCGAGGGAGTGTGCAGAGCTGCCGCGAGCCGCTCTGAAGACATGACTCGTAGCACCGGTGCACACTCCTCCTGTGTGCAGGGACGCTACGAATCGCTGAAGTGGGTCGGTTCGACGGGGCTGACTGTCGTGCGACGTGGGGAGGAGATGCACGATGGCAACGTCGATGAGTGCAGCGGGAGCCACGAGCTCTCCTCTCGCGGACGCGCTGCGATGGAGCGATCTGGTCGAGACAGGGTCGGTGAGGCCCGGCGACGAGATTCAGTGGTTTCGGGCGCTCGGACTCCCGTGCGCCCTCGTCAGCATCGTGCCGGACTCGTCGACAGTTGCTGACTGCGCGGGGCGTGATCCGCGCCGGCTCGCGGGTCATCTGCTGATCGACGGTGCGCCTCCGGACGACGTCGTGGCCTGGACGTTGCGAGGCGTGGTCCTGTTCCTCGAGTCCGCGATCGTCGCGCGGACCCTCTCCACGCGCGAGCTGTCGGCCCACCCTGCCGGGTGCGACGACGGGGCGCCGGCGGGCGACCGGCTCGAGCGCGCGGCGCGTCTCCTGAGGACGCATTGGCAGAGGGCGCTGAGGCACGTCGTCGTGGGCGACCAGCTCTCGGTGTCGTTGCGCCGGATGCCGCAAGAGATCCGCGTGCGTCTGGTCCCCGGAACCACGAAGCTGATGCCGAGCCCGACCGGCTACACGGTGGAGATGAGCGACCAGGCGCCACCTGACGACATCGCGTCGGTCGTCGCCGGGGTGATTCACGGTGCGTCGCCCGACGGCTGGGGACTGCCGATCGAGTCGTAGGCCCCATCCCTGTTCGATGGTGCTGGGGCACTACGAGTCGCCGCGGACCTTGCGGGTTCGCTGCTCAGATCTGGCGCGCTGATGTCAGTAGGTGGAATGTCCGCCCCGTGATGCGAGGGCATCTGTCGCGACTCCATCCGTGCGCTCGTGCACGCGTGACGGTGGTTCGCGTCTAGCGGACGTCGCGAGCATTGATCGAGTACGAATGGGCGTCGTGGTCAGGTTCGTCGATGCCATAGCTGATGATGCGGGTGGGGTGGATGCGGATGATGGGTGGCCGGCCGCCGTCGGCCGGGAGGGCTTCGGCGTGGCCCCGGATCTCGACACAGCGCGGGCGCCAGGGGCGCACCGAGGCGAGGTCGTCGACCACGAACGCGACGCGGCCGTTGTCGGCGATGTTGCGGTACTTGCGGCTGCCGGACATGTTGAAGCCGCTGATGTCGATGGTCCGCGTGTCGGCGTTGTAGGTGAATCCGACGGGGCTGTTCTGCAGTGTGCCGTTCGGCTTCTGGGTCGCGAGGCGGCCCAGCGGCTGGCCCTTGAGGTAGGCGATCTCGGAGTCGGTGAACATCGGCGGGTCCTTTCCGGCTTCGGTTCAGCAGTCCTGGGTGATGTCGCGGCGACGGCTGAACTGGGCGGCGACGATCGCGCTCGTCCAGGTGGTGAAGGTCGGGCGGTCGGCGGCAGGCAGCGTGGCGATCATCCTGTCGAGCGTGACGTTGAGCTGCGCATAGAACGCGACCGAAGCCGCCGCTCCGGCGTCAGTGATGATGACCTGGGTCGAGCGACGGTCGCCCGGAACGGACTCGCGAGCGACGAGTCCGCGAGACTCGGCGCGGTCGACGAGGCCCGTGAGAGCGGCCTTCTCGACCCCGAGGTTCTGGGCGAGCTCGGCCATGCGTCGTGGACCGTGGACGAGCAACCCGAGCATGCGGGCTTGCATCGGGGTCAGGCCGTTGCGGTCGGCGACCGTGCCGACCTCGGCGGTGACGATCACGGCAAGCTGGGCGAGCGGGTGCAGCGGACTGGTGCCGTCGGGCCCGACGGCGCAGGCGTCGCCCTGGGCCAGCTGTGCGGGGTTCTCGAGCGTCATGGGAATACTGTACATGGCGTAGATAGTTCACGGCATGTACAGTCGCTAGTGCGAACTCATCCCGACGCCGTCGCGTCCCCCGTCTCGAAGGAACCTCATGTCGACCATCGCCTCGACCCCCCAGACCTCCCGGCCCGCTACGCCTGCCCGCAGGGTGGGCCTCGCTGTCGTCGCCGCGCTCGTGGTCAACGTGGCCACGTTCTTCGTCGCCAAGGCAGCCGGAGCCTCGTTCACCGGCGACATGCCCTACGCGGTCAACGTGGTGGGCGTCGCCGTCGCGTCGGTCGTGCCGATCGTCATCGCGGTGCTCGTGCTGTCGCGGATCGTGCGCCGCTGGACGCGGTTCCAGAACACGGCAGCCTGGCTCGGCCTCGCGCTGGCCCTGGTGAGCTGCGCCTCGCCGTTCGCGGTCGCGGCCGACACGGCCACCGCGATCGCCCTCGCCCTGATGCATGTGTTCACCGGCCTGGCCTGGTTCTTCGCCGTCCGCCCGCGGACCGCCTGACCTGCTGCTTCCCCTGCTCCGCCGAACAACCACGTGAGGTAGAACCCCATGACTTCCGCCGCATTCAAGAGCCTCGACCTGGCCGGCACGACGCTGCGCAACCGCATCGTCATGTCACCGATGACGCGCAGCCGCGCGTACGGTGCGGGTCAGACCCCGACCGACCTGATGGCGACGTACTACGGCCAGCGCGCGAGCGCGGGCCTGATCATCACCGAGGGCACCCAGCCCTCGGTCGTGGGCCAGGGCTACCCCGACACCCCGGGCCTGCACTCGCCCGAGCAGGTCGAGGCGTGGAAGCTGGTCACCAGCACCGTCCACGCGCAGGGCGGTGCGATCTTTGCCCAGCTCATGCACACCGGCCGGGTCGGAGACCCGGACCTGCTTCCGGGTGACATGACACCGGTCGGACCTTCCGCCGTGCGTCCCGCCGGACAGATCTACACCCACGCCGGCATGAAGGACCACCCCACCCCTCACGCTCTGACCGAGGACGAGATCGCCGCCACGATCGCCGACTTCGCGGCCGCAGCGCGCAACGCGATCGCCGCCGGGTTCGACGGGGTGGAGATCCACGGCGCGAACGGCTACCTCGTGCACCAGTTCCTGGCGACCAACGCCAACCAGCGCACGGACGGCTGGGGTGGGTCGGTGGTTGGGCGCACCCGGTTCGCGGTCGAGGTGGTCCGTGCCGTGGCCGCGGAGGTCGGCGCCGAGCGCACCGGGATCCGCCTGTCTCCCGGCACGACCCTGGGCGACATCGCCGAGGAGAACCTGGAGGAGACCTACGTGTCCCTCATCGAGAGGCTCGCCCCGCTCGACCTGGCCTACGTGCACGTCATGGAGGCGCCCGGCAGGCGCGACCTGACCCTGCGCATCTGTCAGGAGTGGCCCAACACCCTCATCCTCAACCCGGCCACCGCGCCCGAGCCGACCGGCCCGGACGCCCTGGCCCTCATCGAGGACGGCACGGCCGACCTCATCTCCTTCGGCGCGCTGTTCCTGGCGAACCCCGACCTTCCCGCTCGCCTGGCCGCCGGCGGCCCGTTCAACACGCCCGACCGGGCCACCTCCTTCGGTGGGGACCACCACGGGTACACCGATTACCCGACCCTCGGCTGAGCCCTCGGCCCGGCACCCGAGCCGGCGGGGCCCCACCCGCACCACCGACGGGGCCCCGCCCCCCTCGCGCCTGGAGAGACACGATGAGCTTCACGACTCCCAACGGCACCTACGGTGTCCAGCTCCCCAGCGCCGAGCAGATGCGCGCCCTGAACGAGCGCAACGCTGCGGCTCTGCGCGAGGGCCGCACGATCATGGGGATGCGCGCGCTCCTCCTCATCACCACCGGCAAGCGCTCCGGCCTGCGGCGGGAGAACCCCGTCGCATACTTCCTCGTGCCTGACGGGTCGTGGCTCGTCATCGCCTCGGCCGCCGGCGCGGCCAAGCATCCCGACTGGTACTTCAACCTCGGCGCCCACCCCGACGAGGCAGTCGTCGTGCTCGACGGCGAGGAGTTCGCCGTCGATGCCGAGGAGCTGCCCGGTGAGGAGTGGGAGCGCCACTGGCGCCAGATCACCGCAGCCTCCCCAGGCTTCGCCCAGTACGAGACCCTCGCCGACCGGGTCATCCCCGTCATCCGCCTCTCACGGCGCGCCGACTGACGACCATCCGCACACCACACGAAGGACTGCCATGAAGAAGGACACGAGCGTGAACGTGCAGCCCGCTCGCACCAGCAGCTTGAGCGGCAGGCGCGTCGCCGTCGTCGGAGGTACCGGCGGCATCGGGCAGGCGCTGAGTCGACAGATGGCCACCCAGGGCGCCCAGGTCATCGTCGTGGGTCGCACCTTCCGCGACGCCGGTACCGCAGGCATCGATTTCGTCCAGGCCGATCTGTCCCTGATGAGCGAGGCCGAGCGCGTGGCGAAGGATCTGCCGGCCGAGGACCTCGACATGCTCGTCCTGACCACCGGGATCTTTGCTGCCCCCCAGCGGCAGGAGACCACCGAGGGCCTCGAGCGCGACATGGCGGTCAGCTACCTCAGCCGGCTCGTCCTGGTGCGCAACCTCGCCGACCGGCTCGGGACCGGACGCCCTCCGGGCGCCCCGCAGCCGCGGATCTTCGTCTACGGATACCCCGGCACCGGACAGACCGCCCACCTCGGGGACCTCAACTTCGAACAGTCCTATGCCGCCATGAAGGCGCACATGAGCACGGTCGCCGGGAACGAGGCTCTCGTCGTGGACGCCGCTCAGCGCTACCCCGCCGTGGGCGTCTTCGGCCTCAACCCTGGGCTGATCAAGACCAGCATCCGCTCGAACATGCTGGGGCAGAACAGCGTCAAGCACCGCGCGACGGAGACCGTCATCGGCTGGTTCACCCCGAGCGCCGACACCTACGCCAAGCGGATCCTGCCCCTGCTCACCACGCCCGACCTGGATGGTCGAACTGGGCTCATGTTTGACAAGAAGGGTGCCGCGATCCTGCCTTCACCGGCGATGACCCCGCAGCACGCGAGCCAGGTCGTCATCGCCTCGATCGACCTGCTGCACCGCGTGGTGCCCGGCACTCAGGTCTGAACGGCCGGACGTGGTGCCGGTGCGCGTGTGTCGGCTGAAGGCGGAGCGGACTCCGCGGGTCGAGAGCGCGGGGCGCGGGCGAGCGCGCTCAGCCGCGCCGCGTCACCAGGCGCTTGAGGAAGTGGCGGACCACCGGCCCGAGCTGGTCGAACTCGATGAGGAAGCCGTCGTGCCCGTGCTCGGACCTCAGTACCTGCAGCGGCCAGGCTCCCGGCAGGTTCCGGGTGATGCGCTCGGACTCGACGGGTTGGAAGAGCCTGTCGGAGTCGACGGCGACGACGAGGGCCTTCGCGGTGATGGACGCGAGCGCGGACTCGACGCCGCCGCGGTCGCGGCCGAGGTCGTGCGTGAGCATCGACTGCGTGAGCACGAGGTAGGAGTTCGCGTCGAAGCGGCTCGCGAGCTTGTGCGCGTGGTGGTCGAGGTACGACTGGATGGCGTAGCGCCCGCCGCGCAGCGGATTCTCGGCGTTCTGCGGGATGCGGCCGAAGCGTCGGTCGAGCTCGGTCGCCGACCGGTACGTCGCGTGTGCGATCTGACGCGCGATGCCGAGCCCGACGTGCGGGCCGATTCCGTCGGCCGCGTCGTAGTAGTCGCCGCCGTGGAAGTGCGGGTCGGCGAGGATCGCAGCGACCTGCGGGTGGGCCCACGCGATCTGGTCGCCCGTCGTCTGGGCGCCGGACGCGATGATGCCGATCGACTCGACGTCGATGCCGGCGTCGGGCCCGCAGATCGCCCACTCGAGCGCGCGCAGACCACCCATGGACCCGCCGACGACGAAGTGCCACGACGTCACGCCGAGGGCGCGCGCGAGCGCGATCTCGGCGCCGACCTGGTCGCGGACCGTGAGGTGCGGGAAGCGTGATCCCCACGGGCGGCCGTCGGGCGCGGGTGAGGACGGCCCGGTGGAGCCCTGGCAGCCGCCGACGACGTTGGGTGCGACGACGTAGTAGCGGTCGGTGTCGATGGGGGCGCCGGGGCCGATCATCTGCGACCACCAGCCGGGTGTCGGGTGGCCCGGCCCGGCGTCGCCCGTGACGTGGGCGTCGCCCGTGAGCGCGTGGAGGACGAGCACGGCGTTGGAGCCGTCGGGAGCGAGCGTCCCCCAGGTCTCGTACGCGACCGTGACGTCCGGCAGGTCGAGGCCCGACTCGAGCTCGAGCGTCCCGACCTCGCAGAAGCGGCGCTCGCCGTGCTCGTCGCCTGGCTGCCACGCGCCGCTCGGTGCGGGAGCGTCCGACGGCTCGACGGGCACGTCCAAGCCGGGGCGTGGCGTCGCGCCCGCGAACGGCGGGGCGAGGCGGCGCGGTCGGGGAGCGGGCGTCGTGCTCACGGAACCATCATCCGACGGAACCGGGGCAGGACGTGACGACGCGGCGCCGTCGGGCATGACCGGACCGTCCGGGAGCGTCCCCGGGGTGGCCTGGCCGTCGCTCGTCGGCGCCGCGTCGGTACACATCAGACGGTCGTCTCGGCGCCCGCGTGCAGCGCGGCGACGGCGGCGAAGCCCGCCTCGAGGTCGGCGAGGATGTCGTCGACGTGCTCGAGGCCGACCGAGAGACGCACGAGGCCAGGCGTGATGCCCGAGAGCAGCTGCTGCTCCGGGGTGAGCTGGGAGTGCGTCGTCGAGGCGGGGTGGATGACGAGCGAGCGGACGTCGCCGATGTTCGCGAGGTTCGAGTGGAGCTCGAGCGCGTCGACGAACGCCTTGCCTGCCTCGAGGCCGCCGTCGAGCTCGAACGCGACGATCGCGCCCGCACCCTTCGGCAGGTACTTCTGGGCGTTGGCGTGCCAAGGGCTGGAGGCGAGACCCGCGTAGTGGACGCGGACGACGCCGTCGTGGCCCTCGAGGAAGGCCGCGACCTTCTCGGCGTTGGCGACGTGGCGCTCGATGCGCAGCGAGAGCGTCTCGATGCCCTGCGCGATGAGGAACGCGTTGAAGGGGCTGATCGCGGCGCCGAGGTCGCGGAGCAGCTGGACGCGTGCCTTGAGGATGAAGGCAAGGTTGGCGCCGAAGGCGCCGCCGACGCCGAGGTCGCGTGCGTAGACGAGCCCGTTGTACGACGGGTCGGGCTGGTTGTAGTTGGGGAAGCGCTCGGGGTCCTGCGCGAAGTCGAACGAGCCGCCGTCGACGATGACGCCGCCGATGGCCGCGCCGTGCCCGCCGAGGAACTTCGTGGCGGAGTGGACGACGATGTCGGCGCCGTGCTCGAGCGGACGGAGCAGGTAGGGCGTCGCGACGGTGTTGTCGACGATGAGCGGCACCCCGACCTCGTGGGCGACGGCCGCGACGGCCTCGATGTCGAGGACGTCGGCCTTGGGGTTGGGGATGGTCTCGGCGAAGAAGAGCTTGGTGTTCTCGCGGGCGGCGGCGCGCCAGGCCTCGGGGTCGTGCGGGTCCGAGACGAACGTCGTCTCGATGCCGAGCTTGCGCAGCGTGTGCGCGAGGAGGTTGTAGGTGCCGCCGTAGAGGGACGGGCTTGCGACGACGTGGTCGCCGGCCTCGGCGATGTTGAGGATCGCGAAGGTCTCGGCGGCCTGGCCGGAGGCGAGGAGGAGCGCGCCGACGCCGCCCTCGAGGGAGGCGATGCGGTCCTCGACGGCGCCGGTCGTCGGATTGCCGATGCGGGTGTAGATAGGGCCGAGGTCGGCGAGCGCGAAGCGCGCGGCGGCAGTGTCGGCGTCAGGGAAGACGAACGACGTCGTCTGGAAGATCGGGAGGGCGCGGGCGCCCGTCGCGGGGTCGGGCTGCTGCCCGGCGTGGATCTGGCGGGTCTCGAAGGACCAGGCGGCGTTGCTCATGGGTGGCTCCAGGTTTGTCGTGTACGGCCTGCGGGTGGGCGGGCGTCGAACGGTGTCCTGGTGCCGTGGCGCGACTCGTCGAGTCGTCGCTGCACTGGCGGGTGCGGTCCCGTCGTCGCCCTGGGGGCGTGTCCGCACCGGCTCCCGGCGCGGCCGGGGCGTGAGTGCGGTGGTGTCAGCGACACATTCGACGGGTCATGGCGGTCACTCTAGGCGGAGGTGGTCACGGTATGGAACGACATGACCATCAGGTGAGATCGCTGTGACTGGTGTGACTCCCGGGGCTCCTGTGACAGATGTGACGCACGATGTTGCTGAGGTGGGAGTTCACAACGGGAGCGAAGGCGACTAGCCTCGTCGTGCACCGCTGTACCTGCCACGGAGGCTCCATGTCCCGCCTGTCCCGGATCCCGAGGACCACGACCACGCTCGTCGCGTCGGCGCTCGTCCTCGGGCTCACCGTGCCCGTCGCGCTCGCCGCGCCCGAGGACGATGGCGTCGCGTCCGCCCGCGCCTCCGAGGCCGCCGTCGCGGGCTCCGTCGCCGACATCGAGGTCGAGCTCGCGCGCCTCAGCACCGTCGCGGACACCGCCTGGGCACTCTCGGCGACAGCCGGCGAGCGCTACGTCACCGCGCAGGTCGCGCTCGAGTCCGCGCAGGACGCGGCCGCCGCCGCGGACACGAAGCTCGCCGCCGCGGTGAAGACCATGGACGCCTCGCGCCAGATCCTCGCGGGCATCGCCATCGAGCGGTACCGCTCGGGCGGCGCCATCCAGAACCTCGAGGCGGTCCTCACCGCCGACGGCATCACCGACGTGGTCCGCCGCACCTCGTCCCTGCGGGCCGTCGGCGACGTCGCCGACGCAGCGGTGCAGCAGTACCGCGCGGACGCGCTCGTCGCCGACGTCCTCCGTGCTGACGCGGCCGCCGCGGTCGCGAGCGCGCAGACCGCGGCCGACGAGGCCGAGGACGCGCGCACCGAGACCGACCGCCTCACCGCCGCGGCGCAGACCGCCGTCGACTCGGCCTCGTCGCGCCGCGACACCCTCATCACGCAGCTCGCCGCGGCCCGCAGCACGACGGTCGAGGCCGAGCGCGCACGCCAGGACCGCATCGACCGCGACCGCGAGCAGCAGCGCGAGGATCAGGCCGAGTCCGACCGGGAGCCGGCCGACAGGCCCAGCACGCCGACGAGCGACCCGACGACGCGCCCGCCGTCGAACCCGCCGACGACGACGCCCACGGTCACTCCGACCGAGGAACCTTCGAACGAGCCGACGACGCCCCCGACGCAGCGGCCGACACCGACGACCCCGCCGACGGTCGACCCGACTCCCACCCCGACGCAGGAGCCGACGACCGAGCCGACGACGACCCCGCCGACGCAGCGCCCGACGCCCACCCCCGAGCCGACGAAGCCGCCGACGGTCGACCCCCCGGGCCTCGGCCAGGGCACCGCGGTCGGCACGGCGGCCCAGGGCCGCAAGGCCGTCGAGTGGGCGCGCACGCAGATCGGCAAGATGTACGGCTGGGGCACGACAGGGCCCAACACGTACGACTGCTCGGGACTCACCATGCGCGCGTGGGAGGCAGCCGGCGTCGGCATCACGCGGACGAGCCGCTCGCAGTACGTGCGCGTCAAGAAGATCAAGTACTCCCAGATGCGTCCGGGCGACCTCATCTTCTGGGCCAACGACACCTCGGACCCCAGCACGATCCGCCACGTCGCGATGTACACGGGCGGCGGCATGATGATCGAGGCCGCGCGCCCGGGCATCCCGGTGCGTGAGGTCCCCGTCCGCTACGCGGAGACCATGGCCTACGCAGGCCGCCCCTGACGGACGGCTCAGCGGGTCGCTGCGCTCAGCGGCCCCGCAGCCAGCCTGCTGAGGCCCCGGAGCTCGTCTGCGACAGACCCAGCACGCACGAGACCGGGCGCCCCGCTGCGTGCAGCGGGGCGCCCGGTCTCGTGGTGCGTGTGCGTGTGCGTCAGTGCGCGTAGCCCGAGTCGATCGCACGCTGGCGCGAGCGCTCGATCTCGGCCTCGGCCTCGGCGCGGCCGACCCAGTGCGCGCCCTCGACGGACTTGCCTGGCTCGAGGTCCTTGTAGACCTCGAAGAAGTGCTGGATCTCGAGACGGTGGTAGTCCGACACGTCGTCGATGTCCTGGCGCCACGCGGCGCGCTGGTCGCCCGTGGGGACGCAGAGCACCTTGTCGTCGCCGCCGGCCTCGTCGCGCATGCGGAACATGCCGAGCGCGCGGCACCGGATGAGGCAGCCCGGGAACGTGGGCTCCTCGAGCAGCACGAGCGCGTCGAGCGGGTCGCCGTCCTCGCCGAGGGTGCCCTCGATGAAGCCGTAGTCGTCCGGGTAGCGCGTCGAGGTGAAGAGCATCCTGTCAAGACGGATGCGACCGGTGTGGTGGTCCACCTCGTACTTGTTGCGCTGACCCTTGGGGATCTCGATCGTGACGTCGAACTCCACTGCTCTTCCTCCAGACACGGGCGGCCGTCGCCGTCCGAGCACCTCTCGTCGTTCGTCCCGCGGCACGGGCGCGGGCCCGTGAGCCGTCGTGGCGTGGTCGTGCCAGGCGACGGTTCACGACGCGTCCGCCGTGCGGGGGCACGGGGGCGCGCTGCTCGGTCGCCGTCGTCCTGCGGGTCCAGTGTGACGCACGCGCGGGCTAAGGTGTGAACCGCGACCGAGGTGCGGGAGGAACGTCATGGGTCTGGCGGCACGTGTAGCAGCGGCGACGACGACATTCGCGCTGCTCGCCGGCGGCGGGTATCTCGTCGCCGACGCGTTCGACATCGTGCCCGGATTCCTCACGAACGCGCCGGTCGCGGCGCCGCCGGCACCCTTCCCGACGGCTCCAGGGGCGACGACGGGACCGGCGCTCACGGCGGGTCTGTCCCCCCTGCCCACGGACGCGCCTGTGCCGTCCGCCACATCTGTCGAGGACCTTGTCGAGCAGCTCGTCAAGGAGAAGGACTACGTCGGCAAGCGTGTCGGTGTGCTCGTCACGGACGCGGCGACGGGCCAGGGCATCGCGGGCCGCTCGGCGACGTCGGACTTCGTGCCCGCCTCGACGCAGAAGCTGCTCACGGCTGCGGCCGGTCTCTCGCGCGTCGGTGCCGACCGGACGCTCGACACGACGGTGATGCTTGCGGGTTCGACAGTGACGCTCGTCGGGGGCGGCGACATGATGCTCGCGGCCGGCGCGGGCGACCCGTCGAAGGTCAACGGTCGTGCCGGGCTGGCCGACCTCGCGACCATGGTCGCCGCGGCGGTCGAGGCCGCGGGGCTCGATTCCGTGACGGTGCGGGTCGACGACTCGCTCTTCTCGGGTCCGTCGGTCGCGCCGTCGTGGGACCCCAAGAGCGTCGAGGCCGGCTACGCGGCGCCCGTCACCGCGATCGCGGTCGACATCGCGCGCCGCACGGACGACACGTACGCGCAGCGCTACCCGGACCCGTCGCTCGCCGCGGCGCGCGACTTCGAGCGGGCGCTCGAGAAGGTCGGCGTCACGGTCACGGGAACCGCAGCCCGCGGCGTCGCGGCCGAGGGCGCGACGGAGGTCGGGCGTGTCATGTCGGCGCCGCTGTCCGAGGTCGTCGGCTACTTCCTGCAGACCTCTGACAACACGATCACCGAGGTCGTCGGCCGGGTCGTCGCGATCGAGACGGGCCTGTCCGGCTCGGTCCAGGGCGCGACGGCGGCCGTGCTCGACGCGGTCGGGGCGCTCGGCGTCGACCTCACGGGCGCGAAGCTCGCGGACTGCTCGGGGCTCGGCGAGGGCTCGCGGCTCTCGCCCCGCCTGCTCAACGAGCTGCTGCTGCGCATGGTCGACCCGGCGACGCCGGCGCTGCGCGCGGCGGCGCTCCAGCTGCCGCTCGCAGGGGTCTCGGGCACTCTTCACGAGCGGTTCACGACGACGGACGCCCGCGGCCGCGTGCGAGCCAAGACCGGGTCGTTGCCCAACGTCTCGGGCCTCGCGGGAACGCTCGTCACGGCCGACGACCGGCTGCTCGTCTTCGCGGTCCTCGTCGACGACTTCCCCGACGGCAACGCGTGGAACGCCCGGGCGACGATCGACAAGTTCGTCTCGGGCCTCGCGTCGTGCGGGTGCGGATGACCGGCGAGAGCCCATCCGGCCCCGACGCGCGGTCGGTCGTCGACTGGGACGCCGCGCGAGGCCTCGGCGCGTTCCTCGCGCCCGCCGGACCCGTCGACTCCCGTGCGGTGATGAGCGCGCACGTCGAAGGGCTGAGGCGGGCCGCGGCGCTCGCGGTGCCGCACGTCCTCGACGTCTCGGCGATGGAGCCGGCCGACGGTCGCGACGTCGTCGCCGACCCTGCGCTGCTCTCGCGCGTCCACGTCGTCGACCGCGCCTCGTGGGTGCGCTCGGCGTCGCAGGGCATGGAGCTGCTCCTCGGTGCGGCCGTCGCGGTTCCGGGCGCGGCGCCCGGCGCTGTCGCGCAGGCCGCGGGTGCGGCCGAGGTGGGGGCGGCGCTCGCGCTCGTCTCGACGCGCGTCCTCGGCCAGTACGACCCGCACGTGGTGGGTCCCGGCGAGCCGGGCCGGCTCCTGCTCGTCGCCCCCAACGTGATGCGCGTCGGGCGTGCGCTCGACGCGGCGCCCGAGCCGTTCGCGCTGTGGGTCGCGCTGCACGAGCAGACGCACGCGCTGCAGTTCGCGGCAGCGCCGTGGCTTGCCGCGCACCTGCGCGGTCGCGTCGCGGCGCTGCTCGACGACGTCGTCGCGACGGGCGCGGAGCTCGGCCGGGGTGGTCCTGCGCAGCGTCTGCAGGCGTGGGCGACGACCGTCGGCCGGGTCGTGCGGGCTCCCGCGGGCAGCTCGCTCGGCTCCCGCCTGCTCACGCCGTCGCAGCGCGCGACGATGGCGGAGGTCGCCGCGGTGATGTCGCTCCTCGAGGGGCACGCGGACGTCATGATGGACCGCGTCGGGGAGAACGTCGTCCCGGGCGTCGGGAAGATCCGTCGTGCGTTCGACGCACGCCGCGAGCAGCGCGGCGGCACCGTCGACACGGTGCTGCGCAAGGTGCTCGGGCTCGACGAGAAGCTCGCGCAGTACTCCGACGGAGCCGCGTTCGTGCGCGGCGCGATGCTGCGGGTCGGTCGGCGGCGCCTCAACGCGGTGTGGGACGCGCCAGAGAACCTCCCGACGGCGCGCGAGCTCGCCGACCCCGCCGCGTGGGTGCGGCGCGTCCACGGATGAGCCTTCCCACCACGCACACGGTCGCGGGGCGCCGGGCGGTGCGGGCGGCGCTCGCCGACCTCCCGCCGGGAGCGCCGCTCGTCGTGGGCTGCTCGGGAGGCACCGACTCGCTCGCGCTCGTCGCGTGCCTCGCGGCGGAGCTGGGGCTGCGGCCGGTTCCCGACGGCCGTGCGGCTGACGGAGCTGCGCCCGACGCGCGCTCCGTCCCCACGGCGCTGCCCGCGGCACCGGCCCGCCCTGCTCGACCCGTGCGCGTCGTCGTCGTCGACCACGGGATGCAGGCCGGGAGCGCTGCGGTCGCGGAGCTGGCCGCGGCGACGTGCCGCCGGCTCGGGCTGCCGACCGACGTCGTGCGCGTCGTGGTCGACGGCCCCGGCGGGCCTGAGGCCGCCGCCCGTGCCGCGCGGTATGCGGCGCTCGGGGCTGCGCTCGACGCCCTGCCGGGCGGTGCTGACGGAGCGATCCTCCTCGGGCACACGCTCGACGACCAGGCCGAGGGCGTCCTTCTCGGCCTCGCCCGCGGTGCGGGCGCTCGTTCGCTCGCGGGCATGCGGCCCGTGCGGGGTCGCGTGCGGCGTCCGCTGCTCGGGCTCAGCGGGTCCGCGACGGCGGGAGTGTGCGCGGAGCAGGGGCTCGAGCCGTGGCACGACCCGACGAACACGCCAGCGCCCGACGACGACACGGCACCGCGCCGCTCGGCCCTGCGCACGCGTGTCCTGCCGCTGCTCACGGAGGTCCTCGGCCCGGGCGTCGTCCCCGCGCTCGCGCGGACCGCGGCGCAGCTTCGTGAGGACGACGATGCGCTCACGTCGTACGCGGAGCGGCTGCTCGCCGACGCGACCGTGCCCGACGCGACCGTGCCCGACGCAACCTCGCCCGACGCAACCTCGCCCGACGCAACCTCGCCCGACGCAACCGTGCCCGACGTCGTCGACACCGCCCCCGCCCTCTCTCGCGCCCCCCGCCTCGACTGCGCGACGCTCGCCGCGGCGCCCGCGGCCGTGCGCCGCCGAGCCCTGCGCGCGTGGGCCGTCTCGATCGGCGCGACCGACGGCGCGCTGTCACGCACGCACGTCCTCGCGCTCGACGCGCTCGTCGCGGCGTGGCGGGGGCAGGGACCCCTCCCGCTGCCCGGGCGCGTCACCGTCGCCCGCAGGTGTGGCACGCTTGAGGGACACAGTCCCGCACCCTGAGGAGCTTTTTCGTGGACCTGTCCGACATCGGCAACGACATCGATCACGTTCTGCTGACCGAGGAGCAGATCGGCACGCGTCTCGACGAGATCGCCGCGCAGATCGACGTGGACTACGCGGGCAAGGACCTCCTCCTCGTCGGCGTCCTCAAGGGCGCCGTCATGGTGATGGCCGACCTCTCCCGCCGCCTGCACACGCCCGCGACGATGGACTGGATGGCGGTGTCGTCCTACGGCTCCGGCACGAAGTCCTCAGGCGTCGTGCGCATCCTCAAGGACCTCGACACGGACCTCACGGGCCGTCACGTGCTCATCGTCGAGGACATCGTCGACTCGGGCCTCACGCTCTCGTGGCTGCTGTCGAACCTCCGCTCGCGCGGTCCCGCAACCGTCGAGATCGCGGCCGCGATGCGCAAGCCGGACGCGGTGAAGGTCGAGATCGACGTGCGCTACGTCGGCTTCGACATCCCCAACGAGTTCGTCGTCGGCTACGGCCTCGACTACGCCGAGAAGTACCGCAACCTGCCGTTCGTCGGGACGCTCGCGCCGCACGTCTACGAGCGCTGAGCGACGCGGGGCGTCCGCGTGCGCGGACGCCCCGGTCCCGGCCGTCCTGCCCTGGGCGAACACGCAGGGTTCGGCCCAGGCTCGCGATGTACGGTCGGGAGCGGAACTCCCGCGAGCGGAAGGAACGGGCACGCCCGTAGCCGATGAACCTCAAGAAGATCGCCAAGGGACCTGTCGTCTGGGTCCTGCTCGTCGTCGTGCTGCTGTGGATCGGCTTCGCCGTGTTCTCGGGCCAGGGCGTCAAGCGCATCGACACGTCGCAAGGCCTCGCGCTGCTCAAGGGCACGACGGTCGAGCGCGCGCTCGTCGTCGACGGTGACCAGCGCGTCCAGCTGACGCTCACCGAGCCGTTCGTCGACGGCAAGACGGACAAGGGCAAGAGCGTCGAGTTCTTCTACGTCCAGCCCCAGGGCAAGGACGTCGTCGACGCGGTCGCCTCCGCGAGCCTCGCCAAGGGCTACAACTCCGAGATCGCACGCGTGAGCTTCCTCGCGTCGATGTTCTCGGTGCTCGTGCCGTTCCTCATCATCGGCGTGATCTTCTTCTTCCTCATGAGCCGCATGCAGGGCGGCGGCAGCCGCGTCATGGGCTTCGGCAAGTCGCGCGCCAAGCTCGTCGGCAAGGAGTCGCCGCAGGTGACGTTCGCCGACGTCGCGGGCGCGGACGAGGCCGTCGAGGAGCTCCACGAGATCAAGGAGTTCCTCCAGGAGCCCGCGAAGTTCCAGGCCGTGGGCGCCAAGATCCCCAAGGGCGTGCTGCTCTACGGGCCCCCTGGAACGGGCAAGACGCTCCTGGCGCGCGCCGTCGCGGGCGAGGCGGGCGTGCCGTTCTACACGATCTCCGGCTCGGACTTCGTCGAGATGTTCGTCGGCGTCGGCGCGAGCCGCGTCCGGGACCTCTTCCAGCAGGCCAAGGAGAACTCGCCAGCGATCATCTTCGTCGACGAGATCGATGCGGTCGGTCGCCACCGTGGTGCCGGCATGGGCGGCGGTCACGACGAGCGCGAGCAGACGCTCAACCAGCTCCTCGTCGAGATGGACGGCTTCGACCCCAAGGCCAACGTCATCCTCATCGCGGCGACCAACCGCCCCGACATCCTCGACCCCGCGCTCCTGCGTCCGGGCCGCTTCGACCGTCAGGTCGCCGTCGAGGCCCCGGACCTCAAGGGCCGCGAGGCGATCCTCAAGGTGCACGCGCGCGGCAAGCCGATCGTCGAGGGCATCGACCTCGCGATGGTCGCCAAGCGCACGCCCGGGTTCACGGGCGCGGACCTCGCCAACGTCCTCAACGAGGCGGCGCTGCTCACCGCTCGCTCGGGCGCGCACCTCATCGACGACCGCGCTCTCGACGAGGCGATCGACCGCGTCATCGCGGGCCCGCAGAAGCGCACCCGGGTGATGAACACCAAGGAGCAGAAGATCACGGCCTACCACGAGGGCGGGCACGCGCTCGTGGCCGCGGCCATGCGCTACACCGACCCCGTGACGAAGGTGACGATCCTGCCGCGCGGCCGTGCCCTCGGCTACACGATGGTCCTGCCGACGCAGGACAAGTACTCGACGACCCGTAACGAGCTGCTCGACCAGATCGCGTATGCGATGGGTGGCCGCGTCGCCGAGGAGCTCGTCTTCCACGACCCGACGACCGGGGCATCGAACGACATCGAGAAGGCCACCGCGACGGCGCGCAAGATGGTCACCGAGTACGGCATGAGCGAGCGTGTCGGTGCGATCCGTCTCGGCTCGACGGACGGCGAGCCGTTCCTCGGCCGCGACATCGGCCACCAGCGCGACTACTCCGAGGCCGTCGCGGGCACGGTCGACCACGAGGTCCGCAAGCTCATCGACGCCGCGCACGACGAGGCGTGGGAGGTGCTCGTCGAGTACCGCGACGTCCTCGACCACCTCGTCCTCGAGCTTCTCGAGAAGGAGACGCTCAACGAGGCCGAGCTCGCCGTGATCTTCGCCCCTGTGGTCAAGCGTCCGGCGCGCGAGGTGTGGCTCTCGAGCGAGCAGCGCAGCGTGTCGAGCCGCCCGCCGGTCCTCACGGAGGCGGAGAAGGCCGAGCGAGGCGACGCGCCGATCGTCCCGCAGGACGAGGGCACGGGCCGCGAGGAGCGCCCGGCCGAGTCGATCGGCGAGATCCCCGAGGGTGGCACGCCGGGTGCGGCCGCCGGGAACGAGGTGTCCGAGTGACCAGCGCAGAAGAGCTTCCCGACCACGTCGTCGACCTCCCGCGGGCCGCGGCCGCCGTCCGCGAGCTGCTTCTCGCGGTGGGCGAGGACCCGGACCGTGAGGGGCTCAGGGAGACGCCCGCACGCGTCGCCCGCGCCTACGCGGAGGTCTTCGCGGGGCTCGGCCAGGACCCGGCGGACGTGCTCGGCACGACGTTCGACATCGGCCACGAGGAGATGATCCTCGTCAAGGACATCGAGCTCTACTCGACGTGCGAGCACCACCTCGTGCCGTTCCACGGCGTCGCGCACGTCGGGTACATCCCCGGCGTCGACGGTCGCGTCACCGGGCTCTCGAAGCTCGCGCGGCTCGTCGAGGTCTTCGCGCGTCGTCCGCAGGTGCAGGAGCGGCTCACGTCGCAGATCGCGGACGCGCTCGTCGAGCACCTCGCGCCGCGCGGCGTCCTCGTCGTCGTCGAGTGCGAGCACCTGTGCATGTCGATGCGCGGCGTGCGCAAGCCCGGCGCACGTACGGTGACGAGCGCGGTGCGCGGCCAGATGCGTGACGTCGCGACGCGTGCCGAGGCCATGAGCCTCGTCCTCGGACGCTGACGGGGCGCCGGACCGCGCAGACAGGCCCACGACCGTGCACCATCCAGCTCCTCTCCCGTCCTCGCTCACCGGGCTCGACCGGACGCTCGTCATGGGCGTCCTCAACGTCACGCCCGACTCGTTCTCGGACGGAGGGGAGTGGTTCGGGCCCGAGGCCGCCGTCGCGCACGGCGTGCTCCTCGCGTCGCAGGGCGCCGACCTCGTCGACGTCGGCGGCGAGTCCACGCGCCCCGGCGCGGACCGCGTGCCCGAGGACGAGGAGCTCGGGCGCGTCCTGCCGGTCGTCCGCGAGCTCACGGCACGCGGCATCCCGGTGAGCATCGACACGACGCGTGCGCGCGTCGCGGCCCGCGCGGTCGAGGCCGGCGCCGTGGTCGTCAACGACGTCTCGGGCGGCCTGGCCGAGCCCGAGATCTACGACGTCGTCGCGCGCACGGGAGTCGTCTACGTCGCGATGCACTGGCGCGGCCACGCCGACGTCATGGACTCGCTCGCCGTCTACGAGGACGTCGTCTCGGACGTGCGCGACGAGCTCGCCGCGCGCGTCGCCGCGCTCGCCACCGCGGGCGTCGCCCGCGAGCAGGTCGTCCTCGACCCGGGACTCGGCTTCGCCAAGCCTGGCTCCGCCAACTGGCCGCTGCTCGCAGCGCTCGACGAGCTCGTCGCGCTCGGCCTGCCCGTGCTCGTGGGAGCCTCGCGCAAGAGGTTCCTCGGTACGCTGCTCGCAGGGCCGGACGGGCAGCCGGCCCCCCCGCTCGCGCGCGACGGTGCGACGGCAGCGATCTCGGCGCTCGCCGCCGCGGCCGGTGCGTGGTGCGTGCGGGTGCACGACGTCCCGGGCTCCGTCGACGCGGTCCGGGTCGCCCGCGCGTGGGACGGCGCACGCCGCCCCCGCAGAACCGAGGAGCAGAAGTGACGATCTTGCCCGGGCCGGTGCTCGACGCCCACGGCCGCCAGCTCGACCAGGTGCGCCTCACGGGCCTGTCCGCGACGGGGTTCCACGGCGTGCTCGACCACGAGCGGGCCGAGGGCCAGGTGTTCGTCGCGGACGTCACGGTCCACGTCGACACGCGCCGTGCGGCGGCGTCCGACGACCTGGCGCACACGCTCAACTACGCCGAGCTCGCCGCCGAGGTCGTGCAGGTCCTCGAGGGGCCCGCTGTGCGGCTCGTCGAGACGCTCGCGGAGCAGATCGCGTCGGCCGCGCTCGACCACACGCTCGTCGCGGCCGTCGAAGTCGCGGTCCACAAGCCGTCGGCGCCCGTCGGCGTGCCGTTCGTCGACGTCGTCGTCGCGATCCGTCGTGACCGCGTCAAGCTGCCGTCGGCACGCTTCGACCCTGCTGCGGCGCCGGCCTCGTCGGTTGCGACGATCGGCGCGCCCGAGCCCGTCGCGCCCGTCGCGCCCGTGGCGGCGCCGCTGCCCGTGGCGGCGCCGGTGCCCGCGGCCCCGACGGGAACCGCGCCGCTGCCCGCCGTCGACGCCCCCGCGCCCGTGCCTGCGCCGCCCGTCGAGGTCCCGGTCCTCGAGCCGTCCGACGACGGCCCCGCGACCGGCATCCTCGACGCGATCCACCTGCCCGAGCCCGACCTCATGGACCGAGTCCCCCCGGGCCCCGTGCAGGCCGTCCTCGCGCTCGGCTCGAACATGGGCGACCCCCGCGAGATCCTCGCGCGCGCCGTCGAGGACCTTGCGAGCGCGCCCGGCCTCGAGGTCGTCAAGGTGGCGCCGCTCGCGCGCACCGCGGCCGTCGGCGGCGTCGAGCAGCCCGACTTCCTCAACACCGTCGTCCTCGTCCGCACGACGCTCGCGCCGCGCGCGCTCCTGCGCGTCGCCCACGCCGTCGAGCAGGAGCACCACCGCACGCGCGAGGTCCGCTGGGGACCGCGCACGCTCGACGTCGACCTCGTGACGTACGAGGGCGTCGTCGGCGTGACCGACGACCTCGAGCTGCCCCACCCCCGTGCGCACGAGCGCGCGTTCGTCCTCGCCCCGTGGGCCGAGATCGAGCCGGACGCTGTCCTGCCCGGGCTCGGCGGCGGACCCGTCGCGACGCTCGCCGCGACCGCGCCGGACCGCGAGGGTGTGCGCTGGCTGCGCCTCGACTGGACGTCGGGCGAAGGAGGCGCGCGTCCGTGACGTCGGGTCTGCGTGTCCGCTGGCTCCTCGCCCTCGCCGTCGTGGCGGCGGGTGTCGGCTGGGGCGTCCTCACGCTCGTCGAGCGTGGCGGCGTCGTCGGACGGATCGCGTGGCCCGTGCCTGTGACGCTCGTGCTGCTCGCTGGCCTCGTCGTGCGGGCGGGCTGGGCGGTGCGGCAGTACACCAAGGGTCGTCGGCCCTCGCTCACTGGGCTGCGGGCCGCGCGCACGCTCGTCCTCGCGCAGTCGGCGGCGCTCACGGGTGCCGCGCTCGGCGGCTGGTACGTCGCGCACGTCCTGCTCGTCGTCGGTGACCTCGACGTCGCGGCGCTACGGTCGAAGGCCCTCTCGGCCGGGCTCGCGGCGCTCGCCGCTGCCGCGCTCGCCGTCGCGGGCGTCGTCGTCGAGACGTGGTGCAAGGTGCGCGGCGGCGAGGACGACGACTCCTCCGGGCACGGGGCATCCGCGACCCCTGCCTGAGCAGCGGCATTCCGAGGTCGCGTGAGACCAGACCTGGGGAGGTGCCGCGCCGGGTGGAACCGTCGGTAGTGTGCGGCGAGGCGCGCCGACGGAGCATGCCGCGCGAGGCAGGGGGACGGACGGCGTGCACGACGAGAACACCTGGCTGAGGCCACGTCCCCGGCAGGTGCGGGCGCGGTGCGAGACCGCGCTGTGGGCGCTCGGCACCCCGCTTGCGCTGAGCGCGGGCGTCGCGCTCCTCTGGACGCGCTGGGCGTGGATCGCCGCTGCGGTCTTCGGTCTGTGGCTCGTGGGGATGCTCGCGACGGCGCGCGCCCACGTGCGCGGGCTCGCGTGGCGGGCCGAGGACGACGCGTTCGTCACGCGGTCGGGATGGCTCGCGCGCCGGGTGCGGAGCGTGCCGTGGTCGCGCGTGCGGTCCGTCGAGCTCGGTGAGGGAATCATCGACAGCCGGCTCGGGCTCGCGACCGTGACGGTCAAGGTGCCGGGTGGGTCGACGGTCGTCCAGGGGCTCACGCCCGCGGAGGCCGCAGAGCTGCGTGACGTGCTGCTCGCACGGTCGGGGGCGGAGCTCGTCGTCCAGGAGGTCCCCGGGACCTCGGGCGTCGCGACACCTCTTGCGGCTGAGCCCCTGACCGACGTGGACATCGACGAGGAGCCCGCTGCGGCGACCGTCGTCGTCCCTCAGCTTCCTGACTCTCCCGACTCTCCCGACGCTCCTGTCGTGCCGGTCGGCGCCTCGGCTCCCGTCCCCGCAGACAGGGACGACGCGGCGGCGCGACCCGCGACCGAGCCCGACCCGTCGCTGCCCTGGTTCCGCGCGCACCCGCTGAGCCACGTCGCGGAGTCCTTCACGCTCGTCCTCGGCCTCGCCGGCTTCGGCGCGTACGTCCTCCTGCGCGAGGCCGAGGACGCCGGCGGCATCCTCGCCTGGGTGGGCCGTGCGGTGACGGATCCGCGGTGGGCAGGCCTCGGGCTCACGCTCGTCGCGCTCGCGGTCCTGTGGATCGAGGTGAGCCGCCGCCGGACGTGGTGGGCGCTCGACGGCGACGAGCTCCACAGCCGGTACACCGGCAAGGTGCGCACGCACACGACGGTGCGGCTCGCGCGCATCGACGGGGTCGACCTCTCGGTCTCCCTCGGGGCCCGCGTCGTCGGGCTCGCACAGCTCACGGTGCGCGTCGCCGACGGCGACGACCAGATGGTCGTCGGGCTGCTGCGGCGTGCGGACGCGGAAGCGTTGCGGGAACGGCTGCTCGCTCGCGGCGAGGCGGTGCAGGCCGCAGTCGTGCAGGACGCAGCGGTGCTGGACGCAGCGGCGCTGGACGCAGCGGCGCTGGACGCGGCGGTGCAGGATGCGGCGGTGGTGCAGAACGCCGTAGGGCACGACGGCGTCGCCCTCGCGCCGCACGCCCGGGACACGGCGACGCAGGACCCCGACGGCGCCGACGCGCCGGAGCCCTCACCCGACCCCGACCCGCCTGCGCCGGGCGAGCCCCGCAGGCGCGTCTCCGAGCGTGCCCTGCTCGTGCGGACGGACCGGCGCACGGTCGTGCGGGCGTTCCTCCTGCGTGATCCCGTCGCCCCAGCGCTCGTCGTCGCGCTCGCCTGCACCGTCGTCGCACTCCTGGTGCCCTCGTTGCGCGAGGGCCTCTTCCTCGCCGCCGGTGCGCTCGCGTTCGCGGGCCGCCGCGTATGGCAGGCCGTCGAGAGCGGCTCGGGCCGGACGGTCGAGCGCGTGGGGGAGGATCTCCACGTCGCGTCCGGGCTCGCGACGCGCACGGAGAAGACCGTGCGGGCGGGTCGCGTGCACGCCGTGCGGATCGGCACGCGCCCGCAGTGGTGGGGCGGTGACCTGTGGGCGGTCAAGGTGCTCACGGGATCGGACGACGACCCGGACGAGGAGGACGACGACGAGCTCTCGGGCGCTCTCCTGCCCGCGGGCGACGCCGCCTCCGCGCTGCGGGTCGCCCAGGCGGCGCTGCCCGCCCTCGCGCGCGTCGACCGTCGCCTGCTCGCGGACCTCTGGCCGGGCGGGCGCGGCGTCGTCCACCCCGATCCCGCGGTCGACGGTGCACCCGTGAGCGTCCTGCGCGTGCCGGACCGCGCGTGGTGGCTCGCGCCCCTCACGTGGCGGGTGCGTACGGCGGCGCTCGCGGCCGACGGGCTGCTCGTGCGCGCGGGCCGGCTCGCCCCTCAGGTGACGTTCGTGCCGCTGCACCGCGTCCAGGCAGTCGCGGTCGAGCAGGGGCCGCTCCTGCGCCGGGCGGGGGTCGTCACCGTCGCGGTCCATCTCGTCGACGGGCCGCTCGCGGTCGACGTCGGTCCGCTCGATCCTGCGGCGGCCCGGCACCTCGCGGACGTGCTGGAGGACGCGGCCCGCCGGGACCTCCGGGTGCGCGCGATGTCGGAGGCTGGTGGGACACTGTGCGCATGACACCCGAGCCCAGCCCGTTCGACCTGCCCGGCGTCACGTGGCAGAGCGTCTCGCCCCGCCTCGTGCCCGCACGCCAGATCGCGGTGGGCCTCTTCCTCGTCGTCCCGCTCGCCGTCGGCGTCGTCCTCGCACTGGTCGTCCACCCGGCGTTCTGGGCGCTCGCGGGCGTCGTCGCCGCGCTCTGGCTGTGGATCGCGATCGTCATCGTGCGGCAGGTGCGCGCGATCGGCTACGTCGAGCGCGAGGACGACCTGCTCATCCGCAAGGGCGTGATGTTCCGCAACCTCGTCGTCGTGCCGTACGGCCGCATGCAGTACGTCGAGGAGACGCAGGGTCCGCTCGCGCGCATGTTCGGCATCAAGTCGCTCCAGCTCCACACCGCCTCGGCCTCGACGGACGCGTCGATCGACGGCCTCGACCCGGCCGAGGCAGCGCGCCTGCGCGACCGGCTCGCCTCGCGCGGCGAGGCGCGGCTGGCCGGGCTGTGAGCACCCGGACGTCCGCCGCCCCCGAGCTCGAGCCCGAGACCGGGCTCGTCTGGCGGCGCATGCACCCCGTGACACCCGTCGTACGCGGCTGGACCGTCATCGTGGTCCTCCTCTTCATCGTCCTGCAGAACTCCGCCGAGAGCCTCCAGGGCCTCGGTGACACCGTCGACCTCGCCCGCGGCGTCGGGCTGCTGTGGATCCTCGGCGGGCTCGCCGTCGTCCTCGCCGTCGTCTCCCTGTACTGCTGGGTCGCCTGGCGCTTCACGCGGTACGCGATCGGCACGGACGCCGTCCACCTGCGCAAGGGCATCCTCTTCCGGCAGCAGAAGCAGGCGCGGCTCGACCGTCTCCAGGCCGTCGACATCGTGCAGCCGCTGCTTGCGCGCGCCTTCTCCCTCGCCGAGCTCAGGCTCGAGGTCGCGGGCGGCGCGGGCTCGGGCGTCGCGATCGGTTTCCTGCGCCGTGCCGAGGCCGACGCGCTGCGGGCCGAGCTTCTCGCGCGGGCTGCAGGCGTCGATGTCGCCGAGGGCGAGGCCGCGCCCGTCGCGCCCGAGCGCGTCCTCTACGAGGTGCCGTTCGCGACGACGGCCGGCTCGGTCGTGCGCTCGTTCGTCACGCCCGTGCTCGTCCTGCTCGTCGCGGGTGTCGTCATCGCGGTCGCCGTGACCTCCAGCGCGGCGCCGATCTTCACGCTCCTGCCGGCGCTGCTCGGCTTCGGCGGGTACGTGTTCCAGCGGCTCGTCTCCGAGGCGAACTTCGTCGGCGCGGTCTCGCCCGACGGCATCCGGTCGCGCTCGGGACTCCTCGAGACCCGCTCGCAGACCATCCCGCCGGGCCGTGTCCAGGCGATCCGCATGCGCCAGCCGCTGCTGTGGCGCCGCAAGGACTGGTGGCGCGTCGACGTCACCGTCGCGGGCTACACGATCGGTGGGGAGACCAAGGAGGTCTCGACGCTCCTGCTGCCCGTCGGTCCGCGCGAGACCGCGTTCGACGCGCTGTGGCTCGTCCTGCCGGACCTCGGCGTCGCCGACCCGCTCGCACTGCTCGCGGCGGGCCTCGACGGCTCGGGTGCCGACGGAGGGTTCACGACGAGCCCGCGCGCGGCCCGCTGGCTCGACCCGCTCACGTGGCGTCGCAACGGCTATGCGGTCGCGGGGCGCTGCCTCGTCATCCGGCGGGGGCGCCTCACGCGCAGCCTCACGCTCGTCCCGCACGAGCGCACGCAGTCGCTCGCCCTCCAGCAGGGGCCGTGGCAGCGACGCCTCGGGCTCGCGAGCGTCGCGCTCCACGTGACGCTCGGCCCGGTCCAGGCGCAGGTTCACCACCTCGGCGCTGCCGACGCTGCGCGGCTGCTCGACGAGCAGGACGACCGCGCGCGTTCGGCCCGCCGCGCGGAGGGCCCGGAGCAGTGGATGCGCCGGGTCGCGCCCGAGCTCGCGGAGCAGGTCGAGGCCACGGACGACGCGTCCGGCGTGCCCGTTCAGGCGCCGCCCGTCCCGGTCCCGCCCGTCCCGGTCCCGCCCGTGCTCGGCGCGGAGGCTCCGGCCGCCGCCCCGACGCAGCCCGCTCCCGAGCACCCGACGCACGACGACACCCGTCGCCTCGACGGCGAGCCGAGCGCATGAGCCCTGCCCGCCCCGGGCGGCTCACGGTCGGCGTCGTCGGCGCCGGCCGCGTCGGCGCGGTGCTCGGCGCTGCGCTGCGCGCGCTCGAGCACGACGTCGTCGCCGTCTCGGCGGTCTCCGAGGCCTCGCTCGAACGTGCTGCGACGCTCCTGCCGGGAGTGCCCGTGCGTGAGGTCCCTGACGTCGTGCGTGCGGCCCAGCTCGTGCTGCTCACGGTCCCGGACGATGCGCTCGGCGACCTCGTCGCGGGCCTCGCTGCCGTCGGCGCCTGGCTGCCGGGCCAGCTCGTCGTCCACACGTCGGGCCGCTACGGGACGCAGATCCTCGCGCCCGCCGCGGCCGCGGGCGCGATCACGCTCGCGATCCACCCGGCCATGACGTTCACGGGCACGTCGCTCGACCTCGCCCGGCTCGACGGCACGGCGTTCGCCGTGACGAGCGGCCCGACGGTCCAGGCGATCGGCCAGGCGCTCGTCATGGAGCTCGGCGGCGAACCCGTGGTCCTGCCCGAGGAGCGTCGCGGGCTCTACCACGCGGCCCTCGCTCACGCGTCGAACCACCTCGTCGTCCTCGTCTCGCAGGCCGCGCAGGCTCTCGGCGCGGCGGGCGTCGAGCAGCCGGGCGCGGTGCTCGGACCGCTCCTGCGTGCCGCGCTCGACGGTGCGCTGCGCGCGGCCGACGTGGCGGACTCCTCGCAGCCGCCGTCGGCCGCAGACCCGGGCGCGATGTCCGCCCTCACGGGTCCCGTCGTCCGCGGCGACGTCGGGACGGTGCGCGAGCACCTCGACGTGCTCGCGGGGCTCGCCGCGGAGGAGGACGCGCTCGACGTCCTCGACTCCTACCGCGCCCTCGCGCGTGCGGCCGCCGCACGCTCCGTGCGCACCGGCCGCCTCGCGGAGGGCCCTGCGCGCGAGATCATGGACGTGCTCGCCCAGGACCACCCGGAGGAACCATGACCAGCCCGACCGTCGCCCGCACCCGCGCAGAGCTCGACGCGGCCCTGTGGTCGCCCGAGGAGCTCGCGGGGATCGACCTCGAGGCCTTCGAGGAGACCGGCGAGGTCCCGCGCCGCGCCGTCGTCATGACGATGGGCGCTCTGCACGACGGGCACCTCGCGCTCGTACGCGCCGCGCGCGAGGCCGTCGGTCCCGAGGGCCAGGTCGTCGTCACCGACTTCGTCAACCCGCTGCAGTTCGGGCCCGGCGAGGACTACGAGCGCTACCCGCGCGACCTCGACTCCGACCTCGCGACGCTCGCGCGCGGCGGCGCGCGCGTCGACGTCGTCTTCGCGCCGTCCGCCCAGGAGATGTACCCGACGGGGCCGATCGTCCGCGTGACGTCCGGCCCGATCGGCACCGTCCTCGAGGGCGCGGTCCGACCCGGGCACTTCGACGGTGTCCTCACGGTCGTCCTCAAGCTCCTCAACCTTGTCGCCCCGGACGTCGCGGTTTTCGGGGAGAAGGACGCACAGCAGCTCCTCGCGATCCGGCGCATGGCGCTCGACCTCGAGCTGCCCGTCGAGATCCTCGGTGTGCCGATCGTCCGGCAGGCCGACGGCCTCGCGCTGTCGTCGCGCAACGCGTACCTGAGCGACGACGAGCGCACCCGCGCGCTCGCGCTGTCCGGCGCGCTGCACGCCGGTGCCGAGGCCGGCGGGAACGGTGCGGACGCCGTCCGCGCGGCCGCGAACGCCGTGCTCGAGGCCGCCGGGGTGGACCCCGACTACCTCGTGCTCGTCGACCCGACTACCGTGGAGGACGTGCCCGCGGCGTACGCGGGCGGCGCGCTGCTGCTCGTCGCGGCGCGCGTCGGTACGACCCGACTCATCGACAACACGGCCGTCGACGTCGTCCCGCCGAGCGCGGGCGTCGCCCAGGCCTGAGGATCCCTCATGAACACCACACCTCCCGCGTCGCTCCAGCGCCCCATGATGATCGCGAAGATCCACCGGGCCACGGTCACGCAGGCGGACCTCCACTACGTCGGCTCGATCACCGTCGACGCGGACCTCCTGCGCGCGGCGGACCTCGTCGCGGGGCAGAAGGTCGACGTCGTCGACGTGACGAACGGCTCTCGCCTGTCGACGTACGTCATCCCCGGCGAGCCCGGCTCGGGCCAGATCTGCATCAACGGTGCGGCCGCCCACCTCGTGCACCCCGGTGACGTCGTCATCCTCATCGCCTACGGGATCATGAGCGACGCCGACGCCCGCACGTACATGCCGCACGTCGTCTTCGTGGACGCTGCCAACAGGATCGTCGACGTCAACGAGGAGCCGGGTCTCGTGCCCGACGGCTACGGCCTCGAGGCGTCGGGCCTGCCCATCGCAGCCTTCCAGGGGCACGGCGCCGGCCCGCAGGACGCGGCGGAACTCGCGTGACGACGATCGACCCGGCGCTCACGAGCGCCGCCGCGAGCGTCGCGGTCGAGAGCACGCGCCCCGTCCTCGCGCGGCGCCTCACGGCCCCCGAGCCGGGCTGGACCGCGCACGCGGACGTCGTCGTCGTCGGCTCGGGCATCGCGGGCCTCACGGCAGCTCTCGAGCTGCGCCGGCGCCTGGGCCCCGAGGGCCGGCTCATGCTCGTGACGAAGGGCGAGCTCTCCTCGGGCTCGACCGTGTGGGCGCAGGGCGGCATCGCGGCGGCGCTCGCGCCGACCGACTCCCCGGACGCGCACCTCGAGGACACGCTCGTCGCAGGCGTCGGCGTGTGCGACCGTGCGGCGGTCGAGGTCCTCGTCACCGAGGGCCCGGACCGTGTGCGCGAGCTCGTCGGCCTCGGCGCGCACTTCGACCTCGCGGCCGACGGCGACATCGCGCTCACGCGCGAGGGCGGCCACCACGCGGACCGCATCGCGCACGCGGGCGGCGACGCGACGGGTGCCGAGATCTCGCGCGCGCTCATCGTGCAGCTCGAGGCCGTGCGCAACGACCCGGGCATCGAGATCGTCGAGCACGCGCTCGTCCTCGACCTGCTCCAGGGCCCCACGACGCTCGACGACGAGGGCCACGAGGTCCCCGGCGCGGTTGCGGGCGTGACGCTCCACGTCATCGGCGAGGGGCGTCGCGACGGCGTCGGCGCGGTGCTCGCGCCCGCGGTCATCCTCGCGACGGGCGGCATCGGCCAGGTGTACCGGTCGTCGACCAACCCGGTGCAGGCGACGGGTGACGGCGACGCGCTCGCGCTGCGCGCCGGGGCGACGCTCGGCGACGTCGAGTTCGTCCAGTTCCACCCGACGGTCCTGTGGGCCGGCTCGGGCGTGCGCGGCCAGCTCACGCTCGTCTCCGAGGCCGTGCGCGGCGAGGGTGCGCTGCTCGTCGACATCGACGGAGTGCGCTTCATGCCCGACGTCCACCCCATGGCGGAGCTCGCGCCGCGCGACGTCGTCGCGCGCGCGATCGTCGAGCGGCTGCGTCTCACCGAGTCCAACCACGTCTACCTCGACGCGCGCCACCTCGGTGCGGACTTCCTGCGCGAGCGGTTCCCGACGATCACCGAACGGCTCCTCGAGCACGGCATCGACTGGACGACGGACCTCGTGCCCGTCGCACCGGCGCACCACTACCACTCGGGCGGTGTCGTCACGGACCTCCACGGGCGCTCGACGGTCCCGGGGCTCTACGCCGCGGGCGAGGTCGCGTGCACGGGGGTCCACGGTGCCAACCGGCTCGCGTCGAACTCGCTGCTCGAGGGCCTCGTCTTCGCGTACCGTGCGGCGGTCGACGTCGCCGCGCGCCTCACGTCGGGCGAGCTCGTGCGGATCGAGCCCGTCGCGCACGAGGGTCGGACGGCGCTCGTCGCGGCCGCGATGCGTTCGCGCGTGCAGCGCGCTGCGGCGACCGGTCCGGGCGTGCTGCGCTCGCGCGAGGGTCTGCTCGCGTCGCTCGAGCGTCTCGCGTCGGTGCCGACGAACGGCGGGCCTCGGCCCGCGGGAGTCGTCGACGCGCACCCGCAGGTCGCCGAGTGGGAGACGACGAACATCCACCAGATCGCGACCGTCCTTGCTGTGACGGCGCTCGAGCGCGAGGAGTCCCGCGGGGGTCACGTCCGCACGGACTTCCCCGAGCGGGACGACGCGTGGCTCCTGCGCATCGAGGTGCGGCTCGCGGCCGACGGCTCGCTCGAGATCCTCCACCGTGCCCACACCTCCGCGGAGCGTTGACGACACGCGGCATCGGTACGATCGCCCGGTGACCACGGCGGCTCGATCTCGGACCCGGCGGCGTCGTCGACGCGTCGCGTTCGTCGTCGCGCCGCTGCTCGTCGTCGTCTCCGGGATCGGGGCGTTCGTCGCGCTCGACAGGTTCGCGCCGGACGCTCTCGCCGCGCGAGTCGGTGCGGTGCTGCCGTCGGGCTGGCTCGGGGCACCGTCGGTTCCGGCTGCCGGCGGACCGGCACCTGGGCTGACGACCGAGGGCTCCGCGACGCCCGACGCCCCGCCTGCGGCGACGCCGGACCCGCCTGGCGCCGACGAGCCTGAGCCCCCGCCGACGGTCGAGCCGCCCGGCCGCGGCTACGACATCGACTCGCCGGGCTCCGTCACCGTCGTCGTCAACAAGCGTCGCCCGCTCGACCCTCTCGAGTACGCGCCCGACGACCTCGTGCCGGTTGCGGGAGCGGCCGTGACGATGCGCGCGGCGGCGGCGGAGGCCCTCGCCGACCTGCGGGCGGACGCCCAGCGTGACGGCAGCCCGATCGCGGTGCACTCCGCGACGCGCACGTACCTCGAGCAGCGCACGACGTTCGAGGGATGGGTCGCGCAGCTGGGCGACGAGAAGGCGGAGCGCGCCTCGGCGCGCGCGGGCTACTCGGAGCACCAGACGGGCCTCGCGGTCGACGTCGTCGCTCTCGGCGACCCCTGCGGCGTCATGAGCTGCTTCGGGCAGACAGATGCGTCGGCGTGGCTCGTCGCGAACGCGTACCGCTACGGCTTCGTCGTCCGGTACGGCGATGGGCACGAGTCCTGGACGGGATACAAGGCGGAGCCGTGGCACCTGCGGTACGTCGGTTCCGGGCTCGCGGCGGCGGTGCACGAGGAGGGCGAGCCGTCGCTCGAGGAGTTCTTCGGCCTCGAGCCCGCTCCCGACTACGGGGAGTGAACGTCTCCGCACGTGGGACCGTGGTCCGTGAGCCGAGACCCTGCGGGTGATGTAGCGTTCGGGCGTGACCACCCCCACCACGGCGATCTCGCCTGCTTCAGTCGCGCCCAACGCCCCCGCGTACCCCTCGGACCCGACCCTTCCCGGTGACCCCGGCCCGGGCCGCGCGTGGATGGCGGCGACGGTCGCGATGGCGCTCGAGGAGGACCTTGGCGGGCGCGAGCGACGCGACGTGACGACGCAGGCGACGATCTCGCCGGTCGTGCTCGGCACGGCGGACCTCGTCGCGCGCGAGGACGGCACCGTCGCAGGTCTCGGTGCTGTGCGGGAGACGCTCACGCAGGTGTGCGAGATCTTCGACCTCGCGCCCGTGCGCGTCGAGCACCTCGTCGTCGACGGCGACCGCGTGAGCGCGGGCCAGGTGCTCGCACGCCTCACCGGTCCGGTGCAGGCGCTTCTCGTCGCGGAGCGCACCATGCTCAACATCGCGTCGCGCGCCTCTGGCGTCGCGACGGCGGCGCGCGCGTGGACGGACGTGCTCGACACCGTCGTGCGGCCGGACGGGTCGCGGGCGCGCGTGCTCGACACGCGCAAGACGACGCCGGGCCTGCGCGCGCTCGACAAGTACGCGGTCCGTTGCGGCGGCGGCACGAACAAGCGCATGGGCCTGTACGACGTCGCGATGATCAAGGACAACCACGTCGTCGCGGCGGGCTCCGTCGCGGCAGCCGTCACGTCGGTGCGCGAGCGCTTCCCGGACGTCGCGGTGCAGGTCGAGGCGGACACGCAGGCGCAGGCCGTCGAGGCCGTCGAGGCGGGCGCGGACTTCCTGCTGCTCGACAACATGGACGACGACGCGCTGCGGTCGACGGTCGAGGCCGTGCGCGTGCTCGAGAAGGTACGCGGCAAGGTCGAGCTCGAGGCGACGGGCAACCTCTCGCTCGAGCGTGCGGCGAGCGTCGCTGCGACGGGCGTCGACTACATGAGCGTCGGCGCGCTCACCCACTCCGCCCCGATCCTCGACCTGGCCCTCGACCTCCGAGCCTGACCCCACCCCTCTCCTTTCGCGAGATAGGGGTCTGCACTCGAGATAGGGGTCTGTAGACCGCTATCTCGCGACGGAACCCCTGTCTCGCGGGAGTCCTGAGCGGGGAGGGAGAGGTGCGCTGGGGGTCGGTAGGATTGGGGGCGTGACTGCTTTCGACGCGACGGCTTCCGCGCCCACGCCCCAGGACCCCTCGACCGCCACGGCGGACGACACCCCCGAGCAGATCCGGGTCCGCAAGGAGAAGCGTGAGCGCCTCCTCGCGTCCGGCCAGGAGGCCTACCCCGTCTCCGTGCCCGTGACGACGACGATCTCCGCCGTCCGCGCGCAGTACGGCCACCTCGAGGCAGGCGTCGAGACCGACGACGTCGTCGGCGTCGCCGGCCGCGTCGTGTTCCTCCGTAACACCGGCAAGCTCTGCTTCGTCACCATCCAGGACGGCGCCGGCGAGCGGCTCCAGGCGATGCTCTCGCTCGCGGCCGTCGGCGAGGAGCGCCTCGCGGCGTTCAAGTCCGACGTCGACCTCGGCGACCACCTCTTCGTCGGCGGCCGCGTCGGCTCCTCGCGCCGCGGCGAGCTCTCCGTCTTCGCCGACACCTGGCAGATCGCCGCGAAGTCGCTGCGCCCGCTGCCCAACCTCTACCAGCGCGAGGACGGCTCGACCGCCGAGCTCTCCGAGGAGGCGCGCGTCCGCCAGCGTTACGTCGACCTCATCACGCGCCCCGCAGCGCGCGAGATGGTGCGCACGCGCGCGGCCGTCGTGCGGTCGCTGCGCGAGAACTTCCACGGGCGCGACTTCATCGAGATCGAGACGCCCATGCTGCAGACGATCCACGGCGGCGCTGCGGCGCGTCCGTTCTCGACGCACATGAACGCGTTCGACATGGAGCTCTTCATGCGCATCGCGCCCGAGCTCTTCCTCAAGCGCGCGGTCGTCGGCGGCATCGAGAAGGTCTTCGAGATCAACCGCAACTTCCGCAACGAGGGCGCGGACTCGAGCCACTCGCCCGAGTTCACGATGATCGAGGCGTACGAGGCCTACGGCGACTACGACACGATGGCGGCGCTCACGCGCGACCTCGTGCAGCAGTCGGCCCTCGCGGTGCGTGGCACGACGCTCGTGACGCTCGCCGACGGCACCGAGTACGACCTCGGTGGCGAGTGGGCCGAGATCACGATGTACGACTCGCTGTCCGAGAAGCTCGGCGAGGAGATCACCGCGGGCACGACGGTCGAGCACCTGCTCGCCCTCGTCGAGCGCTTCGACCTCAAGGTCGACCCGAAGAAGCAGAACCACGGCAAGCTCGTCGAGGAGCTGTGGGAGCACCACGTGGGTGACCACCTCTTTGCCCCGACGTTCGTGCGCGACTTCCCGGTCGAGACCAGCCCGCTCACGCGCGGCCACCGCTCCAAGCCGGGCCTCGTCGAGAAGTGGGACCTCTACGTGCGAGGCTTCGAGCTCGCGACCGCCTACTCCGAGCTCGTCGACCCGGTCATCCAGCGCGAGCGCTTCGAGGCGCAGGCGCTGCTCGCCGCGGCAGGCGACGACGAGGCGATGGTGCTCGACGAGGACTTCCTCACGGCCATGGACTTCGCGATGCCGCCGAGCGGCGGCATGGGCATGGGCCTCGACCGCCTGCTCATGGCGATCACGGGCTACGGCATCCGCGAGACGATCACGTTCCCGCTGGTCAAGCCGCTCTGATCTAGGCCTGACGAACCCGCGCGCAGCCCCGGCTGCGCGCGGGTTCGTGCTGTGCGGTGCGTCAGCGCAACGAGCTCGGGCCCCCGGTCGACGGGAGCCGACCAGGGGCCCGAGAGCCGGTGCGGGACCGATCAGACGGCCGCGTTGCGCCGCTTGTTGAGGATGTCGAACGCGACGGCCGCGAGGAGCACGAGACCCTTGACGGTCTGCTGCCACTCGGCCGGGACGTTCATGAGCGACAGGCCCATGTTGAGCACGCCCATGATGAGCGCACCGATGATCGCGCCGGACACCTTGCCGATGCCGCCGGTGACGGCGGTTCCGCCGATGAAGGCTGCGGCGATCGCGTCGAGCTCGAAGTTCACGCCGGCGGCGGCGATCGACGCACCTGCACGGGACGTCGTGACGACGCCTGCGATGCCCGCGAGGATGCCCATGTTGACGAAGATCATGAAGTTCACGCGCTTGGTGTTGACGCCGGAGAGGACGGCCGCGTGGAGGTTGCCGCCGATCGCGTAGATGTGCCGGCCGAAGACCGTGCGGTTCATGACGAACGTGTACGCGAGGACGAGGAGGCCGACGATGATGAGGACGATCGGCGTGCCCGTGCTCGACGGGTCCGCGACGACGTTCGTCGCGAGCTTGTACGTGACGAAGCCGATGAGCGCCGCGATGACGGCCGTCTTGACGATCCACGCGACGAGCGGCTCGGAGTGCAGGCCCTCGCGGCGCAGGACGGAGCGCTTGCGGAGCCCCGCGACGACGAGGCCTGCGATCGCGACGACGCCGACGAGCAGCGTGAGGAGGTCGAACGGTCCTGCGAAGCCGAACCACGCAGGGATGTAGCCGCCTGCGATGTTCTTGAACCCCTGCGGGAAGCCGGAGATCGTCGTGCCCGCGATGACGATCGCGAGGCCGCGGAAGATGAGCATGCCCGCGAGGGTGACGATGAACGCCGGGATCCCGACGTACGCGATCCAGAAGCCCTGCCAGACGCCGACGAGGGCGCCGACGCCGATCGCGAGGACGACGACGAGCGGCCAGGGGAGTCCCTGGTTGATCATGAGCCAGCCGGTCACGCCGCCGACGAACGCGACCACCGAGCCGACCGAGAGGTCGATGTGGCCTGCGACGATGACCATGACCATGCCGATGGTGAGGATGAAGACGTACGCGTTCTGCGTCACGAGGCTCGCGATCGCGGGCGACTCGAGGATCTTTCCGTCCGTGAGCACCTGGAACACGATGACGATGACGATGAGGGCCGCCATCATGCCGTAGTCCCGCACGTTGCGGCTGAGGTACTGCGTCAGCGCGTTCACGCGTCCGCCCCTTCCTTCTCCTTGGTCATGAGGCGCATGAGCGTCTCCTGGTCGGCCTCGGCGCGTGTCACCGATCCGGTGATGCGTCCCTGGCTCATGGCGTAGATGCGGTCGCACGTCCCGAGCAGCTCGGGAAGTTCGGACGAGATGATGAGGATCGCCTTGCCGGCGTCTGCGAGGGCGTTGATGATCTGGTAGATCTCGTACTTCGCGCCGACGTCGATGCCGCGTGTCGGCTCGTCGAGGATGAGGACGTCAGGGTCGGTGAAGATCCACTTCGCGAGGACGACCTTCTGCTGGTTGCCGCCCGAGAGCTTGCCGGTGAGCGCGTCGACCGTCGGCGTCTTGATGTTGAGGTCCTGGCGGTACTTCTCGGCGACGGTGACCTCGCGGCCGCCGTCGACGACGCCCCAGCTGGAGATCTTGCCGAGCGCGGACGCGGCGATGTTGCGCTTGATGTCCTCGATGAGGTTGAGGCCGTAGCGCTTGCGGTCCTCGCTCACGTAGGCGATGCCGGCGCGGATGGCCTGCTGGACGTTGCGCAGCTCGACCTCCTGGCCCTTGACGAGGATCTTGCCGGTGTGGTGGCGGCCGTAGGCGCGACCGAAGACGCTCATGGCGAGCTCGGTGCGGCCGGCCCCCATGAGCCCGGCGAGCCCGACGACCTCGCCCGCCCGGACGTGCAGGGAGGCGTCGGAGACGACCTGACGGTCGTCGTGGAGGGGGTGGTCGACGGTCCAGCCCTCGAGCCGCAGCACCTCGTCGCCGGGGTGGGACTCGTGGTCGGGGTAGCGGTTGTCGAGCGAGCGGCCGACCATGCCGCGGATGATGCGGTCCTCGGAGACGGGCTCGTCGCCGTGCATGTCGAGGGTCTCGATGGTGCGGCCGTCGCGGATGACGGTCGTCGAGTCGGCGATCGCGGTGATCTCGCCGAGCTTGTGGCTGATGATGATCGAGGTGATGCCCTGCCCCTGGAGCGATCGCATGAGGTCGAGGAGGTGGGCGGAGTCCTCGTCGTTGAGCGCCGCGGTGGGCTCGTCGAGGATGAGGAGCTTGACCTGCTTGGAGAGCGCCTTGGCGATCTCGACGAGCTGCTGCTTGCCGACGCCGATGTCGCGGACCTTGGTGTCGGGGTGCTCGGAGAGCCCGACGCGCGCGAGGAGGAGGGCCGCCTCACGGTTGGTGCGGTTCCAGTCGATGACGCCGCGCGTCTGGCGCTCGTTGCCGAGGAAGATGTTCTCGGCGAGCGACAGGTGGGGGCTGAGCGCGAGCTCCTGGTGGATGATGA
The DNA here is from genome assembly GCF_011300875.1 of Sanguibacter sp. HDW7. Taxonomy (NCBI): domain Bacteria; kingdom Bacillati; phylum Actinomycetota; class Actinomycetes; order Micrococcales; family Sanguibacteraceae; genus Sanguibacter; species Sanguibacter sp. HDW7. Next base: position 2,808,321 of record NZ_CP049862.1, on the reverse strand, counting down.
CGATGCCGCGCTCCTCGGAGTCGCGGATGTTCCGGAACTCGCAGGCGTCGTCCTCGAACCGGATCTCGCCGTCGTAGGTGCCGTGGGGGTAGACCCCGGAGAGCACCTTCATGAGCGTCGACTTTCCGGCGCCGTTCTCGCCGCAGATCGCGTGCACCTCGCCGCGGCGGACCTCGAGCGTGACGTCCTCGAGGGCCTTGACCCCGGGGAACGTCTTCGTGATGCCTCGCATCTCGAGGATCGTGCTGTGCTGTGACAGGTCGTCCATCTCTCGTCCTCGTCGTCGTGCTGGTGGGGCCGGGGAGCGGCGCCGGGGCGGGTGCCCCGGCGCCGCTGCCGGTCAGAGGCCGAGGTCGGAGGCCTTGTAGAAGCCGGACTCGACGAGGGCGGACTTCACGGTGTCCTTCGTGACGACCTGCGGGGCGAGGAGGAAGGACGGGACGACCTTCTTGCCGTTGTCGTACGTCTCGGTGTCGTTGACCTCGACGGTCTGGCCCTTGACGATCTGGTCGACCATGAGGGCGACCTGGTCACCGAGGGTGCGGGTGTCCTTCCAGACGGTCATGGCCTGCTTGTCGGCGAGCATGTTGATGACGTTCGCCTTGTCGGCGTCCTGGCCGGTGACGAGCGGCCAGTCGGCGCCCGGCTTGTAGCCGTTGGACTCGAGGGACTGCTCGATGCCGAGGGCGAGGGAGTCGTTGGGCGACAGGACGACGTCGACCTTCTTGTCCTGGTAGTTGGCGTTGAGGCGGTTGTCCATCTCGGACTGGGCCTTGGCCGTCTCCCAGCCCTGGATCCCGATGGACTTCCAGTCGTCGTTGGTCTTGGGGCTCTTGCCCGACGGGACCACGAGCTTGCCGGACTCGACGAACGGGAGCAGGACGTCCCAGGCGCCGGAGAAGAAGAACTTGGCGTTGTTGTCGTCGGGCGACCCGGCGAAGGGCTCGAGGGTGAACGGGCCGGCCTCGGAGTCGAGCTTCAGCTGCTCCTTGACGAACTCGCCCTGGAGGGTGCCGACCTTGTAGTTGTCGAACGTCGCGTAGTAGTCGACGGCCTCGGTGCCGTTGATGAGGCGGTCGTACGCGATGACCTTGATGCCCTTGGCGGCGGCGGCCTCGAGGGCGTTGCCGAGCGCCTCGCCGTCGATGGACGCGACGACGAGCACCTTGGCGCCGGAGTTCACCATGGTCTCGATCTGGGAGATCTGCTGGTCGACCTTGTTGTCGGCGTACTGGAGCGACGTCTCGTAGCCGGCCTTCTTGAGGAGCTCGTCGAGGTGCTTGCCGTCGTTGTTCCAGCGCTCGAGGGAGCGGGTCGGCATGGCGATGCCGATGAGGCCGCCGGCCTCGCCGCCGCCTGCGGTCGTGGTCGCTCCGCCGCCGGCGGTCGTGGGGGAGGTGCCGGGGTCGCGCTCGGAGGCGCAGGCGGCCAGTCCGAGCGTGAGGCTCGCGGCGGCGGTGAGGGCGACGAGCTTGGTGGTCCTGGACATCGTGGGTGGTTCCCTTCGTCGGGTGGTCACGTCTTCAGGCGGGCTCATGAAGAGCTTCGTGCTGGGGTGCTGCGGTGTGCTGCTGCCTCGTCGATGAGGCGGTTCGGGTCCGCGTCGCTGCGGACGTGTTCCGCACCACAGGTTGCTGCGTTCAAGTCTTGAACGCAAGTGGTGTCGGTTTGTTGTGTCGTTGAACATATCAAGAGCCGCGGATTGGAGCCAATACCGACGATGTAACGATCCGGTTGCGACGAGTCCCGACGCGCGATTGCGCAGTTCGCTCCCTATGCGGTGGCGCGCGCTGGGGTAGCCATGGCTTCGAATCATGGACGCAGCGGCAGGCCTGCGGCTGGGGGAGTGCGCGATCGCACGCCCCGGCAGGGCCACGGCCGTGGCGCACGAACGTACGATGGGTGGGTGGACAGCATCGGAGCAGCGATCGGCGCGCTCATCCCCTCGATCGGCGTCGGCCTGCTCTTCTGGTGGGGCATGCGCGCGATCCTCCGCGCCGACCGCAGCGAGCGCGAGGCGCTCGCGCAGTTCGAGTCCGAGCGTGACGGCGTGATCGTCCCCGCCGCCAACGCCGCGTCGCGCGAGCGCTGACCCTCCCGAGCCCCGCCGCAGGCAGGGCCGTCGTCGGTCTGGACCGGGCTGTCGGCTGCGCCGCCTTCGTAATGGCGGGGCTGCCGACGAGCCGTGCCCGAGCTCTTGCGCCCCGTTCCGGGAGCGAACTCAGCGCGCGCTCAGCAGTCGCGTCCCGCCGGCGCGCCCGCCCTTGTGCTCGTGTCGCCCGGGCTCGCGCACGTGACCAATAGGCCACCGACAATGTGGTCGCGCGCCGCACAATGCCCCGTCTCAACAGGCGACCCTCGTCGACATGCCCCGCAATGTCGCAATACCGTGGGCCTGCGGCGACAGGGAATCTTTTGACGGCGCTGCACGTCCGTGAACATAATTGCTCAACACTCACGCGACGAAGGGACCGGAAACAGAAATGGCACAGAGGACCGTGGTGATTCTTGAGGATGACATCGACGGTGGCGAGGCTGCCGAGACCGTGACCTTTGGTCTGGACGGCGTCACCTACGAGATCGACCTCAACGACAAGAATGCAGCCGACCTTCGCGCCGCGCTCGCCCCGTGGGTCGGTCACGGACGCCGTGTGGCCCGTGGTTCCCGCGCTGCCGCGCCGGCCCGCGCGCCGCGTCGTCGTGGCACGTCGGACGCGACCGTCATGCGCGAATGGGCGCGGGCGAACGGCTTTACGGTCAACGACCGCGGCCGTATCTCGGCCGAGATCCGCGCTGCTTACGAGGCCGCTCACTGAGCTTCGACGCACTTCTCCGGCATTCACCGACGCGCCTGCCGGACGACGAGGCCCGACGATCTTCATCGTCGGGCCTCGTGCCATTCCGGGGGGATTCGACCTCCCGTGCCCGACCGTGGACGCGTCGGGCGCCGGCGGCCGTCCTGCGTCGATCCGGACAGCTTCCCGGGTGATTCCGGGTGAATCTCAGGCGCGGTCGAGGACGTGCGCCCGTGCCTCGGCATAACGTGCCCGCACGCGTGAGGTCGTCGCGCGGCCCTCGGCTGACGTGTCGGCGCGCAGCAGCTCGCCCGCCCCGGAGAGCGCTTCCCACACAGGAGCGTCGTCGGCGCCCGAGAGCGCCCACGCGGCCTGACGGGCCGCCCCGTCCGCGACGTACTCGCCCGCAGGCGGCACGAGGACGTCGACACCGAGGACGACGGGCGCGATCGCACGCACGGCCGGCGACTGCGCGCCACCGCCGACGAGGACGACGCGCTCGGGCGTCGTGCCCTGGCGGACGATCTGGTCGAGGCCGTCGGCGAGCGCGCCGAGCAGACCCTCGACGAACGCCCGGGCGATGTTGCCCGGGTTGGCGTTGGCGAGCGTGAGGCCGTGGAGCGACGCCGAGGCGTCGGGCAGGTTGGGCGTGCGCTCGCCCTCGAAGTAGGGCACGAGGACGACGCCGTCGGCGCCTGCGGGCGCGGCGAGCGCGAGCTCGGCGAGGCGGTCGTAGTCGACGCCGAGGACGCTGCAGGCGGAGTCGAGGATGCGTGAGGCGTTGAGCGTCGCGACGAGCGGCAGGAAGCGACCGGTCGCGTCGGCGAAGCCCGCGACGAGGCCCGAGGCGTCGGCCGCAGGTGTGTCCGTCACGGCGGCGACGACGCCCGACGTGCCGATCGACACCGAGACGTCGCCCGCGCGCAGCCCGAGGCCGAGCGCCGCACCCGCGTTGTCGCCGGCGCCGACGCCGACGACGGCCCCGCGCGTGAGCTCGCAGTCCGTCGTGCCGGCGGACGCGCCGGGGCTGAGGACGCGGGGCAGGACGACGTCGTCGCGGCCGAGCGCGAGCGCGAGCAGGTCGTGGCGGTACTCGCCCGTCGTGGGGGACCAGTAGCACGTGCCGGACGCGTCCGAGCGGTCCGTCGTGAGGTCCTCGAGCGAGCGGGCGCCGCGCAGGCGCCACGTGAGCCAGTCGTGCGGCAGGCACACGGCCGCGACGCGCGCGGCGTTCTCCGGCTCGACGCGCGCGAGCCAGCGGAGCTTCGTCCCCGTGAACGACGCGACGGGCACGGCGCCGACGGCCTCGGCCCATGCGGCCGCGCCGCGTGCCGTGTCGCCGTCGCCGAGCTCGCGCACGAGGTCGGCGGCGTCGGGCGCGGAGGACGTGTCGTTCCACAGCATCGCGTCGCGGATGACGCGGCCGTCGGCGTCGAGCACGACCATGCCGTGCTGCTGGCCGCCCACGGCGATCGCGGCGACGTCGTCGAGGCCGCCTGCGTCCGCGGCGGCTGCGACGAGCGCGTCCCACCAGGCGTCGGGGTCGACGGTCGTGCCGGCCGGGTGCGAGGCGCGGCCCTCGCGGACGAGCGCGCCGGTTGCGGCGTCGCGGATGACGATCTTGCAGGACTGCGTGGAGGAGTCCACGCCGGCGACGAGGGTCATGTGTGTTCCAGGAGTCGGGTGGGTCGGGTGGGGGATGCGGCAAGGGCGGCCCTCCGCGTGGGAGGGCCGCCCGGCTGCGCCGGCCGTGTCGAGCCCCGGGGTCGGGGCCGGCAGGCGAGCGTGCGTGCCGGGGGATGGAGGAACCCCGGCGCGGGTTCTCAGCGAGCGCCGATCGCGTGCTCGAGTGCGAGCTGGTTGAGGCGGACGAAGCCGAAGCCGTGTGCGGCGACGGCGTCGACGTCGAGGTCCTCGTAGACCGAGGTGTCGGCGAGGAACGACTCGAGCGTCTCGTCCTCGGCGAGCGTCGGCTGCGAGAGCTCGAGGACGCCCGCGGCCTCGAGGGCCTCCTGGACCTCGGGGTCGGCGCGGAACGCGAGCGCGCGCTCCTTGAGGAGGAGGTACGTGCGCATGTTCGCGGCGGCCGAGTCCCAGACGCCGGTGAAGTCCTCGGTGCGCGAGGGCTTGTAGTCGAAGTGGACGGGGCCGTCGTAGCGCGGGCCGCCGCCGGGGAAGCCGTTGACGAGGAGGTCGACGGTCGCGAAGGCGCTGAAGAGGTCGCCGTGGCCGAAGACGAGGTCCTGGTCGTACTTGATGGAGCGCTGGCCGTTGAGGTCGATGTGGAAGAGCTTGTCGGCCCACAGCGCCTGGGCGAGGCCCGTCGTGTAGTTGAGGCCGGCCATCTGCTCGTGGCCCGTCTCGGGGTTGAGGCCGACGATGTCGCCGTTCTCGAGCTTCTCGATGAGCGCGAGGGCGTGCCCGACGGTCGGCAGGAGGATGTCGCCGCGGGGCTCGTTGGGCTTGGGCTCGAGGGCGATGCGGAGGTCGTAGCCCTTGGACTTGATGTAGGCGGCGACGGTGTCGATGCCCTCGGCGTAGCGGTCGTGCGCGGCGTAGAGGTCCTTGGCGGAGTCGTACTCGGCGCCCTCGCGGCCGCCCCACATGACGAAGGTGGCTGCGCCGAGCTCGGCGGCGAGGTCGACGTTGCGCAGGACCTTGCGGAGGCCGTAGCGGCGGACGCGGCGGTCGTTCGAGGTGAACGCGCCGTCCTTGAAGATGGGGTGGGAGAACGTGTTCGTCGTGACCATCTCGACGGTGACGCCGGTCTCGGCGAGGGCGCCCTTGAAGCGGTCGAGGATCCGGTCGCGCTCGGCGGCGTCGGAGCCGAAGGGGACGACGTCGTCGTCGTGGAAGGTGACGTGGGCGGCGCCGAGCTCGGCGAGGCGGTGGACGGACTCGACGGGGTCGAGCCACGGGCGGCTCGCGGATCCGAACTGGTCCTGAGCGTTCCAGCCGACGGTCCAGAGGCCGAACGAGAACTTGTCAGCGGGGGTGGGGGTGAGCGACATGGGGTCTCCTCGTCGAGTTTTGTATTGCGAATGAACTTATCGCGCTCCGGCGGTAGGGTCAACCCATGTCGACGAGCCAGCAGCACGCGCGACGCGGACCTTCCCGGGGGACGGCCGCGCGTCAGGCGAGCCTGCGCGAGCACAACCTCTCGCTCGTCCTCGGTCACGTCCTCGACGCCGACGGCCCCGTCTCGCGCGCCGACCTCGCAGCAGCGACGGGCCTCACCCGCGCGACCGTCTCCGCGCTCGTCGACCTTCTCGTCGAGTCCCGCGTCCTCGCCGAGGGCGACCCGGTCCAGACGGGCAGCGCCGGACGCCCCGCCGTCCCGCTCACCCCCGCGCGCGGAACCCTCGCGGGCCTCGGCCTCGAGGTCAACGTCGACTACCTCGGCGTCCGCGCCGTCGACCTCGCGGGCGACGTCCTCGAGTCCGTCGTCGTCCCCGGCGACCACCACGCGTCCGACCCCGCCGTCGTCCTCGCCGACCTCACCGCGCACGCCGAGGCCGTCGTCGGCAGGCTCGAGGCCCGCGGGATCGACGTCATCGGCGCGATCCTCGCCCTGCCCGGCCTCGTCGACCCCTCCGCCGACCGCCTGCGTCTCGCGCCCAACCTCGGCTGGGCCGACGTCGACCTCTCCGCGCTGCGCGAGGTCGCGCCGTTCGACCGCCTCGGCCTCACCGTCACCAACGAGGCCAACCTCGCCGCCGTCGCCGAGTGGCGCGCTCGCAGCCGCCACCTGCAGAGCTTCCTCTACGTCTCCGGCGAGGTCGGCATCGGTGGCGCGCTCCTTCACGACAACGCCGTCTTCGGCGGGGTCCGCGGCTGGTCCGGCGAGCTCGGGCACACGACCGTCGAGCCCGACGGCCCCGAGTGCGCGTGCGGCGCCCGCGGCTGCCTCGAGGCGTACGCGGGCAAGGACGCGCTCATGGTCGCGGCGGGCCTCGACCGGCTCGGCCCGGTCGCGGACCTCCGTGCCCGGGCCGACGACGGCGACACGGCCGCGCTCGCCGCGCTCGCGCGCGCCGGCTGGGCGCTCGGCGTCGCGCTCGCGAACTTCGTCAACCTCACCGACGTCGCGCACGTCGTCCTCGGCGGCGTCTACGGCCCGCTCGAGCCCTACCTCCGCGCCCACGTCACGGCCGAGCTCGACGCGCGCGTGCTCACCGCGCCCCGGTCCGACCTCGTCGTCGAGCCGTCGGTCGCCGGCGACGAGGCCGCGATGACCGGGGGAGCGGTCGAGGTCCTCCGCGGGCTCATCGCCAACCCCTCCTCCCGCCTCCCGTCCTGATATCCACACTCTCGCGAGATAGCGGTCCCCAGCCGAGATAGCGGTCCCCAGACCGCTATCTCGGCTCCAGACCGCTATCTCGGCGACTTCCGGGTGCCCGGGAGAGTCCGGGGGCGGCGGGCTGGCAGGATGGGCAGCATCCCCACCGCGGCAGCGCCGCCCCGACGGAAGGACCCCTGTGGACCCCGTGCGCCTGTGGCTCGGCACGTACCCGAGCAGCGACGACGCCCCCGAGCAGCCCTCGGGCGTGCGCCGCGTCGACCTCCTGCCCGACGGCACCCTCGTCGACCGCGGCACCGCGGCCGAGCTGCCCCATGCCTCGTGGGTCGAGCTCCACCCCTCGGGCCGCACCCTGTGGGCGACGAGCGAGACGCCCGACGGCCTCGTCGTCGCCTACGACGTCGACGGTGACACCCTCACCGAGGTCGCACGCCTCGCCGCGGGCGGCGACTACCCGTGCCACCTGGCGATCGTCGCGGGCCCGGACGACGGCGCGCTGCTCGTGTCGAACTACGGCTCGGGCACGTTCACCGTCGTGCCGCTCGACGCCGACGGCCGCCCGACGGGCGACGGCGTCACGCACGTCCACCTCGGCTCGGGCCCGAACGCCGACCGTCAGGGCGAGGCGCACGTCCACTCCGCGTGGGAGCTGCCGGGCGGGGCGTACGCGTGGGTCGCCGACCTCGGCACCGACGAGCTGCGCCGCTACTCCCTGCGCCCTGACGGCGTCGACGGCCAGGTGCGTGTCGAGGCTGACGGCGTCGGTGCGCGCGCGAACCCGGGCTCGGGCCCGCGTCACGTCGCGATCCACCCGGACGGCGTCGCGTTCGTCGTCGGCGAGCTCGACTCGCGCGTGACGACGTACCTGCTCGCGGACGACGGCTCCGGCACGGTCGTCGGCGAGCAGGCGGCGTGCTCGTCGCCGCCCTCGGAGCGCGGTTCCTACCCGGCGCACGTCTCGCTGTCCGCCGACGGCACGCGCCTGCACGTCACCGTGCGCGGGCCGGACGTCCTCGCGACGTTCGCCGTCGAGCGCGACGCGGAGGGTCGCCCGACGGTCCTGCGGCACCTCTCCGACACCCCGCTCGGTGCCTCCTGGCCCCGCCACCACGCGCTCGTCGCGCAGGTCGGGGCGGACGGGATCGTCGTGGCGGCCGCATCGCCCGCGATCCCGAGCCATGCGAGCGTGTGGCACGGCGCGGACTCGCCCGCCGGGGTCCCTGCGGGCGACGACCTCGTGCTCGTCGCGTCGCAGGGCGGCGCGTGCCTCGTCGCGGTGCGCGTCGCGGAGGACGGGGCGGGCGAGGTCGTCGGTCGCCTCGACCTCCCGGTCAAGCCGTCCTGCGTCGTCGTCGCGTAGCCCGCCCTCGTCCAGCCGCCCAGCGAGTCGGCACAGCGAGACGACTCGTAGGTCTGGAGCACCGTTGGATGGTGCTCCAGACCTACGAGTCGAGCAGGGGGTGGGTCAGGCGATGCCGGCGCGGCCGAGCTCGATCGAGACGACCTCGGTGAGCAGCGGCACGCACTTGCCGCACGACCCGCCGGCACGAGTGCAGCGCTGGATCTCCTCGAGCGACGAGCAGCCGGCCTCGTGGATGAGACCGCGGAGCTCGCCCGCCGTGACGTTGGTGCAGTGACAGACGATGTAGTCGTCCTCGAGCGTCGCGGCGTCGACGACGGGTGCGGCGGCGTCGACGACGGCCGGCTCGGCGGCGAGCTTCGCGCGCAGGGCCTCGAGCGGGTTCGGCGTGGTTCCCGACGGTGCAGTCATAGGACCACTCTCGGGGATTAAACACGGGACCACGTAGGACTTCCGGCCCACCTTCCGGACGATCCGTCCCGATCCCGACATCGCTGGGGGTGAGGGTGTGCCGAGTCTCCCGGACCGACCCGCCCCGACGCTCGTCGCTGGTCGATACTGAGGTCATGGCCCTCATCGACCTTCCCGGCACGTCCGCGCCCGCGGACGGTGAGGTCGTGCGCGCCGACGGCCTGCGGGTCGCGATGCTCTCGGTGCACACCTCGCCCCTCGCGCAGCCCGGCACGGGCGACGCGGGCGGCATGAACGTCTACGTGCGTGGTCTCGCCCGCGCGCTCGCGGGGCTCGGCGCGCACGTCGAGATCTTCACGCGCGCGACGGCGTCGGCGCAGCCCGACGTCCACGAGGCCGGCGAGGGCGTGCTCGTCCGCCATGTCCCGGCGGGGCCGTACGAGGGCCTCGACAAGAACGAGCTGCCGGGGCAGCTGTGCGCCTTCACGGCGGGCGTCCTACGCACCGAGGCGTCGCGCCGTCCGGGCTGGTACGACGTCGTGCACTCGCACTACTGGCTCTCGGGGCAGGTCGGCTGGCTCGCCGCTGACCGCTGGGACGTGCCGCTCGTCCACTCGATGCACACGATGGCGAAGGTGAAGAACGCGGCGCTCGCGCCGGGCGACGTGCCGGAGCCGCACGGTCGCGTCGTCGGCGAGGAGCAGGTCGTCGACGCGGCGGACGCGCTCGTCGCGTCGACGCCCGACGAGGCTGCTGAGCTGCGTGATCTCTACGGTGCGGACCCGGCTCGGGTGCACGTCGTGGCGCCGGGCGCGGACCTCGAGCTGTTCCGGCCGGTGCCGGGGCCGCGCGGTGCCGACGATCCTGCGCTGCGGGACCGGCTCGGTCTGCCGCAGGGTCCGCTCGTGCTCTTCGTCGGCCGCGTGCAGCCGCTCAAGGGTCCGGACACGCTCGTGGAGGCTGCGGCCGAGCTGCGTGCGCAGGGTCGTCCGGTGCCGTGGGTCGTCGTGTGCGGGGGTCCGTCGGGGCGTCCGACGGCGGTGCGGGAGCTGGCAGTTCTCGCCGACCGGCTGGGTGTGGGCGATCGCGTGCTGTTCCGTCCGCCCGTGCCGCGCTCGGCGCTCGGCGACTGGTACCGCAGCGCGGACATCGTCGCGATGCCGTCGCACTCGGAGTCGTTCGGGCTCGTCGCTGCGGAGGCGGAGGCGTGCGGGACGCCCGTCGTCGCGACCGCCGTGGGCGGGCTGCGGACGGTCGTCGTCGACGGCGTCTCGGGCCTGCTCGTCGAGGGGCACGAGCCGCGCGCGTGGGCGGCGGCGCTCGACAGGGTGCTGGCCGACGACGCGCTGCGGGCGCGGCTCGGCGAGGGGGCGGCCGTGGTGGGAGCGAGCTTCGGCTGGGAGGCCGCGGCTCGCGGGATGCTCGACGTCTACCGCGACGCGGCGAAGGTGCGGCGCTCGCGCGTCGCGTAGGTCGGGCTGCTCGTCAGGTGCGGTTGCGCCCGAGCGCTGCGGCGAGCGCCGCGTGGGCGACGCTGTCGTCGAGCCCGGCCGCCCGGATGACGCTCGCGAGGGCGTCGGCGGCGATGTCCACCTCGACGTGCGCCGGAGCGGCCGGCGGGCTGCCCTGGGTCCCGGCCACGATCGTGCCGTGGCGTCCGGCGGTGCGGACGACGCCGTCGCGCGCGAGCTGCTCGTAGACCCTGGCGACCGTTCCGCGCGCGATGCCGAGGTCGGCGGCGAGGTGCCGGATGGGCGGCAGGGTGTCGCCCGGTCGCAGCGTGCCGTCCGCGACGTGCCGCGCGATCTGCGCCCGGAGCTGCTCGAACACGGGCACGGGCGAGGTCGGGTCGACGGTGACGATCATGCGGTCGTGCCGTCGGAGGGCGTGGGGACCTCGCGCGCGGGGCCGCCCGAGGCCCCCACGAGGCCGAACTGGCCGGCAGGTCCGCCGTCGTCGGGCAGGAGCGGCCGCCGGCCGCGCGAGCGCGGCGCGGCGTGCCACAGCGTGACGACGGCGGCGGCGAGCAGGCCGAGCCCTGTGACGAGGACCGTGGCGCCGATCGCGTCGTGGCGACGGCTCCAGCGCCCGTCGAGGTCGAGGAGCCAGGCGGCGGCGCTCAGCGCGGCGGCGAGCTCGAGGCGGCTCACGGTGACGGCGGCGAAGGCGCGCAGGCGTGCGTCGACGTGCTCGGCGCGCGGCGAGAGCGCGGGCCGTGGGCGGTCGCGGACGGTGCGGAGCACGACCTCGCACAGGAGCCACGGCGCGAGGAGGGCGAAGGTGAGCGCCGCTGTGCCGAGCCTGGGTTCGAGGGCGAGGTCGACGATGCCGAGCGCGAGGGCGCCGAGCGCGATGAACCGGGCCGCGCGCCGTACGCCGCGCGCGGGCAGCGGCGCACGCGGGACGAGGGAGGCCGAGGCCGGGCCGGGTCGGCGTCGCAGGCGGTAGCTCTCGGCGAGGAGCGCACCGACGGCGACGCCCGCGACGAGGCAGTAGAGGACGTCGCCCACGGGGCCGAGGCTGCTCGTCCCGAGGCTCACGGTGCCGTGGTCGAGGAGGAGGCCGCTCGCGACGGCGACGGTGAGGCCTACGGCGCCCCACCAGAGGCGTGAGGTGCGGTGACGGTCGAGGTGGTCGGCGTAGACGGCCTGCTCGTCGGGCGTGACGTCGTCGGTCCCGGCGAGCCACAGGACGTCGTCGCTCGTCACCCTCCGTCGCGCGAGGAGGATGCCGAGGATGACGCCACCGACGACGAGCGGCGCGAGGAGGGCCATGCCGAGTGCGAGCAGGTTGGTCATGCGATCCTCCGGTCGGTCTTGTCGTCGTCCTATCGTCACAGTACATTGTGACAATGGCTGCGACAACACCTGACCCCGAGCGCGACGAGACGCTCGACCTCCTCGTCCCGCCGCGTTCGCGGCGCCTGCGTGCCGCGGCCGTCGTCGGCGGGATCGTCGTCCTCGTGACAGCCCTCGTCACGGGCTCGTGGTGGCCCGGTGTCGTGGACCTCGGGATGTCCTACTCCCACGCCGACGGCTCGCGCGCCGAGGGTTTCGACGGCTCGACCTCGGTCGTCCTCGTCGGACGCCCCGGTCCTGACGTTCCCCTCACCCTCACGAGCCTCGACCCGCCGCCCGGCTGGCGTATCGTCCATGCCGGCGTCGCCGCGCCCTCCGCCGACATGCGCGACGGCGTCGCTCCCGAGGACCTCGCCGCGCTGCCCGCCGCGCTCACCGCGCGCTCGCGGGTCGTCATCGCGTGGGAGGTGGACTGCGCGGCCGCGATCGAGCTCGTGCGCGCCGACCCGTCGATGATCTCGACGTCGCGCGAGGCTCAGGGGGAGTTCCCGGCCGGGACGACGCTCATGCTGCGCCCGCAGACGGCGTCCGCCCACCTGCGGATGCTCGGGGTGCTGCCGGTGACGACGGGCCGCAGCGGCGACGATCTCTGGCTGTCACGCACACCGAGCCGCGACCTCGTCGTCGAGTGCGGCCTCGGCGCCGACGAGGTCGCGACGCTTCGGCAGCTCACGACGGGCTGAGGACCACGTCCGGCGTCCCACGGACCGAGGTCCCCCGTCCATGCACGGCCGCGTGCGTCACAATAGAGACCATGACCTACACCCTCGTGCTGCTCCGCCACGGCGAGAGCGAGTGGAACGCCAAGAACCTGTTCACCGGCTGGGTCGACGTGGCCCTCTCCGAGAAGGGCGTCGAGGAGGCGAAGCGCGGAGGCCAGCTCCTCCGTGACGCTGATGTCCTCCCGGACGTCGTCCACACCTCCCTCCTGCGTCGTGCGATGAACACCGCGCACCTCGCGCTCGACTCCGCGGACCGCCTCTGGATCCCCGTGAAGCGCTCCTGGCGCCTCAACGAGCGTCACTACGGTGCGCTCCAGGGCAAGGACAAGGCCCAGACGCTCGCCGAGTTCGGCGAGGAGCAGTTCATGCTCTGGCGCCGTTCCTACGACGTCCCGCCGCCCGCGATCGAGGTCGGCTCGGAGTTCTCCCAGGACGCCGACCCGCGCTACGCCGACGCCCCGCAGGTCCTCACCGAGTGCCTCAAGGACGTCCTCGAGCGCGCGCTCCCGTACTGGGACGCCGAGATCGTGCCCGACCTCAAGGCCGGCAAGACCGTCCTCGTCGCCGCGCACGGCAACTCGCTGCGCGCGATCGTCAAGTACCTCGACGGCATCTCCGACGACGACATCGCGGGCCTCAACATCCCGACGGGCATCCCGCTCGTCTACGAGCTCGACGAGGAGACCCTCAAGCCGGTGAAGCCGGGTCAGTACCTCGACCCCGACGCCGCGGCGGAGGCCATCAAGGCCGTCGCCAACCAGGGCAAGAAGTGACCGTCTGACGACGGACGGCAGGACCCCCGGGAGCCACGCTCCCGGGGGTCCTGCCGTCTTCCGGCGCTGAGAGGACCTCAGTCCTCCGTCGTCTCGAAGGCGCCCGTGACGAGGAAGAGCATGCGGCGCGCGATCGACTCGCCGTGGTCGCCGAACCGCTCGTAGTAGCGGCCGAGCAGCGTGACGTCGACGGTCTCCTGCGGCGTCCCCTCCCAGCCGCCGCCGAGCAGCGCCGCGAACGTGTCCTGGTGGAGGGCGTCGAGCTGGTCGTCGTCACGCTCGATCTTGTGCGCGAGCGTGAGGTCGCGCGTCTCGAGCAGCTGGGCGACGCGCTCGGCGACGTGCACCGCGGCCGCGTTCATCTGGGCGAACGTCGCCGCGACGTCGCCGGCGACGGCGGGCCGGGGGTAGCGCCCGCGAGCGACCTGCGCGATGTGCCGGGCGAGGTCGCCCATGCGCTCGAGCGTCGAGGAGATGCGCAGCGCCGAGACGACGACGCGCAGGTCGGTCGCGACGGGCGCCTGCTGCGCGAGCAGCAGCACGCACCGCTCGTCGAGGTCGCGCTCGAGGGCGTCGATCTCGCCGTCCTTCTCGACGACGGACTGGGCGAGCCCGAGGTCGGCCTCGAGCAGCGCCGTCCCGGCGTCCTTGATCGCCGACTCGACGAGCCGCGCCATCGCGGTGAGGTCGTCACCGATCTGCCGCAGCTCGGCCTCGAAGATTCCGCGCATGTCTACTTCCTTCGGTCGTGGTCGGCCGTGCGGCCGGGGCCGCCTCCCGCCCGCGAAGGCGGTCGGGGAGACGGTCGGGGGAGTCGGCCGGCCCGGGACTGCGGCCCGAGCGGCCGGGGGCGCATCGGCCCCGGCCCACTCTCACAGCGCCGGCCCACGTCCAGGTGAACGGCAGGAGCGCCCTCGGTGAACTTCGGGCGAGCAGTCGTCGCAACGGCCTCGCGCAGTGAGGTGGACGCGCGCGTCCCGCCTACGCTGGGGCACGTGGACGGACTCCTCATCGTCATCTCCGGCGTCGTCGGCCTCATCACCGGCGTGTTCGCGACGCTCCTGTTCCTGTGGAACGAGCGGCGCGAGCGTGTCGTGCCCGTCGGCCCGCCCGCTGACCTCGACGAGGGATTCGTGCGGGCGCTCGCGGTGCTGCGCTCGGCGGCGGTCGTCGTCGGCGAGAACGACGAGATCGTGCGGGCGTCGGCCCCTGCGTACGCGCTGGGTCTCGTGCGGCACGACGCGCTCACGCACAAGGCCGTCGAGGACATGGTGGCCTCGGTGCGGCGCACGGGGGAGATCCTCGACGTCGAGATCGAGCTGCCGCGCGGACCGTCGGGCCGCGGCGACGTGCTGCTGCAGGTGCGGGTCGCGCAGGTCGACGCCCACCACGTGCTCGTCCTCGCGGAGGACCGGACGGAGGCGCGTCGGCTCGAGGCGATCCGTCGGGACTTCGTCGTCAACATCTCCCACGAGCTCAAGACGCCGGTGGGGGCGCTCGCGCTGCTCGCGGAGACCGTGCACGACGCGGCCGACGACGCTGAGGCCGTGCGTCGCTTCTCGGGGCGCATGCAGCAGGAGTCGGCGCGCCTCGGTGCGCTCGTCCACGAGGTCATCGAGCTCTCGCGCCTGCAGTCGGCGGGGGCGCTCACGCAGGTGCAGGCCGTTGCGGTGCGCGGGATCGTCGAGGAGTCGGTCGACCGGGCGCGTACGACGGCGACGGGACGCAACATCCGCCTCGCGAGCGCGGGCGACCTCGACGCGGCCGTGTACGGCGACCACAACCTGCTCGTCACCGCGCTGCGCAACCTGCTCGACAACGCGGTCAACTACTCCGCGGACGGCTCGTCGGTGACGGTCGGCGTGCGCAGCTCGCAGGACTTCGTCGAGATCTCGGTCGTCGACCAGGGCGTCGGCATCTCGCGCGAGGTCCAGGACCGCATCTTCGAGCGCTTCTTCCGGGTCGACCCGGCGCGCTCGCGCGAGACGGGCGGCACGGGCCTCGGCCTGAGCATCGTCAAGCACGTCGTCGCCGACCACGGCGGCGAGATCACCATCTGGTCCCAGCCGGGACAGGGTTCCACATTCACCATGAAGATCCCCGCGGCGCACGTCGCGACGGAAGCAGTCGGAGTGGCGACGGTCGTCGCCGAGAAGGAAGAGGACGCATGACCCGCATCCTGGTCGTCGAGGACGAGGAGTCCTACGCCGAGCCGCTCACGTACCAGCTCCGTCGGGAAGGGTACGAGGTCGTCGCTGTCGGCACGGGCCCCGACGCCCTCACGGCGTTCGACGAGGGCGGGGCGGACCTCGTCCTGCTCGACCTCATGCTCCCGGGCCTCTCGGGCATCGAGGTGTGCCGTGAGCTGCGCGTGCGCTCGAACGTGCCCGTCATCATGCTCACGGCGAAGGACGGTGAGATCGACAAGGTCGTGGGGCTCGAGATCGGGGCCGACGACTACATGACGAAGCCGTACTCGTTCCGTGAGCTGCTGGCCCGCATGCGGGCCGTGCTCCGCCGGCACGCGGAGGTCACGGCCGCGACGGCCGCGGCGACGAGCGCGCGCTCCGAGGTCGTCGACGATGGCGCGGTGCTCGAGGCGCGCAACGTGCGCCTCGACGTCGACCGCCACGTCGTCACGGTCGACGGGCAGCAGGTGGCGTTCCCGCTCAAGGAGTTCGAGCTGCTCGAGCTGCTCATGCGCAACGTCGGCCGCGTCCTCACGCGGGGGCAGCTCATCGACCGCGTGTGGGGATCGGACTACGTCGGGGACACGAAGACGCTCGACGTCCACGTCAAGCGCATCCGCGCGAAGATCGAGGCGGACCCGGGCAGCCCGACGCTGCTCGTCACGGTCCGCGGGCTGGGCTACAAGCTCACCGACGACTGAGTCGTCCCGCGAGAGGGGGTCGTCCCGGCGCTGCCGGGGCGGCCCCCTCCGTCGTGCGCGGGAGCGCCCGTCGTCGTGACGGGTCCGTCACCCTCCCGACCCCTCGCCGACACTGTTGTAGTGCGCGCGCACGAGGCGTCCGACGACTTCGGGGGCTGTTCACCGGCGGTTCACCGTCGTCACCCGACCGGGTCATCTTCGCTCCCTAACGTCCGAGGTAGATCGCAGGCACAAGACCTGCGGCGACAGACTTCAGGATGGAACTCCAGTGAGCATCAGCCGCACCAGCCGTCGCGCCGGGTCCCTCGTGGCCGTCGGCGCCCTCGCGTTCGCTCTCGCCGCCTGCAGCGACTCGAACGAGACGACCCCCGGCGCCACCGGCTCCACCGGTTCCGGTGACACGACCTCCGAGGCCCCGGCCGGGCTGAGCGGCACGCTCGCCGGCGCCGGCGCCTCGTCGCAGGGCAAGGCCATGGAGGGCTGGGCCGCGGGCTTCGCGGACCTCGCCCCGGACGTCCAGTTCTCCTACGACGGTGCCGGCTCGGGCGCGGGCCGCGAGCAGTTCCTCGCGGGCTCGACGCTCTTCGCAGGCTCCGACTCGGCGCTCAAGCCCGAGGAGATCACGGCAGCCGCCACGCGCTGCTTCGGCGGCGAGGCCCTCGAGCTTCCCGTCTACATCTCGCCCATCGCGGTGATCTACAACCTCCCGCAGGTCTCGGCGGCGAACATCAACCTCGACGCGAAGACGATCTCGCAGATCTTCGACGGCAAGATCGCGAAGTGGAACGACCCGGCGATCGCCGCGCAGAACGAGGGCGTCGAGCTCCCGGACCTCGCGATCATCCCGGTCAACCGCTCCGACGAGTCGGGCACGACCGAGAACTTCACCGAGTACCTCGCCGCGGCCGGCGAGGGCGCGTGGACGCACGAGCCGTCGGGCGACTGGCCCGTCTCGGGCGGTCAGTCGGGCAACGGCACGTCGGGCATGGTCGACACGGTCAAGGCGGCCGAGGGCACGATCGGCTACGCCGACGCCTCGCGCGCCGGTGACCTCGGCACCATCGCGGTCAAGGTCGGGGACGCGTACGTCCCGTACTCCGCGGAGGCCGCGGCCAAGGTCGTCGACGCGTCGCCCGCCGCCGAGGGTGCGACGGACAAGCGCCTCGTCATCGAGCTCGACCGCACGACGACGGCCGCCGGCGCCTACCCGGTCGTCCTCGTCTCCTACGACATCGCGTGCTCGGTCTACGAGAACGCCGCGGACGTCGCCAACGTCAAGGCGTTCCTCACGTACGTCGCCTCGGAGGAGGGCCAGGCCCGCTCGGCGCAGGCCGACGTCGCGGGCTCCGCGCCGATCTCGGCGGACCTGCGCACGAAGATCCAGGCCGCGATCGACTCGATCTCGGTGAAGTGACCCCGTGCCCACCCCCCTCCCGGGCGGACCACTCCCGGACGCCGCCGTCGAGGACGGTGGGCAGGCCCCTCGCGGGGCCATGACGACCGCCGCCGCCGGCACCCCCGCAGGGGTGCCGGCGGACGGCCGCCGCACGTACGACGCGACGATGGACGAGGACATGCACGACGACAGCTCGGCCTGGGCAGCGCCCGGGCCCACGGACGTGGACCGCCGGGTCCCGAACCCCGCTCAGGCGGCCGCACCCGCGGTCTCCCTGCGCGCGAGCGGCGCCTCGCGCGTCGCCGACAAGATCTTCAAGGGCGTCTCGGGCGCGACGGGTGTGCTCATCCTCGTCGTCCTCGCGGCCGTCGCAGGCTTCCTCGTCATGCGGGCGTGGCCCGCGCTCACGGCGAGCCCTGACGAGCTCGCGAAGATCTCCTGGATGAACGGTCAGTCGCTGCTCACGTACGTGGGCCCGCTCGTCTTCGGCACGCTGCTCTCGGCGCTCCTCGCGCTCGCGCTCGCGGTGCCGCTGTCGCTCGGCATCGCGCTGTTCATCACGCACTATGCGCCGCGCCGCGCCGCACAGGCGCTCGGGTACGTCATCGACCTGCTCGCCGCGATCCCGTCGGTCGTCTACGGCCTGTGGGGCGCGCTGTGGCTCGCACCCGTGCTCGACCCGATCTTCCGGTGGCTCTCGGACGCGCTGGGGTTCATCCCGCTGTTCGCCGGCTACACGGCGCCCGCGCGCAACGTGCTCGCGGCCGCGACCGTCCTCGCGGTGATGATCATCCCCATCATCACTGCGGTCTCGCGCGAAGTGTTCTTCCAGACGCCCGTCCTCCACGAGGAGGCGGCGCTCGCGCTCGGCGCGACCCGCTGGGAGACGATCCGTATGGCGGTCCTGCCGTTCGGTCGCTCGGGACTCGTCTCGGCGTCGATGCTCGGCCTGGGCCGCGCGCTCGGCGAGACGATGGCGGTCCTCATGATCCTCTCGCCCGGGTACCTCTTCTCGTTCTTCCTCCTCAAGCCCGGCCAGCACCAGTCGATCGCGGCGAACATCGCCGCGAAGTTCCCGGAGGCCTCCGGCCTGTCGGTGTCGGTGCTCATCGCCACGGGCCTCGCGCTCTTCGTCATCACGCTCGCGGTCAACATGGTCGCGCGCTGGATCATCGCCCGCCGGGCCGAGTTCTCCGGAGCCAACTGATGTCCCTCGCTACCGCCACCGCGAGCTCTGCTCTCTCCCTCACAGGCAACCGTCTGCCGCGCTGGGCGCCGTGGGCCTCGCTCGCAGGCTCGGCGCTCGTCGCCGGGGGCGGGCTCGCCCTCACGGGCGAGCCGACGCCGACGACGGTCGCCGCGCTCACCGCCCTGCTCCACGCGATCGCGCTCACGGCGGCGTCCCGCTACGTCGAGGGTCCGCGCCGCGCGAAGGACCGGCTCGCGACGACGCTCGTCACGGTCGCGTTCCTGCTGGCGCTCGTCCCTCTCGTCTCGCTGCTGTGGACGGTCGGCTCGCGCGGCCTCGTCCTCTTCTCGGGCACGTTCCTCACGACTGACATGGTCGGCATCTTCGGCGACATGACGTCGGGCGGCGTTGCGCACGCGATCGTCGGCACGCTCATGGTGACGCTCACCGCGACGCTCATCTCGGTGCCGATCGGCCTGCTCACCGCGATCTACCTCGTCGAGTACGGGCGCGGCCCGCTCGCCAAGGGCATCACGTTCTTCGTCGACGTCATGACGGGCATCCCGTCGATCGTCGCCGGCCTCTTCGCGTTCGCGCTCTTCACGCTCGTCATGGGCCCTGCATACCGCTCGGGGCTCATGGGGGCGGTCGCGCTCGCGGTCCTCATGACGCCCGTCGTCATCCGGTCCGTCGAGGAGATGCTGCGCCTCGTGCCGAACGAGCTCCGTGAGGCGTCGTACGCGCTCGGCGTGCCGAAGTGGCTGACGATCCTCAAGGTCGTCCTGCGGACGTCGGTCGCCGGCATCGTCACGGGCGTCATGCTCGCGATCGCCCGGGTCATCGGCGAGACGGCGCCGCTGCTCATCACGGTCGGCATGATCACGCGCACCAACTGGGACGTCTTCGAGGGGCGCATGGCCACGCTGCCGGTGTTCGCGTACTCGCAGTACCAGCAGGGCGGCGTGGGCGTCGACCGTGCCTGGGCCGCAGCCCTCACCCTCATCCTCATCGTCATGCTCCTCAACCTCGTGGCGCGTGGCATCTCGCGGGCGTTCAGCCCCAAGACCGGCCGCTGAGCCACCGAAAGGCCTCCTCCCATGTCCAAGCGCATCGACGTCGAGAACCTCGACGTCTACTACGGAGACTTCCTCGCGGTCGAGGGCGTGTCGATGGCGATCGAGCCTCGCTCGGTCACCGCCCTCATCGGCCCGTCGGGCTGCGGCAAGTCGACGTTCCTCCGCACGCTCAACCGCATGCACGAGGTCATCCCGGGCGCGCGCGTCGAGGGGCGCGCCGTCATGGACGGCCAGGACCTCTACGCGTCCGAGGTCGACCCGGTGCAGGTCCGCCGCCAGGTCGGCATGGTCTTCCAGCGCCCCAACCCGTTCCCGACGATGTCGATCGCGGACAACGTCCTCGCGGGCGTCCGCCTCAACAACAAGCGGATCTCGCGCTCGGAAGCGGCCGACACGGTCGAGCGCTCGCTGCGTGGCGCGAACCTCTGGAACGAGGTGAAGGACCGTCTCGACAAGCCGGGCTCGTCGCTCTCGGGCGGCCAGCAGCAGCGCCTGTGCATCGCGCGTGCGATCGCGGTCGAGCCGCAGGTGCTCCTCATGGACGAGCCGTGCTCCGCGCTCGACCCGATCTCGACGCTCGCGATCGAGGACCTCATGAGCGAGCTGAAGAACGACTACACGATCGTCATCGTCACCCACAACATGCAGCAGGCGGCGCGCGTCTCGGACCGCACGGCGTTCTTCAACATCGCGGGCACGGGGCAGCCGGGCAGGCTCATCGAGATGGCGGACACGCCGACGATGTTCTCGTCGCCGTCCGTCCCCGCGACGGAGGACTACATCTCGGGCCGCTTCGGGTGAGTCCCGCATGACCTGGCGACGTCCGGCCGTACCCCATCGCGGCCGGGCGTCGTCCGGTCCGTCGCGGTCGCCGTCCACGGTCGCGGCAGGCGGGACCTAGGAACGCACGAGCCCCGGCACCCTCAGGGTGCCGGGGCTCGTGCGTCGTTCGCGGGAGCGTCAGGACGCGGCGGGCACGTACGGCGCGTAGTCGGCGTGCGATCCGTCGAGGACGGGCACGGGGACCTGCGTCGCGTCGTCCGGGGTGCCGACGGCGACGCGCAGGACGGCGCCGGGCGCGACGTCGACGGCGGCGAGGCTCGCGGTCTCGCCGGACTCGCCGCCGAGGATGACGGTGGAGCCGGCGGGGACGTCGAAGCGGAGCGTGTCGATCGCGATCGTGACGTCGGCGGCGGTGGCGTTGACGAGGCCGGCCTGGACGGCACCGGGGGCGCCCTTCGCCGACGTGAGCACGAGAAGGTTCTCGACGGTGACGCCCGAGGCGACATCGACACGGATGCCGTCGGACGCTGCGTACGGGCGGTGCGTCGTGATGGGCGAGCAGGCGGCGAGGCCCGCGACGACAGCGAGGGAGAGGGCGGCGGCGGCCCCGCGGCCGGTGCGGGTCTGCAGGCGGTTCACGTGTGCTCCTGGATGCTCGTTCCGCGGTGCGCTCCGGACGTGGGTCCCAGGAGGTCGCGGTGGTCGTGTGGTAGGGGTGTCCCGGTCCAACCCTAGTGCTACGACGGTGGTCGGAGCGCCGGGCCATGTCCACGGAGCGTGCACGAGGCCGGACGGCCCCCGTGATTCCGCCCTTTTTCGTGGTAAGATGGTTGTCCGCGAAAGGGGATCCAATCCAATGACTTTCTCAGTGGGGGAGACCGTCGTCTACCCGCACCACGGTGCTGCGCTGATCGAGGAGATCAAGACTCGGACGATCAAGGGAGAGGACAAGGTCTACCTCAAGCTCAAGGTCGCCCAGGGCGACCTGACGATCGAGGTCCCTGCAGAGAACGTCGACCTCGTGGGTGTCCGCGACGTCGTCGACCAGCAGGGGCTCGACAAGGTGTTCGAGGTGCTCCGTGCGCCCTACACCGAGGAGCCGACCAACTGGTCCCGCCGCTACAAGGCCAACCTCGAGAAGCTCGCGTCGGGTGACGTCATCAAGGTGGCAGAGGTCGTCCGTGACCTCTCGCGCCGCGACGCCGACAGGGGCCTCTCGGCCGGCGAGAAGCGCATGCTCTCGAAGGCGCGCCAGATCCTCGTCTCGGAGCTCGCTCTTGCCGAGCACACCGAGGAGGAGAAGGCCGAGGCCATCCTCGACGAGGTGCTCGCGTCCTGACGCGCGCCTCGCATGCTCGGAAGGAGCCCCGTACCGTCCCGGTGCGGGGCTCCTTCCGTCGAGGCGGTCCCCTCCGCGACCCGTAGGTCCGGAGCACGGTTCGATGGTGCTGGAGCCCTACGAGTCGCTCCAGCTTCTCGACTCGTAGCGCTCCTGCACGCTCCGGCGTGTGCAGGAGCGCTACGAGTCGGGGAGAGCTGGGCGGGGCGGTAGGTTCGGGGCATGCTCCGCTCCGCGATCCTCACGGCCGCCGGCTCCGGCTCCCGCCTCGGGTCGACGCTCCCCAAGGCCCTCGTCCCGCTCGACGACGTCCCCCTGCTCGTCCACGCCGCGCGACGTCTGCTCGCGTCGGGCGAGGTGACGACGCTCGTCGTCACGGCTCCGGCCGCTCATGTCGAGGACGTGCGCGCGGCGCTCGTCGGGCTGCGGCTCCCCGACGGAACCCTGCCCGACGTCACCGTCGTCCGGGGCGGGGCGAGCCGTCAGGCATCGGTCGCCGCGGGCCTCGCGGCGCTGCCACCGGGCGACGGCACGGTGCTCGTCCATGACGCGGCCCGTGCCCTCACACCGCCCGCAGTGGTCGCGCGCGTCGCGCGCGCCGTCGCCGCCGGGCACGTCGCCGTGACGCCGCTCGTGCCCGTCGTCGACTCCCTCCAGACCGTCGTCGACGGCGCCTTCGTCGGTGGCCGGCTGCCCGACGGCGGCACGCCGGCGCTCGGCGCGACGCCTCGGACGGGGCTCGGCATCGTCCAGACCCCGCAGGGTTTCGACCGGGCGACGCTCGACGCCGCGCACGCCGCCTCCCGCGCGGCGGGCGTCGACGGCTCCGACGAGGCGACGGCTGCGACCGACGACGCGACGCTCGTCGAGCGCGCCGGGCACCGGGTGCACGCTGTGCAGGGCGACGACCTCGCGCTGAAGATCACGACGCGCCGCGACATTGCGCTCGCGAGCCTGCTCCTCGCGGAGCAGACCCCCGTTCCCACGCACGACGAGGAGACCACCCCATGACCACCGACGACGCACGTCGCGGGTTCCCGCTGCCGCGCACGGGCATCGGCGTCGACGTCCACGCCTGGGCGGCCGACGACGACACGCGCGACCTCGCGCTCGCGGGCCTCAGCTGGCCGGGCGAGCGGCCCCTCGCAGGTCACTCGGACGCGGACGCCGCCGCGCACGCGGCCGCGGACGCGTTGTTCTCGGCGTCGGGCCTGGGCGACCTGGGCTCGAACTTCGGGACCTCCGAGCCGGAGTGGGCGGGCGCGGCGGGCACGGTGCTGCTCGCCGAGGCCGCGCGACGCGTGCGGGCCGCGGGCTTCGAGATCGGCAACGTCGCGGTTCAGGTCGTCGGCAACCGTCCGCGCCTGGGCCCGCGCCGTGCCGAGGCGGCGGCGGCGCTCACGGAGGCGTGCGGCGCTCCCGTGACGGTGAGCGCGACGACGACGGACGGTCTCGGGTTCACCGGCAGGGGCGAGGGAATCCTCGCGGTCGCGACGGCGCTCGTCGTCGCCGTCTGAGGGCTCCCGGCGCCGTGGGCGCCCCGACGTGCGGAGGCTACGAGCGTCGGGCAGGATGCACGGGACAGCGGTGCCGACGGGGGAGGACGCGTGCAGGGACTCGGACCAAGGATCGTGGCGTTCGTGGGCGGCGTGGGCCTGCTCTACCTCGCGTACCGCGAGATCGTCCGGCCGTGGGGCTCGGACATGCTGACGACGGTCTCTGCGATCGTCGGTGCGACGATCCTCCTGTCGTTCTCGCTGCGTCCGGGCCGGAACCGTAGCGTCGACTAGGGCTGTGCCCTCGTTGTCCGGCCACCGGCGCCGGGTCTAGGCTCGGGGCACCGGGCGAGGGTGTCCGGGAGCCGTCTCCGCGGGAGGTTGCCATGCTCCGCCGTCGCGCGACGTTCCTCGCGATTGCGTTCGCGGCCGCGGCGAGCGCGCTCGTCGGGTGTGCGGACCCTGCGGGGAGCCCCTCCGGCCCGTCGTCGACGACGCCCGCCCCGTCGACGACGACCCCGATGACTCTGCCGCACTTCACGACGGGCGACCGCACGCCGCTCGACTGTCCGGTCATCGCGGAGGACGAGGACGCGGCCGCCCGCAACACGTTCCTCGTCGACGAGGACTGTGCGGCACGCGCGCTCGCCGCGGAGGCGTGCAGCCTCACCGTGACCGATCCCGTCGAGCTCACGGCCACGGAGACGGCTGGCGCGACGCGCGCGTTCGGCTACGCGACGGCCGAGGGCGCGCGGGTCGTGCTGGCGCTCCTGCCCGGCCTCGCCGGTGACAACGACATGGAGCCGGAGTACGTGCTCGCGTGCGGTGACCGACCGAACGCTGCGATCCTCACGCGCGGCGACGCCGACGCGCTGCTGCGGAACCCCGACGAGGGCGGCGGTGCGTCCGCTCTCGAGCGCGTCCGGACGCTCGGCGCCGATCCTGCCGCGGAGCTCGCGCCGGGCTGCCCGGGCACACCCGCGTCGGTGACGGCCGAGTCCGCGGGGCGCTGCGTGTTCGACGCGTGGGTGGAGGCGCGGCTGTACGACGTCGGGTTCTACGCCGCGACGCAGGTTCGTGAGCGGTTCGACGGTGACCCGCCGACGGGTGTCGTGTGGGACGGCTGCCGTGCGGCGACGCACGGCAGCACGGCCGAGTCCTGCTACGGGCGCTTCACGGAGAGCGGCTCGCTCGTCGAGCTGTCGATCGCGCACGACGCGTTCTCGGGGCTGCGCTGGGTGACGGGCGCGGACTTCATCCAGCCCGACGAGGGCTGAGCGGGCGGCCGACGCCCGGGCTCAGCCGCGGTGCGTGAGGGGCCGCAGCGCGAGCGGCAGCTTCGCGACGACGAGGTCGTAGGAGTCCTCGAGGAGCTGCCCGAGCAGCTCGGGGTCGAGGTCGTCGTGGAGGACGAGCGACACCCAGTGCCGCTTGTTCATGTGCCAGCCGGGCAGGACGTCGTCGTGCGCCGCGACGAGGCCGTCGACGAGCACGGGCTCCACCTTGAGGTTGACGAACGCGTGCTCCTCGCTCACCCGGGGCGAGCTCGAGAGCAGGGCGAACATGCGGCCGTGGATGCGGAACGCCTCGGCGTCGGGCCCGAAGGGGAAGTCGCTGCGGGCGTCGGGCAGCGCGAGCGCGAGCTCCCGCAGCGCGCGGACGGACGGACCTGGCCCGGCGTCGGGGCTCACAGTCCGAGCACCTGCCGCACGTGCGCGTTGAGGAAGACGCCGTCGGGGTCGACGCCCGCACGCACGTCGAGGAAGTCGCCGAGCCGCGGGTAGACGCTCCGGAGGTGCTCGATGCCGGCGGCGTGCTCCTTGCCCCAGTGCGGTCGGCCGCCGTGCGCGACCATGATCCGCTGCACGGCCGCGAAGAGCCGCGTGGGGTCGGTCCGCCAGAACTGGTGGACGGCGACGTACGCGGTGCGCCGGCCGTGAGCGGTCGAGAGCCACACGTCGTCGGGCGCCGCGAAGCGCACCTCCATGGGGAACGAGACGGTCTCGCCCGACGACTCGATCCACGCGTCGATCTCGGCGAGGACCGGCAGTAGCACCTCGTGGGGGACGGCCCACTCGGACTCGCGGAAGCGCACGCGCCGCGGCGAGACGTACACCTCGTGCGACGGCGCCGTGAAGCGGCGCGCGCCGAGCGCGCGGGCGCTCACCGCGTTGAGTCGGGGGATCGCGCGCGGCGCGAGGCGGCCGACGCGGTTGACGACCTCGAAGAGGCCGTTGGAGAGCAGCTCGTCGTCGACGAGCCCGCGCACGCGCCCGAGCGGGGTGTCGGACACGGGACGCCGGTTGTTGCGCTTGGTGAGGGCGCGGCGCGTGTGGGGGAACCAGTAGAACTCGACGTGCTCGTTCGCGGCGAGCAGGTCCTCGAGCCCGTCGAGCACACGGTCGAGGGGCCACGGCTCCTCGACCGCCTCGAGGACGTAGGCGGGCTCGACGGCAAGCGTCACCGCCGTGAGGACGCCGAGCGTGCCGAGACCGAGGCGCGCGGACTCGAAGAGCTCGGGCCGCTCGGTCTGGGACGCGGTGACGCGCGTGCCGTCGGCGAGGACGAGCTCGACACCCCGCACCTGCGTCGACAGGCCCGCCGCGACGCCGCCCGTGCCGTGCGTGCCCGTCGAGATCGCACCCGCGACGCTCTGGTGGTCGATGTCGCCGAGGTTGCCCATCGCGAGGCCGAGCCGCGTGAGCGCGAGGTTGAGGTCGTGCAGCCGCAGTCCCGCGCCGACGCGCACCGTGTGCGTCGCGCGGCCCTCAGGCACCGCGAGCGGCACGGGCTCGTCGACGAAAGCGAGCCGGTCGAGCCCCAGCAGGACCCCGTCCGTCGCGACGAGCGGCGTGAAGGAGTGCCCGCCGCCGACGACGCGCACCCCGCGGCCGTCGGCCACCGCCTGCCCGACGTGCCGGGCGACGTCGTCCGCGTCGGACGGCTCGACGAAGGCTGTCGGGCGGCACGTGACGGAGCCCGACCAGTTGCGCCACAGGCCGTCGGGGCCGGGGGCGTGCGAGCGGGGGGCGCGGGAGAGGACGTCGATGGCCACACCGCACTATCGGACCTCGATGGCCCCGTGGTCAACGACCCACGCGCAGGTCGCGGTATGTTCGGCGGCATGAGCACCCTGCGCGCCCGTCTCGACGCCGCGACGGCCCACCTGCCCGCTCCGCTCGCCGTCGTCGACCTCGACGTCCTCGAGTCCAACGCCGACGACCTCGTCCGGCGTGCGGGCGGCACGCCCGTGCGCCTCGCATCGAAGTCCGTGCGCGTGCGCACGCTCCTCGACCACGTCCTCGCGCGGCCGGGCTGGGCGGGGATCATGGCGTTCTCGCTCGCCGAGGCGCTGTGGCTCGTCGAGCACGGCCACGACGACGTGCTGCTCGGCTACCCGGTCGTCGACAGGAGGGCGCTCGCGGCGCTCGCGGCCTCGCCCGCGGCGCGGGCCGCGGTGACGCTCATGGTCGACGACGTCGCGCAGGCGCGCCTCGCGTCCGACGCGCTCGCGGGGACGGACGGCCCCGACGTGCGCGTGTGCCTCGACGTCGACGCGTCGTGGCGTCCGGGCGTCGGGCGCTTCCGCGTGCATCTCGGCACGCGCCGCTCGCCGCTGCACGAGGTCGGCGATGTCGTGCGCGTCGCCCGCGCTGTCGACCTTCTGCCGGGGCTCGTCGTCGGCGGGCTCATGTTCTACGAGGCGCAGGTCGCTGGTCTGCCCGACGCGAGCCCGGCCGTGCGGTTCGTCAAGGCGCGTTCGGTCGCGGACCTCGACCGGCGCCGCGGGGTCGTGAGGGCTGGGGTCGAGGACGTGCTGGGGCGCGGGCTCAGCCTCGTGAACTCGGGCGGCTCGGGCTCGCTCGCGACGAGCTCGGCGGACCCGGCGGTCACCGAGGTCACGGCAGGCTCGGGTCTCTACGTGCCGGGTCTGTTCGACGGCTACCGGAGCTTCGAACCGCGCCCGTCGGCGTTCTTCGGGCTCGACGTCGTGCGTCGTCCCGCGCCCGGTCTCGCGACGCTCTTCGGCGGCGGGTACATCGCGTCGGGCCCGCCCGGGCACGCGCGCGAGCCGCGCCTCACGGCGCCCGCCGGGCTGCGCCTCACGGGCTCCGAGGGTGCGGGCGAGGTCCAGACGCCCGTGCGTCTGCCGCGCGGGACGGACCTCGCGGTCGGCGATCGCGTGTGGCTGCGCCACGCGAAGGCGGGCGAGCTCATGGAGCGCTTCGACGTCGTCCATCTCGTCCGCGGTGACCGGATCGAGCGCAGCGTGCCCACGTACCGCGGCGAGGGACGCACGTTCGGCTGAGCCGCGGACGCCGCGCGGCGGGCCTGCGCGGGCGCGCCCGATAGGCTAGGGCCCGTGACTCTCCGCCTCTTCGACACCGCCGCGCGCGAGCTGCGCGACCTCACGCCCCTCGAGCCGGGCAAGGTCGGCATCTACCTGTGCGGCGCGACGGTCCAGAGCGCGCCCCACGTCGGGCACATGCGCGCGGCCGTCGCGTTCGACGTGCTCGTGCGCTGGCTGCGCCGGGGCGGGCTCGACGTCACGCTCGTCCGCAACGTCACGGACATCGACGACAAGATTCTTGCGAAGGCCGAGGCCGCGGGGCGGCCGTGGTGGGCGCACGCCGCGCTCTTCGAGCGCGCGTTCACAGAGGCGTACGACGCGCTCGGCGTCGACCGTCCCACGTACGAGCCGCGCGCGACGGGTCACGTCACCGACATGGTCGACCTCATGGAGCGGCTCGTCGAGCGCGGCCACGCGTACAGGACGACGCCCGGCAACGTGTTCTTCGACGTCGGCTCGTTCCCCGAGTACGGCTCGCTCACGCGCCAGCGCCGCGAGGACCTCCAGCCGGCCGAGGAGACCGCGGACGCGCACGGCAAGCGCCACCCGCACGACTTCGCGCTGTGGAAGGCCAACCGTCCCGGCGAGCCTGCGACGGCCTCGTGGCCCACGCCCTTCGGCCCCGGCCGGCCCGGCTGGCACCTCGAGTGCTCCGCGATGGCCCGCCGCTACCTCGGCGACAGCTTCGACATCCACGGCGGCGGCCTCGACCTGCGCTTCCCGCACCACGAGAACGAGCAGGCGCAGTCGCGCGCGGCCGGCCTCGGCTTCGCGCAGCACTGGATGCACTCCGCGTGGGTGACGCAGGGTGGCACGAAGATGAGCAAGTCGCTCGGCAACGGGCTCGGCGTCGCCGAGCTCCTCGAGCACGCCCGTCCGGCCGCCGTCCGCTGGGCGCTCGCGACCGTCCACTACCGTTCGATGCTCGAGTGGACCGACGAGACCCTCGTCGACGCCGAGGCCACGTGGGCGCGGCTCGAGGGCTTCGTCGAGCGCGCCGCGGAGCACGTCTCCGTGACGGCCGACGATGTCGCGGCAGCGGCCGTCCCGCAGGCGTTCGCGGACGCGATGGACGACGACCTCAACGTGTCGGTCGCGCTGGCGGCCGTCCACGAGGCGCTGCGCGCAGGCAACTCCGCGCTCGCCGCGGGCGACGGCGCGGCGCTGCGCGCGGCGCTCCTCGACGTCCGCGTCATGCTCGACGTCCTCGGGCTCGACCCGGCCTCTCCCACGTGGGCGGGCACAGCGGGCGACGACCGGGCGCAGCGCGCTCTCGACGTCCTCGTCGAGGCCGAGCTGGCCCGCCGCGCGCAGGCGCGCGCGGACCGCGACTTCGCGACGGCCGACGCCGTGCGCGACCGTCTCACGGCGGCCGGCGTCGTCGTCGAGGACTCTCCGACGGGGGCCCGCTGGTCCCTCGCCACCGACTCACCGAAGGACCTCTGATGGCAGCAGGCAAGGCGAAGCGACCCGGAGCGGTCCGCAAGGCGGGATCCAAGAAGGGCCCCACCGTCGGCACGGGCGGCCACGGCCGCAAGTCCCTCGAGGGCAGGGGCCCGACGCCCAAGGCAGAGGACCGCTCGTACCACGTCGCCGCGAAGCGCAAGGCGGCAGCGTCGAAGGGTTCGCCGCAGCGCCCCGCGGGCAAGGGCGCGCAGGCCGGGCGTCGCACCGGAGGCGGACGCTCGTCGACCCACGAGATGGTCGCGGGCCGCAACTCGGTCCTCGAGGCGCTGCGCGCGGACATCCCGGCGACGAGCCTCTACCTGGCCTCGCGTCTCGAGCAGGACGACCGCACCAAGGAGATCCTCCAGATCGCCGTCGAGCGGAACGTCAACCTCCTCGAGGTGACGCGCACCGAGCTCGACCGTCTCACGGACGGCGCGATCCACCAGGGCGTTGCGCTGCAGGTGCCGCCGTACGAGTACGCGGACCTCGACGACCTGCTCGACGCCGCAGCGGCGTCCGGGCGTGCGCCGCTCATCGTCGCGCTCGACCAGATCACCGACCCGCGCAACCTCGGCGCCGTGCTGCGCTCGGCCGCGGCCTTCGGCGCGCACGGCGTGCTCGTGCCCGAGCGGCGTGCGGCGCAGATGACGGCGTCGGCGTGGAAGGTGTCCGCCGGTGCGGCGGCGCGCCTGCCCGTCGCGCGCGTGACGAACCTTGTGCGTGCGCTCGAGGAGGCCCGCAAGGCGGGCTGCTTCGTCGTCGGGCTAGACGCGGGCGGCGAGACGAAGATCGACGCGCTGCCGTACGCGAACGACCCGCTCGTGCTCGTCGTCGGCTCGGAGGGCAAGGGCCTCGCTCGCCTCGTCCGTGAGACGTGCGACGCGATCACGTCGATCGAGATCGACTCGGCGACCGAGTCGCTCAACGCGGGCGTCGCCGCGGGCATCGCCCTCTACGAGGTCGCACGCACCCGCCGCCAGGCCTGACCCGGTCCTCGACGCACCGACGCCTCCCGACCATGCGATGGTCGGGAGGCGTCGGTCCGTCGTGAGGGTGGAGGTAGGGCCGGCGGGGCCCGTCAGCCCCAGCTGCCGCCGTCCTCCTGGAGCGCTGCGTCCTCCGGAGCGAGGCCCAGCAGGCGCTGCTCGTCGCGCCGGTGCGCGAGGACGTTCGCGACGTAGCTCGCGACGGCCTCCGGCATCGGCACGTCGCGCCGCTGCTTCTCGGAGATGTACCAGCGGTGGTCGAGGATCTCGTGGAACATCTGCGCGGCCTCGAGCTTGCCGCGCATGGAGCGCGGCACGGCCCGGACGGTCGGTTCGAAGACCTCGGTCACCCAGTCGTGCGCGACGAACTGCTCCTCCTCGCCCTGGCGGTCGGCCGCGGCGCGGTACTCGTCGAGGTCGTTGAGCAGGCGGCGTGCCTGGTTGTCCTGCACGTCGAGCCCGGTGAGGCGCAGCAGGCGGCGGGAGTGGTGCCCGGCCTCGACGACCTTCGGCTGGATGTGCACCTTGGTGCCGTCGAGGTCGGTCGTCATCTCGAGCTCGCCGACGTCGAAGCCGAGCCCGTTGAGGCGCTCGACGCGGGCGGCGACGCGCCACCGCTCGGCGGCGCCGAACGTCTCCTCGTCGGTGAGGGCGGCCCACAGCTCGTTGTAGCGCTGCACGAGGGCGTCGCCGATCGCGATGATGTCGGTGTCCTCGTCCATGTACTCGCCCGCGATGAGGTCCATCATCTCGCCGATGATGTTGGTGCGGGCGAGGTCGACGTCGTAGTTGCGCTGCCCGTCGGTGAGCCTCGCGTGGAGGTCACCGGTCTCGGCGTCGACGAGGTAGGCGGCGAAGCGGTCGGCGTCGCGCCGGAAGAGCGTGTTCGACAGCGAGACGTCGCCCCAGTAGAAGCCGGTGAGGTGCAGACGCACGAGCAGCACGGCGAGCGCGTCGATGAGACGCGTCGCGGTCTCGGGGCGCAGCTCCTGGCTGAAGAGGGCACGGTAGGGCAGCGAGAACTGCAGGTGGCGCGTGATGAGGACGGCCTCGAGGGGCTCGCCGTCGTCCGACGTGCGACCCGTGATGACGCCGACGGGCTCGACGCACGGCACGCCGCCGATGCGGCCCAGCTGGCGCAGCAGCTCGTACTCGCGGTGCGCGACGGTCTCGCCGATCTCCTTGACGGCGATGATGCCGCCCGAGAGCCGCGCGAACCGCACGATGTGGCGGGAGATACCGCGGGGGAGGGCGGCGAGGCGGTCGGCCGGCCACTCCTCGAGCGGGATGTTCCAGGGCAGGTCGAGCAGCGCGGGGTCGGGGTCGGCTGCGGTGATCTGCAGGCGCTGGTGGGGCACGGGTGTCCTCGTTCGGTCGCGGCGTGGCGGACGTGGGTGCGGCGAGGCACCCACGTCCCAGCATAGGGAGCGGGAATGCCGCAGGGGCGGCCCGGCGTGTGCCGGACCGCCCCTGCGTGCGTCAGATCGTCAGGCCGGGAGGCGCAGACCGGAGCCGGCACCGAAGAGGTGCTCCTCGCCCGGGCGGATCGCGACGAAGATGCGCTCGCCCTTCGCGGGGACGTTGCGCGGGTCGATGCGCACGATGATCTGGTTGTCACCGGCGCCCGAGTGGACGTCGGCGTCTGCGAGCGAGCCCTTGAGCGTGCCGTAGACGAACGCGTCGGAGCCGAGCTCCTCGACGATGTTGACCTCGACCGGGAACGCGGAGGCCTCGGCCTGCGAGACGACGTCGAGCGACTCGGGGCGGAAGCCGAGCGTGATGCGGCCGCCGTCCTCGGCGCCGAGAGCACCGAGGGCGGTGCGCGACACGGGGATGCGGGCCGGGCCGACCTCGGCGACGCCGCCGGTGACCTTGAACGTGCCGAGGTTCATCGCGGGCGAGCCGATGAAGCCGGCGACGAAGACGTTCGCGGGGGTGTCGTACATGTCGCGCGGCGTGCCGACCTGCTGGAGGAGGCCGTCCTTGAGGACCGCGATGCGGTCACCCATGGTGAGCGCCTCGGTCTGGTCGTGCGTGACGTAGACGGTCGTGACGCCGAGGCGGCGCTGGAGCGACGCGATCTGCGTACGGGTCTGGACGCGGAGCTTGGCGTCGAGGTTCGACAGCGGCTCGTCCATGAGGAACACCTGGGGCTGGCGGACGATCGCGCGGCCCATGGCGACACGCTGACGCTGGCCACCGGAGAGGGCCTTCGGCTTGCGGTCGAGGTACTCGGTGAGGTCGAGGATCTTCGCGGCCTCCTCGACGCGGGCACGGATGTCCGCCTTCGGGGTGCCGGCGATCTTGAGCGCGAAGCCCATGTTGTCCGCGACGGTCATGTGCGGGTACAGCGCGTAGTTCTGGAAGACCATCGCGATGTCGCGGTCCTTCGGCTGGATGTGCGTGACATCCTTGTCGCCGATGAGGATGCGGCCGCCATTGACGTCCTCGAGACCCGCGAGCATGCGCAGGGAGGTCGACTTGCCGCAGCCCGAGGGGCCGACGAGGACGAGGAACTCGCCGTCCTCGATGTGGAGGTCGAGCTGGTCGACCGCCGGGCGCTCGGTGCCCGGGTAGATCCGCGATGCCTTGTCATAAGTGACGGTAGCCATGGTGGTAACCGTTCCCTTCACCGGCAGGTACGTGCCGGACGATCCGTTGTGAAGAGTGTCAGTGCTGATTCGATTGTGCGTCGTCTCTGACACGAACCGCGCGTCTGCGCGAGGTTCGTCGCCCATGATGCCACAAGTTGTGGGACGTACCACGTGGGACCTAGGTCACGATCGCATCTCCGACGTGCGCGAGCACGGCGGCGGCGTCGGTGGTCCCGGTGACGCGGAAGCGGGCGACGGTCTCGCCGGGCCCGACGCGCACGGTGACGTCGTCCGGACCGAGCGCGGCGAACGCGCGCTCGTCGGTGACGTCGTCGCCGAGGTAGAGGGTGCGGGCGGCGCTGGTCTCGGCGCCGAGCGCCGTGAGCGCGGCGCCCTTGGAGGTCGCGACGACGTTGCAGTCGACGACGTCCTTGCCGAGCATCGCGTCGACGCCGAGCGCGCGGACGCGTTCGAGCGCCTCGGAGCGCAGGTCCTCGGCGGCAGGTTGAGCGACGAGCCGCACGTGGAGCACCGCCGACGTCGGCTTGCGCTCGACCCAGGCGCCCTCGGCGCGCTCGGCGACGTCCTCGAGGACGCGGACGACGGCGGCGAGACGGTCGGCGTCGGCAGCGGGAAGGTCGAGGGGGCGGGCGTCGAGCGTGCCGTCCGGCGCGACGACGCCACGTTCGGCGCCGTGGGAGCCGACGAGGACCGTCCCGGCGGGCGCACCGGACAGGCGGGCGAGCGTCACGACGTCGCGGCCCGAGACGAGCGCGAGCACGGCGTGCGGACCCGCGGTCGCGAGCCGGGCGAGAGCCGCGGCGGCCTCGGGCCGGGGCCGGGACGACTCGGGGTCGTCGACGAGGTCGGCGAGGACCCCGTCGAAGTCGGACGCGACGACGACCGTCCGTCCGGCGCGGGCGAGCGCGGCGAGGTCGTCGAGCGCTTCCCTGAGGTCCGCGGGGAGCGCCGTCACGCGAGCGTCTCGTCGGCGTAGGAGTCGGGGTGACGCTCCTCGAGCGACAGGTCGGCGTGCGTCGCGCGGTCGCGGACCACGTCGAGGAACGTGCGGGACCACAGCGCGACGTCGTTCTCGAGGACCTGCCGGCGCAGGCGGCGCATGCGGGTGCGCATCTCGCGCCGCGGCATCGACGCGGCGCGCATCATCGTCTCCTTGAGCCCGTCGATGTCGTGCGGGTTGCACAGGAGCGCCCCGCGACCGAGCTCGTCGGCGGCACCCGTGAACTCGGAGAGCACGAGGACGCCGGACTCGTCGGAGCGGGCCGCGACGTACTCCTTGGCGACGAGGTTCATGCCGTCACGCAGCGAGGTGACGAGCATGACGTCGGCCGCGCAGAACAGCGCCGCCATCTCCTCGGCCGGGTAGGAGTGGTGCATGTAGTGGACGGCGGTGTGGCCGAAGTCGGCGACCTCGCCGTTGACGCGCCCGACGAGCCCCTCGACCTCCTCGCGGAGCTGCATGTACGCGCCGACGTTCTCGCGGCTGGGGCTCGCGACCTGGACGAGGGTCACGGACGCGACGTCGATGCTGCCGTCGGTGACGAGCTCCCCGAACGCCTTGATGCGGTGGCGGATGCCCTTGGTGTAGTCGAGACGGTCGACACCGAGCATGACGACCTCGGGGTTGCCGAGCTCGTGGCGGATCTCGCGCGAGCGCGCCTGGACCTCGGGCGTGCGGGCGAGGGCGTCGAACGAGGTGGCGTCGATCGAGATGGGGAAGGCGCCCGCGCGCACCTCGCGCGTGCCGCCGTCCGGGGTGGGCACGAGCACGTGGTGTCGTCGCGTCTGACGGTCGGTGAGACGGCGGACGGCGCGCAGGAAGTTCGCGGCGTCCGCCTTGCGCTGGAACCCGACGACGTCCGCGCCGAGCAGTCCTTCGAGCACCTGGTTGCGCCACGGGAGCTGCGCGAAGATCTCGACGGGCGGGAAGGGGATGTGGTCGAAGAACCCGATGCGGAGGTCGGGCCGCAGGCGGCGCAGGATCGCGGGGACGAGCTGGAGCTGGTAGTCCTGCACCCAGACGACACCGCCGGGCGCCGCGACCTCGGCGGCGGCGCGCGCGAAGCGCTCGTTGACCTCCTGGTAGGTCTCCCACCAGGTGCGGTGGAAGCTCGGCGGAGCGATGACGTCGTGGTAGAGCGGCCAGAGCGTGTCGTTGGAGAAGCCCTCGTAGTAGCGCTCGACGTCGCCCGAGGAGAGGGTGACGGGCACGCAGCGGATGCCGCCCGCGTCGAACGGCTCGTGCTCGACGTCGGGCGCACCGGCCCAGCCGACCCACGCGCCCTCGTCGGCCTCCATGAGGGGCGCGATCGCGGTGACGAGCCCGCCGGGGGCGCGTCGCCACACGGAGCTGCCGTCGGCGTCGACCGCGTGGTCGACGGGCAGCCGGTTGGCGACGACGACGAGGTCGTAGCCGTCGTCGGGCGCTGAGGCGCTCGGGGGCGTGGGTGCGTGGGTGAGGTCCTCGGTCATGAACGTTCCGCTCCTCCGTCGTGCGTCGAGTCCCGACGGCTGCGGCGCGCCGGTCGTCCCGATGGACGTCGCGCGCGGGCGTCGGATCCGTCCACGATCGTACCTTGACAATCCTTGACCGTCCCAGGGAGAAGTCATGGCGCTCGGTCCCTCGCCCCGGGCCGACGGCGTGTGCCGGGCGCGCCTGCGGACCCGCTCGGCTAGGTTGCGAGCATGGAGCGCAACGAACGGACGGCCGGGGACGAGGTCGGCGGCTACACGATCGAGAAGGTGCTCGGCGCCGGGGCGTCGGGCACGGTCTACCGCGCGGTCGACGGCGGCGGGACACCCGTCGCGCTCAAGGTCCTCCACCGTTCCCTCGCCGCGACGGACGGCGCCCGGGAGCGCCTCGTGCGCGAGGTCGCGGCGCTGCGCAAGGTCGAGGACGACGCGTTCGTCACGGTGCTCGACGCGGAGGTCGACGCGGACGAGGCGTTCGTCGTCACCGAGCTCGTCGACGGCCCGAGCCTCGAGGACGAGGTCCTCGGCGGCGGCCCGCTCGACGCCCACGACACGCTCGAGCTCGCGGAGAAGCTCGCCCGCGCGCTCCACGCGGTGCACGACGCGGGGCTCGTTCACCGCGACGTCAAGCCGTCGAACATCCTCCTCGCGGACCACGGGCCCGTGCTCATCGACTTCGGTATCGCGCAGGCGGTCACGGACGCTCGCGTGACGTCGCACGGCTTCGTCATGGGCACGCCCGGCTACCTCGCGCCCGAGCTCCTCGACGGCGCCGCCCCGTCGCCCGCGGGCGACTGGTGGGGCTGGGCCGCGTCGATCGCGTTCGCCGTCACGGGCCGCGCGCCCTTCGGCGTGCGCCCGCTCGAGGCCGTGCTCGGCCGCGTGCGCGCGGGCGACGTCGACCTCGGCGGGGCGGGCCCGCTCACGGCCGCCGCACTGCGGGGTGCGCTCGTCACGGACCCGTCCGCCCGGACGTCGCCCGACGACGTCGTCGAAGCCCTGCGCGAGGCCGTCGAGGCGGGGGAGACCCACGCGGCCGTCCCTGCGGCGCTCCTCGTCGGGCACGCCGCGCGCTCCGACGCCGACGAGCGCCCGGCAGAGCCGGACGCGCGCGTCGTCGAGCACGAGGGCACGGGGCCGTACGGCTCCGGCGCGGGGCCGCGCGTGACCACGAGTCCCGGCCCCGCCAACGACGGCCGCACCGACGTCCTGCGCGTCCCCACGGGCGCGTTCGGCACGCCCGCACCCGCCCCCGAGCCCGAGGTACCGCCGTTGCCCGGTTTCGACGACGTCGTCGCGGGCCGTGCCGTCCCGACCGGCGGCGTCGCGCTCGCGGCCGCCGCCGCTGCGGCCTCGCACGGCATCGACCCGACGCTCGCCGTGCCCGCCCCCGACGCGGGTGCGACGACGCCGCTGCCTGCGGGCGCCGACGGCTCGACGCGCGCGCTCCCCGCCGACGACGTCCCGTCGCCCCCGGCGGAGGCCACGGCCGTCGTCCCGGTGAACCCGTACGCCCCGCGCACCGAGGTGCTGCCGGCCCGGATGGACGACGCGTCTGTCGCGCCGTCCGCTGAGGAGCACACGGCGCTCGAGCCTGCGTGGGAGGGTGACCCGCTCGGCGACGAGGTCGCGAGCACGCACGACGCCGACGGCGACGGCGTGCCCGACGACGTCGAGCACGCCCGTCGGCCCGTCGCCGTCCTCGCGCTCGCGGTCCCGGCCGCGTTCGCGCTCGGGCTCTTCCCCGTCGTCGCGATGTTCGCGATCGTCGTCATCGTCGTCCTGGTGCGCTCGGTCGGCGTGACGTCGGACGCGGTGCGGACGCGTCGTGCGGCCCGCGGCCGCGGACGCGCCGACGGGGCACGCGCGACGATCTCCTACCCCTGGTACCTCCTCAAGGCGGGGCTCACGCTCCTGCCGGCGCTGCTCGTCGCGGGGGCCGTCGCGGCCATGTTCGGCGGGCCGCTGTGGTGGCTCCTACAGACAAACCGCATCGTCGTCTCGACGCACGAGCTGGGGGAGCGTGGGCACGGCGCGTTCGTCGCCCCCGCCGAGGGCACGACGAACGCGACGTGGGTGTTCGTCGCGGCGCTCGCGGTCGTCGGGCTCGTGTGGCTGCTGCTCGTGTGGTTCGGGCCGCTCGGCTGGTCGACACGCTGGGGCGCGCGGACCATCCTCGGGCACCTCGCGCCCGGGCGGGGCGGCACTCTCTTCGTCGTGCTCGTCGCGCTCGCGCTCACGGGCGTGGGCGTGCTGCTCGTCGCTGTCGGCATGCCGATCTTCTGGTCGCCGCTCGGCGGGCCGCCCAATCTGTCCTGACACAGGTCGCTCCCAGGCATTCTGCAGGCTGCTGCAGTATCCTCACCCCGTGCGCAGCATGACGACCCCCTCCGGCGGCGCCTCCGCGCGCCTCCGTGCGGTCGCGCTCGTCACGCGCGTCGTCGGCGCCGCCCTCGTGCTCGGCTACCTCGCCGTCCAGGCGAGCCTGCACCTCGCATTCGCGCTCGGTGACGCCGGGATCTCCGTCGTCTCGCGCTGCGTGAGCGGCACCGGCGCTCCGGCGTGGTGGGCGACGCACCTCGCGATGGTTCGTGCCGACGCGGCCTGCGCGGACGGCACGCTCGCGCTCGGCGGTGCGCCGGGCGACGTCGCCGTCGTCCTCGCGACGATCGCCGTGCCCGTGCTGCTCGCCCAGATGCTCCTGCTCGTCGTCGCGGGTGGACTCCTTGCCGCGCTGCGCACGACGCTGCGCACCGTGCGCGCCGTCGTCGGCCGCCGCCTCGTCCAGCCCGCGACGGCCCCTGTCGTCACCCCTCTCGGTCGTGTGCGCCTCGCGCCGCGGCCGCTTCTCCGGCGCGCCCGCGTGCGCGTCGGCGGACCGGTGCCCGTGCGCCGGGGCCCGCCCGTGCTCGCTGCCTGACCAGCTCGCACCCGCACGACCAGCCCCGCACACCTCGAACCACCCGGAAAGGACCTTCCATGTCCTCGAAGAAGCCCGCCACCGTCCCGAGCCGCGACAGCGCGCGCGCCCTCGCCGCCACGATGCGCGCCGAGCAGGCCGCGCGCGAGAAGCGCGTCAAGACCATCACGATCGCCGTCTTCGGCGTCGCCGTCCTCGCGCTCGTCGCCGCGATCGTCTGGGCGGTCATCGCCTCGCGCCCCACCAAGCTCCCCGAGCCCGGCGCGCTCGCGACGCCGTCGGTCGTCGCCGAGTCCGGCGGCATCTCGCTCGGCAAGGACGGGGTTGCCGGCACGTCGAACGAGGGGGCTCCCGTCGTCGACGTCTACCTCGACTACATGTGCCCGTGGTGCGGAGTCTTCGAGGAGACGAACTCCTCGCTCCTCGCGGAGATGCGCGAGGCCGGCGACATCACGCTCGTGATCCACCCGGTGACGATCCTCGACCGCTTGTCGTCGGGTACGGCCTTCTCCTCGCGTGCGGCCGCTGCTGCCGTGTACGTCGCAGAGAAGGCGCCCGAGAAGTTCGACGCGTTCAACACCGCGATGTTCGCGAAGCAGCCGGAGGAGAACTCCAAGGGTCTGACGGACCGCGAGATTGCCGACATCGCGAAGAGCGTCGGCGTGCCCGCCGCGGTCTCCGACGCGATCGCGAACCTCGACGCGTACAAGACGTACGCCCGTTGGGTCGGCTCCCAGACGGAGAAGGCGAGTGCCGACACCAAGCTGCACACGCAGGACGGGATCTTCTCGACCCCGACTATCGTCGTCGGGGGCACGAAGTTCAACGGCGACTGGCGCGACCAGACGCAGCTGCGCGCCGCGGTCGACGCCGCGAAGAAGGGCTGACGCGATCCCCGGCGGGC
Source organism: Sanguibacter sp. HDW7 (assembly GCF_011300875.1). NCBI lineage: Bacteria > Bacillati > Actinomycetota > Actinomycetes > Micrococcales > Sanguibacteraceae > Sanguibacter > Sanguibacter sp. HDW7. The sequence goes on along the minus strand of NZ_CP049862.1, from coordinate 2,769,236 downwards.
ACGGTCGTCACGGCCGCGCCCGCCGGGGCCGCTACACTCGTGGCCGCACGTCCGTGAGGACGCGCCGCCTTAGCTCAGCTGGTAGAGCACCGCTCTTGTAAAGCGAAGGTCGTCGGTTCGAACCCGACAGGCGGCTCGCGCACGCGGGCCCCGGAACCCTTGCGGGTTCCGGGGCCCGCGTCGTCCCCCGAGGCGACCCGTCAGGCGGGCCCGGTCTCTTCGATGAGCTGGAGTGCTGCGCTCACGCGGGGGTTGCGGTCGGGGTGGGCGTCGATGCCGAGGGTCGAGTAGACGGCGTTGACGTGGTTCTGCACGGACTTCTCGGCGATGCCGAGCTCGTGCGCGATCCCCGCGTTCGACAGGCCGGACGCGAGCAGTCGCAGGACCGAGTACTGACGGTCGGTGAGCTGGGCGACGCGTGAGCCGGCGCGCGGCCTCATGCGCTCGAGCAGCACCGGGTCGAGGGTCGAGCCGCCCGCGGCGGCGATGCGCACCGCCCGCAGGAGGGAGTCGGAGTCGTTCGTCGACGTCTTCGACAGGTAGCTCCAGCTGCCGGCGATGTCGCGCGGGAGGTCGAGCATGAGGTCGATCGCGTCCTGTGCGGAGAGCAGGACGATCTTGAGCGCGGGATCGGCGCGGCACAGCAGCATGCCGAGCCCGATGCCGTTGCCGTCGGGCAGGTCGACGTCGAGGATGACGACGTCGGTCGAGCCCGGCGTGATGCGGGCCCGCGCCTCCGTCGCGGTCTCGACCGAGCAGACGAGCGACATGTCCGAGACCTCGGTGACAAGGTGCTCGAGCATGCTGCGGAACAGCGTGTGGTCCTCGACGACCGCGACGCGCAGGGTACCTCCACCGTTCTCCATCGCCCCAGTATCGCGTCTGACGGGCCAGGACGGGAGTACCTGGGCCGAACGTCCCCCGTGCGGGGCGCGTGGCTCACCCAGGAGCGCCCTTGTGGCGCCGTTCGGAGAGTGCCGTGCCCGGGTACTCCCGTAGGTGACGGCATGTGGTGATACTTGTGCATGGGCACCACCACCCCCGTCGAGGACCGTCGTGACAGGTTCGCGCACGTCGTCGCGTCCCTCGTCATCATCACGACGTTCTACACGGTGACGGGCGCCTACCTGTGGGCACAGGGATTCTTCGAGCTGCCGGCCGCGATCGTCACGTCGTGGACCCGGTTCCTCATCAACGTTCTCACGGGTGTCGTCCTCGCGCTCGTCCTCGCGGTCGTCCCCGCCTACCGGGCGCGTCGGCTGGGGGGGGCGCTGCCGGGGATCGTCCTCGCGTCCGCGATCGCGGCGGGGATGCGGCTCGGGCTCTTCGTCCTCGCGCACGAGCTCCCTGAGGCTCCGGGGATCCTCAGCGTCGAGACGATCTCAGGGTTCGCGTTCTGCCTGGGCGCTGCGTGCCTCGGCTTCGCCTACGCTTCCGTGCGCCGCGGCGAGCGGTTCGAGGCCAGGCTCGCGGCCGACGCCGCCTACCAGCGCGAGCTCGCGCTGCGCACGCTCGAGACCGAGGAGGTGCGCGTCCGACGTTCGATCGCGGAGGGGCTCCACGGCAGTCTCCAGCAGCGTCTCGTCATCGCGACGGTGCAGGTCGACATGTTCATCACGGAGGCGCGTCGGCGCGACCGCAGCGAGGAGGACATCGCACCGCTCGTCGCGCTGCGCAACGACCTCGAGGACATCCGCGAGAACGATGTGCGGGCGACGAGCCGCATGCTCTACCCGGAGGGCATCGAGATCGGCGTCGTGCCTGCGGTACGCATGCTGCTGCGGCGCCTGCCGACGGGCATCGCGACCCGGCTCCACATCGGCGACCGGCTGCGAAAGCTCGACGACCCCGGCAACTCGGAGGTGCGGCCTGCGGACCGCCTGCTCGTGGTGCGGATCGTCGAGGAGGCGGTGACGAACGGGCTGCGGCACGGGCACGCGACGTCGTTCGACGTGTCGATCGACCTCGAGGGCGACGCGACGATCATCGTCGACGTCGCCAACAACGGTGCAGCCGTCGACGTGCACCGGGCGACGCACGGCTCGGGCACGCGCCGGCTGCGTGAGCGGGTCGAGCTAGCGGGCGGGACGCTCGTCCTGGGTTCGGACGTCGAGGCGTCGCGCATCACGTCGGGCGAGGTCGACGGGACGGCGCTGCACCATGCGCACCTGTGGGCGCGGATCCCCGTGACGCGGGAGAAGATCACCGGGCTCGGCCATCTGCCGTCGAACGAGTGACCTCGTGAGCGTCGTGCGAGGTCTGTGGCGGTCGCGCGCGGTGCAGGCCTACACGATGCTTGGCGGTGACCGATAGTGAGAACCAGACGTGCTCGACGGAGGCGTGAGCCGCGATCGACGCGCCATTCAGAGTCCCTGGAGGTGACGATGCTCCGCGCCACCGACCCGCGCCGTGCGCGGCGCGTCGTAGCGGCCCTCGTCGCGCTTGCCGGGGTCGTAGGGCTCTCGCTCGCCTCGGCCACGTGGCTCGACCTCCCGTGGGGCACAGGCAGTCTCCAGCAAGGCAGCGTTCGTGCGACCGCGGGCTGCCAGGACCGGGACGCGGTTGTCGTCGCGTACGGTGCACCGGTCGTCGCGGCGGTCGGCGAGGATCCCTGGCGTGTCGCGACCGTCGAGTTCGCGGGCATCGCGGAGGCGTGCGCGGGCAGGACCTACGAGGTCGCCTACTCGACCGACGGCTCGGAGTCGTGGAAGCGCTTCGGCACGGTCGGAGTCGTCTCAGGGTCGTCGCTCACGGTGAGCCTCGAGGGCGTGGGTAACCCTGAGGCGATCACCGGCTGGTCCCTGAGGATCTACTGAGGGCGGACACGCCTCGAGGCTCCCGGACAGCCTCGCGGAGCGGGTGAATATGGGCGCGGGCGACAGAGTGGCGCGAGTCACGTCCTGCCTGCCTCGGCGGATTTTTCACGCCCTAGATGCCCTGTCCGTGGCGAATCAAGCAAGTCTCTTATCACCCAAACTTGCTGCGCGCATCCGGAAGTGCCTGCGGGATCCCGCTGAACGGTCTAGGTGGAAGGACCTATCAGGTCCGCCAAGCGGCTTTCACCTGCGCCGGGACGGTGCGTAGCGTGAGCGCCGCCGCGCCGCGAGGTGTGGCGCATCTCGTCGCGGACTGCCGATCCCGACCAGCACCCCCGTGCTCGTCGGCCGTCGTGCCGTGACCACCTACCACCCACGTTTGGGAGCAACTATGTCCTCCACCACCTCCCGTCGCCCTCGTCGTGCCGCCGCTATCGCCCTCGCGATCGTCGGCGTCGCGGGCCTCTCGCTCGCCTCGGCCTCGCAGCTCGACCTCGTCTGGGGCTCCGGCCAGCTTCAGGCAGGCAATGTCGCGGTCGACGCGGGCTGCCAGGGCACCGCGCCCGTAACTGTCTCCTACGGCGCACCGACGTTCACCTCGTCGACGACCAACCCGTGGTCCGGCTCGACGGTCGACCTCACGGGCATCGAGGGCGCGTGCGGCGGCAAGCACTACGAGATCGCCTACTCCGTCAACGGCGCGTCGTCCTGGACGAAGCTCGGTTCGACCGGCGCCGTGAGCGGCACGTCGATCTCCGCGAACATCGCGAGCATCGCTGCGCCCGAGTCGATCACCAACTGGGCCCTGACGATCTACTGAGCGCATGACCGACGTTCACGAGCCCGTCGTACCCGGTGCCCACCGTGCGCACCGGGTACGACGCGTGCTCGTGAACGTTCTGCTGTGGCCCTTGCTGGTCGTCGCGCTGTGGTTCGTCTGGCCGGTCCAGCTCGGCGGGTGCACGACCCTGACCATCGTCAGCGGCCACTCGATGGAACCCACCCTCTACACCGGGGACCTCGTCGTCTCCCGGTGCGCCGACCCCGCCGTGGGTGACATCGTCGTCTACGCGACCCCGGAGACCCAGGGCGGGCGCGTCATCCACCGGATCGTGGGCGGCGACTCCTCCGGATGGGTGCTCCGCGGCGACAACAACCCGGCGGACGACCCGTTCCACCCGACGGACGAGCAGGTCCTCGGCAGTGCGGTCCTCCACGTGCCTAGGGTCGGCACGGTACTGACGTCGCTCGCGAACCCCGTCGTGTGGCTCAGCTGTCTGCTCATCGCCGCGGCCTTCTTCCTGTGGCCCGACAAGGACCCACGGGGTCGCGCGGAGGCCGAAGGCCCTCGCGACGACACCGCGGACGACACCGCGGACGACACCGCGGACGACACCGCGGACGACACCGCGGACGACACCGCGGACGACACCGCGGACGACGATCTCGCCGACGACGCCCCGGTCGACGCCAGGTACGGCGACGCGCCGGTCGAGGACGGCCTCACCCTGCCCGACGACGACAAGGCCCTCTTGTGATGTCGCGACGGACCGCAGGGGCGTGGCTTGCCGTCATCCTCGCGACCCTGCTGCTCGGTACCGGAACGGCGAGCGCGAGCCAGCTCTCGCTCGTCGGCCCCACGCGCGCGGTCGCGACGAGCGTGGCCCGCTGCGGCAGCGCCACAGTCGCCGTGACGCCCGACGGCACGGCGAGCGCGGGCGGCACCTACACCCGCGTCCGGGTCTCAGGTGTCCCGTCAGGCTGCACCCTCGGGACCGTCCGGGTCGCGGGTCGTACCGGGACGGCATGGGCGCAGGTGGTCGTCGCGCAGCCGGCCGCGGCGGTCGCGTCAGGCGCCTTCACTGTGACCGTCCCCGCGTTCGTCCCGCCGACGACCACGGCAGGCTCCGTCTGGGCGACGCTCGACGGCTGGCCCGTGCCGGCCTCCTGGACCTTCACGCCGCAGGTGACGACCGGATGCGTCGTGCGCACCGCGTCGGGCACTGTGACCGGCAAGCCGTGCAGCCTGACGGACTTCCGTGTCAACAACTCGTGGGGCGCCGCACCGAACCGCGAGGCCAACGCCTACTTCACGGTCGTCGCCCCGACGGTTGACTACGGCGCGGGCGAGATCGTCCGGGTGACGCTCGACTTCTCTACCGCGGTCGGCATGCCGTCGGGCTGGAGGTGGACGACGACGGGGGTCGGGCCGGGCAACCTGGTCGCGGTGCCCGGGACGTCGTGCTCGACGCTGCCCGTCATCGTCGCGGACGTCGCCGCGTGGAACACCAACGTCTTCGTGCCGATCAAGGAGAACCGGGCCGGCGGCTCAGGCTTCGTCTGCTCCTGAGCCGGCGCTGTCCCTGGGCGCTCCTGCCGCGTGTTCCCCTGCTGCACCGGAACCGGGCGCTGCGGGCGCGGGCCGCTTGGCGCTGCGGCCGTCGCCCGACGAGCGCCCTGTGAGCCGCCGCTGCATCCACGGCAGCGCGTGCTGCCGCATCCACACAGCGTTCTCGCGGGCGCGCACGGCCCAGGCCTCGGTGTCGGGTGCGTCGAGCGGCGTGTTCCACGCGGGGTCGGTCGGCTCGAGGCCCAGGGCCTCGAGCGCGCCCTCGGCGACGCGCCGGTGGCCCTCGCTCGTGAGGTGGAGGCGGTCGACGTCCCAGAGGCGCCAGTCCTTGATGAAGCGCATGCCCCACTGGTCGAGCACGAACGCACCGTGGCGGCGCGCGATCGACCACACGTGCGCGTTGAACGTCGCGACGCGCGGCCTGGTGAGGCGCAGGAGCGCCGAGCCGTCGGCGTCGACGCCGGTGGCGAGCAGGACGTCGGCCCCGGTCTCGCGGACACGCACGACGGCGTTCTCGAGACGGTCGGCGAGCCGGTCGACGTCGACGCCGGGCCGCAGGATGTCGTTGCCGCCGCCGACGATCGAGACGAGGTCGGGCTGCAGGTCGAGCGCCGCGGGGAGCTGGTCGGTGAGGATCGGGCCGAGCAGGCGGCCGCGGACGGCGAGGTTGGCGTACTCGGTGCCGCCGGGCGTGCGCGCGTCGAGGTGCTCGGCGAGGCGGTCGGCCCAGCCGCGGCATGCGTCGGACCCCTCGGCCTCGCGGTCCCAGAGGCCCTCGGTGAAGGAGTCGCCGATCGCGACGTAGCGGTGCCAGCGGGGCGCGGGCGGGGTCGTGGGGGGTAGCTCGGTCGTCACAGGAACCATCCTGCACCCGCAGCGGGGGCGAGGGACCAGTCGACCGGCGCCGCGCCCTGCTCAGCGAGCGCGGCGGACGCGCGTGAGAAGGGCCGGGAGCCGAGGAAGCCGCGGCGCGCGGACAGCGGGCTCGGGTGCGCCGAGACGAGGACGGGGTGGCGCGCGAGCCGCGGTGAGAGGCGTTCGGCGTCCTTGCCCCAGAGGATCGCGACGAGAGGCTCCGGCCGGACGTCGAGCACGTCGACGACGTGGTCGGTCACCTGCTCCCAGCCGTGGCCGCGGTGCGAGCCGACGTCGCCCGCGCGCACGGTGAGGACGCGGTTGAGGAGGAGCACGCCGCGGTCTGCCCAGGCGGAGAGGTCGCCGCTCGTCGCGTCGGCGACCCCCGTGTCCGCCGCAAGCTCGTCGAGGACGTTGCGCAGCGAGCGCGGCAGCGGCCGCACGTGCGGCTCGCACGAGAAGGCGAGGCCGTGCGCGTGCCCGGGGGTGGGGTAGGGATCCTGCCCGACGACGAGCACGCGCACGTCGTCGAGCGGACGCGCGAACGCGCGCATGACCTGGTGGCGCGGCGGAAGCACCTCGTGGCCGGCGGCGGCCTCGGCGTCGAGGAACGCGTCGAGGTCGGCGAGGTGGTGGGCGACAGGTGCGAGCGCCCGGGCCCAGGTGGGATGGACGTCGTCGAGGAGGGGCACGAGGTCGACGCTACCGGCAGACCGTGGCGTGCAGGCGGCCGTGACAGGGAGGAATGACACCGGTGTGCTTCGCGCGTACGATCAGAGCCGTACGGCCGCAGGCCGGACGACGGTGAGACGAGACGAGGGGAGAAGTGATGGCCGAGCTGCACGCGGTTCCCGACGACCACGACGTTCCCCTGGGTGACGCCGTCGCGTCCGACGCCGCGGACCGTCCGTCGGGCCTCAGCGAGCGGGACGAGAGGATCCTCGCGTTCGAGCGCCAGTGGTGGAAGTATGCGGGTGCGAAGGAGCAGGCGGTGCGCGAGCTCTTCGACCTGCCCGCCACCCGGTACTACCAGGTGCTCAACGCCCTCATCGACACCCCCGAGGCTCTCGCCCTCGACCCGATGCTCGTCAAGCGCCTGCGGCGCCTGCGCTCGAGCCGCCACCGTGCACGCAGCCAGCGCCGGCTCGGCGCCGAGGCCTGAGCGCGAGCGGCGTCCCCGGATCTTCGCAACCTCTCCAAGCGCTGACCTGCCTCGTCGACGCAGATCCGAGCGCGCGCACCGGTAGCCTGTCCACGTGAGCGGCTACCCCTACCCGAACGACGAGTTCGACACCGAGCTCGACGATACCCATGCGCTGGGCATCCACCACTCCCGACGGTCGACGTGGAGCCGGGTGTGGCCCTTCCTCGTCGTCGTCCTCGTCTGCGCCGCGCTCGCCGCGGGGCTCGTCACGTGGTTCACCGCGCAGGGGCACCCCAAGGTGCCCGGCACGACGCCGGCCCCGACCACCGTGAGCACGACGTCGACGACCGCCGGGACGCCCACCGATCCGACGACGACGCCTGAGGAGTCGGAGCAGCCGACGACCGACGAGCCCACGGACGAGCCGACCGACGAGCCCACGGACGAGCCGACCGACGAGCCCACGGACGAGCCCACGGACGAGCCGTCGGCCGTCGAGATCGACCGCTCGACCGCGATCCGCGTGCTCAACGCGACGAGCACCCAGGGCCTCGCCGCAGGGCGCGTCTCGACGCTCAAGAGCGCCGGCTGGACGAACGTCGTCGGCGAGAACTTCCCGAGCGGCCAGAGCAAGCCCGCCACGACGTCCGTCTGGTACCGCGCGGCGGAGAACGAGGACGAGGCGAAGCAGGTGGCCAAGGACCTCGGCATCGACACAGTGACGCTCGTCGAGAGCCTGCGCGGAGCGGTCTCCGTCGTCCTCGTGAACTGACCTCGAGCGCTCCGAGTCGACCCCGGCGGCCTGTGCCGTCGGGGTCGACGCGCGTCCGGGCTTTGCCGACCCTTGGCCCGGGCGGACGAACCCTTTCCTCGGAGCAGGTGGTTCCCCTAGGCTGGCGGTGTCGACGACCCGACGATGGGCGTGGGCGCACGCGAGACACGAGCAAGGAGCAGTACATGGCGCAGGGCACGGTCAAGTGGTTCAACGCTGAGAAGGGCTTCGGGTTCATCACCCCGGCCGACGGCGGACAGGACCTCTTCGTTCACTTCAGCGCGATCCAGTCCGACGGCTACCGGAGCCTCGACGAGGGCCAGAACGTCGAGTTCGAGGTCGGTCAGGGCACCAAGGGGCCGCAGGCCGAGCAGGTCCGCCCGGTCTGATCCGGCCGCCACGCAGGACTTCCGCGACGGCGCTCGGCAGCGGCACTACCGCTGCCGAGCGCCGTCGTGCGTCCGGGCACGTCCGCGGCGGGTGCACCGGCGGGCGTAGGGCCGTCGGGCGTGGGCAGGCCAGCGTGGGTGACGCGTCGGTAGCTCAGCCCGCAGGGAGGGCGTCGAGCCTGTCGAGCGCGAGCACGACGTTCGCGCTCGACCAGGCGAGCGGAGCGACGGCCGACGGAGACCCGTCGGCGAGCACCTTCTCCGGGATCGCACCCGACGACGTGCGGTGCGCGTCGATCCAGCCGAGCCACTGCTCGGCCGTGCCGCGGTCGCCGACCGCTGCCGCCGTGAGTGCGTAGAGCGTCGTCTGCGGGGTCCACGAGATGCCGTCGGGCCGCCACGAGCCGCCCGGTGCGAGGCCGCCCGCGGGACGACGCATGGGGTCGACACTGCCGCGCCACGCGGCCTCCGCGCCCGCGAGCGGTGAGGCGACGAAGGGCGGAAGGACGAACGCCGTCGCGGCGTCCCGCGGACCGCCCGTCACGCGCCGCGGATAGCCGCGCGCTCCGAACTCGTCCTCGATGAGCGCGCGCAGGGCGGCGGCGGCCTCGGCGGCCTCGTGGGCGCGGTCAGGTTCCTCGAGCACCGCCCACGCCTCCGCGGCGGCCTCGAGCCCCGCGAGCAGCGGCGCGGCAGTGCCGAGAGTCGTGACCTTCTCCCGCACCTCCCAGTAGTCGGGAGACGCAGGGGGCAGGCGCCGCCCGGAGTCCGTGAGCTCGAGCGCGCGGTCCGTCGCACGCTCGAGCAGGCCGCGCAGGCCGAGGGCGACATCGGTGCGGGAGGGGGAGGTTGACGGCGACACGTCGGTGGGTGACGTCGCTGGACCCTCGGGCGTCGCCGCGAGCACCTGCCCGAGGGACCACAGGACCCAGCCCGTGCCGTCCGTCTGCGGGGCGCGCCCGTCAGGGGGACCTTCGCCGTCGAGCGTGTAGCGGGCCTCGAACGAGCCGTCGTCGGCCTGCACGCGTGCGAGGAAGCCCAGCACCCGCACCGCGTCGTCGACGTGGCCCGTCCGAGCGAGCGCCGCCGCGACGAACGCGTTGTCGCGTGGCCACGCGTAGCCCCAGCGCTCGTGGAGCGCGGCCGGCACGGCACCGTCGTCCGCGACGAGCGCGTGCAGGTCCGCTAGCGCACCCCGCGACATTTCCTCGAAGCGCGTGCCCGCGCCCGGGACGGTGCCCGCGTCGAGCCACGCGCGCTGCTCGGCCGCGAGCGCCGCGAGCGCAGCCCGGCGCTCGGGGGTGGCGTCCGGCTCGTCGGGCACGCGCGTTCCCGGCAGGTACTGCTGCGTGGTGCCGGGCGCGACGGTCGCGACACCCTCGGGCGTGACGACGAGCCCGTCGGAGTACAGCTCGATCGCGTTGCGGTCGACGCCGCCCGAGGTTGCGCCGGCCGCCGAGACGAGCGCGGTCGCGGCAAGGAGGGCGGCGGCCGACAGGCCGACGACCCGACCCCCCAGGCGTGCACGCATGGGACGACCGTATCCGTTCCGGACGGACGTCGGGGCGGGGCGTCCGGCGGGGATGTCGGTGATGCGTGGCAGGGTGCGGTGCATGGCGGGCGCGGCCGGTACGGTGAGCGCGAAGATCGCAGTGGAGCGAGGGAGACGAGTCAGTGGTCAAGGCAGCAGAGACGGACCTCTCCGGGGTGCTCGAAGGCAGGAAGCAGTACCAGGTCCCGCTCTACCAGCGGCCGTACTCGTGGGGCCACTCCCAGTGCGCCCAGCTCTGGAACGACATCATCGACCTCACGGCCGCCCGGCGCACCGACCCGGCGCTCACGCACTTCATCGGGTCCCTCGTGCTCGCGCAGAGCCCCGACTTCGAGCTCGTCGGCGTTGCCAGACTGCTGGTCGTCGACGGCCAGCAGCGGCTCACGACGCTGTCGCTGCTGCTCGCCGCGCTACGTGACCACCTCCGTGGCACCGGTGACGATGCGCGCGCGGACGGGATCCAGGCGCAGTACCTCGCGAACGTCTACGACAGGGGCACGCCGCCCAAGCTTCTGCCGACGCTCAAGGACAGGGACGCCCACCTCGCGGTCGTCCGCGCGGCAGCCGACGCGGGTGGCAGCGACAAGGTCGGCTCCGCCTACAACCACTTCCGAGCGTGGATCGCCGCGGCCGACGACCCTGACGACCCGCACGACCTCGAGGAGATCGAGACCGCCGTCGTGCGAGGCCTCTCGCTCGTGGTCGTCACGGCGGAGAAGGACGACAACGCGCACCGGATCTTCGAGTCCCTCAACAACACTGGTCTGCGGCTCGCGCAGTCGGACCTCCTCAAGAACTACCTCTTCATGAGGCTTGGCGAGCGCAGCGAGGCGGTCTACGCCGATGTCTGGCTGCCGCTCGAGAAGAAGCTCGGTCCCGACAACCTCGAGCTGCTCTTCTGGCTCGACCTTGTACAGACGGACGAGCGCGCGGCGCAGTCCGACACGTACGTCGGGCAGCAGAGGCGACTCGAGCGGTTCACCGGACCTGACGACATCGAGGCCGAGGTCCAGCGCATCGCGCAGCTCGGCGATCTGCTCGCCACGATTCTCGACCCGTCCCGCGAGCCCGACGCCGAGGTGCGCGGTCGGCTCGAACGCATCAAGGCGTAGGGCTCGACGACCGCCTACCCGCTCGTCATGCAGATCCTCGACCGACTTCGTTCCGGGACCGCGACGAGCGAGCAGACGGCGCGGGCGCTCACGTATCTCGAGTCCTACTTCGTGCGCCGGATCGTCGTGGGACGCGCGACCGCGGGGCTCAACCGGACGCTCCTCCAAGCGGTCGGAGCCGTCGCCGATGGGGAACAGCCCGACGTCGCCCTGCGGGACTTTCTCTCCCGGGGCCGCAAGCACTTCGCGTCCGACGCGCAGGTGCGCGAGGCAGTGACGAGCGTGCCCTTCTACTGGCAAGGGCGCGGACCGCAGCGCAAGCTCATCCTCCAGTGGCTCGAGGCGTCCTACGGGCTCAAGGAGGTCGTCAATCCCGCGAACCTCACGATCGAGCACGTGCTGCCCCAGACGATGAGCTCTGCAGTGCGCGCGGCCTTCGAGCCGAGCCTTCCTGCGGGGGCTGACGTCGTCGCCGAGCACGAGCGGATCGTGCACACCCTCGGCAACCTCACGCTCACGGGCTACAACAGCGAGCTTAGCAACCGGGTGTTCGCGGAAAAGCGCGAGATGCTCGGCTCAAGCGGGCTGCGCATGAACCAGGTGATCGCCGAGCACGAGTCGTGGGGACTTTCCGAGATCCGTGCGCGGGGTGCAGCCATGGCCGAGCAGCTCGTCGCACTGTGGCCCGGGCCGGACGAGAGCCTCGTCGGAACGGAAGACCCCTCGATCCTGCGACGCCAGGTCTCCGCGATCGTCGCCGAGATCCCTGCGGGTCGGTGGACGGCCCTCGACGAGGTCGCGCTCGTCGCGGGCGTCGCTCCTGGAACTGTCGCGCAGGTAGTCGCCGGCGGCACCCTGCCTGGCGTGTGGCGTGTGCTCGGAAGCGACGGGCGCCTCGGCGCCGGCGAGGCGGACGGCGTCCGCGCACGCCTCGAGGCCGAGGGGCTCGAGCTCGACGACGACGGATGTGCCCGCCCCGACGCGTTCCTCCCGGCCGACGACCTCGCCGCGCGGGCGGGGCTCGAGGTCGAGAGAGGGCATGCCACCAGTAGGCGCGGAACCGAGCGGCGCCGCAGCGCAGACGGGCCGCTGGGGGCGGATCGTAAGGCCTTCCAGCAGCGGGTCGTCGACCTGGGTGCCGCGGCCTCGACGTCGATCGAGCGGTGGCCCGCGCCACGGCGCCAGTACTCGGTCGACGTGAGCATCGGGCGGCCGGGCGTGGTCGTCGAACTCTCACTCTCGTCGCGGGAGCCCGCCGTGTTCGTTGCGTTCTACATCCTCGATGACAAGGACCTCTTCGCGAAGCTCTCGGCGCGACGCGAGGAGATCGAGCGCGAGGCTGGCTTCGGGCTCGAGTGGAAGAACGACGAGAGGTACAAGTCCGCCCAGGTGTTCGTCCGACGCGAGGGCGACTGGCGTGACCCGGCGCAGATCGACGACCTTGCCCGGTGGGCCGTCGGCATGATCGACACGTTTGCCGAGGTGTTCCCGCGCTTCCTGTGACGGAGTGACGAGTGGAGGTCGCGGAGAGGTGACATCGACGTCACCGTCGTGAGGTTCGGGCCCAACGGGCTCGCGACCCCGGTGACGCTCGTCCGTGCGGGGCGGCGCGTGCGGGGTCCTCGAGCGCGTCGGTGCCTGGTGAGCGGCAGTTCCTGGGCAAGACCCGTGATGATGCGACGGGTCTGACGTTGTTGGGGGCCCGGTACTACGACGAGCTGGTGGGGTTGTTCGTCTCGGTGGACCCGGTGCTCAGTCCGGGGGAGCCGGCGCAGTTCAACGCGTACGTGTATGCGGGGCACAACCCGATGACGTGGGCGGACCCGTCGGGGCTGTTCTGGAAGTCGATCACGTCTGGGGTGTCGAGCGCGTGGAAGGGTGCGAGCAGCTGGGTCAACCGGTATCAGGCGGAGATCGTCTCTGCGGTGGTCACTGGTGTGGCGTTCACCGGGTGCATGGCTGCGACCGGTGGTGTGGGCTCGATCGGTTGTGGGATCGCGGCGGGTGCTGCTGGTGGTGCGGTGGCCAACCTGTGGAAGACGAAGGTGCAGAAGGTTGCGCCGTTCTCCTGGAGCGGGTTGGCGCGGGATACCGCGTTGGGTGCTGCTGCGGGTGGTGTGGGGTCGGTGGCTGGTGTGGCGTTGGCTCGACCGTCGGCGGCGTTGGCGCGTCCTGTGTCGTCGGCGGCGGGCAGGGTAGGCTGCAGTCAAGTCGGCGGTCTCGAAGGTTCGCGAGGTCGCGAAGCCGAAGGCGCCGCCGGCGAAGGCCGCAAAAGCAGGATCTGGCGCTGACAATGCCGTCAACGATGTGCGGCTGCGGGCGCAGTTGACTGGCTAGGAGAACTCCGGAGGCCACGCGTTCCAGAAGCACGTGATCGACAAGGCAGAGTTCCCCGGGATCACGACGCGATCGCAGTTCGCATCCCACCTCGAGGACGTGGTGGCTCATGGTGAGAGGCGTTCCCTGAGCAGCGGTCGGACGGCCTACTGGCGAGATGGGACCATCGTGATTCGGAACCCGAAGGCTGCTGATGGGGGCACGGCCTTCCGGACCACGGACGGCTACGATTACTTCCTCAACGTGCCGTGAGGGGCTGTATTCGATGAGACTGCTTCAGCCGGAGGTTCCTTGGGTTGGCGATCAAGAGGTCGCCGACGACGAGTTCGTGATCACAGCGACTCGCGAAGAGCTGGTCGGAGTTGCTGGCGCGCTTAACGAGGAGCTAGAGACGATCGAGGCATGGGAGTTTCAGACCCGGCTGGGAATCACTCCCGAGGAGGCTCGGGCGCTGCGACAACAAGTCGGCGAGGTTCTTCGGGGTACCTACCGACCTGAGTAGCTCAGTTGAGGTTGAAGGCCCCAGATCTCTTGCCGCACCCTCCCGAGTTGGAAGGATGTACGGGACTGCTGCACGGACGGGGGATACTCAACCCCGGTGCTGACCAGCGCCGCTGAGAGTTGGTCTCACGATCCGCCCCCATCCATTCGAGGTCGTCGGGCGGCGTCCTGCGCAACGACCTCGCCCGCGATCCTCGCGGGCGTGTGTCACGCATCGCTGCTGACTGAAGGTGGGTCGCGCCGAGCGGTGCGGTGCGCTGAGCCCCGGAGAGGTCTTGGTGGAGCACCGAACGGGATTGTCGCGTGACCTCGCGGCGTCTGATCTAGCGTGGACGTCAGCAGTGATCCGTTGTGCCACAGCGGGTCCCGTCGGTCCTGCGCGGCACGAAGGCCCCGTTAGAAGGAGGTCCCCATGCGCGCTGACGCCGTCGTCGTCGGCTCGGGCCCGAACGGGCTCGCGGCCGCACTGACGCTCGCGCGCGCGGGCCTCGCGGTCGAGGTCCTCGAGGCGGAGGACGTTCCCGGCGGTGGCGCTCGGACGGTGCCGCTGGGTCGGGACGGTCTCGTCGTGCGCGGCGGGGTCGATGCCGAGCGGGTCGCGGCGCTGCCGCACGACGTGTGCTCGGCGGTGCATCCGCTCGCGCTCGCCTCGCCGTTCCTGCGCTCGGTCGACCTCGACGCGCACGGCGTGAGTCTCGTGACCCCTGACGTCTCCTACGCGCACCCGCTGCCAGGTGGTGCGGTGCTCGCGCACCGCGACCTCGCGACGACCGTCGAGCGCCTCGACGGCGAGGGAGCTGCATGGCATCGCACCTTCGCGCCGCTCGTCGGGAGCCCCGACGCCCTCGCGGCCCTGCTCCTCGACGACCGTCGCAACCTTGCGCGACCGCGCGGCGCCCGGGCTCGCGCGCGGGCCGCCGCCGCGCTCGCCGCGGGCCTCGCGTCGGCGCCCCGCGGCGGTCGGGCGGGCGCGCTCCTCGCGGGCGTCGCCGTCCACGCGCTCGCACCGCTCGCGTCGCCCGCCGCGACCGGAACAGGTCTTCTCCTCGGTACCCTCGCGCACACGGGCGGCTGGCCCGTGCCGGTCGGCGGCTCGGGCACTCTCGTCGCGGCGCTGCTCGCCGAGCTCACCCGCCACGACGTCGCCGTGACCACCGGCCGCCGCGTCACACGCCTCGCCGACCTGCCGCGCGGTGCCGACGTCGTCCTCTCGACGAGCGTCCCGGACGCCCTCGGCATCGTCGGTGCCGGCCTGCCCCGGCACGTCGAGGCCGCCCTGAGCCGATTCCGTCCCGGGCCCGGCGCGGCCGTCGTCCAGCTCGTGCTCGACGGTCCCGTCCCGTGGCGCGACCCCGACGTCGCCCGCGCGGGCACCGTCCACGTCGCGGGCGCCGTCGAGGAGATCCGTCGGGCGCAGGCCGACGTCAGGGCGGGGCGCCACGCCGAGCGGCCCGTCGTCCTCCTCGGCGACCCCACCCGCTGGGACCCGTCACGCGAGCGCGACGGCCTCCGCGTCGTCTGGGCGTACGCGCACGTGCCCGCCGGCTCCGGCCGCGACGTCACCGACGACGTCCTCGCGCACGTCGCCCGGTACGCGCCCGACGTGCGCGACCGCGTCGTCGCGACGCGCTGCCTGCCCGCCGCGCGACTCGTCGAGCACGACGCGAACCTCGCAGGCGGGGACATCGCCACGGGGGCCGTCACGGCGTGGCAGATGCTCGCGCGGCCGCGACTCGCAGCGGACCCGTACCTGCTCGGGAAGGTCGACGGGCGGCTCGTCGTGCTCGGCTCCGCCGCCACCCCGCCCGGACCGGGCGTCCATGGCATGTCGGGCCATCTCGCTGCGGCGTCCCTGCTGCGGCGAAGAGGGCGCGAGGACGGTCGCGGCGGGGCCTGTCCGCCGAGCGCGGACGTGACCTGATCCGTCTTGCACTCGGCCACGGCGAGTGCCAATAATGGCGTTAGCACTCTCGACCCGTGAGTGACAGTCGTCGCCCGGGTCGAGGGGACCACCCAGGGTCGCAAGGTGAGGTCCGGGACGCCGGCGTGACATGAACGCCGCCCGTCGCGAACCGTCCGTCGCGGGCACCGACCGACCTCCCACGCCACAAGCGGAGGATCACATCCCCATGGCAAAGATCATTGCCTTCAACGAGGAGGCTCGTCGCGGTATGGAGCGCGGGCTCAACGCCCTCGCCGACACCGTCAAGGTCACCCTCGGCCCGAAGGGCCGCAACGTCGTCCTCGACAAGAAGTGGGGCGCCCCCACGATCACGAACGACGGCGTCTCGATCGCCAAGGAGATCGAGCTCGAGGAGCCGTTCGAGAAGATCGGCGCCGAGCTCGTCAAGGAGGTCGCCAAGAAGACGGACGACGTCGCCGGCGACGGCACGACGACCGCCACCGTCCTCGCCCAGGCGCTCGTTCGCGAGGGCCTGCGCAACGTCGCGGCCGGCTCGAACCCCATCGCCCTCAAGCGCGGCATCGAGAAGGCCGTCGAGGCCGTCACCGCCGAGCTCGTCGCCGCCGCCAAGGAGATCGAGACCAAGGAGGAGATCGCCGCCACCGCCGCCATCTCCGCCGGTGACCCCGCCATCGGCGAGCTCATCGCCGAGGCCCTCGACAAGGTCGGCAAGGAGGGCGTCATCACGGTCGAGGAGTCGAACACGTTCGGCCTCGAGCTCGAGCTCACCGAGGGCATGCGCTTCGACAAGGGCTTCCTCGCCCGCTACTTCGAGACGGACCCGGAGCGCCAGGAGGCTGTTCTCGAGGACCCGTACGTCCTGCTCGTCGAGTCGAAGATCTCGAACGTCAAGGACCTCCTCCCGCTCCTCGACCAGGTGATGAAGCAGGGGCGCTCGCTCCTCATCATCGCCGAGGACGTCGAGGGCGAGGCCCTCGCGACGCTCGTGCTCAACAAGATCCGCGGCACGTTCAAGTCCGTCGCCGTCAAGGCCCCGGGCTTCGGCGACCGCCGCAAGGCGATCCTCCAGGACATCGCCATCCTCACGGGCGGCCAGGTCATCTCCGAGACCGTCGGCCTCAAGCTCGAGACCGCGACGCTCGACCTCCTCGGCACGGCCCGCAAGGTCGTCGTCACGAAGGACGAGACGACGATCGTCGAGGGTGCCGGCGACGCCGACCAGATCGCCGGTCGCGTGGGCCAGATCCGCTCCGAGATCGAGAAGTCGGACTCCGACTACGACCGCGAGAAGCTCCAGGAGCGCCTCGCGAAGCTCGCCGGCGGCGTCGCCGTCATCAAGGCGGGCGCGGCCACCGAGGTCGAGCTCAAGGAGCGCAAGCACCGCATCGAGGACGCCGTCCGCAACGCGAAGGCTGCCGTCGAGGAGGGCATCGTCGCCGGTGGTGGCGTCGCGCTCATCCAGGCCGGTGCCAAGGCTGCCCCCTCGCTCGAGTCGCTCGAGGGTGACGAGGCGACGGGCGCGGGCATCGTCCTGCGCGCGATCGACGCGCCGCTCAAGCAGATCGCCGTCAACGCCGGCCTCGAGGGTGGCGTCGTCGCGGAGAAGGTGCGCTCGCTCCCGTCCGGCCAGGGCCTCAACGCCGCGACCGGCGTCTACGAGGACCTCCTCGCCGCGGGCGTCAACGACCCGGTCAAGGTCACGCGCTCCGCGCTGCAGAACGCTGCGTCCATCGCCGCGCTCTTCCTCACGACCGAGGCCGTCGTCGCCGACAAGCCCGAGAAGGCCCCGGCCATGCCGGGCGGCGACGACATGGGCGGCATGGGCTTCTGACCCACGCTGCACCCGCGTCGTACCCGCTCCTGTGAGGGAGCACCCGCTCCCGGCAGGGAGCATGCAGGACCACGAAGGCCGTCGGCCGGGCTCGCGCCCGGGCGGCGGCCTTCGCCGTGCCGCATGCCCGCCGGTGACGCGACCCCGCCCACAGGCACTGGTCCGGGGGAGGCCGTCCACGGATCCGGACGGGCCCCGGGACGCGTGCCCCATGAGCGCCTAGCGTCCTCGACGTCCCTGGCGCACGGCCGGGGCACGACTCCAGGAGGTAGCCCATGTCGAGCTTCGAGGTGGACGCGAGCCAGGTCGCGACGGCGTCGCAGAAGGTGCAGACGAGCAGGGGAGTGATCAGCGGGGAGGCCGCCGCCATGGTGGTCCACCTGCGTGAGCTCGACCAGGTGTGGAAGGGGGCGTCCGCCGCCGGCTTCGCGGCCGTCCTCGCGGAGTGGGACGCCGCGCGCCAGCAGCTCGAGGACGCGCTCGACTCGATCGGTCGCGCGCTCGGGAGCGCCTCGACGATCTACGAGACCGCCGAGGCCGACGCCGGACGCATTTTCCAGCGCTGAGCCAGCGGCTCAGTCCTCGTCGTCCTCGTCGTCGAACGGTGCAGCAGCAGCACGCTCCGCCGGCGCGTGGACGACGGGGATCGCCGCCGTGAGCGCGGGGCGTTCGGTGAGGGGCCGGTCGAGGTCAGCCGGGTCCTCACCGAGCGCGGCCCACTCCTTGCGCAGCCGCACGAGCTCGCCCTGGACGTTCTGCCGGGCTGCGTCCTCCCATGCGGCGCCGAGCGGGCTCGAGAAGAGCGCGCGGCGCTCGAGGAGCCGGGTGAGGATCGCCACGCGTGCGCGCACGAAGTCGCGGTCGGGGATGTGCTCGTACTCCTTGCGGACATCCGCGAGGTACGACTTGTAGCGCTGCGGCTCTGCAGCGAGCATTCCGAGGTCCGCGTCGCACAGCACGGCGCAGTCGAAGTCGGCGGGGTCCGGGGCGTGGCGCAGGAGCGCCGTGACGAGCTGCGCGACGCGGTTCGCCGCACGCTCAGGCACACCGAGCCCGAGGAGCTGCTCGTGCGCGAGGACCGCGCTCGCCGTCTCGTTCTCGCCGCCGCGGGCCTCGTACGTCGCCTTCGTCTCCGCGTCGAAGATCGCGCCGTGGTACCAGGCGGCAAGGCGCACGAGCGCGGGCTCGTGCGTCTCCTCGACGAGCTCGTCGACACGGTTGAGGACGTCGGCGAGGTGACGCAGGTCGTGGAAGCGTCGGGCAGGGTCGCACCAGCGGGCGAGGAGGGCCTCGCCGATCTGACGGACACGCTCGGGGGAGGCTGTCGCACCAGCCTCTGCGGTGGCGCGGGACCAGGACGAGAACAACCACTGCGGGGCGTCCACGTAGGACACGCTCATGGGACAGCTTTCCTCGGGCAACAACTGACAAACTGCCACCCTACCCGCGTCCGGCACGCTCGTGCAGTCGATCCGGTCACGTCCTGGACACGGTCCGGGCACGCTCAGGTTGCGAGCGGCACCGTCACGACGAACGTCGCCCCACCCCCAGGTGTCTCCGTGGCGATGATGTCGCCCCGGTGCGCCCGGAGGATCGATCTGACGATCGCGAGACCGAGCCCCGAGCCGCCCGACGACGAGTTCCGCGACGCGTCGACACGGTGGAACCGCTCGAAGACCGCCTCGCGGTGCTCCGCCGGGATCCCCGGCCCGTGGTCGCGCACGGCAGCACGCGCGACCTGACCGTCCGACGACAGGACGATCTCCACGGGCGAGCCGGCGGGCGTGTGCCGCTGGACGTTGCCCACGAGGTTCGTGAAGACCTGCCGCAGCCGAGCGTCGTCCGCGACGACGAGCAGCGGCGAGCCGTCGTCCGGAACCGGCTCCTCACCGTCGGGACCCGTGAGGACCAGCGACGTCGTGCGCGTCGGATCCATCGCTCCCAGGTCCGCGAGGGCGTCGGCCGCTACCTCGACGAGGTCCACCTGCTGCAGCGCGAGCGGACGCTGCTCGTCGAGCCGCGCGAGCGCCAGCAGGTCCTCGACGAGCGTCCCCATCTGCACGGCCGACGACTCGATGCGGCCCATCGTCTCGGACGTCTGCTCGGGTGTCGTCACCGCGCCCATGCGGTAGAGCTCGGCGTAGCCGCGGATCGAGACGAGCGGTGTCCGCAGCTCGTGGCTCGCGTCCGCGACGAAGCGCCGCATCCGCGCCTCCGACGCGGCCCGGGCGTCGAACGACTCCTGGATGCGGCCGAGCATGACGTTGAGGCTCTGCGCGACGGAGCCGACCTCCGTCGTCGACGGCATGTCCGGGATGCGGCTCGACATGTCGCCGTCGGCGATGCGTCGGGCCGTCGCCTCGATCTGTCGCAGCGGGCGCAGCGACCTGCGCACCGCGAGGTAGCCGAGCGAGGCCGCCGCCGCGACGAGAACCACCGAGACGAGGGCGAGGACCTTGCCGAGCTCCGACGTCGTCTGGGTGACGGGTGCCACCGGCAGCGCGACGACGATCGCCCCGATGAACCTGTCGCCCGCCCCCACGACGGGGCGTGCCACCGCGCGCCACTGCGTCCCCACACCCGCGGGCGAGGAGTCCCCCTCCAGCGTGAAGGGCAGACCGTCGAGCTGCTTCGACGTCGCCGAGAACAGGGGTACGTCCGGCGTCCCCCAGCGCGGCTCGTGCAGCTCCTGCGGAGACACCTGCCGGCCATCGATCTGCAGCGAGAGCTGGAGGTCTGACTCGAGCGCGGTCCGGTTGATCGACCGGACGAGGTCGTTGAGAGGCATGCCCTCGCTCGAACGCAGCGCGACCGTGAGCTGCTCGTCGACCTGCGCGAGCATGTGCGAGCGCAGCTGGGCGGTCGCCGCGACCGTCGAGATGGCAAGACCGACCGTCAGGGTGACGACGAGGAGCACGACCATGCGCGTGCTGAGCGTCACCCGGCTCGCGAGGGCAGGCAGGCCGGTCGTCAGGCCGTGCTCGTCGCGCGTCGGGATGGTGTCGGGCGTGATGCCCGGGCCGGACGTCGTCGCCGGGGAGCCGGTCGGCGCTGCCGTGGCAGGTGCGGCGGACGCCGGTACGTCCGGGGTCGACGCGTCCGGAGCCGTCGCGTCGGCGGGGTCCGGGAGCGTGGGAGAGCCGTCGGGCTCCGGCGGCGGAGGAGGCGGGGGCGGGAGGCTCATGCGCCCTGCGGCTCCCGCAGCATGTACCCGACGCCGCGCTTGGTGTGGATGAGCGGGACGGGCGCCTGACCGTCGGGGCCCGCGACGTCGATCTTCCGGCGCAGGTAGGAGATGTACGACTCGACGATGTTCATGTCGCCCGACCAGTCGTACTGCCAGACGTGGTCGAGGATCTGCGCCTTCGACAGCACGCGGTTGGGGTTGAGCATGAGGTAGCGCAGCAGCTTGAACTCGGTCGGCGAGAGCTCGACGAGGCGGCCGGCGCGGTGGACCTCGTGCGTGTCCTCGTCGAGCTCCAGGTCGGCGAGGCGGAGCTTGGCCGTGTCGTCCTGGGCCTCGAGGGCGCGCGTGCGGCGCAGGACCGCGCGGATCCGCGCGATGACCTCCTCGAGGCTGAACGGCTTGGTGACGTAGTCGTCGCCGCCGACGGTGAGGCCCGTGATCTTGTCCTGCGTGTCGTCGCGCGCCGTGAGGAAGAGGACCGGCATGGTCTGGCCCTTCTCTCGCAGGCGCCGGGTGACGGTGAAACCGTCCATGTCCGGGAGCATGACGTCGAGCAGCACGAGGTCGGGCGTGGCCTCGCGCGCGAGGCGGAGCGCGGTGCTGCCGTCGGGGGCGGAACGCACTTCGAAGCCCGCGAACCTCAGAGAGGTCGCGAGGAGCTCACGGATGTTGGGTTCGTCGTCGACGACGAGGATGGAGGCCTCGGGCTCGGTCATGCGTCCAGCATGCGCCCGATTCCTGGGAACCGGCTGAAGCCATGCTGACAACCACCCGACTCGTAGCACCGTCGCACACGCGGCGAGTGTGCAGGAGCGCTACGCGTCGCGCAGGGGGAGGAACTCGTAGCGCCCCCGCACGCTCGGGAGCGTGCAGGGGCGCTACGAGTCGGAGGAGGATCCGAGGGGGAGAGGGCTCGCTCAGATGAAGCGCAGCGGGTCGAACTCCTCGATCGGGATGATGCGGACGCGCGGCAGCGGTGTGTTGAACGCGGCGACGTCGTACTCGAGGTCGAAGAACTCCACGCCCCGATCGCCGAGCTCGGCCATGCGGGAGTTGACGAACTCACGGAAGCACAGGACGCCAATACGGCGGCCCGGCGTGATGAGGGCCTCGATCTGCGGGATGAAGTCGCCGTCGTGGCTCGCGAGGAGGATGTCCGCGTCGCGGGGGATCAGCGCCTCGAGGGTGCGCTGGATACCCATGTCGACAACCTTGAGGCCCGGGCCGCCGGACAGCGGGATGGGCGTGTAGCCCATCGCGAGCAACGCCTGGACGAAGGGCATCGGCATGGAGCCGGAGGTCGCGTTGAGGAAGAACAGCGGGTGGACCGGCTGGCCCCACGCGTCCGCGGCGTGCTCGGTGATGCGGTCCCAGCGGGGGCGCTCGTCGGGGCTCGGGCGGTGCCCGAGGACGTTGACGCCGAGCGTCGCGTCGATGTTCTCGCCGTCGACGAGGAGGTAGGTCTTGCGGGGTGCTGCGCCGGGGGTCATGCCCCCACCCTAGCGGCGCGCCGAGCAGGGGAAGGGCCCTGGCGCGGAACTCACCCCGGCACGGATTGACGCCTTCCACCCGTCAAACGGGTGGAAGGCGTCAATCCGTCGAGAGAGCGAGATCAGGCCTCCGGGGCCTCGATCTGCGCGGCCTGCGTGCCGCCGAGCGCACGGTTCTTCAGCGCGGCGAGGCGCGCCTCGACCTCGATCTGACCCGCGTCGAGCTCGAGCTCGGCGAACTGCGAGTCGAGCGACGACGCCGCGACCTCGGCCTGGCCGAGCGCGAGCGCCTCCTCGCGGCGCACCTTCTCCTCGAAGCGCGAGAGCTCCGAGGTCGGGTCGAGCACGTTGATCGACGAGATCGCACCCTGGACGGCCGTCTGCGCCTGCGCGGACTTCTGGCGCGCGACGAGCTGGTCGCGGCGGACCTTGAGGTCGCCGAGCTTGTCCTTCATCTGGGCGAGGCCCGACTTGAGCTTCTCGGCGACGTCACGCTGCGACGCGATCATCGGCTCGGCGGACTTCGCCTCGCCCTCCGCGGCGATCTGCTTGGAGATGGCGACCTTCGCGAGGTTGTCGAACTTGTCGGCCTCGGCGGCGTTGCCCTGCGTGCGGAGCTGGTCGGCGCGCACCGAGGCGGCGATGGCCTTGGCACCCCAGTCCTGCGCGGCGTTGAGGTCCTCCTGGTGGTCCTGCTCGGCGAGACGCAGGTTGCCGATGGTCTGCGCGACGGCCTGCTCGGCCTCGACGATGTTGTTCGTGTAGTCGCGGATGAGCTGGTCGATCATCTTCTGCGGGTCCTCGGCCTTGTCCAGCAGCGCGTTGATGTTGGCCTTGGCCAGCTGGGCCACGCGCCCGAAGATCGTCTGCTTCTCAGCCATGGTGTCGCCTCTCTCGAAGGTAGGTCGTGCTCTGGTCGTGCTCGCCGGCCAGGGCCGGTCGGTCTGTGTGCCCGCAGGTGCAGGCGATCGGGGTGTGCGCCGGGTGCGGGTGGTGCGGGCGGGCCCGCCCCTCGTCAGAACGAGGTGCCCCCGCCTCCGCCGAAGCCGCCTCCGCCTCCGCCTCCACCGAATCCTCCGCCTCCGCCGAAGCCTCCGCCGAAGCCCCCTCCGCCTCCACCCCCGCCACGGAGCAGGGAGTCGAGGATGATGCCGCCGAGGATCATGCCTCCGACGTTGTTGCCGCCGCCGAAGCCGTTCCCGCCGCCGAAGCCGTTGCCGCGGTCGACGTCGCTCTGGGCGATGTCGCGTGCGGACCGGGCGAGGTCGAGGGCGCGCTGCGCGGCCGCGAGGGCGCGCTGCGGGTCGGTGGCGCGGTTCTGGTGGGCGTCCTGCATGTGCCGGATCGCCTCGGCCAGGCGGGTGCGGGCGGTCGGCCCGACGGCGCCGCGGCGCGTGTTGATGAAGTCGTCGGTGCCGCGGATCATCGCGTCGGCCTGGCCCATGACCTGGTCGAGCATCGCGGTGGCCCGACGGATCTGCTCGTCCGCGGCGCGCAGCGGCGCGAGCGCCTCGTCGATCGCGGCCTCGGCAGCCGTGAGCTCGCGCAGGGCAGCGAGCGGGTCGCCGCCCGACTGGGCGCTGCGGCCCGCGGTGATCGCGGCCTGGGCGCGCGTGACGTAGGGGGTGACGGCCGCGTTGGAGTGCGCGAGGCGCTTGGCATCGGTGACGTCGGAGCTGATCGACGCGATCGCGCTGACGAGCCGGGGTGCGGCGGAGTCGAGCTCTGCGCCTGCACCGTCGACGGCGTCGAGGAGCGTCGCGGCCTGCCCGACGGCGAGCTGTGCGGCGCGGGTGCGGACGACGGCGGTCGGCCGGTCGTCCTTGTCGACGTCCGCGCGTGCCTCCCGGATCGACTCGGCCGCGCCGTCGAGCAGCTCGACGGCCTGGTCGGGGTTCTTGAGGATCGACGCGAGGGCGGTCACCGGGTAGCGGCGCGTGAGCTCGCCGAGCGCGACGCGCGACGTCTGGACGCGCGCGCGGACCTCGCTCGCGCGCTGGTCGAGCTCCGCGAGGTGCTGGGGCAGGCGCGACTGCATGTCGCGCAGCTCCTGGAACGCGGTCTCCTGGGCGCGGAGGGTGGCCGACGCCTTCTCGCAGAGCGCGAGGATGTCGGTGAGCATCTGGCCCTTGACGTGGTCCGGCTCGGGGACCTCGTCGTCGAGGAGCTGCTGGATCTGGAAGGCCCTCTGCACGTCCGAGCGGGCCGCGTCGACGGCGGCCGTGAACTGGTCGGTGGCCTGGAGACCGAACTGGGCCTGGGCGAAGCTCAGCTCCTCGGCGGAGGACTTCACGGCGTCGTCCGCCGCGACGAGCGCGCTGCCGGCGCGCTTGCGCAGCTCCTCGAGCGAGACCTGGGGCGCCTGCTGCGGGCCGCCGACCGCCTTGCGCTTGCGGGACCGGACGATCGCGACGATGACGACGACGCCGATGCCGAGCAGCACGACGACGACGAGCAACGACGTGCCGGAGCCTGACGTGCCCGTGGGGCCGGACGTGCCGGGCGCACCGGGCTCAGCTGCGTCGAAGGATCCGTCGGCGACGGCCTCGAGCGTTGCGACCGTCGACTCGACCGCCGCGAGGTAGTTGAAGTCGTCGCGCAGCGCGTCGCGGGCGTCGGCGAGGATCTGGTCGCGAGCCTCTGGCGAGAAGTCGTCTGCGGCGCCGAGACCGATCTGACGGTCCTCGGAGGCGACCGCGAGGACGAACTGAGTGCCTCCGAAGCGCGACGTCTCGCCCGTCTGCTGCGCCCAGGTCTCGCCGTCCTGGCCGTCGAAGGTCTTCGTGACGACGACGAAGAGCTCGAAGTTCGTCGCGTCGGCGAAGCTCTTGAGCTGGTCCTCGATGTCGCTCACCTGCGAGCTGTCGAGGACGCCGTCGGGGTTCGTCACGGGCTGCGTGAGGCGCTGCGGCGCGAGCGCCGGCAGCGCGGCAGGGGCGACGACGGCGTCGGCCGTGCTCGGCACCTGGGCGAGCGTTGACGCCGTGGCCGCAGGCGCGACGAGCGCCACCACGGCGAAGATCCCGCCGACGATGGCGCGACGAAGGGGCAGGACGGTGCGTGCGGGTGTCACCCCTTGATCATCACGGAGGTGCGCGGGTCCGCGCAAAGCATGGGCAAAGAAGTTGTCACGCCGTGAGCGAAACGTGCGGCGAGCGGCCCCGGTCCAGGGCCGCCCGCCGCAGGGTCATGTCCCGTGCGCGCTCAGGCCTCGCGCAGGATCTCCCCGCCCTCGACGCCCTCGCGCACGACGGTTCCGGCGGTTCCCGCGAGGATCGCGGGCAGGTCGGAGAGCCGTCCGATGACGGCCTTGCCCCGCCCGCTCCGCACGAAGCGGCACGCGGCCTCGACCTTCGGGCCCATCGACCCCGCCGCGAAGTCGTACGCCTCGAGCGCATCCGGCGTGATCTCGGCGATCGCGCGCGCCTGCGGCGTGCCCCAGTCGAGCATGACCGCGTCGGCGTCGGTCGCGAGGACGAGCATGTCCGCCTCGAGGGCGCCCGCGAGCATCGCCGAGGACGCGTCCTTGTCGACGACGACCTCGACGCCCGAGAACGTGCCGTCCTCGGCGATCGCGACAGGCACGCCGCCGCCGCCCGAGGACACGACGATGTGCCCGCCCGCGAGCAGCCTGCGTGCCGAGTCGACCTGGACGACCCGCTGGGGACGGGGCGACGGCACGACGCGCCGCGGTGCGTCACCGTCGAGCCGGAACGTCCAGCCTCGCTCGGACTCGAGCCGCGCGGCCTCCTCGGCCGTGTAGACGGGGCCGACGAGCTTCGTCGGGTCGGCGAACGCAGGGTCGGCCGGGTCGACCGCGACGAGCGTGAGGACCGTCGTGAGCATCTTGCGGCCCGCGAGCGCGTTGCGGAGCTCGAGCTCGATGAGGTAGCCGATGAGGCCCTGGGTCTGTGCGCCGAGCACGTCGAGCGGGAAGGCAGGGACGTCGGGGTAGGCCGCGTTCTGCAGCGCGAGGAGGCCGACCTGCGGCCCGTTGCCGTGCGTGATGACGAGCTCGTGCTCGCAGCCGACCTCGGCGAGGGGGCCCGCGGCGGTGCGGAGGTTGGCCCGCATGTTCTCGATCGTGATCGGTTCGCCGCGGCGGGAGATCGCGTTGCCACCGAGGGCGACGACGATGCGCATGGGAACTCCTAAGGGGTGGAACGGGGGCACCGCCCGCGCCGGCGGCGCGGGCGGTGCCGGGGAGGGGTGGCCGGCGGTGAGGCGCCGCCGGTCGAGGGGTCAGTCCTTCGACGGGGTCTCGGCCGGGACGTCGGCCGCAGCCTCCGCCTCGCCGTCGACCGTGGGCACGAGCACCGGTGCGGGCGTCGTGGCGTGGGCCACGACCGCGTCGGACGGCACGCCGTCGTCGTAGGTCGTCATCGTGCCCTTGCGGACGTTGAGGAAGTGCTTGACGACGAACAGGGCCGCGACGAGCAGGTACGCCGTGAGGAACTCCGTGGGGCGCTCGCCGCCGAGGACGGGGGCGTTCTGGTGGATGACCCCGAAGAACGACAGCACCGCCGCGACGACCGCGAACGCCGCACCGCGCAGCGGGCGGTTGCGGATCGCGAAGATCGCGATGCAGCCCCACAGGAGCGAGGCGAGCGGCGCGCCGTTGCCGAGCGCGTAGAGGCCGCTGTACTCGACGCCCGCCTTCGTCAGGGCCTCGGTGCCGACGGTGCCCGCGTTCGTGCCGGCCGACTTCAGCGTGTTGCCCACGAGCGTGAGCGCCCAGTTGCCGATCCACGGGAAGAGGGCCACGAAGATCACGGGGACCTCGAGCTTTGGTGTCTCGCGGACCACCTGGTTCGCCGTGACGATACCGATGTAGATGAGGATCGGTGCGATCGCCGCCATGGGGATGACGCCGAGGAGGAACGAGCCGAGCCCGAACACTCCGACGACGAACATCGTGATGCCGGAGAACAGCGTGTAGCCGATGCCCGCGCCCATCTCCTTGTACGCGGTGTGGCCGACGTAGACCGTGACGGGGAACGGGTTGCCGAAGAGCGCGCCGACCATCGAGGCCGAGCCGTTGGCGAGCATGACGCGCTTGGTCGGGTACGGGTCGCCCGCGGCGTGCGCGCCCTCGATGTTCTCGAGGTCGAAGACGTAGTTCGCGAGAGCGAGGGGGATCGCCGAGGCGAGGTAGGGGCCCGCGACCGAGATGCCCGAGACGAAGTTCGTCACGTGGAGCGTCGGCGGGGAGAAGCCCGCGGCAGCGAGACCCTCGCGGATCGCGTCGGGCGACTGGAAGCCGAAGACCCAGGCGAGGGCCGTGCCGACGACGAGCAGCAGCAGGCCGGTCGGGATCTTGCGGAACATCGGCTGCTTGCCGAACCAGTTGATGAAGATGAGCGCGAGCACGACGAACGCGACGATCGGCGTCGAGAACGCCTGGAGCATCGGGTTCATCGCGAGGAGCAGCAGGCCGAGGCCGGCGAGGCACGAGAGCAGCACGGTCCGTGGGATCGCGCGGCGCAGCAGGTCGCCGAAGAACGCGCCGACGAAGAGGATGAGGCCCTCGATGAAGCACCAGACGAGACCCACCTTGAGCGCGAGCTCGGCGTCCTGCGTCGTCGTGTAGATCGGCAGCAGCACGAGGAACGTCACGGTGAAGATCGACGGGGCGCTCGGGCCCGACGGCAGCGCCGTGATGTCGTTGCGCCCCGTCTTCTTCGAGAGCTGACGCGCGAAGACGACGTACGCGATCGCGGCGAGCATGACGGCGAGGCCGAAGGCGGGCGCGATGCGACCGATGACCATCGACGTCGGCAGGCCGACGACGCCGACGAGCAGCGCGATCATCGTGAGGAGGTTGGTGAGGTTGTTCGAGAAGAGCCCGAAGTACGCGGCCCAGTCGCCGCGACGCCACAGCGGTGTGGTGGTGGACATCATTCTGCTTTCCGTGAGGGGTGGCGCCCCGCCGTGAGGGGCGGGGCGCCGGGGGAAGGGGTGGACCCGCCCGGGAGCGGTCAGGCGGTGTAGCGGGAGGCGATGGCCGTGAGAGCCTTCGTGAACGCCTCCGTCGGCGGGTTGACGATCCCCGCCCCGATCATGCCGATGCCGGCGTCCTTGTGGGCGATCGCCGTGTTGATGACGGGCAGGACCCCGGTCTCGACGACCTTGCGCACGTCGATGCCCGTCGGGACGCCCATGAAGTCGAGCGCGGGGATCGTCACGTTGGGGTTGTTGCCGGTCGTGATGTCGTTCATCGTGCGCGAGTAGCCCATCGCCTCGTCGACGGTGCCGCCGACGAGCGCGACGATCGCGGGTGCGGAGGCCATCGCGAAGCCGCCGATGCCGTACGTCTCGGTGATCGCGGAGTCGCCGATGTCGAGGCCCGAGTCCTCGGGCTTGTAGCCCGCGAACATCGGACCCATGACCTGCTGCGCGGGGCCCGTGAACCACTGCCCGGGCAGGCCCGCGACGCGGATGCCGAACTCGACGCCGTTGCGGGCCATCGTCGTGAGGACCGTCGAGCCCTCGATGCCCTCGGCGGCGTCGAGCGCCGCCTTGCACGCCGCCATCCACGTCGGGCCCGAGAAGTAGTCGGACGACGCGACGAAGTTGAGGACGTCGACCTTGTCCTGCGTCGAGAACGACGTCTCGACGAGGTAGGGCGAGAGCGCCTGGACGAGGAGCGTCGTCCCGGCGACGTTGCGGTTGTGGCACTCGTCGCCCATGTGGAGGGCCTGCGCCATCATGAGCCGCAGGTCGATGCCGTCGGTGTTGAGGGTCATGGCCTCGGCGAGCATGGGGCCGAGGACGTCGCGCATCCACACGAGGCGGTCGACGACCGACTGGTCGTTGGCACCCATGCGGAGGATCTTCGAGAGCTGCTCGGAGAGGTTCGTGTACGACGTGTTGCCGTGCGTGCGGTTCTCGACGACGTGCATGAACATGCTCGGGCTCGTCACGCCGGCCATCGAGCCGACGGCACCGTGCTCGTGGCACGGGTCGAAGGTGATGTCGCCCGAGCCGGCGAGCTCGTACGCCTCGTCGAGGTCCTTCGCGAGTCCCTCGAAGACGAGCGCACCGGTGATCGCGCCCTTCATGGGGCCGTTCATGTCCGCCCACGCGATGGGCGGGCCCGCGTGGAGGATCGTCGTCGGCGTCATGCCGGGCACGACGTCGAGCGCGCGGCCGAAGCCCGTGAGGACGGGCTGCGCCGAGACGATCCGCTGGTAGGCCTCCGCGTTCGCGGCCTCGATGGTCGCGGCGACGGTCGGCTCCTCGAGGGCGCGGAGCTGGGCGACGACGGCCTGGTCGCCGCCGCCCGGCGGCGTCCAGTCCATGCGGACGGCGGTGCCGCCCTGGCTCGCGACGTCGTCGGCGAACATGTCGAGGCCGAGGTTGACGACCTTGGGGCTGGTGAAGAGGTCGGTGACTGTCATCAGTTCTCCTTGGCGACGAACTCGCGGGCGAGCAGGCCCGTGTTGGTGGACGACGAGGCGATGGTGACGCCGACGGCCTCGAGCTGGGCGACCTGCTCGGCGACCGACGGGGTGTCGAGGTCGGTGCCGAGGACGTAGCCGAGGATCTCGAGGTGGTGGCCGCGCTCGCGGGCGATCGCCTGGGCCTCCTCGATCGCGGGAAGCGTCACACCGACGGGGTCGGTGTGCGAGCCGAGGCCGACGACGAAGTCGAGGGCGATGACGCCGACCTCGGGGTCCTTCGCGGCCGCGACGATCGCGGCGAGGCGGTTGGACGGGTCGATCATCGGGTGGGGCTTGCCGTCGGTGTACTCGTCGGAGCCGAAGTCGATGAACGTGTGCTCCCGCGGCGCGTCGTGGGCACCGAGGACGAACGCGGGGTCCTTCTGGATGTTCGACCACACGTGGCCGGGGTACTTCGCGATCGCGGCGAACATCGACTCGTCGCACAGGGTGCCGCCGCAGAAGAGGCCGCGGACGTAGCGCTGCTCGGGGGCGAGCTTGCCGCGGACCTCCTCGATGAGCGGCCAGTTGAGCGAGTGGAGGTCGAGGGTCGACTCGTCGACGCCGGTCGCGAGCACCGCGGCGAGCGCGGCGGGCTTGGTCCCGGACGCGAACGTGACGTTCGGGTACGGGGACTCGGAGCGGGCGGAGCCGAGGAACGCGACGACGACGGGCTTGCCGGCCTCGCCCGCGACGGCGAGGACCGCGTCCTCGACGGATGGTGCCGGCGGCTTGGAGACGAGGACGATGACGTCGGTGGCCGGGTCGGCGGCGAGCGCGCGGATGCCGTCGATCATCGTGATGCCGCCGATCTCCTCGCTGAGGTCGCGACCGCCGGTGCCGATGAGCTGGGAGATGCCGCCGCCGAAGTCGTGGACCCGGACGGAGACCTCCTGGGCGCCCGTGCCGGACGCGGCGACGACGCCGATGTTGCCGCGGCGCACGGCGTTGCCGAACGCGAGGGCGACGCCGCCGAGGATCGCGGTGCCGCAGTCGGGACCCATCATGAGCAGGCCCTTGTCGTGCGCGAGCTCCTTGAGCGCGCGCTCGTCGGCGACCGAGACGTTGTCGGAGAACATCATGACGTTCTTGCCGGCGACGAGGGCCTTCTGGGCCTCGCGGGCGGCGAAGGCGCCGTTGACGGAGATGAGGACGAGGTTGGCGTCGGGGTGGGCGCCGAGCGCCCCGTCGAGCGTGCGGTAGCGCGTCTCGGCGGCGGTGGCGCCGGTGTTCTTGCGGTCGAGCAGGTCGCCGAGGGCGCCGAGCGCGGCGTCGAGGTCGGTGCCGTCCGTGACCTCGAGGACGACCATGAGGTCGCCGCCGGTCGCGGCCTCGAGCTCGTCGGTGAGCAGTTCGAGGTTGGCGAGGACCTCCTTGTTCATGGCGGTGCCCATGGCGACGAACGCCTGGGTGACACCGTCGATCTGGTTCGCCTTCGTCGAGATCGACATGAGCGAGACGGAGTCGACGTAGGTGTTCTTCCTGACGGAGCGGTGGATGGTCATGCTGTTCCTTCGGTGAGGCGGGTGTCGACGAGGCCCGTGAGGCCGGCGACGAGCCCGGTGAGGAGGTCGTGCCCGGAGGAGTGCCCGATGCTGAGGACGGCGTGGACCGCGTCGGTGACGTGGCTGCCGGTGTGCAGGGCGTGGACGAGGTCGAGCGCCTGCGAGCGCGCTCGCCCGCCGCACGCGTCCTCGAGGAAGGTCGCGGACAGCGGGACGGTGGCACCGTGGTGGGCGCGGACCGCGGTGACGAGGGTCGTGCGGTACGCGACGGCGGGCGACTGCAGGTGCGTGGCGAGCAGGAGGCCGCAGAGCATGTCGTCGCCCGTCGGGGTGAGCCCGTGGCCGAGCCCGACGAGCGCGGCGACCGCACGGTCGACGTGGTCGTCGTCGCGCGTGGCGAGCGCGGCGACGAGCGTCGCGAGCCGGTCCGTGAGCGTGCGCGCGGTGCGCTCCTCCCACGAGCCGAGCGGCGCGGTCGCGGTGCGTCGCACGAGGTGCTGGACGGCCGCGACGGCCTCGGGCCGTGGGGCGAGCGCGGGCACGGCGTGGTCGACGACCCGTGTCGGGACGGGGACGGAGCCGTGCGGTGTGCCGAGCGCGTCCGTGCCGAGCGTGACGGCGTCGCCGGGGGCGAGCCCGAGCGCACAGGGTGCGTGCACGCCGACGGCTCGCGGGCCCGTCCCGAGGGACGGGTCCGCGAGCGTGAGGACCGTGCCGTCGGGGGCGACGAGGTTCACCGCGCGCTCGAAGGCGGAGTGCACGTGGGCGGTGCCTCCGGCTGCGAGCGTTGCTCGTGCCGCCGTGTCGACGGCGAGCGGTGCGGTGAGGTCCATGAGGTCAGGAGTGCTCGCGGATGATGTCGGCGATCTCCGTGAAGCCGCGGTCCTCGGCGAGCTGCAGCGGGGTGCGGCCGAGCTCGTCGGTCATGCCGGGCTTGGCGCCGTGCTCGAGGAGGAGGCGGACGATCTCCTGCTGGACGGGGCCGCCGTCGCGCAGCGTGATGGCCTCGATGAGGGCCGTCCAGCCGAGCGTGTTGGTGAGGTTGACGTTGATCCGCGTGTTCTCGAGGAGGTAGCGGACGATCTCGAGGTGGCCCTTCTCGGCGGCGGGGGTGAGCCCGTTGCCGCCGAACCGGGTGAGGACGCGCATGTCGGCGCCGGCCTCGACGGCTCGGCGGACGAGCTCGATCTGGTCGGTGATGCAGCCGAGGACGAAGAGGTTGAAGCAGGTCTGGTCCTGCTGATCGACGTCGACCCCGGCGGCGATGAGGGCGTCGACGACGTCGAGGTGGCCGCCGCGGGCGGCGCGGAGGATGGCGCTGGCCTCCTCGTGGTCGACGGCGTCCTTGTCGACGCCGTCGGTGAGCGCCTGCTGAACCGCGGCGAGGTCGCCGGCCGCGGCGGCCTCGAGGTAGCTGAGGGCGAGCTGGTCGGTGGTGGGTTCACGCATGGGACGTGTGGCCTTCCTCGTTGATGGCGTCCGTGTACGGTAGACGGTATACCAACGAGGGGGAACGGCCTAGGCCGGAGGTCCCAGACTCAGGTGGGACCCGGCGCACGCGCAGGGGACCGCGCTCAGCGCAGGTCCGGGTTCACCTGCAGCATCATGCGCACCGACTCGGCGAGATGGTCCGCCGCAAGAGCGTCGACGGCCGCGACGTCGCCCGCCCGCACCGCCTCCCAGATCGCGACGTGCTGCCGGTGCACCTCCGCGACGTCCTCGTGCTGCGCGAGCAGCCAGTGCAGCCGCGGGTCGAGCACACCCATGACCGCCTGGAGGCTCCGCGACCCCGCGAGGTCCTTCGTCAGCGTGTGGAACTCGCCGTTGAGGAGCACCGCCTCCGCGTGACGACCCTCGGCGATCGCGCGCGACGTCCGCACGAGCAACGAGTCGACGAGCGTCCGCGACGACGGCGTGAGCATCCGCGTGAGCCTCCGGAACACGAGCGCGTCGAGAAGCCCGCGCAGCTCGGTGATCTCCTCGACGTCGGCCCGCGTCAGCTCCGTGACGTACAGGCCCGAACGACCTCGCTGCTCCGCGAGACCGTCGCGCACGAGCTCCTTGAGCGCCTCGCGCACCGGCACCCGTGAGACGTCGAGGGAGTCCGCGAGCTCGCGCTCGACGAGGCGCGTGCCGGGCGGGAGCTCACGGTCGACGATCTGACCGCGGAGCGCCTCGTACACCGCCTGGCTCAGCGTCGTGTGGGCGCGACCGACGGTGAGGGCTGAGGCGTTCATGCGACGATCCTAGGCGCGAGGTGGCCCGTGCCTCCGGGACCTCGCGCCGCCCGCTATCCTCGTAGGAGATGACGTCGCGCGTATCGCGCGCGTCCCCCTACTTCTTCACCACGAGGTGCGTGTGCCCAGCGGCAAGGTCAAGTGGTTCGACGCCGAGCGCGGTTTCGGTTTCATCGCGTCCGAGGACGGTTCGGAGGTCTTCCTCCACGCCTCGGCGCTGCCCGAGGGTGCCGTCGTCAAGCCGGGTGCGAAGGTCGACTTCTCCGTCGCCGACGGTCGTCGTGGACCGCAGGCGCTCCAGGTGACGCTCACCGACCCGCTGCCGTCCGTCGCCAAGGCCGTGCGCAAGCCGGCCGAGGACATGGCGATCATCGTCGAGGACCTCATCAAGGTGCTCGACCGTCTGGGCAACGACCTGCGACGTGGCCGCTACCCCGAGAAGACGTCGGGCACGAAGGTCGCGAGCCTGCTGCGTGCCGTCGCCGAGAACCTTGAGGCCTGAGGTGTCCACCGCGACGATGACGCGTCCCGCCCGCCGCAAGCCTGACGCCGTGCTCGACTCGGCGATCGACCTCGCGCGCGCAGCCGCCGAGGAGGTCGCAGAGATCCCGGCGCACGTCGGTGAGCACCTCGGCACCGTGACGGTCGAGGACCGTCTCGTCGAGCACCGATTCGCCGCCGCGATGGGTGGCTACCAGGGCTGGGCGTGGACGGTGACGCTCGCGCGAGTGCCGCGCGGCCGCACTGCGACGGTGTGCGAGGTCGAGCTGCTGCCCGGCGACGGCGCGATCCTCGCGCCCGAGTGGCTGCCGTGGTCCGAACGGATCCGCCCCGGGGACATCGGTCCCGGCGACGTCCTGCCGTTCGTCGCGGACGACCCCCGTCTCACCGCCGGCTGGGAGCCGAGCGGCGACGAGGAGCTCGACGCGGTCGCGATCGGCGAGCTGGCGCTGGCCCGTACGCGCGTCCTCTCCGAGGACGGCATCGAGGAGGCGGCGCAGCGCTGGTACGACGGCGCCGCAGGCCCGCACGGAGAGAGCGCGAAGGCCGCGAGCGACGCGTGCCTCTCGTGCGGCTACCTCGTCCCGCTCCAGGGTGCGCTCGGTCAGGTCTTCGGCGTGTGCACGAACCCGTGGTCGCCCGACGACGGCAAGGTCGTCGCGTTCGAGCACGGCTGCGGCGCGCACTCGGAGACCGACGTGCCCACGCGTCCCTCGGACTGGCCCGCGCCGAACCCCGTCATCGACGAGGTGCGCATCGAGATCGTCGACATGCCGCGCGCGGCCGTCGTCGAGCCTGTCGCTGAGGCCCCGGCCGCCGCTGAGCCGGACGACGAGGCCTCGGACGGCACCGCTACGGCCGACGCCTGACGACTCCGCCCACGCCTGAGACACCTGCCGCCCCGTGCGGGCGGTGACGCAGGGTGGCCGCTCCCCCGGGCATGTCCGGGGGCAGCGGCCACCGTCGGCGGACGAGCAGGGACGCTCGCGTCAGAGCTCGGCACCCGAGGGCGTGAGCGCCGTGAGCACCGCGTCGAGAGCCTCCGGGATCGCGTCGAAGTAGGCGCGGGTCACGTCGTCGACCTCGATCCCCATCGCTGTGACGGCGTCGAAGTCGTTGCGCTCATGGGCGACGACCGCCTGGAGCACGTGGCCGAGGGGGCCCTCTCCCAGGACGAGCGCGCCGTACGCGTCGTCCGACAGACGGGTACGCTCCGCGAGCACGTGAGCGGGGATGCCACGTTCTGTCGAGAGCGCCGAGAGCAGCCCGACCGTGTATGCCGACTCGGAGCCGGGGGAGAGCCGCTCGCACGTGATGCCACGAGCGATGAGCAGCCACAGGTTGTCGATCTGGTCGCTCGTCGAGGCGACGAGCGAGGCCATGACGAGACCCTGCACCTGGACCGGGCCGAGCAGCACGATCGCGCGCCGCACCGAGTCGACCCGGTGGGAGAGGCCCGTCGCAGCGCCGTTGACGAGACGTAGCACGCGCAGGACGAGCGCGGGGTCGGCACCGAGCACCCTGCCCACGGCTTCGACGTCGACCTCGGCCTCGCCGAGAAGCCGCACGGCTTCGAGGCACGCGACCTCGTTGGGGAGGAGCTCTGCGTCCCCGATCTCGACGGCCACGCCAGCGGTCGGGGTACCCAGGAGCACACTGACTCCAGGCACCGGCTCCTCCTTGCCGCCCTCCGTCACGAGGCGCGGTGCGACGACGACGGCGCCCTCGCCGGCTGCCGTCACGGCGACCCGGGCGGCCTCCTCTGTCGTGAGGTTCTGGTCGAGCAGGACGTGCGTGAAGAGCTCGAGCATGGCCAGCTGGTTCTCGGTTCCGCGGTAGACGCCGAGGACAAGGAGGTAGCCGCGGCGGCGCAGCCGCACGAGGTGCTCCGCGATGTTCGGGACCATGAGGGTGAGGGGGGTGACGACGAGCGCGATCCGCCCCGCGTGACGCGGGATGCCGATCTTGCCCTCGACCATGTGCGGCGTCGGGACGAGGAACACCGTCCGGTCGAGGGCGAGCCGCGGCAGGTCGAGGTTGAGGTACGCAAGCTCGAGCTCCGCCCACAGGTCGGGGCGCAGGATCAGCGCTGTGCTCGACGGGGTGACGAAGTAGCCCGTGACGACGCCCGTGGCGTCGTACATCGGCATGCGGACGAAGCGGATGTCGGTGTCGACGTTCACGGTGTTCACGAGGTCTTTCGGACGGAGGTGGGGGACAACGGGGTCTGGACGGGCCAGTCGCCCTCGAGGACCACCTGGACGGCCCGGTGTGTCCGCGTGTCGACGAGCAGGGGCGCGAGGAGGTTGACCGTCGGGACCCCGTCGGCACCCTCGGGGTTGAGGACGACGAGCGTCGCGATGTCGTCCGGGGAGGATGCGACCCCGTCCTCCCCGAGCAGCGCAAGGTGCATGGCCGTGGTGTCAGGCGCGTAGCCCGCCACGTGCGCCGCTGCGTGGACGAGGTAGAGCCGGGTGCCGGGCGCGTCGTCGCACGCGTCCTCGGAGCGGAGCGCGAACACCGTCCCGTGCTCGTCGAGGGCGCGGAGCGTGAAGTCGAGCGTCCCGCCGAGACCCAGCAGCGGCGCGACGAGGCGCACGTGGTCGTCCGCGGCGGTGTGCGCGGGTGGGACGGCGGTCATGACAGGTACTGCAGGAGGGTCGGCTGGAGGACGCGCGCCGTTGCGCCGAGCGCCGCCTGGTAAGCGACCTCCTGCGCCTGGAGGTGCACGAGCGTCTCGGCGAGGTCGACGTCCTCGACCGCGGAGATGTCGGACCTGAGGGAGAGCATCGAGCCCGCGTTGACCGAGAGCTGCGCCTCGATCTGGTTCGTGCGTGCACCCGTCGTCGCGAGCGCCGACGTCGTCCGGTTGTGCCAGGCATCGATCTCGGCGATCGCGGGACCCACGTCCGCGCCTGCGCGGACGTCCGCGGCGACACGGTCGAGCAGGGCGAAGACCGAGCCGGTTGCGTCGCCGAAGAGCGCCGCGCCGTCCGCGTCGACACGGACGGTGACGTCCTCCGAGATGCGACGGTCGACGGTGCCCGCGCTGCCCGCGTACGAGTACGTGCCGTCGGGCTGCGCGGCGTAGGCGGCGTCGGCGTCCGAGGTCCCCGCGAAGATCGAGCGGCCCGTGTACGTCGCGTTCGCCTGACCGAGCAGCGCGTCGCGCACGGCCTCGATCTCGAGCGCGATCGCCTCGGCCGACTCGGTCGTCGTCGTGCCCGAGCTTGCGGCCTGCACGACGAGCGTGCGGGCACGGATGAGCTGCGTCGACGTCGTCTGCATCGCGGTGTCGACCGCGGTGAGCCAGCCCTTGCCGTCGGCCGCGTTGCGGTCGTACTGCGTGAGCGCGCGCTGTTCGGCGCGCAGACGCAGGGCCTTCGCGGTGCCTGCCGGGTCGTCCGACGGCTTCTCGATGCGGCGCAGGCTCGAGGTCTGTCCCTGGAGCTTGGACATCGCGGCGAGGTTGCGCTGCACGTTCGCGAGCGCCGTCGTCTGCGACATCTGGTGGGTGACACGGGTGAGGCTCATCGTCCGACGACTCCGGTCCTGTTGATGAGGGTGTCGAGCATCTCGTCGACGGTCGTGAGGACGCGCGCCGCGCCTTGGTAGGCACGCTGGAAGGCGAG
Source organism: Sanguibacter sp. HDW7 (assembly GCF_011300875.1). Classification (NCBI taxonomy): domain Bacteria; kingdom Bacillati; phylum Actinomycetota; class Actinomycetes; order Micrococcales; family Sanguibacteraceae; genus Sanguibacter; species Sanguibacter sp. HDW7. The sequence goes on along the minus strand of NZ_CP049862.1, from coordinate 2,731,659 downwards.
CATGTTGACGGTCTCCTCGTCGATGTCGACGCTTGAGCCCGAGAGCCGGACGAGCGACGCCGTCTGACGGGACTGCTCAGAGACCTCCGCGGACCGCATCGCGGCCTGCGTCCGCACACCGAGGTCGACGACGAACGCGGACCAGGCACGGTCGGGGCTGTCGGCCGACGCACCGATCCTGCCGATCTCGTCGGCGACCGACCCGTCGTAGGCGCCGTTGCCGGGCGCGCCCGCCGCGATGTCGGCGGGGTCCTTGACGGCGACGGTGAGGCCGAGCGCCGCGGGGGTGCCCGGGTCGACCGAGAGCGCGAAGAAGCTGCCGCCCGGCGTGCCGACCGTCGTCGTGCCCGTCGAGTGGACGGCATTGACGCGGTCGTGAAGCTGGGTCGCGAGCTTGTTGTACGCGGCCGCGGCCTCGGCGAGCGCGCCGCCGGAGCGGTCGGAGCGCTCGCCCTGGAGGCTCGCAAGGTTGCCCGCGAGGAGGCCGCCGTCGAGCGTGACAGGACCGGCCGAGGTGCGCTCCCACTCGAGCCGAGGGCCGTCGGCCGCGGCGCCCACGAGGGTCGTCGAGCCGACGAGGTTGATGCGGTAGGCGGTGTCGCCCGAGACGAGGTGGTTGCCGCCGACCGAGACGGTGACGGTGCCGTCCTCCTGGAGCCGCGTCGTGGCGCCCGTGAGCTCGGCAAGCTGCGTCGAGAGCAGGTCGCGCTTGTCCATGAGCTCGTTGGCGTTGCCGCCCGAGACGGTGACGGAGCGGATCGCGTCGTTGAGCTCGGCGAGGGAGGCCGCTGCCGAGTTGACCTCCTCGACGTACGCGACCGACTGCGCGCGGGTCTCGTCCCACTGCGTGCGCACGGCGCGATAGCCCGTCGCGACGCCCTCGGCGAGGATGTTCGCCGACTCGAGGACGACCTGGCCCGGGGCGGGGCTGCCGGGGGAGTTCGCGACGTCCTGCCAGCCGGCCCAGAACTGGGCGAGCTGCGCGGAGAGCCCCTTGTCGCCCGGCTCGGAGATCGTCGACTCGAGCCGCGTGAGGGTCGTCGCGCGCGCTGCGAGGTCCGCCGCAAGCGACGTCGACGACCGGACGCGTGCGTCGGCGAAGATGTCGCCGAGGCGCGCGACGCCCGTGACCTTGACGCCCTGTCCGACGGTGAGCCCCGAGGAGAAGCGCGACGCGGCGGCGGTCGCCGAGACCGACGAGGTCTCGGCGCGCTGGCGGGTGTACCCGACGGTGTTGGCGTTCGCGATGTTCTGACCGGCGACGTCGAGCGCTGCCCGCTGCGTGTGCAGCGAGCTCAGTGCGGTCGAGAGCGTCGAGAAGGAAGACATGGTCGAGGGCTCCTAGAGGCTTGCGTCGAACAGGGTCGCGGTACCCACGCCGTTGCCGGCGTGTCCCTGGGCGTCGTAGGTCTGGACCGTGCGGTCGACCGCGAGGAGGGTCTCCTGGGCGGACCGGTGGGCGGCGGTGAGGAGGCGACGGTTGTCGTCGGCGAGCGCGCCGATCTGGTGCGTGAGCTCGAGGAATGCGTCGCGGTGCTCGCCGAGGACGGTGTCCCACGGTGCCGGCGCTGCCGCTGCGAGCATCGCGAGGGTTGCGCCGGGAGCGAGGCCGAGACCGGCGGCGACGGCGTCGGACTCGACGGCGTGGCCGAGCTCGACCGTGCGGATCTCGTCGAGCACGGTCGTCACCTCGTCCGTCGCGTGGGCGAGCCAGCGGTTGCGTCCGTTGGTGAGGAGCAGCTGCTCGACGTCGAGCTTGAAGAGGAGCAGCTCGAGGAGGCGCCGCTCGCGCCACAGGAGTGCGGTGAGGCCCTCCATGCTCATCGTTCGTCTCCGTCCTGGATCGTGGGCCGGTCGGGCCCGTGCAGTGGTCTCATCGGTCTCGCCTCTGCGTACGTGAGGAGTTCGGGCATGAACCGTCCGTCGGTGCAGGGGCTTCGAGCCTATGTCCCGCACGAGGGCGGAGGCTCAGGCTTCACTGGTGTCATCGCACGTCGAAGGCCGTTTCAGATAGTTCTCGTGGCGCTGGCGCGATTCGTGGCGGTCAAGACTTGTTCAGAACGGTACGAACGCGTCAAGCGCTGTTCAGGTGCTGGTGGGTGCGGCGGCGAACCGCGCCAATTTCTGACTCATCTCAGCCTCGTGCTCCCGTCCTGCGGAGGCGGTGGACCCGTGATAACACGCGGTTTCTGGGTGCAACAACCCATGGAGCGGGTGAAGTTGGTCGTCACTTCCGATCGCGCCGGTCCCTTCCGCAAAGCCGCGCCACCCCCCCACACTCCTTACATGTTTGCCAGCAACCCCTCAGGCACCGCCCGTCTCAACGACGAGCAGGTGGAGCTCGTGGAGACCCATCTGCCTCTCATCGGCTACCACGTCAATGAGATCGCAGCGCGGATCCCGCAGCATGTCTCACGCGACGACCTCGCGTCGGCAGGCTCTCTCGCGCTCGTCCGCGCCGCAGTCGCCTACGACGCGGCGACCGGAGTCCCCTTCGCGCGCTATGCAGCGATCCGGCTGCGAGGTGCGCTGCTCGACGAGCTCCGCTCCATGGACTGGGCCTCGCGCGGCACCCGCTCCCGCGTCCGCCGGCTCGCCACCGTGACCGAGGAGCTCACCGCGCAGCTCGGTCGCACCCCCACCCGCGAACACCTCGCCCAGACGCTCGGCGTCGACGTGAGCGAGATCGACCAGACCCGCGACGACGCGGGCCGACGCGTCCTGTCGATCGAAGCGTTCGACGGTGCCGTGAGCGACCTCCTGCCCGATCGTGCCCCCGACCCCGAGGCGAGCGTCGTCGCGACGGAGAGGCTCCGGTACCTCCGCGCCGCCGTCGCCGCGCTCCCCGAACGGCTGCGCCTCGTCGTCCAGCTCGTCTACTTCGAGGACCGCACCGTCACCGAGGTCGCTGGCGTCCTCGGCGTCACCCAGTCGCGCGTGAGCCAGCTCCGTGCCGAGGCCACCTCCCTCATGCGCGAGGCCCTCGACGCCCACCTCGAGGCGCAGGGCTCCGGCGCCGACGAGGCGCACGCGGGCGTCGCGCAGCGCCGTCGCCGGGCCTACGTCGACGCCGTCGGTCAGACCGCGGCCCCCGCCCGCAACGACTTGGCGGTGCTTGCCTCGCGTGCGGCAGCCGTCCCGGCCGCCCACGCCGCCGCCGTCGTCGCACGCACCGCGCGGCACCTCGGTGCCGCATCGGCACAGACGGCCGGCACGCTCGCAGCGCTCGCCTGAGAGGGCACGGAGGGGTGCGCGGGAATCACACGCAAATTCCTTCCGGGAAAACCTCACACCTCGCGGGCAAGGCCCGATGAGGACAGCAGAAGCCCACGGACGGGCATCTGGTTCCGGGCCACTTCAAGGAGGAGAAACACCATGGCTCTCTCGATCAACACCAACGTCGCGGCGCTCAACGCCTACCGCAACCTCTCGAGCACGCAGAGCGACCTCTCGCGCTCGCTCGAGAAGCTCTCGTCGGGTCTCCGCATCAACCGCGCCGCCGACGACGCTGCGGGCCTCGCGATCTCCGAGGGCATGCGTGCCCAGATCGGCGGCACCAAGCAGGCCGTCCGCAACGCCCAGGACGGCATCTCCGTCGTCCAGACCGCTGAGGGTGCGCTCACCGAGACGCACTCCATCCTCCAGCGTATGCGCACCCTCTCCGTCCAGGCAGCGAACGACGGTGGTCTCAACGACGCCGCCAAGGGGAACATCCAGGACGAGATGAACGAGCTCAAGACCGAGCTCACGCGCATCGCCGACACCACGAAGTTCAACGGCAAGGCGCTGCTCGACGGCTCCTACACGGGCTCGTTCCAGGTCGGTGCCAACACCTCGGCCGCTGACAAGATCACGGTCGACCTCACGGGCGGCTCGATGAGCGCCGCGGGCCTCGGCGTCGACGGCGTCGACATCACCGCGTCCGCGTCCTCGATCACGGCGGACGTCGACCTCTTCGCGGCGACCGCCCCGACGGGCACCGGTGCGCTCGAGATCACCACAGGGTCCGGCACCACGACCCTCGACCTCGACCTCACGGGCTGGGCGACGGGCGGCACCTCCGCGGACGCCAAGACGAACCAGGGGATCCTCGACGCCGCCCTCAAGGACGCCGTGAAGAACACCAACTTCTCGGCGAACGTCGACTCCTTCGGCAAGGTCACCGTCGCGGGCGGCGGCATCACCGGCGCGACGGTCGCCGGTGAGACCGGCGCGGCTGCTGCTGCCGGCGGCGGTGCCGACGCGGCGATCAACGCGATCGACACTGCGATCAGCAACGTCTCCAAGACGCGTTCGCAGCTCGGTGCGGTCCAGAACCGCTTCGACCACACCATCAACAACCTCAACGTCGCGGCGGAGAACCTGTCCGCGTCGGAGAGCCGCATCCGCGACACGGACATGGCGGCGGAGATGGTGAACTTCACGCGCTCGCAGATCCTCTCGCAGGCGGGCACCGCGATGCTCGCCCAGGCGAAGTCGATCCCCCAGAGCGTCCTCCAGCTCCTCCAGTGATCTGACGGTCACGCCCCAGGCCGTGACCCGGGGAGCAGCCAGACCCTGACGGCGGGCGGACTCGTCCGCCCGCCGTCAGTCGTCCACCCAGGACGCGGTACGCCGTGCCTGCACCGCGGCCCCGCGTCGCATCTCGACGCGGCCCCCGCCGCACCCGCACGGCTCGCGCCGTGCCTCCGCACACCGTGCACCGCGCGCGGACCCGGAAGGGACCACCCACATGGCCGGCATCGGCATCGACGGCATCGTCTCGGGTCTCGAGACGTCGAAGATCATCAACCAGCTCTTGCAGCTCGAGGCGAACCAGCAGACCCTCCTCAGCATGAAGAAGACGTCGACCTCGGCCGTCGTCTCCGCGCTCCAGGGCCTCAACACTCGCTTCGCCTCCCTCGCCGAGTCCGCGACGAAGATCGCCGACCCGGCCTCGTGGACCGCCGTCACCGCGAGGTCGAGCTCGACGGCCGTCACGGTCTCCGTCGACAGCAGGGCCACGGCCGGCTCCCTCCGCCTCACCGTCGACGCCCTCGCGACCGCGCAGTCCTCGCTCGTCGACGTCCCCGCCGACCTCGACCCCGCGAACCCCGCGCTCGTGCTCCGCGTCGGCTCCGGCACCCCGGTGACGGTCACCGCGCTGAGCACCGACCCGCGCGACCTCGCCGCGGCCGTCAACAAGGCTGATCTCGGTGTGCGCGCCTCGATCATCAACGTCGGCACCGCCGGCGCCCCCGAGCACAGGCTCCAGCTCACCGCGAAGAGCACCGGTGCGGCGAACGACTTCTCCGTCGAGGCCGTGACGACGAGCGGCACGCGCGCCGTCGGCCTCACCGAGATCTCCGCGGCCTCCGACGCGCAGGTCACCCTCTTCCCCGGCAGCGCCGCCGAGCGCACCGTGACGAGCACGTCGAACGCCGTCACCGGGCTGGTCGACGGAGTCACCCTCACGCTCGGCGCGACGACGACCGAGCCCGTCACGGTCGACCTCACCCGCGACGACGCGGCGCTCACGAAGAGTGCCAAGGGCCTCGTGTCCAATCTCAACGTCCTGCTCGAGGAGATCGCCTCGCGGACGAAGGCGTCGACGACGACGAACGAGGACGGCTCGACCAGGCTCAACCCCGGGGTGCTCGCGAGCGAGAGCCTCGTCCGCGGCCTCGGCACCGAGATGCTCTCGGCCGCCGGCCTCACCGTCGATGGGGAGTCCCTCGGGAGCATCGGCATCACGCTCGGCCGTGACGGCCGCTACGCGTTCGACGAGAAGGCCTTCGGCGACGCCCTCGCCGGCGACCCGGCCAAGGCCCAGGCGCTCACGACCGCGCTCGCCAGCGCGACCGGCGACATCGCCAAGCGCGCCTCCGACACCTCCGACGGAACCCTCACGTCCCGCATCCGCGGCGGCGAGGACACCGTCAAGGACCTCGGCAACCGCATCATCGCGTGGGACGACCGCCTCGCCGTCCGCCGCGCCGCCCTCGAGCGCACGTACGCGGCACTCGAGGTCTCGCTCTCGAAGCTCAACTCGACGTCGAGCTGGCTCGAGCAGCAGATCAACCAGCTGAGCTCGGGGACGAAGAAGTGACCGCCACCGCCACCGCCCGCCGCGCACAGTTCCTGCGCGAGTCCGTGCTCTCCGCGAGCCCTGAGCGCCTCGTCACCATGATGTACGACCGCTTGGTCCTCGACCTCGAGCGTGCCGGCGCGGCCGCCGAGGCGCGCGACCGCTCCGCGACCGTGCAGCACGCGAGCCACGCGCAGGACATCCTCGCCGAGCTCATGTCGACCCTCGACCTCTCGTTCTGGGACGGCGCGAAGGAGCTCTTCGCGCTCTACACGCACCTGCTCACCGAGACGATGGGCGCGACGGTCACGCTCGACGCCGCGCGGCTCGCGACGTGCCGCACGCACGTCGCCGGGCTGCGCGACGCCTGGCACGGGGCGCTCCACGAGATCAACGTCGAGGCCCGGGGCATCCCGGCGCCCGAGCGGACCGTGGGACCGCGCGGCGACCTCGGCATCGCCTGAGCCGCCGTGGCCATCATGACCTCACCCGACATCGACGCCTGGGCCCGAGCGCTCGACGTGCTCGAGGCGGACCTCGTCGAGACGAACGCGATGCTCGACGTCTCGCCCGACGCGATCGCGCCGATGGTCCTGCGTCGCGCGACCGCGTGGCGCGTCCCCCAGGGGCTCGGTCCGCTCCCTGCAGAGCTCTCCGAACGCGCGAAGGACGTCCTCGCCGCACAGCGCGCGACGGCGGCGCGCCTCGCGCGCGCGCTCAACGTGACGCGGGTCCGTTCCCGCGTCCTCGACGAAGGCACGGACCGCTCCAAGCCCGTCTACCTCGACGCCGAGGGCTGAGGACACAGAGCACCCGCACCAGGGCGCAACGCGCGTGGCACCGCAGCGACCGGGCCTCCCCGGGGCGGTCGCTGTCCGCTCCCGGGCGCGGCCATCGGCCGCGCAGAGAAACTGCGCATCACTTTCCTCATGGGGGCAGGCCGACGTCCGATGGGACCAGCGAGCAACGGACTGCTCGTCATGAGGCCATGGATCGGCACACCACACCGTTCGACCCTGGAGGCGACGCGTGCTCGAATCCGTGACCCTGTCAGCGCTCGCGAGCGCACTTGACGGCCTGGCCGACCGCCAACGTGCGATCGCCGACAACGTCGCCAACGTCCAGACCCCGGGCTACCACGCCAAGCGCGTCGCGTTCGAGGAGCAGCTGCTGAGCGCCGTCCGCTCGGGCGAGGGTCACGTCGCCGCGACGACGGAGCGCAGCCTCGAGCCCACCCGCCTCGACGGCAACAACGTCAACCTCGACACCGAGACGCTCTCGAACATCGACACCGTGCTGCGCGTCCAGCTCGCCACGCGCGCCGTCGACGGCAAGTTCAGCTCGGTCCGCACCGCACTGAGGAGCTGAGATGACGATCTTCGGAGCGATCGGCATCGCGAGCACGGGGCTCACCGTCCACCGCAAGTGGCTCGATGCGGTGAGCGACAACCTCACGAACGTCAACAACGCCACCTCGTCCGACGAGAGCGCCTTCCGCGCCCGCTACATCGTCGCCGGCGAGATGGCGGGAGGGGGGGTGGAGGTCCGTGGCACGGTCCTCGGCCCGGCCGAGGGTCGCCTGGTCCACGAACCCACGCACCCGCTCGCGGACGAGGACGGTTACGTCCGCTACCCCGAGATCGACATGTCCTCCCAGATGACCCAGCTCATCATGGCGCAGCGCGGCTACCAGGCCTCCGCGACGGTCGTCGACCGTGCCAAGGAGACCTACGAGGCCGCGCTGCAGATCGGACGGTCCTGATGATCGACGCCGTCTCCGCGATCGGCACCACGCCGACCCGCTATCTCGGCGACGACGCGCTCGCCGCGATCGGCACCACCGTCAGCCCCGCCCGTCCCGTCGCCGCGTCCAGCGGCGACGGCGGCTTCGGCGGCGTGCTCGTCGGCGCGCTCGACGAGCTGCGCGCCACGCAGGAGACGTCCGACGCCCTCGCGGTCCGCTCCGTCACCGGAGACCTCCAGGACGTCCACCAGTACACGATCGCCTCGTCGCAGGCCGCGCTCATGCTCGAGCTCACCGCGACCGTCCGCACCAAGGCGGTCGACGCCTTCAACGAGATCATGAGGATGCAGGCCTGATGCCCGAGAAGTTCTCCGTCGCCCTCGGGCGCGTCGGCGGCGCCGTCCGCGAGTTCACCGTCGCGCAGCGCACGCTCGCCCTCATCGGGCTCGCGGGCATCGCGCTCGTCGTCGTCGCGCTCTTCGTGTGGACCAACCGCCCCACGTACGCCCCCCTCCTCACGGGCTTGTCCGCGAAGGACGCGAGCGCCGTCGTCGATGTGCTCGAGAGCGAGGGCGTCGCCTACGAGCTCGCGGACGGTGGTGGCTCCGTCCTCGTCGGACGTGACGACGTCTACCGCATGCGCCTCGCTACCGCCGCCGCAGGCCTGCCCGCCGACTCGAGCCAGGGCGGCTACTCGCTCCTCGACGACATGGGCATGAGCTCGTCGGAGTTCCAGCAGACGACGACGTACAAGCGCGCTCTCGAGGGCGAGCTCGCTGCGACGATCGGCGCCCTCGACGGCGTGCGCGCCGCCTCCGTGCGCCTTGCTCTCCCCGAGAAGTCCGTGTTCGTCTCCGAGACCCCCGACGCGACCGCGTCCGTCTTCGTCACCCTCGACCGCGGCACGACGCTCAGCAGCGACCAGGTCCAGGCCGTCACCCACCTCGTGTCCGCGTCGATCGAGGGGATGAGGTCGACCGACGTCGCCGTCGTCGACTCGTCCGGCACGGTCCTGTCAGCGGTCGGTGCGTCCCCCGGCGCGGCTGACGGCGGCACCGACAAGCGCGTCAGCGCCTACGAGGGTCGCGTCGCCGCTGCCGTCCAGACGATGCTCGACCGCATCGTCGGCCACGGGCGTGCCGTCGTCTCCGTCACCGCCGACCTCGACCTCGACAACCGCACGACCACGTCGGAGAAGTTCGAGACCCCCGAGGAACGTCTGCCGCTCACGGAGAAGACCAGCCACGAGGAGTTCACGGGCTCGGGCAACGGCGGCGCGGGCGTCCTCGGCCCCGACAATATCGCCGTCCCCGGCGGCTCGGGCAACGGCGACGGCACGTACCTCAACGAGTCGAGCACCGTCACCAACGCGGTCGACAAGATCACCGAGATCACCGAGCAGACGCCCGGCACCGTCCGCCGCCAGTCCGTGTCCGTCGCCGTCGACTCCGCGACCGGCAACGCGCTCGACATGGTCGACCTCCAGCAGCTCGTCGCGACCGCCGCCGGCATCGACACCGCACGTGGCGACGTCGTCACCGTCCAGCGCATGGCGTTCGACACGAGCGCCGCCGACGCGGCCGCCGAGGCCCTCGCCGCCGAGGCGGCCGCCGCCGAGGCCGGCGCGCGCGAGGAGCTCATCCGCAACGCAGGTATTGCCGGCGTCGCTCTCCTCGCACTCATCGTCCTCGCGTTCGCCCTGCGCCGACGCCGCACGCCCGTCGAGCCCGAGCGCCTCGCCCTCGACCTCGGGGAGATCGGTGTCCGGACTCTCTCCTCCGACCCGACCGCGCTCGCGCTCGACGTCGTCGACGAGGCCCAGCGCACGCTCGTCGCCGCCCGCCCCGTCGACCGGGCCCAGATCGAGGCCGACGCCAAGCGCGCCGAGGTCATGACCGCCGCCGACGAGGACCCCTCCGACATGGCCGACCGGATCCGCGCACTCATGGACTCGGGGGCCCGCTCATGACCGTCGCCACCACGACCGCCCCGGCAGGCGGCGAGGCGACCTCCGTCGCCGCCGGACCCGTCGAGGAGACGCCACGGCCCCGGCCGCGGCCCAACATCGCGGGCCTCTCCGGCACGCAGCGCGCCGCGCTCGTCCTCATGCAGCTGGGCCGCGACCGCGCAGCCCGCATCCTCGCGCGTCTCTCGGATCCCGAGATCGAGGAGGTCACCGCCGCGATCGTCCGCATGGAGCGGATCGACCGCGACGTCGTCGACGCCGTCATCGGCGAGTTCCACGAGACGATGTCGGTGAGCCAGCAGGTCTCCCGCGGTGGCCTCGGCTACGCGACCCAGCTCCTCGAGGGCGCCATGGGTGCCGAGAAGGCCGGGGAGATGCTCGAGCGTCTCCAGACCTCGCTCGCCGGCAAGCCGTTCGAGTACCTCCAGCAGGCCGACGCACGCCAGGTCATCGCACTCATCAACGGTGAGCACCCGCAGACGGTCGCGCTCGTGCTCGCGCACCTGCGTCCCGAGCACGCCTCGCAGATCCTCACGGGCCTCCAGCCCGCGATGCAGGCGCAGGTCGCGCACCGCATCGCCCTCATGGAGCGTGCCGCGCCTGACATCGTCGCGGCCGTCGCTGACGCGCTCGAGCGCAAGTCCGCGTCCGTGCTCACACCGCGCGAGTCGTCCGCGATCGGCGGCGTGCAGCCGCTCGTCGAGATCATCAACCGTGCCGACCCGAGCACGGAGAAGCTCATCCTCGAGGGGCTCGAGGACCGCGACGCCGACCTGGCCGACGAGGTGCGCTCGCGCATGTTCGTCTTTGCCGACATCGTGCTGCTCGAGGACCGTGCGCTCCAGCTCGTCATGCGGGGCGTCGACGCCCCGACGCTCGCTCTCGCGCTCAAGGGCGCGGGCGACGCCGAGCGCGACGCCGTCCTGCGCAACATGTCCGAGCGTGCCCGCACGAACCTCGTCGAGGAGATCGAGCTGCTCGGCCCCGTCCGCGTCTCGCAGGTCGAGGAGGCGCGCTCGGAGATCGTCCAGGGCATCCGCCGCCTCGAGGAGGCCGGCCAGATCGTCATCACCCGCGAGGGCGAGGACGAGTATGTCAGCTGAGCAGACGTTCGCGCCGACGCAGCTGCCGGTCGTCGCCGCCGCCCGGACCGCCGAGGTCCGCGAGCGGGCGCGCGTCGCTGGGCACGCTGCAGGCTGGGCGGCGGGCGCCCGTGCGGCGGCCGACGCGGCGTCGCTCGCGGCGCAGCGCGTCGCCGAGCGGGCCGCGGCCGCCGAGGAGGACGCCCGCGCACGCCTCGGCGAGGCTCTGTGCACGCTCGGCGCCGCGTCCGGCGCCGCTGCCGCCCGTGAGGGTGGCGTTGTCGAGGACGCGACCGCGACCGTCGTCGCGCTCGCGCTCGACCTCGCGGTGGTCGTCGTCGGCGTCGAGCTCGCCGACGACGAGCGGTCCGCCCGCGCGGCGCTCGCCCGGGCCCTCGCGGTGCCCGCGCCCGCGACGCCCGTCGCTGTGCGCCTCCACCCAGCTGACCGGGCGTTGCTGCGCGAGCTGTGCGACACCGACGAGCTCGCGCTCCCCGCGAGCGTCACGCTCGTCGACGACGCCTCGCTCGAACGAGGCGACGCCGTGAGCGAGCTGCCGACCGGCCACCTCGACGCGCGGCTGCGCCCCGCAGTCGAACGGTTGCGCACCCTGCTCGAGGAGATGCTCGCCGAGGGCGAGGGGCTCGACGAGCTCCTCGCCGCCTCGGGCGCGCTCACGCGGGGCGGTGCCCGATGACCTGGGCGACCGTCCTCGAGGCGGCGCGCCCCGAGCTCGTCGGGCGCGTCCGCGAGGCCGTCGGGCTCTCCGTCGAGGTCGAGGGGCTGCGCTGCGCGATCGGTGATCTCGTCGAGCTCGGAGCCGACCGTCTTCCCGCCGAGGTCGTCGCGGCCTCCGGCAGTGTCCTGCGCTGCATGCCGCTCGCCCCGGCCGTCGGCATCCGCACGGGCCTCGAGGCGCGCTCCGCGCACGGCCCGCTGCGCGTGCCCGTCGGCCCCGGCCTGCTGGGCCGCGTCCTCGACGGTCTCGGCCGGCCGATCGACGGGCGGGGCCCGCTGCGCGACGTGCGCCGCGTGCCCGTCGACCACGCTGCACCGCACCCGCTCGAGCGCGCCCGCGTCGCCGAGCCCCTCCATCTCGGCGTGCGCGTCCTCGACACCCTCACGTCCGTCGGCCGCGGCCAGCGCATCGGACTGTTCGCCGGCTCGGGCGTCGGCAAGTCGACGCTCCTGTCGATGGTTGCGCGCGGCACCGAGGCCGAGGTCTCCGTCATCGCGCTCGTCGGCGAGCGCGGCCGTGAGGTCCGCGAGTTCCTCGAGGACGATCTCGGCCCGGAGGGCCTCGCCCGGTCGGTCGTCGTCGTCGCGACGAGCGACCAGCCCGCGCTCGTGCGCCGCCGTTCCGCGTTCGTCGCGACCCGCATCGCCGAGGACCTGCGCGACCAGGGCCGCCATGCCGTACTCATGATGGACTCCCTCACGCGCGTCGCCATGGCCCAGCGCGAGATCGGGCTGTCAGTCGGCGAGCCGCCCGCGACGCGCGGCTACCCGCCGTCGACGTTCTCCGTCCTCGCCGAGCTCCTCGAGCGTGCCGGCACGGGCGTGGCCGGCTCCGTCACAGGCATCTACACGGTGCTCGTCGACGGCGACGACCACAACGAGCCCATCGCGGACGCGGCCCGCTCGATCCTCGACGGTCACGTCGTCCTCGACCGTCGCCTCGCGACCGCCGGGCACTTCCCGGCCGTCGACGCGCTCGGCTCGATCTCCCGAGTCGCCTCGCGCGTCACGGACGCCGCGCAGCGCGGCGACGCGACCGAGCTGCGGCGCGTCATGGCGGCCCGTCGAAGCGTCCAGGACCTCGTCGACGTCGGCGCGTACGTCGCGGGTGCCAACCCGCTCGTCGACGCGGCGCTCGCGCACTCCGACGAGATCGACGACTTCCTGCGCCAGCCCGTCGAGGCCGCTGCGACCGCAGCGGACTCCTGGCAGCGCCTCGCCGAGCTGGTCGAACGACTCGGGACCCGGAGGGCGGCCGCATGAGCAGGCAGTTCAGGCTCGCCTCGCTGCTGCGGGTGCGCAAGGTCCAGGAGGACGAGGCCGCCTCGCAGCTCGCGAGCGCGAACCGTGAGGTGTCCGAGGCGCGCGAGCGCACCGCGCGCGCGTCCGCGCGGCTAGCCGGCTCGACGCTCGACGGGTCCGTCCCGGTCGGCGTCTGGCACGCGATCACCGCGTCGCGCGCTGCGATGCGCCGCGAGCTCGAGGACGCCCAGTCGCTCGTCAGCGCGCGCTGCGCCGCCCGCGACGAGGCCGAGCGCGTGTGGCTCGAGGCTCGTGGTCGAGTGCGGACGTTCGAACGTCTCGAGGAGCAGCACGACGCGCAGGTCGCGGCGGACGAGCTCGCGGAGGAGCAGAAGTCGCTCGACGAGGTCGCGGGACGCCGTCCCGCGACGTACGAGCAGGAGGAGCAGGGATGACGACGATCACGCAGGTGCTGCCCGCGCCCGCGCCCGTGCGGTCGGGTGCCCGCGCCGCAGCGCCAGGGAGCTTCGACGACTTCTCGCGCTCGCTCGCGGCCGCGAACGAGCCGCCGCCCGAGGCCCCCGGGGAACGGACGGCTCAGGTGGCCCGGGCCGACGACGCGACGCCCGGCCAGGAGGGCTCGGCCCCCGACCTCGGTGCCGTCGGCGACGTCGTCGTGAACCTCGTCCCGCAGCCTGCACCCGCGCCGACGGGCGCCGCTTCGCTGCTCGCCGGGGCTTCCGCGGACACGCAGGTCGGCGCGCCCGCGGTGCCGACCGACGGGACGCACGCGACGGACGACCGCGCCGCCGAGGCCGCCGGGCAGGTCCCGGCCGCGGGCGCGCTCACGACCTCCGCCGAGGTCGTGACGGTCGTCGCGACAGCACCCGCCGTCGCCGCACCCGCGGACGTGGCCGCGGCCCCCGCCGCCGCGTCCGACGCCGCACCCGTGGACGTGGTCGCGGCCCCCGCCGGGGCGGTCGCGTCGGCGGGCAGCGCCCCCACGCCGTCCACCGCGACCATGCCCACCGCGATCACGTCCGGCGCACCCGCGGGCGGCGCGTCCGCGGGTGCGATGGCCCCGGCTGATGCTGCTGCGGGCGTGCCCACGGGCCTGGCCGCGGCACCGAAGACGGCCGCCGCACCCGCGACCGAGCAGGCGCCCGCGCTGGTGGCTGCCCTGACGGATCCCGTCGTCGCCCCCGTGCCGACGCCGCGGGCCCCCACCCAGGCCGCACCCGTTGTCGCCCCCGCAGTGCCGAGCGTCCCGCAGCAGGCCGCGCCTCTCGACGACCAGCTCCGCGTGCCGCTCGGCGCGCTGCGCACCCTGCCGTTCGGCGACCACATCCTCACCCTGCGTGTCGAGCCGCGTGACCTCGGCCCCGTCCAGGTCCGCGCCCACCTCGGCGCGGACGGCCTGCGCGTCGAGCTTGTCGGCGCGACCGACACCGTCCGCGAGCAGCTGCGCGCGGTCCTGCCCGACCTGCGCCGCGAGCTCGCGGCCACGGGCGGCGGCGACCTCAGCCTCGACGAGGGCACGATCGCCGAGCGCGACGGCCGGAACGCCGAGCGTGAGGCACCCGACGCCCGGCCTGGCGTCGCCGCTCTCACGACCAACGCGTCGGCCACTGCCGACCGACCCGTCACACCCACCGACGACGCGGCCCGCCACGGCGGCGTCGACGTGATCGCCTGAGAGGACACGTCATGACAGATGCAGTGACCGCTGCCGGAGGCACGTCGATCTACTCGGGCGTGAACCCGTCGACCGCGAAGAACGAGCTTGACGGGGAGTCGTTCCTCAAGCTGCTCGTCGCCCAGCTGCGGTACCAGGATCCGTCGTCCCCCATGGATACGAACCAGATGATGGCGCAGACCTCGCAGCTCGCGTCGGTCGAGCAGCTCACGCAGCTCGGCAGGACGTCGCTCGAGTCGTTCGCGCTCCAGATGCGCGCGACCGCGACCGCGTTCGTCGGCCAGCACGTCTCCTACACCGACGCCGAGGGGAACACCCGGACCGGGTACGCCTCCGGAGTCTCCTTCGCCGGCCCCGTGCCGACGGTCCGCGTCGGGGACACCGACGTCACGCTCGACGCGATCTCCGGGATCCTCCCGCCTCCCGAGCCCGAGAAGCCCGACTCCACGCAGGACCCGGCCGAAGCGGCCGACCCCGGCGCCACCCCGACCCCCGACAGCTCCGCGGCCTGACGGCCCCCACCCCAAGGACACCACCATGCTGCGCTCTCTCTTCTCCGGCATCTCCGGGCTCCGCTCGCACCAGACCATGCTCGACGTCACGGGCAACAACATCGCCAACGCCAACACCGTCGGCTTCAAGACCTCGCAGGTCCAGTTCCAGGACACGCTCTCGCAGGTCCTGCAGAACGCGGGCTCACCGCAGGCCGGGCAGGGCGGCTCGAACCCCGCCCAGGTCGGTCTCGGTGTGCGCGTCGCCGCGATCACGACGAACTTCCAGCAGGGTGCGTCGCAGACGACGAACCGCTCGACGGACATGATGATCTCGGGCGACGGCTTCTTCGTCGTCGAGCGCGCGGGTCAGCAGTACTACACGCGCAACGGCTCGTTCGAGCTCGACGCGCTCGGCCAGATCGTCACGGCCGACGGCTCGCTCGTCCAGGGCTGGACGGCCGCGGCCGACGGCACGGTCGACGTGGGCGGTCCGGTCGGTGACCTGCGTCTGCCGATGACGACGCTCGTCGGCGCGAGCGCGACGACCGAGGTGAAGTTCGGCGGCAACCTGCCGGACGACGCGGCGCTCGGCACGATCCTCACTCGCGACGTCGAGGTGTACGACGGCGTCGGCACGGCCTCGACGCTCGCCGTGACCTACACGCGGACCGCGGCCGGCTGGGACGTCTCCGCGTCCGACGGCGTCAACACGGCGACCGGCGCGATGACGTTCGGCCCCGACGGCCTCCTCACGGGCGGCGGCACGATGACCGTCGGTGCGCGCACCGTCGACCTCTCGGGCGTCACAGGCTACGCGGCCCTCACGACGGTCGAGGCGACCGGCCGTGACGGTGCGCGCGCCGGGGCGCTGCAGTCTTTCGCGATCAACCCCGACGGCACGATCATGGGTGCGTTCTCGAACGGCACGAAGCAGGCGGTCGGCCGCATCTCGATCGCGTCCTTCGCGAACCCGGTCGGCCTCGAGAAGGCTGGTGGCTCGACCTACACGACGTCCGTCAACTCGGGTGACGCCCAGATCGGCGTCGCGGGCCAGGGTGGCCGCGGCAACCTCATGGGTGGCGCGCTCGAGATGTCGAACGTCGACCTCTCGCAGGAGTTCACGAACCTCATCATCGCGCAGCGTGGCTTCCAGGCGAGCTCGCGCGTCATCACGACGAGCGACGAGCTGCTCTCCGAGCTCGTCAACCTCAAGCGCTGAGCCACGCGCTGATGCGCTGACGCGGGGCGTGGCGCCCCGCGTCCCCGAGGGCCCGTGCGGCCGGCCACCCAGGTGGCCGCCCGCCCGGGCCCTCGGTCGTTCCCGGACTCGTCCCCGACGGGCGCACCCCCAGCGAGGGTTTGACGCTCTCCCCCATTCGATCGGGGGCAGAGCGTCAATCCGTCGGGAAGGGATGGGGAGGGCGCTTGTCCGTGGGGTCGCAGCGGGGAAGGTGGGGACAGCACAGGACCGGGCGCCCGGCTGCGGGGAGAGCAGCTGGTCGCCCGGTCCCGTGGGGGAGAGCTTCAGAAGCTGAAGACGGAGACCTTCGAACGCAGGTCCGCGGCGAGGCGCGCAAGCTCGTCGACCGCGGAGCCCGTCTGTGTGACGACGTCGCTCGTCGACGCCGACGCCGTCGCGACGCCCGTGATCGACCGTGCGATCTCGGACGAGCCCGTCGCGGCCTCGGTGACGGAGCGCGACATCTCGTTCGTCGTCGCCGTCTGCTCCTCGACCGCCGAGGCGATCGTCATCTGGTAGTCGTTGATCTGCCCGACGATGTGCGTGATCTCGCCGATCGCGGTGACGGCGCCGTCGGTGTCGGCCTGGATGGCCTCGACCCGACGAGCGATGTCCTCGGTGGCGCGCGCCGTCTCCTGGGCGAGCTCCTTGACCTCGCCGGCGACGACGGCGAAGCCCTTGCCTGCCTCGCCGGCGCGGGCGGCCTCGATGGTCGCGTTGAGCGCGAGGAGGTTGGTCTGCTCGGCGATCGAGGTGATAGCGCGGACGACCGCGCCGATCTCCTGCGAGGACGCGCCCAGGCGGGCGATCGTCTCGGAGGTCGTCGCGGCCTGCGACGTCGCGGTGGCGGCGACCGACGCGGCCTCGGCGGCGTTCTGCGCGATCTCACGGATCGACGCGCTCATCTGCTCGGCGCCCGCGGCGACCGTCTGGACGTCGCGCGAGACCTGCTCGGCGGCAGCGGCGACGACGCCGGCGCGGGCCGACGTCTCCTCGGCGCCGGACGTGATCTGCGCGTTGCCCGCAGCGAGCTCCTCGGCGGACGCGGAGACGGTCGTCGAGGACTCGGCGACGCCCGCGATGACGTCGCGCAGCGTGGCCTGCGCCTCGTTGAGCGCGATCGACATCTGGCCGACCTCGTCGCGGCTGCGGATGGGGACGTCGGTCGAGAGGTCGCCCCGGGCGACGCGCTGCAGCGCGTCGCGGACGCGGATGATGGGGCGCGCGATCGCCCCGGCGATGTAGAACGCGCACGTGAGGCCCAGGACGATGAGGATGACGGAGAGGGCGACGAGGAGGACCGTCGTCGACGTCGCCTTGCCGTGAGCCTCGTCGAGAGAGGTCTCGATCGCGCCATCGAGGTCGGCCTTGATGCCGTCGAGCGCGACGATCGCCGCATCGCCCGTGGTCGCCCCCTCGGTCGACTGCAGGGCCTGGAAGGTCTCGTCGCCGCCGGCGAGGGCGGCGGGAACCATCTTGTCGACGGCGACCGCGCCGTACGCGCGCCACGCGTCGTAGAACGCGCCCGCCGAGACGAGCTCCTGGCCGGTGACGCGCCTGAAGTACTCCTCGTACGACGCCTGCGACGCGGCGACCTCGGCGTAGACGCTGTCGATCTCGGCCTTCACCGCGCCGCGCTGCGCCTCCGGGACCGCACCGATCTCGAGGACCGCCGCGCGGGTACGCCAGACGTTGCTCTGCAAGAGCCGGAGCGACTCGCTCATCTCGGCGGTACCCCGGCCCACTGACGAGGTGAGCGTCGCGAGGCTCTGGAGCTGGACCGAGGCGAACGTCGCGACGACGGTGGCGGCGAGGCTGAGGAAGATCGCGAGCACGAGGATCTTCGAGCGGATGCGCAGGTCGGCAAGTCGCCATCGTCTCGTGTCCGTGGTCGCTGCGGTGGTCGTGGTCATCGTGGGGGATCTCCTGTGAGTCGTCGGGAGAGCGCGGTGCACCACCCGTCTGCCGCTCCCATCGGCTGGGTACCGCCATCGATGAGGCACGGTCCGTGGCGTTCCCCAACCCCTCATGGACCCCACGGGCGGTCCGATGGGAAGCATGAGGGTCCACGGAAGGACCCGTTCACACCAAGGACCGGTGAGCAGGATGATCGTCGTCACACGCCTTCACGGGGGACGTTTTGCCGTCAACCCCGACCTCGTCCAGCGTGTCGAGACGACTCCCGACACGGTCATCACACTGGTCGACGGCACCAAGTACATCGTGAGCGAGACGCTCGAGGAGCTCGTCGACGCGATGACCGACGCACGGGCCCGCGTCATCGCCCGAGCCCAGGCCATGACAGACGAGGAGCCTGCGCCCGCGGGGCGCCAGACGCTCTCGGTGGTCCCCTCGTCGCCGCAGGAGGCCCGCTGATGGATCCGGCAACCGCTCTGGGACTGATCGTCGGCTTCGGTGGCGTCCTCGCGATGATCTTCCTCGAGGGCGCGTCGCCGATGAGCATCATGCTCCCGGCCCCGATGGTCCTCGTGTTCGTCGGCACGTTCGGCGCCGCGATGGCCGGCGGTCCGATGCGTGACTTCGTCGGCGCGCTCAAGGCGCTGCCGCGGGCGTTCTCCGCGAAGGTCCCCTCGCCCGACGCGTCGATCGCGTCGATCGTCTCCCTCGCGGAGCGTGCCCGACGTGAAGGCCTGCTCGCGCTCGAGGGCTCGGCCCGCGACCTCGACGACCCCTTCCTCAAGGAGGGTCTGCGTGCCGCGATCGACGGGACGGATCCTGAGGACCTCCGGGTCATCCTCGAGGACCGGATCTCGGCGAAGCGCGCAGCCGACCGCGTCTCCTCGAAGATCTTCCAGGACATGGGGGGCTACGCCCCGACGATCGGCATCGTCGGCACGGTCGTCTCGCTCGTCCACGTGCTCGAGAACCTCTCGCAGCCCGAGCAGCTGGGCCACATGATCGCAGCGGCGTTCGTCGCGACCCTCTGGGGCATCGCGTCGGCCAACCTCATGTGGCTGCCGATCTCCAACAAGCTCCGCCGGCTCTCGGACCTCGAGTGCGCACAGATGGAGCTCGTCGTCGAAGGGCTCCTCTCGGTGCAGTCGGGTGCCAACCCGCGCCTCGTCGGTGAACGGCTCCGGTCGCTCCTGCCGCCCGGCCAGCAGCTCAAGGACGCGGCGTGAGCGCGCCCCGCCGCCGGCGTCGCGAGGAGCCGGAGGAGCACGTCAACCACGAGCGTTGGCTCGTCAGCTACTCGGACATGATGACCGTCCTCATGGCACTGTTCCTCGTCATGTACGCGATCGGTCAGGTCGACGCGGGCAAGTTCGAGGCGTTGAAGTCCTCGTTGTCGCGCGGCTTCGGGCACACGGGGGACGTCGTGCTCGTCGGCGGGACGGGCGTCATGGACGCGACGAGCGACCTCGTGGGCGTGCCGGACATCGGGTCGACGCTCACGGGGCTCGGCGACCAGGTCGCCAACGACGGCGGTGACAAGGGCCCGACGCAGGCCGAGATCGAGGCCGCGAAGGGCGAGCTCGCCGACCTCACGGGGCTGCGCGACGAGATCGCGCGTGCCCTCGGTGCGAAGGGCCACGCGGGCGCGGTCGAGTTCCGCGTGACGGCCGAGGGCCTCGTCATCGGCATGGTGACGGAGGACGTGTTCTTCACGCCGGGCTCGGACCGGATCGCGGGCGAGTTCGGCGAGGTCATCGACGCGATCGGCGGGCCGCTCGCGAAGAGCGGCTTCGAGCTGAAGATCGAGGGGCACGCGGACACCGTGCCTGCCGGGTCGCGGTTCGAGACGAACTGGGACCTGTCGGCGGCCCGGGCGACCGCCGTCCTGCGACGGCTCGTCGAGCACCGTGGCGTCGCCCCGGCACACGTCTCCGCTGTCGGCTACGGCGAGGCACGACCGCTCGTCGCGGGCCAGGACTCCGAGGCGCTCGCGACGAACCGTCGTGTCGACATCGTCGTGCTGAGCGCACAGCCCGAGCGGGTGCGCGAGCTCCTGCCGCAGATCACGTACGAGAAGGAAGGGGCCTGACGTGGCCGTCGTGGAGCAGCGGGTCGTGGGTGCAGGGCGCCAGAGGGTCGGTGCCGGGCGTGGAGCGCCCCCCGAGCCGGAGCCGGAGGAGACCGGGTCGGGCTCGGGCAGGAGGTCGAGGCTCAAGCTCGTCGCGACCGTCGCGGCCGCGGCCGTCCTGGTGATCGCCCTGGCCGTCTATCTCGTCGTGGTGCGCCCGGAGGCCGCGGCACGCAAGGCGGCGGCGCCGCCCGAGCCGGGCGCGATCGTCCAGCTCGAGCCGATGAACGTCAACCTCGCGGCGGGCAAGTACCTGCGGGTGGGGCTGGGGCTGCAGCTCACGGACGAGGCAGGCGCTGAGTTCGACGTCACGCGCGCCAAGGATGCGGTCATCACGCTGCTCACGGGGCGCAAGGTCGACGAGGTCGTGACGCCCGAGGGGCGTGAGGCTGTCCGGGAGGCTCTTGAGGAGCAGCTCGGCGCTGCGTACGACGGCGACGTCATGGGCGTGTACTTCACGGACTTCGTCACGCAATGACGGACGTCTGACCTGCGGCGGCGTACGTCGCGCCGCGAAACGCTCATGCCTTCACCCGGTGGGCCGATCTTGGCCTGCGTGACAGACGAACCACCCCGGGTCGCTCCGCCGACCGTCGAGCCCTACGACTTCAGGCGTCCCATGACGCTCGCACGCGAGTACTCACGTGCGATCGAGATGGCCGCGGAGACCTTCGCGCGCCAGTGGGGCACCCTGCTGACGTCGCGCCTGCGCGTCGTCACGGGCATCCAGCTCGACTCCGTGCACATGGTGTCGTACGACGACTACATCGGCAGCCTCGACGACCCGACGCTCATGGTCGTCGGGAAGCTCGCGGGCTCGCACGCGCCTCTCGTCGTGCAGGTGCCGCTCGAGCTGTCGCTCCTGTGGATCGACCTCATGCTCGCCGGGCCCGGCCTCCACGGTGCGGTGCCGGCGCGCGAGCACACGGAGATCGAGTCGGAGCTGCTGACGAAGGTGCTGCAGACGGCGCTCGGTGACCTGCGGTACGCGTTCGCGTCCGTCGCGCCGCTCGACGCGGCGATCTCCCAGCTCCAGTACAGCCCGCAGTTCGCACAGCTCGTGCCGGCCGCGGAGCCCGTCGTGCGCATCGCCTACACGGTGGCCCTCGACGGTCACGAGTGGACGGCGACGGTCATGACCCCCGCCGAGCACCTCATCGACGCGCTGCGTGCGACGGAGGGCTCGGGCCGCGGCCGCAGCGAGTCCGACGACGTCCGTGAGGCTCGTCGTCGTGTCAACGCGCACGTCCACGAGGTCCCGCTCGAGATCGCCGTGCGGCTCCGGTCGCTGCCGGTCCGCCCCCGTGAGCTCGTCGAGCTCGCGGTAGGGGACCTCGTCATGCTCACGCATCCGTCGTCACGCCCGCTCGACGTGGTTGTCGACGACAAGGTCCTGGCCCACGCGGTGGTCGGTGCCCACGGCCGGCAGCTCGCGTGCCAGGTCGTCAACTTCGAGGAGGACGAACGATGACATCCCAGACCGACAGCGCCGCACTGGCGCTCCCCGCCGCCCTGGCCCTCGCCGCCGCGCTGCCGACGGACGTCCCGCTGGGCGTGCGTGCACGCTCGGTCGACGACGTCGTCCCGGCGGGTGCCGGCGTCAGTGCGAAGGTCGTGGGCGCCGCCGGTGCCACGCTCACGCTCGTCGTGGGAACGGCGGTCGATGCGGCGCTCGAGAGCGCAGGCGGGTCCGTCGTCGACGTCGTTCGGCCGGCGCTCGAGGCTGCGGCGCTCTCGCTGCGGGAGGGCGTGGTCTCCGAGCTGCGTGATGTGGCGTCGACCGAGGCGGCGTTCGCGGTCGAGGGGACCGAGGTCTTCGCGCTCACCGAGGGCGAGGCGGTCGTCGGCTGGTTCGCAGTGCGTGTCGCTCCGGCTGCGGCGCGGACGCCCGGGCGTCCGGCGCAGCAGGGGCCGACCGCGGCCGCGCTACGCATGCTCTACGACGTCGAGATGACGCTCACGGCCGAGATCGGCAGGGCGAAGCTCCCGGTCCGACAGGTTCTCGACCTCGTGCCGGGCTCGGTCATCGAGCTCGACCGGGTCGCGGGAGCTCCTGCGGACCTCATGGTCAACGGTCACCTCGTGGCGCGCGGCGAGGTCGTCGTCGTCGACGAGGACTACGGCCTGCGCATCACGGAGATCGTCGACCTCGCGCACGCGGGGCTCTGATGGAGCTCGTCGTCCCTCTGCTGCGGACCGTGGTCGCGGTCGCCGCGATCGTCGGGCTCCTGTGGTGGGCCGGGCGACGGCTCTCGGGCCGTGCGCCGTCGGGCGCGGGCCTCGCGGGCTCGGGCCTCGGCGGCCCGGGCCTGGCATCTCGTCCGCGACAGGCAGCCAGCAGGGGTGCCGGCCTGGGATCGGTGCTCGCGGCGGTGAGGGCGAGGCTCGGTGAGCGCCGTCCTGCGCCCGAGCGTGCGCTGCGCGTCGTCGAGCGCGCGACCCTGTCACCGCGCGCGAGCGTCGCGCTCGTCGAGCTCGGAGGTCGACGCCTGCTGCTCGGCGTGGGGGAGCAGGGCATCACGGTGCTCGACCGTTCCGTCGTGCCGGCGGCGTCCGCCTCCGCAGACGGGGACGAGCCCGACGATGCCCCCGCGCACGACGCGACGGCCGAGCCGTCGTGCGTCGACCTGGACTTCGAGGCGATCCTCCAGGAGAGCCTCGCGACGACCGAGGGCGCGCCGGGGCGCGCTGAGAACCGGTGAGCGTCCGCGCCGGGCGACGTCTTCACGCGGCCCTGCGCGCCGCGGTCGTCGTCGCGATGGCGTTCGTCGTCACCGTCGGCGTGGGGCTTGCGATGTCGTCACCGGCCGAGGCCGGCCCGGTCGTGCCCCAGCACGTGGCGGCCGTCCAGCAGGTCGCCACGACGACGGCGGCAGAGCTGCCGGCCGCTCCGTTGCCCGCAGCTCCCGACGATGCGGACGACGACGGCGAGGGCACCGTCTCGATCTACATCGACGGCGAGAGGTCGAAGCCGTCGACGTCCCTGCTCGTCCTGCTCGGCACGACCGTCCTGTCGGTCGCACCCGCGATCCTTCTCATGATGACGAGCTTCACGAAGATCTTCGTCGTGCTCGGCCTCACCCGGAACGCGCTGGGCCTCACGACCGTCCCTCCGAACCAGGTGCTCGCGGGGCTCGCACTGTTCCTCTCGCTCTTCGTCATGCAGCCCGTCCTCGGGCAGATCAACGAGACGGCGCTGCAGCCGTACCTCGACGGCTCGATCGACCTCGGTGGCGCCGTCGAGGCGGCGACCGGACCGCTGCGCGAGTTCATGCTCGGTCTCACGCGCGAGGACGACATCGCCCTCATGACGCGCGCGGGCAATCTTGAGAACCCGGCGAGCCCGCAGGACGTCCCGATGCTCACGCTCATCCCGGCGTTCATGCTCTCAGAGCTGCGGGCCGCGTTCATCATCGGCGTCGTCATCTTCGTGCCGTTCCTCGTCGTCGACCTCGTCGTCTCGTCCGCCCTCATGAGCATGGGCATGATGATGCTCCCGCCCGTGATGATCTCGCTGCCGTTCAAGCTGCTGCTCTTCGTCCTCGTCGACGGCTGGTCGCTCATCATCACGTCGCTCGTCGGGACGTACACATGAGCCCGAACGCGGTCCTCGACGTCGCGCTCAGCGCGATGGTGATCGCCGCGAAGCTTGCGGCGCCGATCCTCATCACTGCGCTCGTCGTCGGGTTCGCCGTCTCGCTCCTGCAGTCGATCACGCAGGTGCAGGAGGTCACGCTGTCGTTCGTGCCGAAGGCGATCGCTGTCGCGGTCGCGCTGCTCGTCGCGGGGCACTGGATGATCGCGGAGCTCGTCGCGTTCACGCAGGAGCTCTTCGCCCGAATCCCGACGCTCCTCGGGGGCTGAGCCTCATGGAGGTGTCGTTCGCGCTCGCCACGGTCGAGACGGTCGCGCTCGCGTCCGTCCGCATCGTCGCATTCCTCGTCCTCGCTCCGCCCTTCTCGCACCGGGCCGTGCCGGCCCGCGTGCGCGCGATGCTGTCGGTGGGGCTCGCGCTCGCGGTGCTGCCGCGGCTCGAGGAGCCGACGACGACGGAGATGAGCGCGTTCCTCGGCGCTCTCGTCGTCCAGGTGCTCGTGGGCGCGGCGCTCGGCTTCGTCACGTACGCGCTCGTCGCGGCCGTCGCGGCGGCGGGCTCGTTCATCGACTTCTTCGGCGGCTTCCAGATCGCGCAGGCGTACGACCCGCAGTCGATGGTCATGGGTGCGCAGTTCACGCGGCTCTTCCAGATGCTCGCGGTCGTCCTCATGTTCGTCACGGGCGCCTACCAGGTGACGCTCGCGGGGCTCGCCGCGAGCTTCGACGTCGTGCCGCTCCACGGCGGGCTCGACCTCGGCCCGGTCGCGGGCGAGATCGCGGCCGTCGCAGGCCGCATGTTCCTCGTCGCGCTGCAGGTCGCTGGACCCCTCGTCGTCGTGCTGTTCCTCGCGGACGCGGCCCTCGGCCTCATCACGCGCGTCGCGCCGGCGCTCAACGCGTTCGTCCTCGGCTTCCCGCTGAAGATCCTCCTCACGCTCCTGCTCGTGCCGTTCGTCATGCTCGCGCTGCCGCACCTCGTCGAGAGGCTCGCGGACGACTCGGTGCTGTCGTTCGGCCGGCTCCTGGGGGCGGGGTAGTGGCCGACGCGCCCGGGGGCGGGGAGAAGACCGAGAAGGCCACCCCGCAACGGATGAAGAAGCTCCGCAAGGACGGGGCCCTCCAGCGCAGCCAGGACCTCTCGGCGTGGCTAGGCGTGGGTGCCGCCGCGATCATGCTGCCGGGCGTCGTCGCCTCGGGCCGGGCAGCCGGCGAGGCACAGCTCGCGACGCTCGACGACGTCATCTCCGACCCGTCCCCCGAGCGTGCGCTCGCGGCCCTCACGGACGGACTGGGCTCGGTGCTCGGCACGCTCACGCCCGTCCTCGTCGTCGTCGTGCTCGCGGCCGTCGTCGCGAACGTCGCGCAGGGCGGCCTGCACGTCTCGACGAAGAAGCTCAAGCCGTCGTTCAAGCAGCTCAACGTCGTCCAGGGTCTCAAGCGGGTCTTCTCCGTGCAGTCCCTGTGGCAGGGCCTCAAGGCTCTCCTCAAGACGGTCGTGGTCGGGCTCGTCCTGTGGCAGGCAGTCGGATCGATCGTCCCGCAGCTCACGGCGGCGGGCGGCCACTCGCTCATGTCGCTCCTCGGGATCGCGGGAGGTGCGGTGCGGGCGCTCGTCGTCGGCGCCGTCGCGGCCGGGCTCGGGCTCGCCGTGCTCGACCTCGTCGTCGTCGTGCGCAAGAACCGCAAGCAGTCGCGCATGTCGAGGCAGGAGATCAAGGAGGAGCACAAGCAGTCGGAAGGCGACCCCCTCCTCAAGGGGCAGATCCGTTCGCGGCAGCTTGCGATGAGCCGCAACCGCATGATCGCGGACGTCGCGGGGGCGGACGTCGTCGTCGTCAACCCGACGCACGTCGCGGTCGCGCTGCGCTACGAGCCCGGCACGGGTGCGCCGCGACTCGTCGCGGCCGGCAAGGGTGCGCTCGCCGCGCGCATCCGTGAGGCGGGGGAGTCGCACCGCGTGCCGCTCGTGCACGACGTGCCTCTCGCACGCGTGATCTACGCGTCGTGCCGCGTCGGCGAGGAGATCCCGACGGAGCTCTTCACGGCCGTCGCGCAGGTGCTCGCGTTCGTCATGGCGCTCAAGCAGCGTGGCGCGGGCCAGGGCCACCACACGATGCCGAAGACCACCGCGGTCCCTGCGATGTCGCGGGCGGACCGCCTGCGGTCGCGGCGCGAGGGGCAGCGTCGTGCCCGTGAGCCGCGAACCTCTCAACCCTCGCCGCCGCCGGCCGATGGGGCTTCCGTCAGCCGCGCCACCGACGATCCCCAGGAGTCCGTGCGATGAAGAAGGTGGGACCCCTCGCCGTGCCCGTGGGGATCGTCGGCATCGTCCTCATGCTCGTCGTGCCGCTGCCCGCGGCGCTCATCGACGTGCTCATCGTCGTGAACATCGCGGGGTCGCTCATGATCCTGCTCATCAGCATGTACGTGAAGAAGCCGCTGGACTTCTCGATCTTCCCGTCGATCATCCTCGTCGCGACGCTGTTCAGACTGGGTCTCAACGTCGCCTCGACGCGCCTCGTGCTGCGCGACGGCTATGCGGGCGAGGTCATCAGCGCGTTCGGTCACTTCGTCATCGGTGGTTCGCTCGTCATCGGCATGGTGATCTTCCTCATCCTCGTCGTCATCCAGTTCGTCGTCATCACGAACGGTGCGGGGCGTGTGGCGGAGGTCGGGGCGCGCTTCACGCTCGATGCGATGCCGGGCAAGCAGATGGCGATCGACGCCGACCTCAACGCTGGTCTCATCACGGAGGACGAGGCGCGACGCCGTCGTGCGGAGGTGTCGGCCGAGGCCGACTTCCACGGTGCGATGGACGGTGGCTCGAAGTTCGTCAAGGGCGACGCGATCGCGGGCATCATCATCACGGTCATCAACCTCGTCGGCGGCTTCGCGATCGGCATGGCCCAGCGAGGAATGAGCGCGGGCGAGGCTCTCGAGACATACTCGCTGCTGACGATCGGCGACGGTCTCGTCACGCAGATCCCGGCGCTGCTGCTGTCGGTGTCGACCGGCCTCATCGTCACTCGTTCCGCGAGCGACTCCGACCTCGGGACGGCGACGGGCGCGCAGCTCTCGCAGTCGAGCACCGCGATGCTCATCGCGGGCAGCGCGTCGATCGGCCTCGCTCTCCTGCCGGGCATGCCGAAGCTGCCGTTCCTCGGCGTCGGCATCGTCCTCGTCCTCGCGAGCCGGCGCATCCGGGGTCGTGACGCCGCGCGTGAGGCCGCGGCCGAGCTCGAGGCGGGGGCCGGCCAGGCCGAGCCGCAGCGCGACGCGACCGAGCAGATCCTCGAGGAGATGCGTGTGCACGCGCTCGAGGTACGTCTCGCGCCCGACCTCGTCGACCTCGTGCGTCCGGGGGCGAGCGACGACCTGCTCGGCCGGATCCGCTCGTTGCGCCGGTCGATCGCTCTCGACCTCGGAATCGTCGTGCCGCCTGTGCGGACGCGCGACTCGGTCGAGCTGCCGCCGGCGACGTACTCGGTGCTCGTCGCGGGCGTCGAGGTCGGGACGGGCGTCCTTCCGCCCGGGCGTGTCCTTGCGCTCGGTGACGATCTGGGCTCGCTCCCGGGCGAGCCGGTCCGTGAGCCCGTGTTCGGGCTCGACGGCCGTTGGGTGCCGACCGAGTCGCGGTTCTCCGCGGAGATGATGGGGGCCACGGTGGTGGACCGGGTCTCGGTCCTCGCGACGCACCTCTCGGACATCGTCGTCCAGCACGCGGACCGGCTGCTCACGCGCGAGGACGTGCGCGTCCTCACGGAGAGCCTCAAGCAGGTCAGCCCGGCGGTCGTCGACGAGCTCGTGCCGGGCCTGCTTCCGCTCGGCGAGGTCCAGCGCGTCCTCGCAGGCCTGCTCGTTGAGGGCGTCTCGGTGCGGGACCTCGGCAGGATCTTCGAGGCGCTGACGACGCGGGCTCGCGTCTCGACGGACCCCGAGGGGCTCGTCGAGGCGGCGCGGCGTGCTCTGGCGCCGGCGATCACGGCGCAGCGCACCGTGCAGGGTGTCGTGCCGGTCCTCACGATCGAGCCGGTGCTCGAGCACGGGCTGCTCGAGGCGCTGCGGGCGGGCGAGGGCGGCACGCAGATCGCGTTCGACCCGGACCGGCTCGCGGCGTTCTGCGAGCGGGTGCGAGACCTGCGCGTGGCGGGGGCGGCCCAGGGCCGGGAGCCCGTGCTCGTGTGCGCGCCCGCGCTGCGCCCGGCGCTGTCGCGCCTCGTGCGTTCGCAGCTGGGCGACGTCCCTGTCATGTCGTACGCCGAGGTGACGGGCACGGTGCAGCGGATCGAGCCTGTCGGGGTGGTGAACGATGTCCCGGCGGTTGCTGCTTGAGGGCCCTGATCTCGATGCGCTCGTCGCGCGGGCGCGGCGTGAGCACGGGCCGCGCGCGAAGGTCGTGCAGGCGGAGCGGGTGCGCTCGGGCGGTGTCGGCGGGTTCTTCGCCAAGGAGTATTTCGAGGTGCTCGTCGATGTCCCGGACGACGACGGCCTCGTCCCCGGCGCGTCGGCTGTCGGGCCCTCGTCCCTCGAGGACCTCCTCGACGCCGCGGACGCGGCAGAGGCGCGCGCCGCGGGCGTGGACGCCCCGCCGTCGGCCGGGCTCTCGACGGACGGATCGGACTTCGCCGAGGTGCTCGACCGGGTGCGTGCGCTCGTCGCGGCGCAGGGCGTCGCGCCGTCGGCGGACGTGCCCGCTGTGCGTCCGCGCGCGCTGCGTGCGGTGCCTGACGATCTGGAGCAGCCGGACGCGCTCGCGGCCGTGCGCGTGCCCGCACCGTCGCGTCTCGTGCAGCGCCCCGTGGTCGCGCCTCGCTCCGGGGTGACGGTGCCCGAGCTGCTCGAGGTCGGCGTGCCCTCGGAGGTCGTGGCCGCGGCGCTCGGTCACGTGCCGCCGTCGCCGGGGGTGCGGGTCGCGCTGTCCTCCGTGCTCGTGCACGTCGAGAAGGCTCCTGCGGTCGTGCGGCCCGACGGGGGCGTGATCGTCGTCGTCGGCGAATCTGGCGTCGTGACGGCCGTCGCGGAGCAGGTCGCGCGACGTGCGGGCGTCGCCCCGTCGCGCATCGTCCTCGCGGGCGACCACGACCGTGCGGGCTTCCCGGCTGAGGGCGGCCCGGGCGCCGACGCGCCGAACGACCAGATCAGGCTCGTGGACGTCGAGGACGCCGCGCTTCTCGCGGAGCGGCTCGCTGTCTCGCACGTCGCGGTCGTCGTCGCGCTCGCGGTGCCGGCGCACCGGGCGGGGCGCGAGCGTGCGGTCGCGATGCTCGACGTGCTGCGCCCAGTGCAGCTGTGGGCGGCTGTCGACGTCGGTCGGTCGTCGGTCGAGACGCGCCGTTGGCTCGCGCTCGTCCGGGACCACCGGACGGTCGACGCGCTCGGCGTCGTCGGCGTCGAGGGGTCCTCCGCCCCCGCTCACGTGCTCTCGCTCGGGGTTCCCGTGGGGATGCTCGACGGTCTTGCGGCGTCCGCACCGGTGTGGGCGGCGACCCTGGCGGAGCGTCTCGACGACGCGGTCTGGGACTGACCCGACGGCGAGAGGCCGGATCGAGAGGTGCCGTCGCTGACAGGGTGAGGGCGTTCCTGGGTTAGCCTCTCACCATGCTGGTGCTGAGTCGCAAGGTCGGTGAGAGTGTGCTCATCGGTGACGACATCGTCGTGACGGTGGTCGAGCTGCGCGGAGACGCGGTGCGCCTCGGCATCGACGCCCCCCGGTCGACGAGGGTGCACCGTGCGGAGGTTGCTGTCGCGGTGTCGGACGCGAACGCGGCCGCGAGCGCGGTCGACGTGAGCGACGACGACGTGCGCGACATCTTCGGCGGGCTGCAGCGTCCGGAGTAGCGTCCCGCCGGTGTGTACGACGGCGGGTGCGAGGAGGTGCGCGACGCCTCATGGAGGCTCTCCTGCGTCCGATGGTGGTGGTTGACGGTCGTTCCGGCCGTGCGTGCAGCCCCGCCGAAGGAGTGCCATGGAAGGCATCGACGAGATCGTCCGAGAGTTCCTCATCGAGAGCACCGAGAACCTCGACCAGCTCGACCGGGACCTTGTCGCGCTGGAGTCCGACCCCGGATCGCGCGAGCTGCTCGGCTCGATCTTCCGGACGATCCACACGATCAAGGGCACGAGCGGCTTCCTGTCGTTCCATGCGCTCGAGTCGGTGACGCACGTCGGCGAGTCGCTCCTCGTCGAGCTGCGTGGGGGCGAGCGTCAGATGGACCAGCCGACGACGGACGTGCTGCTCGAGATGGTCGACACGGTGCGGGCGATCCTCGAGCGCATCGAGGAGTCGAGCCTCGAGGACGGCGTCGAGACCGAGGCCGTCGTCGCGCGGATCCAGCGGATGCTCGACGGCGTCGCGGAGCCTGTCGACGCGAGCGAGCCCGCCGTCGCGGCGGAGCGGGTCGACGCGGTGGTCCCCGAGGACGTGGCCGAGCCGGTCGAGGAGCTCGTGGCCGTCGCCGCGGCCCCGACGCAGGCCGCGGTCTCCGTCGCCACCGCAACCCCTGTCGTCGGAGCGTCCCGGGTCGCCCCGCGCTCGCGCGGCGCGCGCGCGGACGTGCACGCGGCCACGACCACGGTCGCCCAGCCCCCGGCCCAGGTCGCAGGCGGTGCGACGCGCTCGGCGAGCGTCGAGACGTCGATCCGTGTCGACGTCGAGCTGCTCGACGAGCTCATGCGGCAGGTGGGCGAGCTCGTCATCGTGCGCAACCAGATCGCGCAGAACACGGGCCGGGACACGGACCCGGAGCTCCTGCGCTCGGCGCAGCGCCTCTCGACGATCGCGACCGAGCTGCAGGAGGGCGTCATGAAGACGCGCATGCAGCCGATCGAGCACGTGTGGTCGAAGATGCCGCGCGTCGTGCGCGACCTCGCGAACGGGGCAGGCAAGCAGGTCGACCTTGAGATGGTCGGTGGCGAGACGGAGCTCGACCGGTCGCTCCTCGAGGCTGTCAAGGACCCGCTCACGCACCTCGTGCGCAACGCGGTCGACCACGGCATCGAGACGCCCGAGCAGCGCGAGGCTGCGGGCAAGCCCCGTCCGGGCCGCCTCGTCATGCGTGCCTACCACGCGGGCGGTCAGGTCGTCGTGGAGGTGAGGGACGACGGTCGTGGGATCGACCCGGAGAAGGTTGCGGCGAAGGCCCTCCAGCGTGGCCTGCGCACGGTCGAGCAGCTCGACGCGATGAGCGTCTCGGAGCTGCAGTCCCTCGTCTTCCTGCCGGGCTTCTCGACCGCGGAGACCGTGACGAACGTGTCGGGCCGCGGCGTCGGCATGGATGTCGTCCGCGCGAACCTCGAGGAGATCGGCGGTCAGGTCGACGTCGAGTCCGAGGTCGGCACGGGTACCGTGTGGCGGTTGCGGATCCCGTTGACGCTCGCGATCATGCCGGCGCTCACGGTCGTCTCAGGCACCGAGATCTACGCGATCCCGCAGGTGAGCCTTCTCGAGCTCGTCGCGCTTGACACGGCCCGCACGGTGGGCTCGATCGAGCACGTCGGTGCGTCGGAGGTCTACCGGCTGCGCGGCGAGCTGCTGCCGCTCGTGCGGCTGCGCGACGTGCTGCGCACGCCCGGCGACGCTGGCTCCTCGATGGTCATCGCGGTGCTGCGTGCCGACAACCTGCGCTTTGGCCTCGTGGTCGACCGCGTTCTCAACACCGAGGAGATCGTCGTCAAGCCGCTCGCCTCGCAGCTGCGCGCCGCGGCGACGTACGCGGGGGCGACGCTCATGGGCAACGGACGTGTCGCGCTCATCCTCGACGTCCAGGCGATCGCGCGCCGGTCGCTCGTCGCGGACCTCGTCGAACAGGTCGGCACGGTCGTATCCGCGGCCGTGACGACGACGTCGACGCGGGACCTCCTCGTCGTCGCGCTCGACGAGAACCGCCGGGCGGCGATCCCGCTCGACGCGGTGACGCGCCTCGAGCAGATCGACCCGTCGCGCATCGAGGTCGCGGGCCACCGTGAGGTGCTGCGCTATCGCGGCGCAATCCTGCCGGTGCTACGCCTGTCGTCCGTGCTCGGAGCTGAGCCGGCGGGAGAGGGGCCGCTCGACGTCGTCGTCTTCACGCGTGGCGCGCGATCAGTCGCGATGGTCGTCGGGGCGATCGTCGAGATCGTCGCGGACACCTCCGAAGAGCGGCGGGTGGCCGACACGCACGGCATCGTCGAGCTCGTGTCGCTCGGCGGCCGTGTCACGGAGCTCGTCGACCTCCCCGTCGTCCTCGGCTCGGCCGATCCCGGCTACTTCTCCGACCCTCTTCCCGTCGACGGAGACGTCGACGCCGACTCGCTCATGGCGGTGGCCTCGTGACGACCCAGCTCGTGACCTTCGAGATCGACGGCGCGACGTACGGCGTGCCTGTCTCTCTCGTGCAGGAGACGCTCGGCCACCAGCCGCGCACGCTCGTGCCGCTCGCGCAGCCCGGTGTCGCCGGGCTCGTCAACCTGCGTGGTCAGGTCGTCCTCACGGTTGACCTGCGCCCGATGCTCGGGCTCGTACCGCTCGGGCCGGGCGCCGAGGCGATGATGGTCGTCGTCAAGGTCGACGGTGAGGCGGTGAGCCTCCTCGTCGACGCGGTGGGCGAGGTGCTCGACGTTGACGACGCGACGTACGAGGCCGTCCCGGAGACGCTTGGTGCGGCGATGCGTGCGCTCGTCGTCGGCGTGCACAAGCTCGACGGGAAGCTGCTGCTCCTGCTCGACGTCGTCGCTGCGCTCGCGCTGCAGCCTGCCGACGAGCTGGTGTCGTGACGCGCCCGCGTGCGTCCCTCGCACCTCTGCTGTCCCGGCTGGACCCGCGTGCACCGGCCCGGCTCGTGCGGCAGCGTGTGCGTCGTCCGGGCCCGGCCGGTGACGTGGCTCCCGCAGGCGCCGCGTCCGCGGACGCGGAGCCCGCGCACGTGCTCTCCGACGAACAGCCCGTGTCCGCGCACGGGTCACCCGTCCCTGCAGGGACGGCGATCCTGCCGGACGCACCCGTCGTCGCCCTGACACGGCTGACGCTCCGCGGCCAGATGGTCGCGCTCGTCGTGGTGGCAGCACTGTGCCTCGCGGCGCTCGGGTTCACGGGTATCGCACAGGTGACCGCGCTCTCGGACGCGACGAAGGATCTCGCTCGCACGAGCTCGCAGGTCGCGATGCCCGTGGCGCGGTTGCGTGCGCAG
This sequence comes from Sanguibacter sp. HDW7, assembly GCF_011300875.1. NCBI lineage: Bacteria > Bacillati > Actinomycetota > Actinomycetes > Micrococcales > Sanguibacteraceae > Sanguibacter > Sanguibacter sp. HDW7. The sequence continues at coordinate 2,698,584 of NZ_CP049862.1, read as the reverse complement.
GCCGAGAGGTCGAGCGCGCTCATCGCGCAGGCGTCGGCGACGTCGAACGTCCTGACCCTCTACGGGCTCCTCGACGAGCTCAACAAGAACGACGTCGTCGTCGCGGAGTCGGTCTCTGCGCTCCAGGAGGTCCTCGATCCCGCCGTCCTCGGCCCGGTCGCGGACGCCGTCGGGCGCACGAGCGAGGTGCGGGCCGAGCTCATGGAGCTGCTCGGGAGCGGCAGCACGGACTTCGGACCGCACTACCAGGGCGAGTACGTGCCGCTCGTCGCGACGCTCGGCACGGAGCTCGACGCGCTCGAGAGCCTCATGGACTCCCGTCTCGAGGAGTCCGTGACCGCCGCGTCGGCGACGGTGCGGCGCGCTCTCGTCGTCGTGCTCGTCGTGCTGCTTGCCGGGTTCGCCGGGACAGCGCTCGTCGCGTTGCGCGTGACGCGGCGCATCCGCCGCGACGTCGGCGACCTCCAGCGCTCGATCGAGTCGATCGCCGAGGGCGACCTCACGCGGGGGCCGCGCGTCACGACGCGTGACGAGCTGGGCCGGGCCGCGGACGCGCTCAACACGGCGCGTGCGTCGCTCGGGCAGCTCCTCGCGGGGGTCCGGGAGACGACGGACCTCGTCATCGAGGGCGCGGGCAGGGTCGAGACCGGTACGGCCCAGGCCGGCTCGGCGGCGGCGAGCGCGTCGGAGCAGGCGGGCACGGTCGCGGGCGAGGCGGGCGAGGTGCGCTCCTCGGTCGTCACCGCGGCCGAGGGTACCGAGCAGCTCGGCGTCTCGATCCGGGAGATCGCGCGCAGCGCCTCGGAGGCTGCGCAGATGGCGTCGGCCGCGGGGGACGTCACGAGCTCGACGGTCGCGACGGTGCTCGAGCTCGAGCGTGCGAGCGAGGAGATCGGTGAGGTGGTGGGCGCGATCACGCGCATCGCCAAGCAGACGAACCTCCTGGCGCTCAACGCGACGATCGAGGCGGCGCGTGCCGGTGCGGCGGGCCGCGGGTTCGCGGTCGTCGCCGACGAGGTCAAGGAGCTCTCGCTCGTCACGGAGCGCCAGGCGCAGGACATCGGCGACCGCGTCGGCGCGATCCAGGCGGGCACGGCGCAGACCGTGCGGCGCATCGAGGAGGTGCGCGACATGGTCGCGCGCATCAGCGACATGCAGACGACGATCGCGTCGGCGGTCGAGGAGCAGACGGCGACGAGCGCGGAGCTCGGCGGCTCGGTGGGCCGGGCGTCCACGGGCGCCGACAGGATCGCGGAGGCGATCGCCTCGGTCGCGGAGGCTACGCGCATGTCGAGCGCGGTCGCGCAGGAGCTGCGGCCCGAGGCCGAGCACCTCGCGGGCGCGGCACGCGGCCTGCGGGAGCGGGTCGACGCGTTCGTCTTCTGACCCGGGGTCGCGGACCGCTCACGACGGGCGGTCCGCGACCGATGGGCAGGGCGTGGGGCTGCGTGCCCCGGGTGCGCCGTCCGGTGCGTCCAGGTCGTGAGGTAGGGAGGAGGTGCGTCGTGCCGATACGGGTTCTTGTCGTCGACGACTCCGTCGTCATCCGCAGGCTCCTCGTCCAGGCTCTCGAGTCCGAGACGGACGTCGAGGTCGTGGGGACCGCCTCTGATGGTGCCCGCGCGCTCCTCAAGGCGGAGCAGCTGCGCCCGGACGCCATCACGATGGACATCGAGATGCCGGAGATGGACGGCGTGACGGCCGTCCGTGAGCTGCGCCGCCGCGGTGTGCGTGTGCCGATCGTCATGTTCTCGACGCTCACGGCCCGTGGCGCGTCGTCGACGCTCGACGCGCTCGCGGCGGGCGCGAGCGACTATGTGACGAAGCCTTCGAACGTCGGGTCGCTCGCGGAGGCGCTCTCGCGGGTCGCGGGCGAGCTCGTGCCCAAGCTGCGTGCTCTCGTGGGGCGTGGAACGCGCCCCACGGCACTTGCGCCCGCCGGGGCACGCCCCGCCCTGGGCGCGGCCCCGGCCCGTGCGACGGTTCCTGCCCCCGCCCCTGCCCCGGCCCTCGGGGGTCTGCGCGGGGTCTCGGTGCGACGCACCCCGGCCGTCCTGCCGCCAGCGCCGACGCACCCGGTGCGTGCGGTCGTCGTGGGTTCGTCGACAGGTGGTCCCGAGGCGCTCTCGCGCGTGGTCGGCGGGCTGCGTCGTCCGCTGCCCGTGCCGATGATCGTCACGCAGCACATGCCTCCGCTCTTCACGGCGCAGCTCGCGCTGCGCCTCGACCGGCTCGGCCCGTCAACCGTCGTCGAGGCGTCCGACGGCGACGTCCTGCGACCGGGTCACGTGTACGTCGCACCGGGCGACTTCCACCTCGAGCTCGCGGGGACGGCGACCGCGGCGCGCATCGTGCTCACGCAGAGCCCGCCCGTGAACTTCTGCCGGCCGAGCGTCGACGTCATGGTGCGGTCCGCGCTCTCGGTTCTGGGCCCGCACCTGCTCGGCGTCGTGCTCACGGGCATGGGGCAGGACGGCGCTGCAGCCGCCGCCGAGCTCGTCGAGGCGGGTGGCACGATGATCTCGCAGGACGAGGCGACGTCCGTCGTCTGGGGGATGCCCGGTGCGGTCGCTGCCGCGGGCTCGACGCACCGGATCCTGCCGCTCGACGTGGTCGCGGACGCGATCATGTCCAGGTGTGCCGACTCCGGCGCCTTCACGGTGGGAGGCGCGTCATGACGCTCACCCTCGACTCGTTCGAGTTCGTCGCCGATCTCGTGCGGCGGCGCTCGGCCATCAGCCTGGGCCCGGGCAAGGAGTACCTCGTCGAGTCTCGTCTCGCGCCGCTCGCGCGCGAGCGGGGGGACGATGTCGAGGGCTTCGTGCGCCGGCTGCGCCAGGGGAGCGACCTCGGGCTGCAGGAGGCGGTGGTCGAGGCGATGACGACCAACGAGACGTCGTGGTTCCGTGACCACCAGCCGTTCGACGCGCTGCGCTCGATGATCGTGCCGATGCTCCTCGAGGGGCGGGTCGTGCCGCGCCTCGACGTGTGGTCGGCGGCGTGCTCGACGGGTCAGGAGCCGTACTCGATCGTCATGATGCTCGACGAGCTGCTGCCTGAGCACGCGCTGGTCAACGTCACGGCGACGGACCTGTCGAACGAGGTGCTCGACAAGGCGCGTTCGGGCTCGTACACGCAGCTCGAGGTCAACCGCGGTCTGCCGGCCCCGTACCTCGTCAAGCACTTCCGGCGCGAGGGCGCGGCCTGGACGATCGACGCGCGGATGCGCCAGCGCGTGCGGTTCCTGCGGCACAACCTGCTCGACGCGCCTCCCGCGGGCGGGCCGTTCGACGTCGTGTTCCTGCGCAACGTCCTCATCTATTTCGACCTCCCGGTCAAGCAGCAGATCCTGCGCCGCATGGCGCAGGTGATGCGACCCGGAGGGTTCCTCGTCCTCGGCGCCGCCGAGACGACAGTCGGCGTCGACGACGCGTGGGAACGCGTCCCGGTCGGCCGCACGTCCGTGTACCGCCTGGGCCCAGGGAGGACCTCATGAAGGCGTTGGTGATCGACGACTCGCGCACGATGCGCAGGATCGTCGCGGGGGTGGTGCGCGATCTCGGGTTCGAGGTCGTCGAGGCTGCTGACGGTCAGGAGGCGCTCGCGCGCATGGAGGACTCCGGTCCTGTCGCGCTGTGCTGCATCGACTGGAACATGCCCGTGATGAACGGCCTGGAGTTCGTCCAGGCTGTCCGGGCGCGCCGCGAGTGGCGCGAGACGACGCTCATGATGGTGACGACCGAGTCGGAGCACGGGCAGATCGTCAAGGCTCTCGCCGCGGGTGCGCACGAGTACGTCATCAAGCCGTTCAGCCCGGACGCGATCCGGGACAAGCTCGACTGGCTCGGGCTGCTGCCGCAGGAGGTGTCATGACGGTCATCGACGCTGCGGCGGCGACGCCGGAGACGGTCGTCGCGATCGCGCAGGACGTGTTCGCTGCGCTCGTGGACGACGGTGAGGTCCTCGTGCACGAGGGCGCGACCCCGGACGGATGGACGGACCCGGTCTCGGCCTGGGTCGATATGCGGTCGGAAGGGGTCCCGGGCGCTGTGCGCACGGGTGTCGTCGCGGAGCGCGGGGACGTCGAGGCGCTCGTGCGTGCGCTGCTGCGCGAGCCGGACGACGCCGTCGTGTCCCACGAGGACGTCGTCGACGCGTTCGGCGAGATCGCGAACGTCGTCGGAGGGAATGTGAAGGCCCTGCTGCCGGCGCTCGCGACGCTCTCGCTGCCGCAGGTCGCCGAGGGGCAGGTCGCTGCCGAGGGCGTGCTCGTCGTGCGGGTCCCGCTCGTGTGGCGTGGTCGCGTGGTGGTCGTCTCGCTCGCTCACGTCGCGTGAGCTGCGAGACCGGACGAAGCAGGAACGAAGGAGAGAGGGGCTGACATGAGCCTGTATGTCATGGTCGCTGACGACTCGCGCGTCATGAGGCAGATCGTCGTGCGGACGCTGCGTCAGGCGGGGTACGACTGGGAGATCCTCGAGGCTGTCGACGGGCAGGACGCGTTCGACAAGGCGCGCGCCGAGCAGCCCGACTTCGTCCTCTCGGACTGGAACATGCCCGGTCTCACGGGCATCGAGCTGCTGAGGGCGCTGCGCGCTGCGGGCGACGACGTGCCGTTCGCGTTCATCACGTCGGAGGGGTCGGCGGAGATGCGGGCCCAGGCCGAGGAGGCGGGGGCGCTGTTCCTCGTGTCGAAGCCGTTCACCCCGGAGGCGTTCCGCGACGCGATCGAGCCGGTGCTCGCATGAGCGCCCCGACGCCGCTGCCGAGCGCGCTCGCAGCCCGCGAGCTCCTCGAGGGGCTTGTCGGGCGGGACGTCAACGTCGCGGTGCGCGGTCGCGGCATCGACCCCGCGCGCGGTCTGGGTGTGACGGTCGCGGAGTACGTCGACGACCAGATGCAGCTGGCGGCGCTCGTCGTCGCTGAGCTCGAGCTGGCTGCGGCGGCGGGCTCGGCGATCGGTCTCGTGCCGGCCAAGGAGGTCGAAGCCTCGGTGAGGTACAAGGAGCTGAGCGCCGCTCAGCTCGAGAACTTCGGCGAGATCTGCAACGTGCTCGCGTCGTTGTTCAACGCGGACGGCGCGCCGCACCTGCGGTTCACGACGATGCACCAGCCGGGGGCGGCGCTCCCGGGGGACGTCGGGCAGTGGGTGACGGCGCACGTCGCGCGTCTCGACCTCGACGTCGAGGTCTCGGGTTACGGCGCGGGAGCGTTCGCGGTCGTCGTCGTCCCTCGCGGCTGAGGCGCGGCCGTCAGCGTCACTGCCGGAGGTTCGCGGCCCTCCACCAGTCGGCGGCCGCGTCTGCGAGCTCGTCGGGTGTCGCGGCGACGTCGAGCCTGATCCCGACCTCGTCGTCCGCGAGGGCCTCGAGCGTCGCGAGCTGTGTACCGAGCAGCGACGAGGGCATGAAGTGGTCGGTGCGGGCGCCGAGGCGTGCGGCGAGGAGCTCGGGCGCGCCGTCGAGGTGGACGTGGGTGGTGCCCGGAGCGCCCGCCCGCAGGCGGTCTCGGTAGGTGCGGCGCAGGGCTGAGCACGCGACGACGAGGCCGTCGGGGGCCGCGACGAGGGTCGCGGCCACGAGGTCGAGCCAGGGTGCGCGGTCGTCGTCGGTGAGGGGGATGCCCGCGCTCATGCGCGCGACGTTCGCATCGGGGTGGAGGTCGTCGGCGTCGACGAACTGCACGCCGAGACGTGCGGCGAGGAGCGTCGCGACCGTCGACTTGCCGCAGCCGGAGACGCCCATGACGACGATCCGTGGGCGCGGTGCGGGCGGGGTTCCGTGTGCCACGGCTGCGGGTCCTCCTGGGTGCGGTGATGTGCTCCGATCAGGCTAGGGCACGACGCCCGGTAGGACAGAGGTCCCCGCCCGAGGTCGGGACCAGGTCGAAGATGCCTCAACGAGTCCGGAACCTGAGAAGTTCCCGCATGAAATTGCATTCCCGTGGGAATATGCGGGGCATGACTTCCTCCCCCTCCACGGTCGCGCCCGCAAGCGCGATCGACCGCTTCTTCAAGATCTCCGAGCGCGGCTCGACGATCGGTGCGGAGATCCGCGGCGGCCTCGTGACCTTCCTCGCGATGGCGTACATCATCGCCCTCAACCCGCTCATCCTCGGTGGTGTCCCGGACAGCACCGGCGCCTTCCTCGGTGGTGCGGACGACAACCTCGCGAAGATCGCTGCGGTGACCGCGCTCGCGGCCGGCGTGCTGTCGATCCTCATGGGCCTCGTGGCGAACTTCCCCATGGCGCTCGCCGCCGGTCTCGGCCTCAACGCGGTCGTCGCCTTCCAGATCGCCGGTATGCCGAAGATGACCTGGGCCGACGCGATGGGCATCGTCGTCCTCGAGGGTCTCGTCATCCTCGTGCTCGTCCTCACGGGCTTCCGCACCGCAGTGTTCAAGGCGGTCCCGCGCACGCTCAAGACGGCGATCTCGGTGGGCATCGGCCTGTTCATCGCGCTCATCGGCTTCGTCAACGCGGGCTTCGTCCGTCAGGGTGGCGGCACGCCGCTCGAGCTCGGCATCGGTGGTTCGCTGCAGACCTGGCCCGTCGTCGTCTTCGTCGTCGGCCTCACGGTCGCGGTCGTCCTCACGGCGCGCAACGTCCGCGGTGCGCTGCTCATCGCGATCGTCTCGGCGACGGTCGTCGCGCTCGTCATCGAGAAGGTCGCGGGCCTCGGCCCCGCGGTCGTCAACCCCAAGGGCTGGCACCAGAACGTCCCGGCGCTCGACGGCTCGCCCGTCGCCGTTCCGGACTTCTCGCTCGTCGGCAACTTCTCGCTCTTCGGCGCGTTCGGCAAGATCGGCGTCGTCTCGGTGCTGCTCCTCGTCTTCGCCCTCCTGCTCGCGGACTTCTTCGACACGATGGGCACGATGGTCGCGGTCGGCTCGGAGGCCAAGCTGCTCGACGCCGACGGCAACCCGCCCAAGGCGACGCAGATCCTCGTCGTCGACTCCGTCGCCGCCGCGGTCGGCGGCATGGCCTCGGCGTCGTCGAACACGAGCTACGTCGAGTCGACGACGGGTGTCGCTGCAGGTGCCCGCACGGGTCTCGCGGCAGTCGTCACGGGCGTCTGCTTCCTGCTGGCGACGTTCCTCGCGCCGCTCGTCAACCTCATCCCCAACGAGGCGGCCGCCCCGGCGCTCGTCATCGTCGGTTACCTCATGATGACGCAGGTCCTCGACATCGACTGGAAGTCGCCGGACATCGCGATCCCCGCGTTCCTCACCCTCGCGATCATGCCGTTCGCGTACTCGATCACTGCGGGCATCGGCGTCGGCTTCATCGCCCACGTCGTCATCAAGACGGCGACGGGCAAGGTCCGCAGCGTGCACCCGCTCATGTGGGTCGCCTCGGCGATGTTCGTCGTGTATTTCACGCTCGTTCCGCTGCAGGTCCTGCTGGGCATCTGAGTCTTCGCTAGGCTCGGTCGGACGATCGAACGAGGCCCCGGGCACGCGACGTGCCCGGGGCCTCGGCCGTCCCGGCTCCCGCCGGGCCGAGACAGGAGCCCGATGTACCGCCTCACGAACCCGGTCAAGCACTACGACTGGGGATCGACGACCGCGATCCCGGCGTTCCTGGGGCGTCCGGCCGACGGTCGCCCGGTGGCCGAGGTGTGGATGGGCGCGCACCCGTCGGCCCCGTCGGGCATCAAGGGGCGCGGGCTCGACGAGCTCGTCGCGCAGGACCCGGCGGGGCTGCTCGGCGAGCGTGTGATCGAGCGCTTCGGGCCGCGCCTGCCCTACCTCTTCAAGATCCTCGGGGCCTCGCGCCCCCTGTCGCTGCAGGTGCACCCGGACCTCGCGCAGGCCGCCGCGGGCTTCGCGCACGACGAGCTCACGGGACTCCCCGCGGGGAACCCGGAGCGCAGCTATCACGACGACCAGCACAAGCCGGAGATGCTGCTCGCGCTCTCGCGCTTCGAGGGGCTGTGCGGCTTCCGCCGGCCCCGGCAGGTGCTCGAGCTGCTCGAGCCGCTCGAGGGCGAGCTCGTCGACACGATCCGGTGCGCGCTTCGGGGATCTCCGACGCCGGACGGGATGCGGTCCGCGTTCGAGGCGGTGCTCCGTGCGCGGGGCAGGATCAAGCCTGAGGACATCGAGGTGACGGTCAGGGGCTGCGAGCAGCAGCTGGCCCAGGGCTTCGGCTCGCAGCAGGCGTACGGCACCGTCGCGGCCCTCGCCCACTGGTATCCCGGGGACCCGGGCGCGGTCGCCTCCCTCCTGCTCAACAGGTTCACGCTCGAGCCCGGCGAGACGGTGTTCGTCGGTGCGGGCGTCGTCCATGCGTATCTCGCGGGGCTGGGGCTCGAGGTCATGGCGAGCTCGGACAACGTGCTGCGCGCGGGGCTCACGCGCAAGAAGATCGACGTCGACGAGCTGCTGCGTGTCGTCGACTACGCGGACGTCGCACCTGTGCGGCCGGCGGTCGTGCCTGGCGCGGAGGGACGGCCTGCGGTCGTGCGGGCGCCCGCGCAGGAGTTTGCGCTCGCGCTCGTCGAGCCGACGCGCACCGAACGAGGTCGGGCCACGTACCTCACGCAGGACGGCCCGCGGATCGTGCTGTGCACGGAGGGCACGCTCGCGCTGCGCACCGCGGCGGGCTCGGAGGTTGCCCTCACGCAGGGCGAGTCGGTGTTCGTGCCGGACTCCTCGGGCCGCATCGAGGCGCGGGGTGAAGGTCGTGCGGTCATGGTGTTCGTTCCCTGACATTCCGGGTGGCACGCCCCTAGCCTGGGCAGATGACGACACAGGGGAATGACGACGAGTCGGTTCCGACCCCGCTCCAGGAGGCGACGACGCCTGCGGCAGAGCCTGACGAGGGTGAGGTGCGCGAGCGCAGGGCAGGCCGACGCGCGCTCGTCGTCGCGCTCGTCGCGCTCGGCGGGCTCGTGCTCGTCGTGGCGCTCGCGCTCGGTGGTGGCGCGCTGTGGCTGAACTCGCGCGTCGAGCGGTTCGGTGACCCGTTCACGTCGATCCCGGAGGCTGAACGGCCGACGCGACCGGCGCCGGTCGTGCCCGCGGACAGGGACCCGCTCAACGTGCTCGTGCTCGGCTCTGACTCGCGGATCTCGGCGGGCGACCCGAGCGACTGGCAGGCGGGTGCCCAGCGGACGGACGCGATCATGCTCGTCCACCTCGACGGGGACCGCGAGCACGCGAGCGTCATGTCGATCCCTCGCGACTCGTGGGTCGACGTCCCGGGGCACGGCATGGCGAAGATCAACGCGTCGTACTCCTACGGCGGGCCGGCGCTGCTCGTGCAGACGGTCGAGACGCTCACGGGCGTGCGCATCGACCACGTGGCGATCGCCGACTTCGACTCGTTCACCGAGCTCACCGACGCGCTCGGCGGGGTCGAGATCACGGTGGGGCAGGACGTGTACGACTCGGGCGGCCTGGGCGGTCTCATCGTCGCGAAGGGCACGCACGTGCTCGACGGCAAGCAGGCGCTCGCCTATGCGCGGCAGCGGTACGGCCTGCCGGGCGGCGACTTCGACCGTGTGAAGCGGCAGCAGAACTGGGCGCGCGCGATCCTCACGAAGGCGGTGTCGCAGGGGACGCTCACGGACCCTGCGAAGGCGACGAAGTTCGTCACCACGGTGTCGGGCTCGGTCGCGGTCGACGACGGGCTGGGGCTCGACGATCTCGTGCGGCTCGCGACGGAGCTCAAGGGGCTGCGGTCGAGCGACGTCGCCTTCCTCACTGCGCCGGTCGCGGGGACAGGGTGGAGCCCCGACGGCAAGCAGTCGATCGTCAACCTTGACCTCGAGCTGCTCGCGCCGCTCACGGAGGCGATCGCGACGGACGACGTCACGCGGTACCTCGCGGAGGACCCGGACGCCCCGGAGCTGCTCGGCAAGGACGTGCGCTGAGCCTGTGGTGAACCTGTGTGACGTGCACCCCCCACCCCTGTCCTTAACCGAGGTAATGAACTAGGGTAAGGAGTTGTGGGACAGGACGACATCTGCGCACCGGGCTCGACCCGGGCGGCACTCAGCACCGAGCTCACGTCCGCCGTCAACCGGCTGCAGCGCCGCCTGAGGTCGCAGCGCGGGGACGTCGAGATCGGCGAGGGGCAGATCAACGTCCTCATGACGCTCAAGCACCACGGGGCCATGTCGCCGGGTGCGCTCGCGGACCACGAGCGCGTCTCCGCGCCCGCGATGACCCGGTCGGTCAACGCGCTCTCGGAGCTCGGGCTCGTGTCGAAGCTCGAGCACCCGACGGACCGCCGCCAGGTGCTCGTCGAGCTGAGCGAGCGCGGCGCGGCCGAGGTCGGCACCGTGCGACGGCGTCGTGACCAGTGGCTCGCCAAGCAGCTGAGGTCCCTCACACCTGACGAGCGCGCCACGCTCGCCGCAGCTACGGAACTGATGACACGGATCGCCAACGGATGACCCAGACCTTCGCCTCACTCCGCTTCTTCAACTATCGCGTGTGGTTCGCCGCCGCCCTCGTCGCCAACATCGGCACGTGGATGCAGCGCGTCGCCCAGGACTGGCTCGTCCTCACAGAGCTCTCCGACAACTCGGGTGTCGCCGTCGGCATCGTCACGGCCCTGCAGTTCGTCCCCGCCCTCCTCTTCTCTCCCTACGCGGGCGTCATCGCGGACCGGGTCGACAACCGCAAGCTGCTCATGTGGACGCAGGCGCTGCAGGGCGTGCTCGCGGTCCTCCTCGGAGGCCTCGTCATCTCGGGTCGTGCCGAGCTGTGGCACGTGTACGTGCTCGCGTTCGCGCTCGGCTCGGTCTCGGCTTTCGACGGTCCCGCGCGCATGACCTTCGTCGCAGCGATGGTCCCGCAGGACTCGCTCGCCAACGCCGTCGGCCTCAACTCGGCGTCGTTCAACGCCGCACGCCTCATCGGCCCGGGCCTCGCGGGCCTGCTCATCGCGGCGGTCGGCTCCGGCTGGGCGTTCGTCATCAACGGCGTCTCGTTCGCGGCGACGATCGCGGCGATGATGCTCATGCGCACGGCGGAGCTGCGGCCGTTGCCGCGCGCCGACCGCTCCAAGGGCGGGATGCGCCAGATGCGCGAGGGCGTCGGGTACATCCGCCAGCGCACCGACATCCTCGTCATCATGGCGGTCGCCGGCGTCGTCTCGGCACTCGGCCTCAACTTCCAGCTGACGAGCGCGCTCATGGCGACGAGCGAGTTCGGCAAGGGCGCGGGGGAGTACGGCATCCTTGGCTCCGTCCTCGCGATCGGTTCCCTCACGGGCGCGCTGCTCGCGGCGCGGCGCAAGCGCCCGCGCGTGCGCCTCGTCATCGGTGCTGCGTTCGCGTTCGGCGCGGCGAGCGGCGTCATGGCGCTCATGCCGACGTTCTGGTCGTACGCCGCCGCCTCGATCCTCGTGGGCCTGTGCTCGCTGACGATGCTCACCGCGGCGAACACGACGCTGCAGATGAGCGTCGCCCCGCAGATGCGCGGGCGCGTCATGTCGATCTACCAGATGGTCCTGCTCGGCGCGACGCCCATCGGCTCGCCGCTCGTCGGCTGGATCGGCGAGCACTGGGGAGCGCGCTGGTCGATCGGCGTCGGCGCGATCGCCTCGCTGCTCGTCGCCATCGCCGCAGCCTGGTGGACGAAGCGTCGCTGGGAGTACGACGTGCGCTACTCGCTCACGGAGCGGCCGCACCTGCAGGTGCGGTACCACGAGCCCGTGACGCGCGACGCTGTACGCGACGGCCTGCGCACTGATGACGCGCAGCAGAGGTCGGCGGCGGCGTAGCGGGTCGGGGTCAGGCCTCGTCGAGGAGGCCCAGCAGGTAGGTGCCGTAGCCGGACTTCTCGAGCGCGCGACCGCGGGCTGCGAGCTCCTCGTCGCTGAGGAACCCGTGGCGCCACGCGATCTCCTCGGGGGCACCGATCTTCATGCCCTGACGGTTCTCGATCGTCCGGACGAAGTCCGAGGCCTCGAGCAGCGAGTCGAACGTGCCGGTGTCGAGCCATGCCGTCCCACGGGGCAGGACTCCGACCTGCAGCCGTCCCTGCCGCAGGTACTCCTTGTTGACGTCCGTGATCTCGTACTCGCCGCGGGCCGACGGCGCGAGGTCCTTCGCGATCTCGACGACGTCGTTGTCGTAGAAGTACAGCCCGGGGATCGCGTACGAGCTCTTGGGCTGCGCGGGCTTCTCCTCGAGGGAGACTGCGCGGCCCGCCGCGTCGAACTCGACGACACCGTACGCGGTCGGGTCGGAGACGCGGTACGCGAAGATCGCGCCACCGTCGACGTCGCTGAACGACTGGAGCTGGGTCCCGAGCCCGGGGCCGTAGAAGATGTTGTCACCCAGGACGAGCGCCGCCTTCTCGGAGCCGATGAAGTCCTCGCCGAGGATGAACGCCTGCGCGAGCCCGTTGGGCTCCGCCTGGACGGTGTAGCTGATCGAGATGCCGAACTGCGAGCCGTCGCCGAGGAGCCGCTGGAACTGCTCGGCGTCGTGCGGGGTCGTGATGACGAGAACGTCGCGGATCCCGGCGAGCATGAGCGTCGAGAGCGGGTAGTAGATCATCGGCTTGTCGTAGACCGGCACGAGCTGCTTGCTCACACCGAGGGTGATGGGGTGGAGCCGGGTGCCGGAGCCGCCGGCCAGGATGATTCCGCGCATAGGCTCATCTTGCCTGACATCCAACTCTTCGTGCTGATCCGGTCTCACTGCGGCGACGTAGGCCAAGCGCGAGCCGCGACGGCAGTAGGGCCGACGTAGCGCCCGTCCTGGTTCGGCAGTAGGCGGCCGTCGACCGAAGCGCGGGGCGCCGGCCGGGTAACGACTGTGGCGACGCGGCGGCTCGCGTCGACCTCGGGGGATCGCACCTGCACCCCGCGTCCACGCCTCACCGGTGCGTCTGCTGCCTGCGAGCCCGTCTGGAGCTGCAGCCCTTCGAGGCCCGAGGCGTCGGGAAGGAGCGGGGTGGGTGGGCCGAGCCTCCTTCTGTACCCTCCGCGCGTGGCGCGGCTCATGGCGCAAGGGAGTCACTAGACGCGCTGGCCGGTCAGAGGCGGCAGCCGGTGGCGAGGTAGACTGGCGACGTAGGGACGCATGACAGGACCGGAGGACAGGGACACTGTGCACGACGCTCAGGGCTCAGCTGCCGTCCGCGAAGCGGCAGCGGCCACCGTCGCCCAGCCCGAAGCGACGGAACGCGTTCGATGAACCCCGCCCGTAGGCGAAGCATCCTTCTTGGCGTCACCGCCGACACGTCGCTCCAGCTCATGGCCGGGCTGCCTGCGCGCTACGCCGAGGGTGGCTGGGACGTCCACGTCGTCGCGGACGGAGGCCCGCGCCTCGAGACTCTCGTCGGTGTCCCGCACGTCATCCCGCACGTGGTCCAGATGCGACGCAATCCTTCGGTCCGCGCTGACGTGACCGCACTTGTCGCATGGTGGAAGCTTCTGAGGAGGCTGCGGCCCGACGTCGTCGACGTCGGAACGCCGAAGGCGGGCCTGCTGGGGTCGCTGGCGGCGCTCATCGCGCGCACCCCGGTGCGGGTCTACACGCTTCGTGGCCTGCGCTACGAGTCTGCGACCGGTGCGGGTCGACGAGTGCTCGTCATGCTCGAGCGCATCGCCTGCGCATCCGCGACGCACGTCATCGCGGTGAGCGAGACGCTCCGCGCACGTGCGGTTGACGACGGTGTCGTGCGGGCGAGCAAGGTCGAGGTCCTCGGCGCGGGGTCGTCCAACGGCGTCGACCTCGACCGCTTCGCCCCGGCGAGCCAGGCAGCGGAGGCCGGGGATCTCGGCCTCCGCCTGGGTGCACCGGTCGTCGGGTTCATCGGGCGGATCCACGCGGACAAGGGCGTCGACCTCCTCCTCGATGCCGCAGAGCTCCTCCGGTCCCGAGGCGTCGACTTTCAGCTCCTTGTCGTCGGTGGTGCCGACGACGCGACGGGGCGCGAGCTCGAGAACAGTGCAGCAGCACGCCACCCCGACACGATTCTCACCGGACAGATGGACGATGTGGCTGTGGCGCTGCGCGCGATGGACGTCCTCTGCCTCCCCACCCGGCGCGAGGGCTTCCCGAACGTGGTGCTCGAGGCTGCCGCCTCCGGGATCCCGTGCGTAGCGACGAACGCGACAGGCGTGCCTGACGCCATCGTCGACGGCGTGACCGGCTCGATCGTGGGGTCGAGGGAGGCCGCGGCGCTGGCCGACGCCCTCGAGCCCTACCTCACCGACGCAGACCTGCGGGGACGTGCGGGAGCGGCGGCGCGGCGACGCGCCGAGTCCGACTTCGACCGTGCCCAGGTCCAGACCAGAAAGGTCGCCCACAGCGGCGCCCTCGCCGACGCAGCACGATCGCGTCGCTCACCACGCGTGTCGTCGCCGGCGACCCGCTCAGCACAAGACCAAGGAGACCAGTTGTGAAGGTCCTCATCACCGGCGGCGCCGGCTTCATCGGCCACAACCTCGCCCGCTACCTGCTGGCGCAGCCTGAGATCGACGGGGTGCGGGTCATCGACGACCTCAGCACCGGCAACCGTGCGAACCTCGACGGGATCGACGTGGAGTTCGTCGAGGCGAGCATCCTCGACTACCCGGCGCTCGTCGAGGCGGCGCGTGGGACCGAGGCGATCGTGCACCTCGCGGCCATCCCGAGCGTCCCGCGTTCGGTCGCGAACCCGCGGGCGTCGCACGACGCGAACGCGACCGGGACCCTCAACGTGCTCGAGGCGGCGCGCGAGGCGGGCGTCGGCTACGTCGCGGTGGCATCGTCAAGCTCGGTCTACGGCTCGAACCCCACATTGCCCAAGAGCGAGTACGCCTGGACCCGACCGATGAGCCCCTACGCGGTCTCGAAGCTCGCGACCGAGAGCTATGCGATCGCCTACCAGTTCTCCTACGGGCTCAAGACCCTCGCGTTCCGCTTCTTCAACGTCTATGGCCCGGGCCAGGTTGCGGGTCACGCCTATGCAGCGGTCATCCCGAAGTTCCTCGACGCGGCTCTCTCCGACCGTCCGCTCGAGATCCAGGGCGACGGCACGCAGTCGCGTGACTTCACGTACGTCGACACCCTGTGCTCGGTCATCCACCAGGCGGTCGTGGGCCAGATCGCGAGCACCGACCCGGTCAACCTCGCGTTCGGCACGCGCACGAGCCTGCTCGAGCTCATCGAGCTGCTCGAGTCCCAGCTCGGGCGCGAGCTGCCGCGGGTCCACACCGACCCACGCGTCGGCGACGTCAAGGCGTCGCAGGCCGACAGCACGCGTCTGCGCGAGCTGTTCCCCGACGTCGTGCAGGTCCCGCTCGAGGAGGGCACCGCGCGCACGATCGCCTGGTTCGAGGAAGGCTCCGCCCGCTGACGAGGGTGACTGGGGCACTACCCGCAGGCACGAGGCCCGGCGCTAGTCTTGTCGGGGCGAGCTATTTGGACGAAAGAGGAAGAGACGTGCTGTACAACCCGGTACTCCGGCGCGCGACCGTGGCTGCGTGGGACGTGGCGTGCTGGGTCGTCGCGACCGTGTTCGTCGTCGGTATCCGCTACGACTTCACGATCAACGCCGACCAGACGCGATCGACGGTCATCTACATGGCCGTGTCGGGGGTCCTCCTCGTGGGCATCGGCTACGCGGTCAAGCTCTACAGGGGCCGCTACCGCATCGCATCGTTCGACGAGGCGCTCGCCCTGGCGGCGCTCGCGCTCGTCGTGGGTATCGTCACGCTGCTCGTCTTCGTCGTCGCCGGCGACGAGCTGCCGCGCGCGATCGCGTTCCTCGTCCCAGCCATCGCACTCATCGCGATGGCCGGTGGTCGGTGGGCGTACCGGGCCCGTCGGCGGGTTCGGCAGGACGAGGGCGGGGACCGGAGGCGCGTGCTCATCTACGGGGCAGGGGACGCCGGTCACCAGCTGCTCCGCGTCATCCTCACGGACTCCGCCGCCAAGTACACGACCGTCGGCTTCATCGACGACAACCCGGCCAAGCGCAACCTGCGGCTCGTCGGGGTGCCCGTCCTCGGCGCGCGCGACGACCTCGTCCACATCGCGGCGGAACGTGACGTCGACACGGTGATCCTCGCGGTCTCGCGCATCAAGGGCGAGCGGCTCGGCGAGATCCAGGACCTCGTCGAGGGTGCGGGGCTCGAGTTCCTCGCGATCCCGAGCCTCTCGTCGCTCATCGGCGGTCGCGTGCAGCTGCGCGACGTCAAGGAGGTCGACATCACCGATGTACTCGGGCGACACCAGATCGACACGGACCTCGGCGCCATCGCGGACTACCTCTCCGGCAAGCGAGTCCTCATCACCGGCGCCGGAGGGTCCATCGGCTCCGAGCTCGCGCGCCAGGTCTACCGGTTTGGCCCGTCAGAGCTTGTGCTTCTCGACCGCGACGAGTCGGCGCTCCACTCCGTCCAGCTCTCGATCTACGGCAAAGGTCTCCTCGACACCCGCGACATGGTGCTCGTCGACATCCGTGACCGCGACGCGCTGCGAGCGGTGTTCGAGGAGCACCGACCCGAGATCGTCTTCCATGCAGCAGCCCTCAAGCACCTGCCGATGCTCGAGATGTACCCCGAGGAGGGGTGGAAGACGAATGTCCTGGGAACCTACAACCTGCTCGGTCTTGCGGCAGAGACGGGGGTGACCCACTTCGTCAACGTCTCGACGGACAAGGCTGCGGACCCGACGAGCGTCCTCGGACGGACGAAGCGCGTGGCGGAGCAGCTGACCGCGTGGCAGTCGGCGCGGGCGGAGGGCACCTACATGTCCGTCCGGTTCGGCAACGTCCTCGGCTCCCGCGGGTCGATGCTCCACACCTTCAACGCCCAGATCGAGGCCGGTGGACCGCTCACCGTGACGCACCCGGACGTCACGCGATTCTTCATGACGATCCCCGAGGCGTGCCAGCTTGTCATTCAGGCAGGAGCCATCGGCTCACCGGGATCAGTTCTTGTTCTCGACATGGGTCAGCCCGTGAAGATCCTCGACGTCGCGCGGCGGCTCGTCGCGCGCTCCGGCAGGAACATCGAGATCGTCTTCACCGGCCTCCGCCCCGGGGAGAAGATGCACGAAGACCTTTTCGGGACCGCGGAGGACCGTGCCGAGACGGGGCATCCCCTCATCTCGCACGTTCCGGTCCCCGCGATCGACCCGGCGGACCTCGAGCGAGTTCACGACGAGCAGGAGGACGCCAGATGAGCGCCCGGATCTACATGTCGTCCCCTGACATCACGCAGGCGGAGGAGAACGGCGTCCTCGACGCGATCCGCTCCGGGTGGGTCGCACCGCTCGGTCCGGTCGTCGACGCGTTCGAGGCGGAGATGGCGGCGTTCACCGGCCGTGAGCACGCGGTTGCGCTGTCGTCCGGGACAGCCGCGCTCCACCTTGCGCTCCTCGGGGTCGGGGCCGGCCCTGGAACCGTCGTCGTCACCGCCACCATGACGTTCGCCGCGACCGCCAATGCGATCGTCTACACCGGCGCCGAGCCGGTCTTCGTCGATTGCGACGCCACCGGCAACATCGATGTCGAGCTCCTCGCCGAGACGCTCGACGACCTGGTGTCGACGGGCCGGACTGTCGCGGCGGTCGTCCCGGTCGACCTCCTCGGGAAGATCGCCGACCATGCCGGGGTGTCCGCGGCTGCCGAGAAGCACGGGATCCCGGTCGTCGTCGACGCGGCGGAGTCGCTCGGGGCCGTGCGTGACCTTCGCCCGGCCGGAAGTCAGGGCCTGGTCTCCGCCGTGTCCTTCAACGGCAACAAGATCATGACGACGTCGGGTGGCGGCATGCTCCTCACCGACGACGCAGCCACCGCCGATCGCGCCCGGTATCTCGCGACTCAGGCACGTCAGCCCGTCGTCCATTACGAGCACACCGATGTCGGCTACAACTATCGGCTCTCCTCGCTCCTCGCAGGCCTGGGGCGTGCGCAGCTCGAGCGGCTTCCCGCGATGATCGAGCGACGTCGCTCCTGGCGGCTCGCCTACCGTGAGCTCGTCGCCCCGGTCGCCGGCGTCGAGGTCTTCGGCGGAGAGGACGGCTCAGGCGGCGGGACGGACCACGACAACTTCTGGCTCACGTCGATCCTCGTCGACCCCGTCGTCGCCGGGTTCACGACGACCGAGCTGCGTGAGCACCTGGCGGGGTACGACATCGAGTCGCGCCCGCTATGGAAGCCTATGCACCTGCAGCCCGTCTTCGACGGGCGCCAGTACGTCGGCGGCGCCGTTTCCGAGCGGCTCTTCGAGACCGGACTCTCGCTGCCCAGCGGTTCGGCGCTCTCGGACGAGCAGTTCGCGCGCGTCACCGGCGCCATCGACGAGTTCTTCGCGGGGCGTGCGTGACGCACCGACCCTACGACCGCGCCAAGCGCGTCCTCGACGCCGTGGTCGGAGGCGTGGCACTTGTCGCCAGCCTGCCCGTCCAGGCCGTCGTGGCGCTTCTCGTCGCAACGAAGCTCGGTCGTCCCGTGCTCTTCCGCCAGGAGCGCCCCGGCAAGGATGGCGAGATCTTCGAGCTGCGCAAGTTCCGCTCGATGCTCCCTGTCGATGAGTCCACCGGGCATGTGACCGACGCTGATCGGCTCACCCCTTTCGGCAAGGTCCTGCGGTCCACGAGCCTCGATGAGCTCCCTTCGCTGTGGAACGTGGTCCGCGGCGACATGAGCATCGTCGGTCCGCGACCGCTCCTGCCGTCGTACCTTCCGCTCTACGACGCCCGACAGGCGCGTCGGCACGAGGTGCGCCCAGGTCTCACGGGCCTCGCTCAGGTGACGGGCCGCAACGCGACGACGTGGGAGGAGCGGCTGCGCCTCGACGTCGACTACGTCGAGAAGAGGTCCCTGAGGGTCGACCTGATGATCGTCGTCCGGACGTTCACGACCGTACTGTCGCGGTCCGGGGTCTCGGCTGAGGGCGAGGCGACCATGGCGCCGTTCACGGGCTCGACCTCGGCTGTCCAGAGCGCGGAGTCCGCCCCGAGCGCGGGGGCCGCAGAGTGACCTCACCGCTCGTCACAGTGACGCCGTACGGCCGTTCCGGCGCTTCGTCGAGGGTGCGCGTGTTCGAGTGGCTCGACCACCTCGGGCTTGACGCACGATCAGAGACCTACCTCGGGGGCGCATCCGCAGGCCTCGGTGCCCTCCGCTCCGACATGCGCGGTGTCCTGGCTGCCGAAAGACGACTGCGTCGACTGGGCCGTGACGTCGCAGACTCGACGGTGCTTCTCAGCCGAAACGCGAGTCCTCTCTCACGTGGCGGCATCGAGTCATCGCTGCTCCGGGCTTCCGCGCACGGGGTCTATGACTTCGACGACGCGCTCTTCGCCGATCCGGCGCGTGGTGCACGTGGCCTGTTCGCGAAGTCCCACATCTGGAAGCGTGCGGTCGATTCGGCGGACGTCGTCATCGCCGGCAATGACTATCTTGCGGACGCAGCGTCGGATCACGCGAGCGACGTCCGGGTCGTGCCGAGCTGTGTCGAGCCCGCCGACTACCTCGTCAAGAGCGATCATCGACATGAGGGCCGACCGCCGCGGGCAGTCTGGCTCGGAAGTCCATCGACCGAGAAGTACCTGCTCCTGGTCGCCGACTCGCTGCTCAGAGAGCATGCACGCAGCGGCCTGACGCTCCGTGTTGTCTCCCGAGGTCGGGCACCACTCGGTCAGCTCGATCCGATGGTTGAGCGCATCGACTGGGCGGCCGAGTCGTTTGCCGCCGACATGATCGATGGCGAGTTCGGCATTATGCCCCTTCCGGACGATCCGTGGACGCGCGGCAAGTGCGCCTACAAGCTGCTCCAGTACGGGGCGGCGGGGCTCCCCGTCATCGGGAGCCCGGTCGGAGCGAGCGCCGAGGCGCTCGGTGCGCTCAGCGGGGCTGCGGCTGACGGTGAAGAAGCCTGGAGCGCGTCGCTGGCTGCACTGGTCGATGCGGATGTCGACGGACGTTCGCGCATGGGCGCGCAGGCGCGTGCGGGCGTGGAGGAGAACTACAGCTTCAGGGCATGGGCCGGTACGTGGCGAGGGGCCGTGCTCTCGCCCTGAGCGGTTTGAGGCCGGACACGCTCAAGGCCGCCAGCTCTGGGCGTCAGTCGTGCGGCGACGGTTGCCACGATGATGATGAGGCCCCACCCGACGGGGGTCGCCCAGGTGGGTTCCGTGAGCCCCACGAGGTTGACCGCGACGAGGGTGAGGAGCCCCCATGAACGGGCTGGCGACGGTGCTGCGCGGACGAGGAGGACGACGGAAGCGATCTGTACCGCGATCATGAGTGCCACACCGATCCAACCGACCTGCGGCAAGAAGTCGATCGCAGCGTTGTGACCATGCGCCAGCGGGTTTGGCAATGCGTCGTTGATCTGGCTACGGACTGCGTTGCGTGGCGCCGGCATCCAGTGATAGCTCCAGACGGAGCCCCATCCGGCACCCGTGAGAGGTTTGGCGGACGAGACGTCGATCACGGTGGTCCAGAGAGGCGTCCGACCGTTGAGCGTGGTCGTCCCCTGCGCCACGGCGCGTCCGAGGACAGTAAGGACGGCGATGGCCCCGGCCGCGGAGCCGACGACGAGGATGCGTCGCACAGTGCGTCTTGCCCGTTCCGGCGCGGAACCGAGAAGCTTGCTGTGGAGCACCAGCAGGCACGCGACGCAGAGAATCGCGACGGCCGCGATGGTCCCCGTCGTCGACCTCACCTGCCAGACGACAATGAGCACTCCGCCGAGGAGCGCGACCGTCGTCGCGCGCGCAGCGCGCTTGAGCGCACCGAGCGTGACCACGGCTGGAAGCAGCATGACTATCACGTACGACAGGATGTTGGGATTCCCGTAGAGGCCCTGGAAGGCCGGGTATCGCTCGCTGCGCCCCCACCAGGCAGACCAACGCCGAGGGCCTTCGTACCCGAGCAGCGTCGCGCCGATCGAGAGTGAAAGCGCCGCGACCAGTCCAAGTGCCAGGCCGACAGGAACGTCGTCCGGGTGGCTCCGCGCTGCGGCTGCCCAGGCGATCGCCGCGATCGCGACATAGGTGAGGACGGCGCGGCGAGTCATCGCTGGATGCTGCGACCAGTGGTAGGAGATGGCGAACCAGCCGAGCATCGTGAGGACAAGCAGCGCTGGGGGCAACACGCGTCGCGGCCAGGCGACACGAGACCTTGCAGGCGGAAGCAGCAGGAGGCCAAGGGCGACCGCTATCCCGGCCCACGTCAGCCAGTTGACGAACCGAGGCGCGAACTCACGAGGGTAGGTGAAGGCCATCACGACGAACGCGAGGGTGATCACCGAGAGCAGTCGCCGAGCCATGTCGAGGCTCGACGGCCTCTGGACAGCATGGCGTGGGACGCCGTTCCGTCGCCGGTCGCGGATCGCGCGCATGGCTCTCATCCTAGGTCGGAACGACTAGACCACGCGCCGCGCACCGACCGCCACCGAACTCTCAGGTTATGACGCAGAGTTCAGCTCCACCGAGGTCCGACGCGACCTGCTCGACCACGGACTTGGAGTCGGAGCCAGGAGTCACGCAGAGCACGACCAGGTTCGCGACCGAGGCGAACGGGACAAGGACCTGCGAGGTGATGGACGCTCCGCAGTCCACGACGAGAGTGCGACCAACGCTGAGACGCTCGACGAGCGACGTGACGCTGGCGGGGGAGAGCCGAGGCGCAAGCTCGTCGGCCGAGAGTCCGGACTGCAGCTCCACCGTCGAAGGATCGAGGACGCTCGAGGGGCTGTCGAGCAGTGAGACGAGCGTCGGCCCCTGCACCCCCGTATCGCACGGCGTCGCGCGGACGAGGAGCGCCTGCTGTCCGCCAACCCGGATCGAGCCTGCGAGCCGGGCTGCCAGGTCGTCACCGGCACCCGACCCGATGACGGCGACGACCGCGTCTGCCTGAGCCGGGAGCAGGGAACGGACGCGCAGGACGGTGTCGTCCGACGCGGCGCTGAACACTCGGATGCCGGTGAGTCCCAGGTCGCTCAGATCGGAAGGCACCCGGACCATCCGGTCGAGCGCGCCCCTCAGCAGCGCCGCGAGCAAGCCTGCCAGTGCCGCAAGGATGAGAAGGCCAACACTCGCGGCGACCCAGCTGATGGCCGGTTCATGACGGACCTGACCGTGGCCTCGGAGGTCGATCGAGACCGGTGCGTCGGTGCCGAGCCGAGCGGTGAGGATGCTACGCGCGCGGTCGATCACCTCTTCCTCGAGAGCGGCGAGCATCGAAGCGCCGTTGGTCGTGAGGCGGTCGTCTACGCGGATGTCGAGAACAGACCGTGTGGCCGAGATCTCGACGGAGTAGACCTCGCGTGCGTCCTTGAGCGCTACGCCGTCGAGGTGCTCCTGGGCAAAGTCGCGCACCGCGGCGGGCGTCGACATCTCGGTGACGACCTGGGTCACGACCCCTTCGACGACCGTCTGGGTGTCGAGGAAGTAGTTCTCGCTCTGGACCACACGACCCACGAGCGCGACCTGAGAAAAGTGCTCGCTCGATGCCCGCGTGGCTCCCGACGCGGCGACGGCGGCGTAGCCGAGCCCGAGGACGACAGCGATCGTGATGGCCGCCGTGATCCAGCGCTCACGCACGATCGTCAAGATCCGTTGAATGTCCATCCCACGCCTTCCGTACGTCCGCCTGTTGTGCGGCACCTCGTGTTCCGCGCAGCGGACCGCCACAACAGGGTAGCCGGGCGGTCGCACGTCGCGCGCCTATACTTGCACCGTCCGCCTTCGGGCTCCAAGTGCAGCCACGGGGGAACCACGTGCAGGCAGTCGCCGCTACCGTCGCCAACGCCGTCTCGATGCTCGCACCGCAGCTCATCGCGCTGGTACTCCTCGGCCCCCAGGACTTCGGCGCCTTCTCGCTCGTCTACCTCGCGTTCGCGTTCGCGTCGTCCGTCATGCTCTCGACGGTCCTCGAGCCTGCGGCGAGGAGCGCTCGCGCGCGCGGCGCGTCGATCGACTCCCTCCGAACCATCGGTGCCGCCACACGGCTCTCTGTCCTTGCCGCGCTGTGCGGCGGAGGCATCGCGCTCGTCGCGGTCGGGGGGCCCGTCCCGACGATTCTCGGCGCCGTCGCATGCTCCGCTGCGACGTTCCGCTCTGCTGCGAGATTTGTCGAGGTGTCCAGCGGAGATGCAAGGCGCGCGACCCGCGGCGACATGGTGGCGACCGTCGGGCTGCTGTCCGGTGCGGGCATCGTCGCGGCCTGGGGTGTCGAGAGCGTCGAGACGTTGCTCGGGGTCTGGGCAGGCGCGATGTTCGCAGGCGCGACAGCGTCGACCTGGCCGCGACTGACCCGCGTGGACCGGCTCCGCGATTGGTTCGCTGACCACCGTGAGGACATCCGGCCGCTACTCCGGGAGTCGCTCGTCATGGATGCCGGGGCGATCGGGGCGCCCTATGCGATCGCTCCGTTCCTCGGGGCGTCGGCGTTCGGGATCTATCGCGCGGTGTCGAACGTCGCGGCCCCGACTCGACTCGTGATGAACCCCCTCCGACCGCTGATCGTCGCGACGCCGCTGCGGACGTTGCTGTCGGTGCGGGGCACGGTCACCGTCGCGGCACTGGCAGTGGTGGCAGGGGCGGGAGCGAGCGCGGTGCTCGTGCTGGTCGACGTGTGGGGCGTGGACCTCGGATCGCTGAGCGCACTCGCGAGGTTCGCCCTGCCCACCGGGATCTTTGTTGCGGCGAGCACCGTCGGTCACCTCGCATACCTCGTGTGCCGGGCGCACAGCAACCCGCGCGAGCTCTGGTTCGGTCGGGTCGCGCAGAGCAGCGTGGCATTCGTCGTGCCGGTCGTGGGTGCGCTGCTCGGAGGGCTGGACGCTGCCATCTGGTGCTACGTCTCCGCGACAGTGGTCGGGTTGGTAGTGTGGATCGTTGCAATTCGGCGCGCAGTTGTTCGCGCGCGTAGCGACGAGGAAGGGGCCGCACGGTGACCGCCAATGCGCTGACGGCGCTGCCGTTCGCGACCGTTCTCGTGGCGCTCTCGGTTCTCGCCGCGCGTGCACGCCCAGGGAGGGTGCTTCCCCTCGTCGCGCACAACCTCGTGTGGGCGGCGGCCTATCTCGTCGTCGGCTCCGAGCTCATCCACTACTCTCCCATCTCGATACGCGCGTGGTTCGTGCTTGTCTCGGGAGCAGTGGCCTTCAACGTCGGGTACCTGCTGTTCACCCGGCCGCGGCGTGGTGCGGACGAGACCGTCGCTGGCTCGTCCGACGAGAGCGGGCCCCCTGACATCGCGCTTGTCGGCCGGCGAGGTCTCCTGGCGCTCCTCGTCGCCTACTCGCTCGGGTTCGGGCTCTACGTCGTGACGATTATGCGCCACTTCGGGCTCATGACACTTCTGCTCAACCCGACGGCGGTGCGCGGTGCGGCCGACGGCTATCTTGCGCTCGTGCCTGCGTGGGCTCGCGTGCTGCTCTTCCTCGGACCGTTGGTCTTTGCCCTGGTGGCCGTCCGGCCTGCGGTGCGTAACTCTCTCCCGCTTGCATGGCGGGTGCTGCTTCTCGCATATCTGGCCGCATCGATGCTTGCGCTGCTCCAGCGGACGAACCTGTTTCTTGCGCTCCTGTGGACGATCTCGGTCTTCCTGTTCACTGCGCGGACCCAGAGTGCCGACAGCGACACGGACCTGGCGGCGCTCCGACGCGCGAGGATCCGCCGCCGAGTCTTCGCAGTCGGGGCGGTCGCAATCGCGCTCGGAGGCTTTGCGGGCTTCCAGGTGGTCGCCGGGGCGCTCGGCAAGGACGGCGGGCAGGCAGTGTCGTCCGGGGCGGTCTCCGAGGCGCTCGCCGGGACGGGTCTCACGTCGGTCGTCACGTACGCGACGGGCGGGATCCCAGCTTTCAGCCAGCTTGTCGAGTCGGACAACCATGAATGGCCAGACCCTGCGCGGCTTGCGTCGCCCGGGCTCCACACGGGCGACTACAACCCGCAGACGTGGGGCGGGGCAACCTTTGAGCCCTTCGTGCGCATCATTCCGATCGTGAGGCCGTGGGAGTCGATCGCAGCATTCGTCGAGATCCCGTTCTACTTCAACGTCTACACGTGGTACGAGACGCTCTACCGAGACTTCCGGTCCGCGGGTGTCATCGTCGGGATGCTCGCGCTCGGGGCTGCCGCAGCCGCGACGTACGTACGCAGGTTCCGGAGTGTGACGGCCTACTGGGTCGGTTCCTACCTCGTCGCACTCATCTTCCTGTGCACGTTCGTGTCGCGCTTCTTCCACTCGATCTACTTCATCAGTCTCGTCCTTGCGCTCGGGCTCGGTCTGCTTGCTGACCGAAGGCGGACGAGGTCGCGACGTGCCCCTTCGCCAGGCGCCGATCTCGGCGATCGTCCATCGCTCACGGGTGCGACACCTTAGCGAGGCAGTCGGGCACCCTGGCGGGCGTCGAACGGCGATATCGCGACAGAAGGCCCCGCCGCCTCGGAACGAGGGGGCAGGGCCTTCTCCGTCTCAGCGTGTGGTGAACCTGGTCAGAGCACCGCGACGTTCGGGCCCTCGAGGACCCGCTGCGTGTCGAGCGTCGGCACGTCGTGCTCGACGAGGAGCTCGTACGGCTGTCCCGAGTGCCCCGTGATGATGACGGCAGCGTCGGTGCGGGCGACCGTCGCGGCGTCGAGGGTGACCTTCTCGACACCCTCGGGCCAGCGGTGGTCCTCGATGAGCTCGTCGACGGCGACGAGGTGCGCGCCGAGGTCGAGCAGGAGCTCGATGAGCTTGAGGGACGGCGACTCGCGGATGTCGCTCGAGTCCTTCTTGTAGGCGAGGCCCATGAGGAGGATCGTCGAGCCCTTGACGGCACGCTCAGCGTCGTTGAGCATCGCGATGAGCCGTGAGACGACGTACTGCGGCATGTGCTCGTTGACGTCGTTGGCCAGCTCGACGAAGCGGAAGTTCTGGCCGAGCTTGCGGCGCACCTGCCACGAGAGGTAGCTGGGGTCGACGGGCAGGCAGTGACCGCCGACGCCGGGGCCGGGCGTGAAGCGCATGTAGCCGAACGGCTTTGTGGACGCGGCGTCGATCGACTCCCAGATGTCGATGTCGAGCTGGTGCGCGAAGATCGCGAGCTCGTTGACGAGCGCGATGTTGACGTGGCGGAACGTGTTCTCGAGCAGCTTGGTGAGCTCGGCCTCCTTCGTGCCGCCGACGGGCACGGTTCGCTCGATGAGCGAGGAGTAGAACGCGTCGACGAGCTCGAGCGAGCGTGCGTCGATCCCGGAGACGACCTTGGGCGTCTCGACGAAACCGAACTTCTTGTTGCCCGGGTCGATGCGCTCGGGCGAGTAGCCGACGTGGAAGTCCTCGCCCGCGCGCAGGCCCGAGGTCTCCTCGAGGATCGGGACGAGCATCTCCTCGGTCGTGCCCGGGTACGTCGTCGACTCGAGGATGACCGTCGAACCAGCAGTGACGAATGGGCCGAGTGCGCGCGCCGAGTCCTCGATGAACGTGAGGTCGGGCAGCGACTCCTTGAGCGGCGTCGGCACGGTGATGACGGCGATGTCGAAGCCCTCGCACGCTGCGTACTCCGTCGTCACGACGTAGCGACCCGAGGCGAGCGCGGCGGCGAGCTCCCCGGAGGAGATGTCCTCGACGTAGGAGTGCCCGGAGGCCAGCTGGCCGACGCGACGCGTGTCGAGGTCGAGACCGACGACGTCGTATCCCTTGGCGACGGCCTGCATCGCGACCGGAAGTCCGACGTACCCCTGTCCGATGACGATGACCTTCTGCGGCTGGTCGTTGCTCAATGCCTTGCTCCTCGCGGGTTCGGGTGGTCCGTCGATCGTAGATCGGCGCTGCGATCCTATCGTCCGGCGCCCTTGCCCCGACAGGGCCTGCGGCGCGGGTCATGCACGCCGACCTAAGCGCTTTCGATGTGTCCCCGGCGCGAGGTCGGCGTGGGGCCTGCGCCCGACGGTGCGACTGCGACGGCGATCGTGACAGAGTTGTCGTCGACGCGGTCGCCGATCTGCCTCCGACACCTAGGAGCCCAATGTCACGCCCTCTTGTCATCGTCGGAGCCGGCGGTTTCGGTCGCGAGCTCGCCGACGTCGTTGACGACCTCAATGCAGAGACCTCGACGTTCGAGCTGCTCGGCTATCTTGATGACGGACCCGCCGAGGCCGACCTGGCGCGGCTCGCCTCGAGCGGTCTCGACTACCTGGGCACGGTCGAGAGCTTCCTCGCGGAGGGGACGGCGGAGTTCGTCATCGGGATCGCGAGCCCTCGAGCTCGTCGTGCCGTCGATACGCGTCTCACGTCCGCGGGACATGAAGCGGCGACGCTCGTCCACCCGTCGGTGACGACGGGACGACACGTCGAGATGGGATCGGGAACGATCCTGTGCGCAGGTGCACGCCTCACCACGAACATCAGCCTCGGGCGCCATGTGCACGTCAACCTCAACGCGACCGTGGGCCACGACTCGGTGCTCGAGGACTACGTCACGATCTACCCGGGAGCGGCCGTCTCAGGCAACGTCGTCCTCGAGGAGTCGGTGTCGATGGGGGTCGGCTCCGCCGTGCTCCAGGGGCTGCGCATCGGTGCGCGCACCTTCGTGGGCGGCGCGGCCCTCGTGACGAAGGACGCGGGACCGGACCTCGTGCTCAAGGGAGTTCCCGCGCGCTGACGCCCCCGCTGGTGCGTCGGGCCGACGCTCGGCCGTCGGAACACGACCGGGGCCGCACTCACCCTGGGCCCGTCGGACGACAGTGCTCGTGAGCCGCCGCAACACGGCCTTCGGGCCCGCTGATACGCTCGCGAAGCGATGTCAAACGCCCGCGGCTTGGCGGTGTCGTGCCCCCGCGCGCCGAGGCGCGCTGATCACCATGGAGACCACGTGCGAGTCCTCGTCACCGGCGGCGCCGGCTTCATCGGCGCCAACTTCGTCCACCAGACGGTCCGGGAGCGGCCCGGTACGGCGGTCACGGTGCTGGACGCCCTCACATATGCGGGCAACGCCGCGTCGATCGCAGGGCTCGACGGCGTCGAGCTCGTCGTCGGGGACATCGCGGACGCCGCACTCGTCGACGAGCTCGTCGCGCGCCACGACCTCGTCGTGCACTTCGCGGCCGAGTCGCACAACGACAACTCGCTGCACGACCCGTCGCCGTTCGTCCGCACGAACGTCGTCGGCACGTTCACGCTCCTCGAGGCCGTGCGCAGGCACGGCGTGCGTTACCACCACGTCTCGACGGACGAGGTCTACGGCGACCTCGAGCTCGACGACCCGGCGAAGTTCACGCCCGAGACCCCGTACAACCCGTCGAGCCCCTACTCGGCGACCAAGGCGTCCTCGGACCTCCTCGTGCGCGCGTGGGTGCGCTCGTTCGGCGTCGAGGCGACGATCTCCAACTGCTCGAACAACTACGGGCCCTACCAGCACGTCGAGAAGTTCATCCCGCGCCAGATCACCAACCTCGTCGACGGCATCCGTCCACGCCTCTACGGCGCGGGGGAGAACGTCCGCGACTGGATCCATGTCGACGACCACAACTCCGCCGTGTGGGCGATCATCGACAAGGGGCGCGTCGGCGAGACGTACCTCATCGGTGCCGACGGCGAGAAGAGCAACCTCGAGGTCGTCCAGCTCGTCCTCGCCGAGTTCGGCCTCGCCCCCGACGACTTCGACCACGTCACCGACCGCGCGGGCCACGACCTGCGCTACGCGATCGACGCGAGCCGCCTGCGCGACGAGCTCGGCTGGACGCCCCGCTACACGAGCTTTGCCGACGGCCTCCACGCGACGGTCGAGTGGTACCGCGCCAACGAGGCCTGGTGGCGCCCCGCCAAGGCCGCCACGGAGCAGAAGTACCTCACCGCCGGCCACTGAGAGGCCCGCACCGACGAGCGAGGGCTCGGACACGCACCGCGTGCACGAGCCCTCAGCCGTCTCCGGGAACCCGGGTCAGAGCGTCCGCAGGTACGCGTCGACCGCCTCCTGCGTCGGCAGCATGCCCGACGCGCGCGCCTCCGCGAGCGTCGGCGCCGCCTCGTCCTTCGCGGACAGCTCGTAGACGAGCGGCGACCCGTCGCGCGCGACCGTCGGCCACTCGATGCCCACCGCCGGATCGAGCGGGTGGATGCCGTGCTCACGCCCCGGCGCGTACGGCGTCGAGCATAGGTACGCGACCGTCGAGCCGTCCTCGAGCGAGCAGAACGCGTGACCCAGGCCCTCGCCCAGGTAGATCGCGCGCCGGTCCACGTCGTCGAGCAGGACCGAGTCCCACCGCCCGAACGTCGGCGAGCCCACGCGGATGTCGACGACGACGTCGAGCACCGCACCCTTGACGCACGTCACGTACTTCGCCTGGCCGGGCGGCACGTCCGCGAAGTGCACGCCGCGCAGCACGCCCGCGGCCGAGACGGACATGTTCGCCTGCCGCAGGTCGAGCGCATGCCCGACGGCCGTCTCGAACTCCGAGCCCTTGAACCACTCGAGGAAGACGCCGCGCGCGTCCCCGTGCTGCTGGGGCGTGATCTCCCACGCGCCGGGGACGTCGAGCTCGCGGAACTGCATGGGGACCTCCGGGTCAGGTGGCGGTTGCGTCGCCACTGTACTCGGACAGGTGGTACACACTGGGGTGCGGCCGACGCGGCCGCGACGCTCGGACAGAACGGGGGACGACGTGCGCTGGCTCGTCATCGGTGGTGCAGGCATGCTCGGGACGGACGCCGTCGACGTCCTCACGCGGGCGGGCGAGGACGTCCGCGCGCTCGGCCGGGCCGAGCTCGACATCCTCGACGCTGACGCGTGCCTCGCGGCCGTCCGCGACGTCGACGTCGTCTTCAACTGCGCCGCGTGGACGGCCGTCGACGACGCCGAGACGCAGGAGGCCGCGGCCTTCGCCGTCAACGCGACCGGCGCCGCCCACCTCGCCCGGGCCGCGACGGCCGCGGGCGCGCGGCTCGTGCACGTCTCGACCGACTACGTCTTCGACGGCGCGGCGACGGTCCCGTACGAGGCCGACGACGTCGTCGGGCCCCGTTCCGCGTACGGCCGCACCAAGCTCGCCGGGGAGTGGGCCGTCCGCGCCCACGACGCGGCCGGGCGGCACCTCGTCCTGCGCACCGCGTGGCTCTACGGGCAGCACGGCGGCAGCTTCCCGCGCACGATCGTGCGCGTCGCACGCGAGCGCGGCACCGTCGCCGTCGTCACCGACCAGCAGGGCCAGCCCACGTGGACGCGCGACGTCGCCGACCTCGCGCTGCGCCTGGTACGCGCCGACGCGCCCGCCGGCACGTACCACGCGACGTCGTCGGGCACCGCGACCTGGCACGACCTCGCGTCCGCAGCCGTCACGTCCGCGGGCCTCGACCCGGCCATCGTCACGACGACGACGAGCGACGCGTTCGTCCGCCCCGCGCCCCGGCCCGCCTGGTCGGTCCTCGGGCACGCGAGCGTCCGTGCCGCGGGCGTCGAGCCCATCGGCGACTGGCGCGAGCGCTGGGACGCGGCCGTCGCCTCCGACGGCTTCGCGGCGACGGTCCTCGGCGCATAGGCGTCCGCACGCGCGCAGGGGCGGGCACCGTGCCGGTGTCCGCCCCTGCGCGTGAGGTGCCTGTCAGCCCAGCCGCTCGACGACGAAGTCGATCGCGCGGGTGAGGCGCTCGACGTCGCTCGGCTCGACGGCCGGGAACACGCCGACGCGCAGCTGGTTGCGACCGAGCTTGCGGTACGGGAAGACGTCGACGACGCCGTTCTCGCGGAGCACCTTGACGATGCGCGTCGCGTCGATGCTCTCGTCGATGTCGATCGTCGCGACGACGTTCGAGCGCGCGGCCGGGTCGGTGACGAAGGGCGTCGCCCAGTCGCGGGCCTCGGCCCAGCGGTAGAGGATCGACGCCGACTCGGCGCACCGGCCCGCCGACCACGCGAGCCCGCCCTGGGAGTTGAGCCACTCGACCTGCTCGGCGAGCATGACGAGCGTCGCGACCGCCGGGGTGTTGAGCGTCTGGTCGAGGCGCGAGTTCGTCAGCGCGATCTGCAGCGAGAGGATCTCCGGGATCCACCGCTCCTTCGCGAGGCGCTCGGTGCGCTCGACTGCCACGGGGGAGAGCGTCGCGAGCCACAGTCCGCCGTCGGACGCGAAGACCTTCTGGGGCGCGAAGTAGTAGACGTCGGCCTGCGAGGCGTCGAGCGCGAGCCCGCCCGCGCCGCTCGTCGCGTCGATCGCGACGAGCGCGCCCTCCGTGCCCTCGGGCCGGACGACGGGCGCCATCGCGCCGGTCGACGTCTCGTTGTGCGGCCAGGCGTAGAGGTCGACGTCCTCGCGGACCTCGGGCAGGCACACGGTGCCGGGCGCGGAGGTGCGCACGAGGGAGTCGGCGAGGAACGGGGCCTTCGACGTCGCGGACGCGAACTTCGCGGAGAACTCGCCGAACGCGGCGTGCGAGGCACGGTCGTCGACGAGCGAGAACGTCGCGACGTCCCAGAACGCGGTCGCGCCGCCGTTGCCGAGGACGACCTCGTAGCCGTCGGGCAGCGAGAAGAGGTCGGCGAGGCCCGTCCGCACGCGGCGCACGACGTCCTTGACCGGAGCCTGGCGGTGCGACGTGCCGAGGAGGTGCGCGCCCGCCGCGGCGAGCGCCTCGACCTGCTGCGGGCGCACCTTCGAGGGGCCCGAGCCGAAGCGCCCGTCGAGGGGCAGGAGGTCAGCAGGGACGACGATCGCGGGGTTCTCGGTCACCCCGCGAGAATACGCGCGCAGGCCTCTCCCCGGCTGGGCCGTCCGTCGGCTGAGCGGGCCGACCGTCCGGCCCCGGCCCGCCTCCCGGCACGTCTCCGTCCCGGGAGATTCCTTCTCTTGGGGCCTGTGCACACGGATCGTGTGCGCTGCCCCCAACAGACGTGCAGCTCCTGGCCCTACGCGAGGGCCGGGGTCCGGGAGCTCGCCTCAGGGCGTGGGTTCAGTTGTGGCCGGTGCACACGGATCGTGTGCGCTGCCCCCAACAGACGTGCAGCGCCTGGCGGGGGAGGGGCTCAGCGCGTGAGGATCTGGCGGATCTGAGCGATGAGCGCGTCCGGCCGCTCGACGAGGTCCCACCACGTGACCCGCACGACGGTCCACCCTGCCGCTGTCAACGCCGCGTCCCGCCGATGATCGGCGACGAGCCGCGACGCGTGCGTCCGGCGCCCGTCGACCTCGATGACGACGCGAGCCGCGCGGAACACGACGTCAGGGCGCACGCGCAGGCCTGGCAGGTCGATCCGGGTGTTCGCCTCCCAGCCCGTGATGCCGGCGCGTCGTAGCAACGCGTGCATGAGCTCCTCAGCCTCGCTGAGCGCGCCCGACGCGCTACGCCGCAGCAGCTCCCGGAGCTGGCCGTTGCCACGCCGGTGGGGGTGGGCCGCGAGGTGCTCACGCAGGTGCTCCGGCCCCAGACGGGCGTGCGTCACCAGGTAGGCGTAGAGGTTGCGGACGTCGTCCCAGGGCATGGTCGCGAGCGCGTCGACGTACGACCACCTGTCCGGCGCGACGCGCGCGATCCCTCCGACGCGGAGGATCCCCGGAGCATCGACGGTCACCATGCGGCCGACGAAGCCGGACGGGACGGACCGCCCCGGGGAGTCGACCTGGATCGCGACGGGCAGCCTCAGCGGGACGGGGACGCCGTGGTACGCGGCGGCGACCCGCCCGACGACGAGACACCCGGGCCGGACAAGTCCTGCGGCGAGGACGAGATCGGTGGCCGTGACGACGTGGTCGCGGTGCGCGATGACCCCGGCGACGACGTACCGCCAGATGCCGCGCGAGAGGCGGTGGTCGACCTGTCGGCGGGTCATCCCGGCCGCGTACGCGTCTCGTCGGAGGAAGACGGCGTGCGTGCGGGTTCGGGGCGTCCAGGACGCGGGAGAGTGCTCCGCCACGCCCCCACCCTGCCGCGCGAGGGATCCCCGGACCGCCTATCCACAGCCCCCAGTCCCGAAGCGGGGTGTCTGTGGGGGCTGTGCACACGATTCGTGTGCACGGCCACCAAGAGAAGGGCGGCGCGGGTGCGAGAAGGACGGCCTAGACTGGCCCGGACCGACGACACAGGGAGGCTGGGCGCCGTGAGCGACCTCATCGACACCACCGAGATGTATCTACGGACCATCTATGAGCTGGTCGAGGAGGGAATCGTCCCGCTTCGCGCCCGCATCGCCGAGAGGCTCGGCCATTCAGGCCCGACCGTCTCGCAGACGGTCGCACGCATGGAGCGTGACGGCCTCGTCGTCGTCTCGGGCGACCGCCACCTCGAGCTCACCGAGGGCGGCCACGCGAAGGCGATGCGCGTCATGCGCAAGCACCGCCTCGCGGAGCGCCTGCTCACCGACGTCATCGGGCTCGACTGGGAGTTCGTCCACGACGAGGCCTGCCGTTGGGAGCACGTCATGAGCGACCGGGTCGAGCGTCGCCTCGTCGACCTGCTCGACCACCCGACGATCTCGCCGTACGGCAACCCGATCCCGGGCCTCGACGAGCTCGGCGACACGCGCACGATCGACGCCTTCCTCGACGGCGTCGTCTCGCTCCAGACCGTCCATGAGGGTCTCGACGACGACGCCACGTGTGCCGGGACGGTCGCACGGCTCGGCGAGCCTCTCCAGACGGACGTCGAGCTCCTCGCGCGGCTCTCGTCGGCCGGCGTGACGCCGGGCACGCAGATCTCGATCGTCCGGCGCGGCGAGCGGCTCGAGGTGGCCTCGGCCGACGCCGAGCACGGCGCCGACCTGCCCGTCGAGGTCTTCCGGCACGTCTTCGTGGAGGCCTGAGCGGATTCGCACCCGTCTCGTGAGGGGCGTCGCACCGAGGGTGCGGCGCCCCTCGCGTGGTGTCGCGGTACGTGAATTCCCGACACCTCCTCACAGACCGTGATCTGAGCGTGACATGACCAGGGTGGGTGAGGTACCTTCGATCTGCCCGACCGGTTCTCCGGACGGGCCCGCGACCGGAACGCCGAGCTCTGCCACCGGAAGCGGACACGATGAACCGCTGGCAGAGGCGGGGGAACCACCTTGGCCTCGTGGAGACACGAGGCCCGGGGTGAAGCCGGAAGGACCTCGGTCCTGACGGCCGGGCACTCTTCAGCCCGAACCCGACAGCTAACTTCGCAGGCGTTGGAGAGAGGCCAGCAGTGACCCTCAGCAGCACCCGCGGGCGGCACCGTGCCGCGCGCCGCCCCCTCGGCCAGGTCATCGTCGACGTCGCAGGAGAGGGCATCGGACGGCGCACAGCCGTCGTCGCAGCCTCCTCCGGCCTCCTCGTCTCGATGGCCGTGGCCCCCGCCAACGCCGCCGTCGGCGCCGATGCTCTCGCGCTCGGCTCCGCAGACGTCTCGGCCCTCACCTCGCAGGCCCGCGCTCAGCTCTCTGCCGCGCCCGCCGTCACCGTCTCCGAGGGCTCCTGGGCCGACGACATCGACGACATCGAGATCGTCAAGGTCACCCCGGCTCCCGAGGTTCGCCAGGCGCCCGTCGCCCCGGCACGCACCGAGACCCCCGCCTCGCGCTCGAACGACCGCACCGAGGCCCCCGCGCCGAAGGTCGAGAACAACCCGATCCCGCAGAGCGTGTCGGGTTCCAAGGTCCTCGAGATCGCGGCCCGCTACGTCGGCGTCCCGTACGTCTACGGAGGCACGACGCCCCGCGGGTTCGACTGCTCCGGCTTCACGTCGTACGTCTACGCGCAGCTCGGCATCGACCTGCCCCGCTCGTCGAGCGCCCAGCGCTACGCCGGCAAGGTCATCTCCCGGGCTGACGCCCGCCCCGGGGACCTCATCTGGACCCCGGGCCACATCGCGATCTACGCGGGCGGCAACTCGCAGATCGACGCCCCGCGCCCCGGCAAGACGGTCCAGTTCCGCAAGATCTGGCAGAGCAACCCGGTCTTCATCCGCGTCAGCTGACGCGCGCCCGTCCCGACGGCCCGGCCCCCGCAAGGGTGCCGGGCCGTCGGCGTCCGCAGGGTGATGCCGGACCGCACGGTGTGCAAGAGCAGGTCCAGGACGAGTAAAGTCGGCGGTAGGACGACGTGGTCCTTGCGCGTCGTCACCTCGAGAAGGAGGCACCCCTTGCCGCACCGAGACGTAGTCCTGGTTGGAGTCGACGGCTCGGCCCCGAGCCTCCACGCGCTCGACTGGGCGGCCGCAGAGGCGAAGAAGCTCGGCTGGCCGCTGCACGTCGTCTGCGCGTACTCCCTGCCCTCGTTCACCGCGGCCTCGCTCGACGGCGGCTACGCGGCGCTCGACGACACGGCGATCCTCGACGGCGCCCGCACGGTCCTCGAGGAGGCCAAGGCGCGCGCCGCCGCACAGGGTGTCGCCGTCACCGCGACCGTGACGACGGGTGACCCTGCGGGCGCGCTCGTCGACCTCTCCAAGGAGCACCGGCTCGTCGTCGTCGGGACGCGCGGTCACGGCGGCTTCGCCGGCCGCCTGCTCGGCACCGTGTCGTCGGCCCTGCCCGCGCACAGCCACTGCCCGACGGTCGTCGTTCCCTACCTCGGCGAGGACGGCGAGCGCACCGCGATCAGCTCGGTCGCGTCGAACGCCGGGCTCGACCCCGTCGACCAGCGGCCCCTCTTCCCGCTGCGCCGTATCGTCGTCGGCATGGACGGCTCGCCGACCGCCGAGGACGCGCTGCGCGCGGCGCTGCGACAGCAGAAGATCTGGGACTGCGAGCTCGTCGCCGTCGCGGGCGTGCCCGTCGGCTCCGGCGCCGGCATGCTCGCGTGGCTCCCGGCGGCCGTCGACCACGAGGCCGTCCTCGCAGACGTCGCCGAGGGCCTCGGCGTCATCGTCGACCGTGTCCTCGCCGACCACCCCGGGCAGACCGTCCGCCGCATCGTCCTCGACGGCACGGGCGCCGAGCTCCTCACCGAGTTCTCGACGGCCTCCGACCTCGTCGTCGTCGGCTCGCGTGGGCGCGGCGGGTTCGCGGGCCTGCTGCTCGGCTCGACGTCCCAGGCCGTGCTGCACCACGCCAAGTGCCCCGTCATGGTCGTGACGAAGCGAGCGGCCGCCGCTGACACGCCGCAGGAGACCGCGGAGCAGGGCTGAGCGGCTCCGAGGAGCTCTGGGGCGGCGCCTGCGTGCTGGGCGCCGCCCGGCGGCGTCCAGAGTCGCGCAGCGTCGCTCAGCGCAGCACGAGCGTGCAGCACTTCACGGAGCCGCCGCCCCGGAGGATCTCCGAGACGTCGACCGGCACGGGCGTGTAGCCGCGCTCGCGCAGCCGCGCCTCCCAGGACGGCGAGCCCGCGCCGAGCCACACGCGCTCGCCGTCGCTCAGGGCGTTGAGGGCGAACGTCGCCGCGTCGGTCTCGGTTGCGAGCAGGGCGTCCGGGAAGAGGCGCTGCAGCGCCTCCTGGGATGCGGCGGAGAACGCGCCGGGGAAGTAGGCGACGTCGACGTCCCCTGCCTCCCCGGTGGTGCCCCTCAGCACTGTGAGCGCGGTGTCGAGGTGGTAGAAGCGGGCGTCGACGAGCTCGAGCGTCACGACCGGCAGGCCGAGCGCGCGCGACGCCTCCGCGTGCGCGGCCCGCTCCGTGCGCCAGCCCGTGCCCGCGAGCAGCATGTCGCCTGCGACGAGCAGGTCGCCCTCGCCCTCGTTGACGCGGGCGGCGTCGTACGGGGTGAGGCCGAGCTCAGTGAGACGCGCGAGATATGCGGGTGCCTCCTCGCGCCGCTCCGCGACGAAGAATCGGGCCGCGTACGCGACGCCGCCCGCGACCGTCGCACCGTTGGCCGCGTAGACCATGTCCGGCATGCCCGACAGTGGCTCGATGATCTCGACGGCGTGACCCGCCGCGACGTACGAGGCACGCAGGGCCTCCCACTGGGCGACCGCGCGCGCCGTGTCGACGGGACGTGAGGCGTCCATCCACGGGTTGATCTCGTACCGCACCGTGAACTCGGCGGGCGGGCACATGAGCAGCCGGAGCGGACGCGTCATCTCAGTCCTCCGTGGGCTGCCCGGTCTGCGGGTCCCCGCCGGACGGGCCTCCAGCGAGCGGGGGAGCGGGAACGAGCTGCGGCGGCGCGCCCGCCGACTCGACCTCGACGACGCGCACGAGCGGGCCGAACGCCGTCGGCGGCTCGCCGAACGCCGCACGCGCCTGCGTGACGACGCCCTTGCCGAGCGCGCGCCCGCCGAGGACCCCGATCGCGGCCCCGATGCCGAACGGCACGAGACGCCCCAGCAGGACGCTCGAGTGGCGCAGCAGGTGCTTCTTGACGAAGCGTCCTGCCAGGACCTTGTTGACCCGCTGGATCGTCGTCGACGGCATCGTCGCGAGGCCTACGCGCGCCCACGCCGCGGGGCTCACGCCCGCGGCCGCGACGGCGCGCGAGCCGTCCTCGCCGAGGACCGACGCGAGCAGGAGGGTCCGCCGGCGTGCGACGTCGTCGACCTCCACCCCGTGGACGTCAGCGACCGCGAGCGTGTACGCGGCGGCCGCCGCGAAGAACGCCGCGACGTCCGCGGCCGTGAGCGTCGCAGCGACCGCCGTGCCGACCGCGGGGATCGCCGCCGTGCCGCCGACCGCGCCGCCCGTCGTCTGGACGAGCGCGAGGAACTCGGAGTCGAGGATCGCGAGGATCTGCGCAGGGGTCGCCTCCGGGTTGCGCCGGCGCAGCTGCTCGACGTGCGTGCGGATGACGGACGACGGCACGCGGACGGCCGTGTCGATCGCGCGACCTACGAGGTGCGTCCCCGGGACGCCCGCGAAGCGCTCGAAGGGGTCGCCGGCAGTCATCGTGCAACCTCTTGCGCCACGTGGACCGTCGCGGCCCCCGTCGCCGTGTCGACGAATGTCAGGACGACCTCCGCACCGGCCTGGACCGTGCGCCCCACCGTGCAGTTCTTGTCCACGGCCCGCGCCGCCGCGGTGAGCAGACGCGCGGCGGCCTCGGGATCGAGCGACGAGAGATCGATCTCGAGGCGCTCGTGCGCCTGCGTGTAGCGCTCCTCCGCGACGTTCTTCACGGTCGCGCCGTGCAGCGTCGCGTCGTAGTCGTCGCCGAGGCGGCGCGCGAGCGTCACGTCCGTCGACAGGCCCGTGCAGCCGAGGAGCGCGATCTTGAGCAGCTCTCCGGGCGTGAATCGCTCGTCGTGCTCGGCAGAGCCGATGTGGACGACGGCGCCGCGGCCGTTGTACCCGATGTACTGGCGGGGGCCGACGCGCTCGATGCGCACCGCGGCGGGATCGTCGGGCAGTGCTCCCGCGGCCTCGGCCGCGTCGGCGGCGAGGGCGGCGGCGAGCTCGAGGTCAGGGGAGGACGTCATGCGTCCATGTTTCCACGGGCCGGGTCCAGCTGCCCAGGTGCTCCGTATGCGGGACGGGGAGCCGCGCGATGGTGCGCCTGGGCAGATTCGAACTGCCGACACCCGCTTTAGGAGAGCGGTGCTCTATCCCCTGAGCTACAGACGCGCTGCGCGGGACCTGCTCGCGCACGGAGGAAGCCTACCCTGCCGACGGCGACGTGCCTGCGCGGCGTCCTCCGAGCGGCTTCGCGGCACCGCGTCGCGTGCCGCGCGACACGCGTGAAAGGGGTTCCCTCACCTGCATTGACACCAGGTGGTTGAACATGCAAACTTCTCGATGACGGCGCGCATCGCCTGCCCCCTGCGTGGTGCGCGCCGTCCCTCATGCCCGGGCCCGGAGCCCGCGAGCCCGGCCGCTGAGCGGCCCCCACGCATCCGCACGATCCCGTGCGCGGCGTGGCAACGCGGCCATGACGGCGCCCCCGGTTAGCGTGGCGGGGTGAACGTCGCCGCCAACCAGAGCACCCCGGGGGAGCACGACGGGCAGACGCCCGCGCCCGCAGCCCCGCGCATCGTCGTGCCACCGACGACGCCCCAGGTCGTCGCGCGTGCCGTCGCCGGATGGCGCCGCACGCTCTCCGACCGCGCCGGAGTCTCCTCGCTCGCCGACGTCGACCTCCTCGGCGAGGCCGTCCTCGAGCTCACGCACGCCCACCCGTCCGGCGTCGCCCAGCTCTTCGCCGGCCGCACGACCGCGCTCGCCAACCTCTTCCGCGAGGGCGTCTCGCTGCCCACCGCGCGCCGCCGCGCCCGAGCGGTCGCCGCGCGCGCGACCGAGCAGACCGAGCGCTACGGCATCGCCCCGACGTTCCTCGCGATCGGCGTCGCCTCCTGGACCGTCGACGCCGCGTCGTCGAGCTCGCACGACGACGTCGCCGCGCTCGCCCGTATCGCCGGCTCCGCCGCAGACCCCGGCGCCGAGAGCGACGACGACGCCCCCGTCGGCCCGCGCACCGTCCACGCCCCCGTGCTCCTGCGCCCCGTGCGGCTCACCGAGCGCGCGTCGGGCGACGGCGACTTCGAGATCGGCCTCGAGCCGACGGCCGAGCTCAACCCCTTCCTCGCGCGCGCCCTGCGCGCCCGCGGCGCGCTCCTCGACCCCACCGCGCTCGCCGCGAGCGCGTTCGACGGCGGCGGCTTCGACCCCCGCGCCGTCACCGAGCGCGTCCACGCCCTCGGCACGGCCGTCCTGCCTGGCTTCGAGCTCGTCGAGAAGCTGCTCGTCGGCTCGTTCGTCCACCCCGGTCAGGCGCTCGTCGACGACCTCGACGCGCTCGCCGGGCTCGAGCACAACGACCTCGTCGTCGCTCTCGCGCACCTCGACCTCGAGGACGCGCACCTCGTCCAGCACGCCAAGGAGTCCGACGTCCCCGCGGCCGAGCTGCCCGAGGACACGGCCGCGGCCGCCGCGCGCGTGCACGTCGCCCAGGACCTCCCGCCCGTGCGCCTCGGCGACGAGGACCCGGCCGACGAGCGTGGCGTCGGCGACCTCGACCGCACCCAGCGCCACGTCCTCGACGCCGTGACGTCGGGCCGGCACGTGCTGGTCGACGCGCCCGCGGGCGCCGACATCGCCGGCACCGTCACCGCGATCCTCGCCGACGCCGCCGCGTCGGGCCGCTCCGTCCTCTACGTGCCCGGGCACCGCCGCGCCGCCGAGCAGGTCCTCGCGCGCATGGCCGAGCACGGCATCGACGACCTCGTGCTCGACATCGAGCCGTCGTCGTCGTGGCGCGCCGGCGTCTCCCGGCGCCTGCTCGCCGCGATGACGCTCGAGCCGCCGTACGTCGACCGCCAGGCGCTCGGCCGCACGCGCGCCGACCTCATCGACACGCGCCGCCGGCTCGCCGGGTACATGCGCTCGCTGCACCTCGTGCGCGCGCCCTGGGACGTCTCCGCGTACGACGTCCTGCAGTCGCTCGCGCGCCTCACCGCCGAGCGACCCTCCCCGTCGACGCACGTGCGCCTCGATCTGGACGCCGCAACCGCGCTGCGCGGCGACGCACGCCTCGACGCGGCCGACGACCTCGTCCGCGCGAGCGAGCTCGGCGCGTTCACGCTGCGCCCCGGAGCGACCCCCTGGTTCGGAGCGGACCTCGTCGACGACGACGCCGCGGCGGCCGCCCTCGCCGGCGCCGCGCACCTCGCCGACACGCTCCTGCCGGCCGTCGTCGCGCAGATCGAGCACGTCCGCCGCACGGCCGGGCTCGTCGAGCCCCGCACGGTCCGCGAGTGGGGCGACCGCCTCACCATGCTCGACGGCCTGCGCACGACCCTCGACGTCTTCCAGCCCCTCATCTTCGAGCGCACCGCCGCAGGCCTCGTCGCCGCGACCGCGGACGCCCGCACCCGCCGCGAGCAGCCCGACGACATGACGACGCTCCAGCGCCGCCGCCTCGTCAAGCAGGCCAAGGACATGCTGCGCCCCGGCATGCGCGTGCCCGACCTCCACGCCGCGCTCATCGACGTCCAGGCGCAGCGCGAGGCCTGGACCGCCGTGTGCCCCGGCGGCGGCTGGCCCATCCTGCCCGACGGCCTCGCCGAGATGGAGCAGACCTGGGACGCGCTCGTCGCCGGCCTTGACGAGCTCGGCGCCGTGCTCGCGACGACGCCCGCCGGCGCCGCGCTCCTCGACACCCCGCTCGACGACCTCGCCGCTCGCCTGCGCGCCCTCGCCGACGACCGCGAGGCCCTCGACACGCTGCCCGAGCGCACGCGCCTCGTGCGCGCCCTCGACGCGGCCGGGCTCGGCGAGCTCGTCGCCGACCTCCGCGAGCGACGCGTCGAGGTCGGGCTCGTCGTCGCCGAGCTCGAGCTCGCCTGGTGGGCCACCGCGTTCGAGCGCATCCTCGCCGAGGACCGCTCGCTCGCGATCTACGACGGCGCAGGCCTCGAGGCGCTCGCACAGCGCTTCCGCGACCTCGACCGTGCGCACGTCGCCGGCCTGCCCGGCCCCGTGCTCGTCGCCGCGCTCTCCGGCATCACCCTCGCCGTCCGCCGCCACCCCGACGACGCCGAGGAGCTCTTCGCCGAGCTCCTCGAAGGCCGCTTCGGCGGGCTGCGCGACGCCATGGACCGCTACCCGGCCCTCGTGCGTGCGCTGCGACCCGTCGTCGTCGCGAGCCCCACGCTCGTGCCGCACGTCCTGCCGCCGACCCGCACCGTCGACCTCGTCGTCCTCGACGCCGTCCACCACCTGCCGATCGACGCGCTCCTGCCCGCGATCGCCCGCGCCCGGCAGGTCGTCGTCGTCGGGGACCCCCGCCGCGCCTCCGGCTCGGGCGTCCGCGACCTCGCGCGTCTCCTGCCGTCGCTCGCCGTCACCGCCGACGTCTCGTCGCGCGACCAGGGGCTCGTCGAGCTGCTCGTCGCCCACGGCTACGACGGCGTCCTGCACCCCACGCCGCTGCCCGTCGCGCACGAGCTCGTGACCTTCGAGGACGTCGCAGGCGTCGGCGTCCCCGCCGACGACGGCACCGTCCTCACGACGCAGGCCGAGGTCGGCCGCGTCGTCGAGATGGCCGTCGAGCACGCGCTCGTCCGCCCCGAGGAGTCCCTCGCGATCGTCGCGCTCTCCGCGACCCACGCCGAGCGCGTCCGCGAGGCCCTCCACACGGAGGTCCGCCGCAACCCCGGGCTCGCCACGTTCTTCTCGGCCGAGCAGCCCGAGCCCGTCGTCGTCGCCGACATCTCCGCGGTCGCGGGCCTCGCGCGCGACGCCGTCATCCTCACCGTGGGCTTCGGCCGCACGCCCCACGGACGCGTCCTGCACCGCTTCGGAGCCGTCGCCGAGCCCACCGGTGAGGCGCTGCTCCTCGACGCCCTCAGCGTCTCGCGTGCACGGCTGCAGGTCGTCACCTCGTTCTCGGCGAGCGATCTCGACCCCGAGCGGCTCCGCGCCCCCGGGACGAGGCTGCTCGCCGACCTCCTCGCGTTCGCCGAGCGCCGCGCTCTCGCAGGTGCCGCCCCTGTGCGGGTCGAGGGAGCGGAGACCGGGCTCAACCCCGACCGCCTCGTCATCGACCTCGCCGAGCGGCTCTGGCGCGCAGGCCTGCTCGTCGACACCGACTTCGGGCTGCCCGGCGGCGAGCGCATCCCGCTCGTCGTCGGCCACCCCGACCTGCCCGAGCGCATGCTCGTCGCGGTTCTCACCGACGACGACGCGTATATCGCCGAGGAGTCCGTGCGCGTCCGCGACCGTCAGCGTGCCGAGCACCTCGAGCGCCTCGGCTGGCGGGTCGTCCAGGTGTGGAGCGCCGCCGCGTTCCTCGACCCGGTCAAGGAGGCCAACCGCATCCGCACCGCAGCTCTCGAGGCGGCGGCCGCGCTGCGTCAGGCGCCGCTCTTCGGCGGCATGGCGCTCGGGCACACGACCGACGAGCTCGCCGAGGGCGTGCCCGCCGCGCGTGCCGAGTCGGCGGGTGCTGGTGACAGCGGGACGGTGTCTGCCGCGTCGGCACCCACGGCCGAGGCACCCGCCGGCGACGGCGACGTCGACAGTGTTGGGGACGCCGCAGGTCCTGCGCCGACGACGGACGACGCTGCATCCGCTGCCGAAGCGCCTGCGGGCGCCCTGCCGCGTCCCGCAGCAGCGTCGCCCCGGGCGACGACCCCTGAGGAGACAGCCGAGACAGCTGAGCCGTCGAGTCTGTCCGCGGTGTCGGACGCGAGCGCCGGGTCTGCTACGTCGACCGCGTCTGC
Source organism: Sanguibacter sp. HDW7 (assembly GCF_011300875.1). Classification (NCBI taxonomy): domain Bacteria; kingdom Bacillati; phylum Actinomycetota; class Actinomycetes; order Micrococcales; family Sanguibacteraceae; genus Sanguibacter; species Sanguibacter sp. HDW7. The sequence goes on along the minus strand of NZ_CP049862.1, from coordinate 2,655,643 downwards.
ATCCTCTGCGGCTTCGAGCGTCTCTGCGACGTCGGGAGCCTCGGCCATGAGCGGCGCGTCGGCCGTGAGCGGAGCGTCGGCGGCGTCCGCGGCCTCGGGCGCGAGCAGCGTCACGGGCCGGAGCGCAACCTCGTCGACGTCGTCCGCGTCGGTCGCCTCGACCGCGTCGGCCGCGGACCTCCCCGACGAGGTGGTCGCCGAGCCGCGCGCGTTCGTGCGCGGCCCGCGCGAGGCGACGACGGCGCTGGGTGGCGAGGCGGTCCTCCAGGGCGGGTTCGCGATGGTGGGCGGCGTGCAGCCGGACCTTCTCGCGTCGCTCGCAGGCGACAGTGTTGACGGCCCCCGCCCGTCGCGGCCCGACGTGCAGCCCGGCCTGCCGATCAGCGCGTACGGCGACAACGACCTCGACGCGCTCGCGCGGTGGATCGCGTCCGACGGCGTCGTGCGCGACGAGCAGCAGCTCGCGGGCGCCCTGCGCGCCGAGCTCGGGGTCGTGCGTCGCTCCAACCGCGTCGATGCGGCCGTGTCCGCGGCGGTGCGCAGGCTCCTGGGTCGATGAGCGAGCAGTCGTCCGAGCAGCCGTCGGCGGACCGCCCGCAGGGCGACGTGGCGGACGCGCAGGAGGGTGCGGAGGGCGCCAACGAGGCCGCTGTGGGTGCGACGCCTCGGCGGCGGCACCGTCGCGTCGTGCGCCAGGGCACCGAGTCGGGTGTCGTCGCCGGCACGAGCGTGGATGAGCGCCAGGAGGGCTGGTCCGAGAAGGGCACCTCGAGCCACGACGCCGATCTGCTGCGCGACCTTCCGCCCCACTGGGGCGGCGCAGGCTACCGAGACTGACCCCGCTCCCGAGCGACCCGGAGCACCCCTGCACACTCCCGTTGTGCGCAGTGTCGCTACGAGTCGGGGTGTGGGGCGACGGGTAGCGCGTCTGCACGCTGCCGTTGTGTGCGGGGGCGCTACGAGTCGGGAGAGCGTGGGCGGCAGGGAACGTTGGGCGCCCCGGAACGCAAGAATCCGGGTAGCAGGCCGCGTGTGCGAGCTGCTACCCGGATTCTCGGCGGGATGCTACGGGGCGTCAGGCCTGGGGCGTGCCGCCAGCCTGGGCGCGGAGGAGGTCGCGGATCTCCTCGAGCAGCTGGATGTCGTCGGCCTTGACCTCGGGCTCCGGCTCGAGGCCACGCGCACGACGCTCGGCGAGCTTGTTCATCGGCAGGACGATGAGGAAGTAGACGGCCGCGGCGACCGCGAGGAAGCCGATGATCGCGTCGAGGACGAGACCAGGCTGGAACTGGGCGCCGTTGATCGAGAAGCTCAGCGCGCTTGCGAGGCTGTGCGAGCCGAAGACCGCAGCGATGAGCGGCGTGATGATCGCGTCGACGATGTTCGTGACGATCTTGCCGAACGCGCCGCCGATGACGACCGCGACCGCGAGCTCGACGACGTTGCCTCGTGAGATGAAGTTCTTGAAGCCCTCGAAGATGTCCTTCATGGCGTTCCTCCTGCGCTGTGTCCGCTGTGTGCGCGCCGATCATCCCACGAGGACGACCGCGAGGCCCCCCGAAACCGCCGACGCCGCAACGACCGGCGCGTCCTTCACCCGGACCGCGAGGAGCACGACAGGCTCGGCCGCCGTCGTCCCGCCGAGCAGCCCGCCCTCGTCCTCCGTGGCCGCGGGAGCGGGCAGGACGAGGGCGTCGTGCGTGAGGACGCGGCCCTCGGCGGCCGCAGTGTCCCCGGTGGGGTCGGGGGTGGAGGGCACGACGACGTCGACGCGGGTTCCCGCGAGGAGCAGCGCGGCCACGCGCGGGTCGGCGAGACGCACGGGCACGGCCGCCGTGCCGGGCGGCAGGTCGGCGGTGCCGCGCACGAGGAGCTCGGGGCACAGGTGGGTGCCGCGCGTGAGGTCGACCGCGGGCGAGGCGCCGACGGCGTCGCCGGGCGTCGTGAGCGCACAGGGCTGCGCCCCGTCGACGGGGGCGGTCGTGCTCGTGAGGTCGGACGCCTCGAGCGGCTCGCCCGCGACGACGTCGTGCGCGAGGACGACGACCGCACGCTGCGGGGGTGGGGGAGGGCTCGCCGCCGTGACGACGGCTGCGGCGAGCACCCCGAGGGCGAGGCTCACGAGGACGTGCCGGCCGCGCCAGGCGAGGACGCGGAACGCGCGGGCGCGTCGGCTCCGGGCGACGGAACGCCCGCGGGCGTCGGGCCGGTGGGGTCGGGTCATGGGCCGACGCTAGGTCGACATCGCCGTGGGAGCTCGGGTGATGTGGACGGGCCGGGCGGCCGCCGTCGCTGTGGGCGGGCTGCCCGGCGGCGTCAGGCCGCGCCCGACGCCTTGCTCGCCGCGGGCGTCGACGCCGCGGGCTGCGATGCGGCCGGCTTCGAGGGCGTCGAGGACACGCTCGACGACGAGCCCGAGCGCGAGTCCGTGCGGTAGAAGCCCGAGCCCTTGAACGTCACGCCGACGGTCGAGAAGATCTTGCGCAGCCGGCCCGAGCACTCGGGGCACACCGTGAGGGCGTCGTCCGCGAAGGACTGGTGGATGTCGAAGCTGTGACCGCACGCGGTGCACGTGTACGCGTAGGTGGGCACGGTTCTCTCTCCTTGCTGGCGGGTGCGGGGCCGCGACGGGCCGCCGTGGGCTGGCACTCCGTCGTTCCGAGTGCCAACTATACGTCCGACGGCGCGCGCCGCGCCGTGCGGCCCGTCACACGTCGCGAGGTGCTCGCGTCGCGCGGCTCGATGGACCACCCCTGCCGTTGTCGGTGGTCGGGACTAGGCTCGGACCCGTGCTCAGCCGACTCTCCGCACCTCGCAAGGTGCTCCTCGCCCTCGTGTCGCTGCTCGTCGTCGTCCTCGTCGCGACGGCCGTCACGGCCGTCGTCGTCGTGCGCCGCTCGTTCCCGACGACCTCGGGCGCGGTGACGATCGACGGGCTCGTCGGCCCCGTCACCGTCGAGCGCGACGCGCGTGGCGTCCCCTACATCACGGCGACGACGAGCGCGGACCTCTTCCGTGCGCAGGGCTACGTCCACGCGCAGGATCGCTTCTTCGAGATGGACTACCGCCGCCACGTCACCTCGGGCCGGCTCTCCGAGCTCGTCGGGGACAACCCGGACGCGATCTCCGCGGACCGCGTCATCCGCGCCTTCGGGTGGCGGCGCGTCGCGGAGCGCGAGTGGGACCTCCTCGACCAGGACACGCGTGACAACCTCACCGCGTACGCCGAGGGCGTCAACGCGTACCTCACGGACCGCTCGCCGTCCGAGCTCGCGCTCGAGTACGCGGTGCTCGGCGTCCAGGTGAACGTCTCCGACCCCGAGCCGTGGCAGCCGATCGACTCCGTCGCATGGCTCAAGGCGATGGCGTGGGACCTCCGCGGCAACTTCGACGAGGAGCTCGAGCGCGCGGCCGCGTACGGCACGCTGCGCGACGTCGACCTCGTCGAGTCGCTCTTCCCGGCGTACCCGGACGCGGCCAACCCTCCGATCCTCGACGCCGACGAGGCCGCGACGACCCGTGACGAGCGCCGCGCCGCGGCAGCCGCGGTCGAGGGGGGCACGGGTGGCGCGAACAGCGCCGACGACGGCCTCCCGCTCGAGGACGCGGGAGTCCGCGCGGCGCTCGACGCGACCGCCGACGCGCTCGCTGCCGTGCCGCACCAGGTCGGCCGCGGCGAGGGCACCGGCTCCAACTCGTGGGTCGTCTCCGGCGACCTCGCCGAGAGCGGCAAGCCGCTCCTCGCGAACGACCCGCACCTCTCGCTCGCCGCGCCGAGCATCTGGGCGCAGGTCGGGCTCCGGTGCGCTCAGGTGTCCGACGCCTGCCCCTACGACGTCGCAGGGTTCTCGTTCTCGGGCCTGCCCGGCGTCATCATCGGCCACAACGCGGACCTCGCGTGGGGCCTGACGAACCTCGGCGCTGACGTCACCGACTTCTTCGTCGAGGCGATCCGTGACGACTCCTACCTGCGCGACGGCGCGTGGCAGCCGCTCACCGTCCGCCAGGAGACCATCAAGGTCAACGGCGGCGACGACATCGTCATCGATGTCGCCGAGACCATCCACGGGCCCATCATCTCCGGCGAGTACGGCGAGGCGTTGGCCTCGATGTTCTCGCCCCTCGCCGACGCGGGCGTCGGCGGCGTGACGTACGGCGTCGCGCTCGGGTGGACCGCGCTCACGCCGAACCGCACCGCCGACGCGATCTTCGCGCTCAACCGTGCCGCGACCGCCGACGACGTCGCCGCGGCCGCCGCGCTCTTCGCGGTGCCCTCGCAGAACATCGTCTTCGCGACGACCGACGGCCACATCGGCTACCAGGCGCCGGGCGCGATCCCGCTGCGCGGCCAGGTGGCCGGTCCTGTGCCGTCCGACGGCACGTGGCCGCGGCCCGGCTGGGACCCCGCCTACGACTGGCAGGGCCTCGTCGACCCCGCGGACATGCCCGCGGTCCTCGACCCGGCCTCCGGCGTCGTCGTCGCAGCGAACCAGGCCGTCCTCCCCGCGGGGAAGGGCCCCTACCTCACGTCCGACTGGGACTACGGCTACCGCTCGCAGCGCATCGGGACGCTGCTCGGGACCGCGACAGCGAGGAACCAGAAGCTCTCCGCCGAGACCATGTCGGCGATCCAGTCGGACGTGTGGAGCCCCTTCGCGGCCGCGCTCGTCCCGACGCTCCTCAGCATCAAGCTCGACGACGCGTTCGCGGCGCAGGGCCAGGAACTGCTGCGGGACTGGGACTACAACACCGACCCGTCGTCGCCGGCCGCCGCGTACTTCAACGCCGTGTGGGCGCAGATCGTCGACGGTGCGTTCGCCGACGACCTGCCGGACTCGGTGCGTCCGAGCGGGTCGAGCCGATGGCTCGCCGTCGTGACGGAGCTCCTCGACGACCCCGAGGCGCGCCTGTGGGACGACCGCACGACCGTCGACGTCGTCGAGACGCGCGACGAGATCCTGCGCCAGGCGCTCGTCGACGCACGTCTCGAGCTGACGACCGCGCTCGGCCGCGACACAGGCGAGTGGCAGTGGGGCCGCCTGCACCAGCTGCGGCTCGAGCACCCGGTCCTCGGCGGCGAGTCGATCCCGTGGCCCGTGCGCGCCTTCGTCAACCCCGGCGCCGTCCAGCTCGGCGGCGGCTCGTCGATCGTCGACGCGACCGGCTGGGACGCCTCCGAGCGGACCTCGTCCGGGCGGACCGACTTCCAGGTGACGTCGGGCCCCTCGATGCGCATGGTCGTCGACCTCGCCGCGCTCGACTCCTCTACGTGGGTCGTCGTCACCGGCACCTCCGGGCACCCCGGGCACCCTCACTACTCCGACCAGCTCGAGGCGTGGAGCATCGGCGAGACCTTCGCCTGGCCCTTCACGCCCGACGCCGTCACCCGATCGGCCGGCGACACGCTGCGCCTCGTGCCGAGCGACGAGTAGCCCGCGGCGCGACGCAGCAGACCCGGGACGAGGCAGCAGACCCGGGACGACGGCGGGGCCGGTGACCCGAAGGTCACCGGCCCCGCCGTCGGTGCAGGGGATGGGGCCCGTCGTCGACGTCCTCGATCAGGCCCCGCGGCGGTCGGTCCAGCGCCAGCCCGACGGCGTCGCGATCGCGTCGACGGCGACGTCGTGCGCCTCGGTCGGGATCGGCGAGTCGTCCGCGTCGTAGATCTCCTCGGGGAAGACGAGCGCGACGACCTTCGCGTCCGGACGTTTGTGGCCGAGAGCGCGGTCGTACCAGCCGCCGCCCTGACCGAGCCGGGCGCCCGACGTGTCGACGGCGAGCGCGGGCGCGATGATGACGTCGGCCTCCGCGAGGGCCTCGGCGCCGAGATGCGCCGTGCCGGGCTCCGGCGGGCGGCCCGGTGCGCGCTCGAGGAGGTCGTCGGCGCCGGCGAACGGCGCCCAGTCGCGCTCGAGGCCTGAGCCGAGCACGGGCAGCAGGACGCGCACGCCGCGCAGCGCGAGGTCCTCGAGGAGGGGGAGCGTGCCGGGCTCCGCGGGACGGGAGACGTAGGCGGCGACGCAGCGGGCGTCGCGCAGGTGCTCGAAGTCGGCGAGCGCGTGGACGAAGCCGGCGGCGGCCTCCTGGCGACGTCGTGCGGGGCGGTTCTCCCGGGCCGAGCGGACCGCCTTGCGGAACATCGACTTCGCGTCCTCCGGCTCGAGACCGGGAGGGACATGGATGGGCTGCGCTGCTCCGCTCATGACCCCATCATCCCAAACTTTCGCGATCCGGCCGCCTCCGACGGTCCCAGGTCGGGTCCGAGCCTGCTGGTCGCTAAGGTGTCTCCATGGAGATCACGAAGGCTGTCATCCCTGCCGCAGGCCTGGGCACCAGGTTCCTCCCCGCGACGAAGTCGACGCCCAAGGAGATGCTCCCCGTCGTCGACAAGCCCGCGATCCAGTACGTCGTCGAGGAGGCCACCGCGGCCGGTCTCGACGACGTCCTGTTCATCACGGGCAGGTCGAAGCGGTCGCTCGAGGACCACTTCGACGGAGTGCCGGAGCTCGAGGCGAACCTCGAGGCCAAGGGCGACGATGCCCGCCTCGCCGCGGTGCGTGAGTCGAGCGGCCTCGCCGACGTGCACTTCGTCCGCCAGGGCGAGCCCATGGGCCTCGGCCACGCCGTGCTGCGGGCCAAGAACCACGTGGGTGACCACTCGTTCGCGGTCCTCCTCGGCGACGACCTCATCGACGAGCGCGACCCGGTGCTGCCCGCGATGATCGAGGTCGCTCGCCGCACGGGCGGTTCCGTCGTCGCCCTGCTCGAGGTCGACCCCGCGCAGGTCTCGATGTACGGCTGCGCCGCCGCCGAGGCCGCGCCCCAGGTCGGCACGGTCGACGGCGTCCCCGCCGACGACGTCGTGCGTGTGACGGGCCTCGTCGAGAAGCCCGCCCCCGAGGACGCGCCGAGCAACCTCGCCGTCATCGGCCGCTACGTCCTCAACCCCGCCGTCTTCGAGGTCCTCGAGCGCACCGCGCCGGGCCGCGGCGGCGAGATCCAGCTGACCGACGCTCTCGCCGAGCTCGCGACGATGCCGGCCGAGCAGGGCGGCGGCGTGCACGGCGTCGTCTTCCGCGGCCGCCGCTACGACACGGGCGACAAGCTCGACTACCTCAAGGCCGTCGTGCGCCTCGCGTCCGAGCGCGACGACCTGGGCCCGGAGTTCCGGGACTGGCTCCGGGGCTACGTCCCGACGCTCGACGCGTGACGCTGCCGTGCTGAGCGTCCAGGCGCATCTCGCCGAGATCCTCGCGGGGCTCAGCCCCGTCCCGCCGCTCGAGGTCGTCCTCGGCGACGCTGCGGGCTGCATCCTCGCGGAGGACGTCACCGTCGTCGCCGACGTCCCGGCCCACGCGACGGCCGCGCACGACGGCTACGCGGTGCGGGCCGACGACGTCCACCCAGCGACGGATGCGTCCCCGGTGACCCTCCCGGTCGTCGCAGACCTGTGGTCGGCCGCCGAGGAGCCGGAGCGGCTCGTCGTCGGGCAGGCCGTGCGCATCTCGTCGGGCGTCGCCCTGCCGGTCGGCGCGAACGCCGTCGTCCCGCTCGAGCACACCGACCACGGCACCGCGCAGGTGCGTGTGCGCCGCTCGGTCGGCGTGGGCTCGGGCGTCCGACGGGTCGGGGCCGACGCGCGTGCGGGGACCGTCGTCCTCGCCGCCGGCCTGCGTCTCGGGGCGCGGCAGATCTCCCTCGCGGCGGCGCTCGGACGCTCCCACCTGCGCGTCCACCCGCGCCCTCGCGTCGTCATCGTGCCCGTCGGCGACGAGCTGCGCGTGCCCGGACGGCGAGGTGGCGGCGCAGGCGTGTTCGAGGCGAACGCGCAGGCGCTCGCGATCGCCGTCGAGGACGCGGGCGCCGTCGCGATCCCCGTGCCGCCCGTGAGCGACGACCGCGCGACGTTGCGCGAGGTCCTCGCCGACCAGCTCGTGCGGGCGGACCTGGTCCTCACGACGGGCGGTCTCTCGGAGGGCAGCCACGACACGCTCAAGGACGTGCTCGGCCCGCTCGGCACCGTGCGCTTCGACCACGTGGCGCTCGCGCCCGGGCGCGGCCACGGCTTCGGCTCGATCGGCGAGGACGACGGCGTCGTGCCGATCGTCGCCCTGCCCGGGCACCCCGTCGCGGCGCTCGTCGCGTACGAGGTCTTCGTGCGGCCGGCCCTGCTCGAGATCGCGGGGCACTCCGAGCTCTTCCGCCCGTCGGTCGTCGCCTACGCCGACGCCGAGTGGAACAGCCCCGCAGGCAGGCGCGAGTTCGTGCCCGCGCACCTCACGGGGAGCCCCGACGAGGGCTACAAGGTCGTGCCGGTCGCCGACCCGCGCGCGATCGACCAGATGTCGCTCACCGCGCTCGCCTCGGCGAACGCGCTCGCTGTCGTCCCGGAGGGGGAGACGTTCGTGCGGCTCGGCTCGCGCGTGCACTGCCTGGTGCTCGAGGGATGAGCGCCGGCTGGCCCGCGACGCTGCGCACGTCGACGGCCGCCGGGACGGTGACCGTCCGGCCCCTGCGCCGCCGGGACGCGCGCGCGTGGTCCGTGGCGCGCGCCCGCAACGCGGCCTGGCTCGAGCCGTGGGAGGCGACGTCGCCCTCCGGGGTGCCGTCCGCCTCGTTCGGGTCCTACGTCGCCGCGGCGCGCGCCCAGGCGCGCGCCGGCACGCACCTGCCGTTCGTCGTCGAGCTCGACGGGCGGCTCGTCGGCCAGGTGACGGTCGCGAGCATCGTCCGCGGGTCAGCGTGCACCGCGTCGATCGGGTACTGGGTCGACGAGGCCGTCGCGGGGCGCGGCATCGTGCCGACCGCGGTCGCGCTCGTCGTCGACCACTGCTTCGCGGACGTCGGGCTGCACCGCATCGAGATCGCGATCCGGCCCGAGAACGGCCCGAGCCTGCGCGTCGTCGAGAAGCTCGGGCTGCGCGAGGAGGGGCTGCGCGAGAGGTTCCTCCACATCGACGGGCGCTGGCGCGACCACAGGGTGTTCGCCGTCACTGCCGAGGAGGTTCCCGGCGGGTTGCTCGCGCGGCTGCGGGCACGCACGGGGGCCTAGGGTCGCCCGTCTCCGGTGCGGGTGCTCCGGGTGTCTCGAGCGTCCCTGGGCCGGGTTGAATAACACCGGTGTAAGACACGCCGGAGGGCGTGCCGAGGACCGCGCCACCGCTCGCATACCGTCGGGGAGTGGAGAATCTGGCCGGGGCGGCGGTGCTTGCCATCGCCGCGTTCTGGGCGGTGTACCTCCTGCCACAGCGTGTGTCGGAGAGGTCGCAGGTCGTCGAGGCCCGCACCGAGGACCGGCACTCGGGCGCCATGCGGATCCTCGCGGTCGCCCGGCGCGAAGGTCGGGAGGAGCCCGGGGCGTCGCGTGACTGCCCTCCGGGACAGGTTCCCCACGGCAGGCTGCTGACGGGCCCGATGCCCGTCGTCGTCGCGCAGCCCGTCGTCGCAGCGGAAGGAGTCGTCACCATGGACCGACCGGTCATCGCCTCGCAGCGCCGTCCCGGCGCGCCCGCGGGCCGAGCCAACGCGCCCGCTGCACCGTCGACGGGCACGACCCCGTCGGGCTCCGCCCGCACCGCGGCCCCCGCGCGCACCGAGGGAGTCGAGCGCACCTCGGGCGCCGAGCGTGCCCGCGCGCGTGCGCTCGCCGAGCGCCGCGCAGCTGCGGCCCGCCGCCGACTCGCGCTCACCCTCACGCTCCTCGCCGCGTCCGCGATCGCCTGGACGGCGGTGAGCGCCTTCTCCCTCCACGTCGCGGTGCCGACGGCCCTCACCGTCGCGCTCGGCGGCGTCCTCGCGCTCGGCCGCCGGGCCGTGGTGGCCGCCCGCCGCTCCGACGCGCAGGCCGCGGCTCGCGCGTCGCGACCCGCTGCAGCCCGCACGTCGCGACCCGCCGCACGCCCCGCGTCGAGCACCGCGCCGCGCCGCGGCGAGGCCGCGCGCACCGCGAGCGTCACCGGCCGCGCCGTCCACGCGAGCCAGACGGCCACCCAGATGATCTCGAGCGTCGAGGTCCTCGAGCGTGCGACGGCCGCGGCCGAGCGCTCGTCGGCCACCCGTGAGCGCGCCGATGCCGTGCGGGCAGCCGACGCCGCCGTGGCTGCCGTCGACGAGGCCTCCGCGACGCCTGTCGACCTGATCTCTACGACGACCGTCGTCGAGGCGCCCGTGGTCGCCGAGACGATCACCCGGACCGTCGTCGAGCGTCCTGCCGCGGAGGCCGACGGCGACCGCGTCCTCGGAGGATTCTCGCTCCCGCGCCCGACGTACACGATGAAGGCCGCCGCGCCCCGTCGCGAGGTCGCGCCGCTCGCCGACGCCGACGTGACGACGCCCGCGAACGCCGCTGAGCGCGCCGGTGCTGCCGGCACCTCCGGCGTGACGGCAGGTTCCGCGGAGGAGCCTGGGACGACGACCGAGGGCCTCGGCCTGGGGCTCGACGCGATCCTCGCGCGGCGTCGCGCGTCGGGCGCCTGAACCGCCTGCGGGAGGGCGCCGATTTCTGTCGGAGGCCCACCGCGTGCTAACGTAGTTCTCGCTTCACGGGGCTATGGCGCAGTTGGTAGCGCGCTTCGTTCGCATCGAAGAGGTCAGGAGTTCGAATCTCCTTAGCTCCACAGCGAGGGCCGCATCCCAGTCGGGATGCGGCCCTCAACGTTTTCCGGGACCGGCAGGATCCTGCGGTTCCGACCGGGCCGAGCCCGGCCCGTGAGCCCGACCCGCGCGGTCGGGAGCCCAGGGGGAGACGCGACGACGGACCGCGGCCTTCCGACCGTTCGACGGTCGGGAGGCGGCGATCCGTCGCGAGGCTCGGGTGGGGCGGGGGAGCGTCAGGCCGGCGTGGGCTGAGGGTCGTGGTCGTCCGTGAGATCCGCGTTGTCGAGCATGCGGCGCAGCGGCGCGTAGTGCTCCGTCACCGCGGCGCGGAACGCGGCGGCGTCGCCGGCCTCGGCCGCGCGGAGCATGTCCCCGTGCGCCCGCGCGGTCTCGCTGAGATCGTCGGGCAGCTGGAGACCGAGCCGCGGCATGACGGCTGAGTGGACGTCCCAGAACGCGGTGACGAGCTGTCCGACGAGCGTGTTGTCGATGCGTGCGAGGAGCGCCGCGTGGAACGCGCGGTCGGCGGTGAGGAAGGTCTCGCCGCGCTCGGCGGCCTCGACCATCTCGTCGACGAGCGCGTGGAGCTCGGGGTTCTCGGTGTCACGGAAGGACGCGGTGACGCGCTCGGCGACGGAGTCGTCGAGGGTCTGGCGTACCTCGACGACCTCGCGCAGCGCATGGACGTCGTCGCCCGCGGTGATGACGCCCCGGAAGACGAGGGTCTCGACGAGCGCGTCGAGACGCATCTCGCCGACGAAGGTGCCGCGTCCGTGGCGTACCTCGACGATGTCGAGGGTCGAGAGGGTGCGGACGGCCTCGCGGACGCTCGAGCGCGAGACGCCGAGGAGCTCGCAGAGCTCGGTCTCGGTGGGCATGGGGTCGCCCGGCTGCAGGCCGCGGCGCAGGACAAGCTCCTTGATGCGCCGGGCCGTCTCGTCGCGCCGTGTGGGCGTCGGGACCGCCGCACCGCGGCCGAGCGCCTCGGTTGCAGATTCGTGACCTCGCATGACTTGACCCTCCTGTCGGGAAGAACTTATCGTCATCCTAATAGGTCAGACGTCAGACGTCATCTGTCTCACGTCACTATGTATGGAGGATCAATGAAGACCACCACCTCGCGGCTCCGCCGCCGCAGCGCCGTCGCTGCCGCAGCAGCCGTCCTCGCCCTCGCGCTCACGGCGTGCGGTTCCGGCGGCACCACCGCCAACCCCACGTCCGGAGGCTCCGCAGCCACGGGCGACATCGACAAGAACGCGACGATCGAGGCAGGCATCTCCTACTCGCTCGGCGGCGGCTTCGACCCGATGACCACCTCCGGCGCCGTCACCGTCGCCGCCAACTGGCACACGCTCGAGGGGCTCACCGAGCTCGACGGCGTCACCCGCGTCCCCTACGAGGCCCTCGCCGGCAAGATCACCGAGGACGGCGACTCCGCGATCACCGTCGCCCTCCGTGACGGCGCCGTCTTCCACGACGGCTCCCCGGTGACGGCCGACGACGTCGTCTTCTCCTACGAGCGCGTCCTCGACCCCGCCAACAACTCGCTCTACCGCGACTTCATCTCCTTCGTCGACAAGGTCGAGAAGGTCGACGACACGTCGGTGAAGATCAGCTTCAAGTTCCCGTTCTCGCTCTACATGGAGCGCCTCTCCGCCGTGAAGATCGTCCCCAAGGCGATCGTCGAGAAGGACCTCGACGCCTTCACCGCGCTCCCCACGGGCACCGGCCCCTACAAGATCACGTCGGCCACGCCTGACGACAAGATCACGTTCGAGCGCTTCGACAAGTACACCGGCCCCAAGCCCGCCCAGGCCGCCGGCATGACGTGGAACCTCCTGTCCGACCCCGCCGCGCGCGTCACGGCGCTGCAGTCCGGCACGGTCCACGCGATCGAGGACGTCCCGCTCATCGACCTCCCGACCCTGCAGGGCGTCGAGGGCCTCAAGGCCGAGAAGGTCCAGGCCTTCGGCCTGCTCTTCATGATGTTCAACACCAAGTCCGCGCCGTTCGACGACGTCCGCGTGCGCCAGGCCTTCCACTACGCGCTCGACAAGGAGTCGCTCGTCAAGAACGGCATGCTCGACGCCGCCGAGCCCGCCACGAGCTTCCTCCCCTCGACGCACCCGAACTACCACGAGGCATCGACGCAGTACGCGTACGACCCCGAGAAGGCCAAGGCGCTCCTCGCCGAGGCCGGCGTGAGCAACCTCAGCATCACGCTCCTCGCGACGGACACCGGCTGGGTCGCAGACGTCCTCCCGCTCATCCAGCAGGACCTCGAGAAGGTCGGCGTCAAGGTCACCCTCGACGTCGGTCAGTCCTCGGGCCAGTACACCAAGGTCGACGCCGGCGACTACCAGGTGATGGTCGCCCCCGGTGACCCGTCGGTCTTCGGCAACGACGTCGACATCCTGTCCCGCTGGTGGTTCGGCGACAACGTCTGGACCAAGTCCCGCACCGGCTGGGCCGGCTCCGAGAAGTTCACCGAGCTCACCAACCACCTCGACAAGGCGCTGCGCACGTCCGGCGACGCCCAGCAGACCGAGTGGAACGACGCCATGGACATCATGTCCGAGGAGGTCACGCTGTACCCGCTCTTCCACCGCCAGCTCCCCACGGCGTGGTCGACGAGCTCGCTGAAGAACTTCAGCCCCATCAGCACGACCGGCCTCAACTTCCTCGAGGCGGGCGTCGTCACCAAGTGACGCCCCGGGTGCGGCGGCCGGGACACGGCCGCCGCACCCGCACTTCCGCAACTCCCCCGCTTGTAAGGAGCCCGCAACGTGAACGCACTGCTGCGACTCACGGGCCGACGACTCGTCCAGCTTCCCGTCATGATCCTCGGCATCACGTTCCTCGTGTTCGTCGTGATGTCGTTCTCGAAGATCGATCCCGCGATCACCGCGCTCGGCGAGAGCTCCTCGCTCGAGGCCCGTGCCGCCTACAGGCTCCAGCACGGCCTCGACGAGCCCCTCCTCGTGCGCTACTGGAACTTCCTCGTCGGGATGGTCCAGGGTGATCTCGGCACGTTCTCCGCACGCCAGACGCCCGTCGTCGACGAGGTCACCCGCGCGTTCCCCATCACCCTGCAGCTGACGTTCCTCGGTCTGCTCATCGCCGTCGTCATCGCGGCGCTCCTCGGCGTCACGGCCGCGCTCTACCGCGACCGCTGGCCCGACCAGGCCATCCGCTTCCTCTCTGTCATCAGCCTCGCGACCCCGTCGTTCTGGCTCGCCGTCCTGCTCATCCAGAGCGCCACGCTCAAGCTCGGGATCCTGCCCGCCTCGGGTCCGCTGCCTGCCTTCGGTGACGACCCCGCCGGGTACCTCGCCCGGTTCGCGCTGCCGGCCTTCGCGCTCGGCGTGCCCGTCGCCGGATCCCTCACGCGCGTCGTGCGCACCGCCGTCGTCGAGGAGCTCGACAAGGACTACGTCCGCACCGCGATCGGCGCCGGGATCCCGCGCGCCGAGGTCGTCGGCCGCAACGTCCTGCGCAACGCCCTCATCACGCCGATCACCGTCCTCGGACTGCGCATCGGCTACCTCATGGGTGGCGCCGTCGTCATCGAGATCATCTTCGCGCTGCCCGGCATGGGCACGCTCATCCTCAACGGCGTCACCAACAACGAGCCCAACCTCGTGCAGGGCGTGACCCTCACGGTCGCGCTCGCCTTCGTCATCATCAACATCGTGGTCGACATGCTCTACGTGCTCGTCAACCCGCGGATCAGGACGGTGTGACCATGCGCCGCAAGCTCACCGAACGCCTCTCGGCCCCCGGCCTGCGCCTCGCCGCGCTGCCGCTCGGCTCGAAGATCGCCCTCGGGTTCCTCGCCCTCGTCATCCTCAGCGCAGTGCTCGCGCCCGTCGTCGCGCAGTTCGACCCGCTCGCCGTCGGCACCCCCGTGCAGGCACCGGGCGCCGAGCACTGGTTCGGCACCGACCGCCAGGGCCGCGACATCTTCTCGCGCGTGCTCCACGGCGGCCGCTACTCGCTCGTCATCGGCCTCGGCGCGACCGTCGTCGCCCTCGCAGCCGCCTCGGTCCTCGGCTCGATCGCCGCAACCGCCGGCCGGCGGACCTCCGAGGTCCTCATGCGAGTCATGGACATCATCATGTCCTTCCCCGGCATCGCACTCGCCGCCGTCTTCGTCTCCGTCCTCGGCCGCTCGCTGCCCGTCCTCGTCCTGACGATCGCCTTCCTCTACACGCCGCAGCTCACGCGCGTCGTCCGCGCCAACGTCCTCGCCGCCTACGGCGAGGACTACGTCGCCGCGACGAAGGTCATGGGCGCCCCGACCGCGTGGATCGTCGCCAAGCACGTCGTGCGCAACGTCGCCGCCCCCGTCATGGTCTTCACGACCGTGCTCGTCGCCGACGCGATCGTCTTCGAGGCGTCGTTGTCCTTCATCCAGGCCGGCGTCCCGGCGCCCGAGCCGTCGTGGGGAAACATCATCTCCGACGGCCGAGCGCTCGTCATGAGCGGCTACTGGTGGGCGACGTTCTTCCCCGGCCTGACGATCATGCTCACCGTCCTCGCGCTCAACGTCCTCTCCGAGGGCCTCACGGACGCGATGGTCGCCCGCAAGGGCCGCGGCTCGCTGCCCGACGAGACGAAGGCCGAGGTCGAGGCGCAGGTCTCCGACCCCGTCGTCGAGGAGATCCTCACGAGCTCGCTCGCCCTTCTGCGCGAGCGCGAGCTCGCCCGTCCCGAGCGCCTCGTCTACACGCGCGAGGACGCCCCCGTCCTCGCGGTCCGCGACCTCTGCGTACGCTTCCCCGCGCAGCACGGCGACGTCGACATCGTCGACCGCCTCTCGTTCGACGTCCGCCCGGGCGAGACCATGGGCCTCGTCGGCGAGTCCGGCTCCGGCAAGTCCCTCACCGGCCTCGCCATCATGGGCCTGCTCGACCGCACCGCCGTCGTCTCCGGCGAGATCCTCTACAAGGGTCGCGACCTGCTGAAGATGAGCGCCAAGGAGCGGGGATCCCTGCGCGGGCACGAGATCGCGATGATCTACCAGGACGCGCTCTCCTCGCTCAACCCGTCGATGCTCATCCGCACCCAGATGAAGCAGCTCACCTCGCGCGGCGGCACACGCACCGCGGCCGACCTGCTCACGCTCGTCGGGCTCGACCCCGAGCGCACCCTGCGGTCCTACCCGCACGAGCTCTCCGGCGGCCAGCGCCAGCGCGTGCTCATCGCCATGGCGCTCACGCGCGACCCGGCCGTCGTCATCGCCGACGAGCCGACCACCGCTCTCGACGTCACCGTCCAGAAGCAGGTCGTCGCGCTCCTCCACGAGCTGCGCGAGAAGCTCGGCTTCGCGCTCGTGTTCGTCAGCCACGACCTCGCGCTCGTCGCCGAGCTCGCCCACCGGGTCACCGTCATGTACGCGGGCCAGGTCGTCGAGCAGGCGCCCACCCGCGAGCTCCTCGTCCAGCCCGTCCACGAGTACACCCGCGGGCTGCTGGGCGCCGTCCTCTCGATCGAGTCCGGCGCCGAGCGGCTCCACCAGGTGCCCGGCGTCGTGCCCTCGCCGCGGGACTTCCCCGCGGGCGACCGCTTCGCACCCCGCTCGACCCACCACCGGGTCGCGAGCGCCGTGCGCCCGACGTTGCGCCGCATCGACGGGACCGACCACTTCTACGCCGCGCACGACGACGAGCCCGTCGTCCTCGCCCACGGAGGTACCCGATGAGCACCACGCCGACCCCGGTCATCGAGCTGCGCGACATCGACGTGCACTACCGGTCACGCACGGGCACGATCCTCAAGCCCGTCATCGTCAAGGCGGTCGACGGCGTCTCGCTGTCGGTCATGCCCGGCCAGACCCTCGGTATCGTCGGGGAGTCCGGCTCGGGCAAGACGACGACGGCCCGCGTCCTGCTCGGCCTCGAGCAGCCCACGCGCGGCGAGGTCTTCTTCGAGGGCCGCGCCGAGGGAAGCCGCTCGGGCAAGCGTCGCAAGGAGATCGGCCGCGTCGTCTCGGCCGTCTTCCAGGACCCCGCGACCGCGCTCAACCCGCGCATGTCGATCAAGGACGCCCTGCGCGACCCGCTCGACGTCCACGGCATCGGCTCGGCCGCGAGCCGCGTCGAGAAGGTGCGCGAGATCCTCTCGCTCGTCGGGCTGCCGGCGTCGGCCCTCGCGATGCTGCCGACGCAGCTCTCGGGCGGACAGCGCCAGCGCGTCGCGATCGCCCGGGCACTCGTCCTCGATCCGTCCGTCATCGTCGCCGACGAGCCGACGAGCGCCCTCGACGTCTCCGTCCGTGCCCAGATCCTCAACCTCCTCGCGGACGTCAAGGAGAGCCTCGGCCTCGCCATGGTCTTCATCTCCCACGACATCCAGACCGTCCGCTACGTCTCGGACCGCATCGCGGTCATGAGCCGCGGCAAGGTCGTCGAGGAGGGGCCTGCGGAGCAGGTGTTCGCGAACCCGTCCGACCCCTACACCCGCTCCCTGCTCGGCGCCGCGCCGTCGCTGCTGCACGCCTGAGCACCGTCACCACCCGTCCCTCGGGCGACGTCTCGTCGCCCGCCCGCACTGCCGGCCCGTCCGGGCCGACGACCCACACCCAGGAAATGACATGACCTCCACGCTCCGCCTCACCGGCATCGTCCCCCCGATCGCGACCCCCTTCACCGCCGACGGCGACATCGACGTCCCCTCGCTGCGCCGCACGGTCGACCACCTCGTCGAGGGCGGTGTCCACGGCATCTTCGCGCTCGGCTCGACCGCCGAGGTCGCCTACCTCGACGACGCGCAGCGCGAGCTCGTCCTGCGCACGGTCGTCGAGACGGCCGCGGGCCGCGTGCCCGTCGTCGCCGCCGCGATCGAGATGACGACGCGCCGCGTCCAGCAGGCCGTCGCGGCCGCCGCCGCGATCGGCGTCGACGGCGTCGTCGTCACCGCGCCGTTCTACGCGCTGCCCGACGCGGGCGAGATCGAGGCTCACTTCCGCGCCGTCGCCGCGGCCAGCCCCGTGCCGGTCTACGCGTACGACGTCCCCGTGCGCGTGCACTCCAAGCTCGGCGCCGACATGCTCGTGCGCCTCGGCTCCGAGGGCGTCATCGCGGGCGTCAAGGACTCCTCGGGCGACGACGTCGGCTTCCGACGCCTCGTCGCGGCCAACGCCGCCGCGGGCTCGCCGCTCGCGCTGCTCACGGGGCACGAGGTCGTCGTCGACGGCATGCTGCTCCTCGGGGCCGACGGCGTCGTCCCGGGCCTCGCGAACGTCGACCCGCAGGGCTACAGCCGCCTGTGGGACGCCGCGCAGGCGGGGGACTGGGCGCAGGTGCGCGTCGAGCAGGACCGCATCGCGGCGCTCTTCGAGATCGTCTTCCAGTCGCCCGAGCGCTCGCTCGACGCCCGCGGCGTCGGCGCGTTCAAGGTCGCGATGGCCCTCCAGGGCATCTGCGACACCCCGATGATGGCGTACCCGGTCCAGCCGATCGTCGGCCCCGCCGTCGAGCGCATCACCGAGATCGTCCGCGCGGCCGGCCTCACCGTGGTGACGCCCGCGTGACCATGCTCGCACCCGTCGTCGGCGTCGACCTCGGCGGGACCAAGACGACCGCCGCGGTCGTCGGCGCCGACGGCAGCGTCGGGACGGTCCGCACCGTCCCGACGCCCGCCGCGGCCGGCCCGCAGGCCGTGCTCGACGCCGTCGCGGACGCCGTCCGCGCCCTCGGCGTCGGCACGCCCGCGGCGCTCGGCGTCGGCACGGCCGGCGTCGTCGACGTGGGCCGGGCGACGATCGTCTCGGCGACCGACGTCATGCCGGGCTGGCCCGGCACCGACGTCGCCGCGGGGCTGCGCGAGCGGCTCGGGACGGACGTCGTCCACGTCGAGAACGACGTCGACGCCCACGCCGCCGGGGAGGCCTGGCTCGGCGCGGCCGCGGGCGCGCCGAGCGCGCTCGTCGTCGCCGTCGGCACGGGCGTCGGCGCGGCGATCGTCCTCGATGGCACGGTGCTGCGCGGCGCGCACCACGTCGCCGGCGAGATGGGCCACGTGCCCGCTCCGGGCGCCGACGGGCTCATGTGCCCGTGCGGGCGACCCGGCCACCTCGAGGCTCTCGGGGCGGGCCCGGCGCTCCACCGCCGGTATCTGTCCCTCGGCGGCGACCCCGCGAGCCCCGACACGCGCGACGTCGTCGCCCGCGCCGAGGCCGGCGACCCGCTCGCGGTGCGTGCCGTCGTCGACGCGGCGACGGTCGTGGGCCGCGCGACCGCCGGCGTCGTCACGGTCCTCGACCCCGCCGTCGTCGTCCTCGCGGGCGGCCTCGCGCGCGCCGGCGGTGGCTGGTGGGACGCCATGGAGTCCGCGCTGCGCGCCGAGCTCGTCGACGTCCTCGCGGACGTGCGCGTCGTGCCCGCGACGCTCGAGAACGCGGCCGTCGTCGGCGCGGCACGCGGTGCCCACCGGGCGCTCGCCCGCGCCCGCGGTCTTGCGGACCCGACGGCGACGGGCGCTGCCGTGCCCGACGTTGCCGGGGCTGCACCACTCTTCGGAAGGAACCACCCGTGAACCCGCTGCTCGCAGGCCTGCAGGGCCGCCTCGTCGTCTCGTGCCAGGCCTACCCGGGCGAGCCCATGCGCGATCCGCGCACGACGGCGCAGATCGCCGCGTCCGTCGTCCGCGGCGAGGCTGCGGCCGTCCGCGTCCAGGGCGTCGGCGACGTCCGCGCGACCGTCGAGGCCGTCGATGTGCCGGTCATCGGCCTGTGGAAGGACGGCGCCGACGGCGTCTTCATCACCCCGACGCTCGAGCATGCGCTCGCCGTGGCCGAGGCCGGCGCGCACGTCGTCGCGCTCGACGGCACGCGACGTCCGCGGCCGGACGGCCTCACGCTCGCGGAGACTGTCGCCCGCTTCCGCGAGCGGTCCGACGCGTTGCTCATGGCCGACTGCGGCTCGCTCGCCGACGCGCTCGAGGCCGAGGCCGCGGGCGTCGACGTGCTCGGGACGACGCTCGCCGGGTACTCGGGGGAGCGGCCGCGCACCGAGGGTCCGGACCTCGAGCTCGTCGCCGAGGTAGTCGCCGCGTGCACGCTGCCGGTCGTCGTCGAGGGGCGCGTCCACAGCCCCGCGCAGGCGGCGGCGGCGATGGCGCTCGGGGCGTTCTCGGTGTGCGTCGGGACGGCGATCACGCACCCGTCGACGATCACGGGCTGGTTCGTCGAGGCGATCGACGCCCGCTGACCTGGGCTCCCGCCTGCCGGCGGCCTGACTGTTGGGGTCTGTGCACACGTCTCGTGCGCGCAGGCCCCAACTGACGTATTCGCTCCGGGTGGATGGGTCCTCAGGTGAGCGGCGCGATGCCTTCCTGGTGGTCGAGGACGTTCGCCATGCCGTCGAGGAACGCCGCGACGTCCGCTCGTGAGGTCGCCGGCACGGCGCGCGCGACCCGCTCCATCTCCGCGTGCATGTGCGTGAGCCGTGCGCGGATCTCGTCGTGGGCGTGCTCCGTGGGGACGAGCCGCACCGAGCGACGGTCCCGCGGGTGGGGCGCGCGCACGAGGTAGCCGGCGTCCTCGAGCCGATCGATGAGCTTGGTCGTCGAGGCGGTCGAGATGTCGAGGTGGAGGGCGACGGCGTTGGGCGTGACGACGGTGCCGTGTCGCTCGGCGGCGACGACGAGCTGGAGCGCCATCATGTCGGACTCGTTCATGTCCATCGCGCGTGCGGTGCGGCGGCGCATGCCGGTGTCGGCCATCCGGAAGCGGCGCAGGGCGAGGAGCAGCTCGCGCACGCCGTCGTCGGCGTACCAGTAGGGGGTGTCGGGTCCCGGGGCCGTCTCGTGCACGACGTCATCCTAGCGTGACAGATTGCTAGCCTGTCTAGTAACGTGGCGAGCAACCAACTGCCGAGGAGCCGCGATGACACAGCTCGCACCGCCGCCCAGCACGTCTACGCACGACTCCACCGACGACGTCGTCCTGCTCGACGACGCCGGTCGGCCCACGGGAACGGCACCCCGCGAGAGGGTCCACGGCGCGCAGACACCTCTGCACCTGGCGTTCTCGTGCCACGTGGTCGACGACGACGGCTCCGTCCTCCTCAGCCGCCGCGCCCTCACCAAGCGGTCCTGGCCCGGCGTCTGGACCAACGCGTTCTGCGGCCATCCGCGGCCCGGCGAGGACCTCCTCGACGCCGTCCTCCGCCACGGCCGCGCCGAGCTCGGGCTCACGACCCTCACGGACCTCGACGTCGTCCTGCCCGACTTCCGCTACAGAGCCGTCGACGCCCACGGCACCGTCGAGAACGAGCTGTGCCCCGTCGTCCTCGCCCGCGTGCCCGGCCGGAGGCCACCCGTCACGCCCGACCCCCGCGAGGCCGTCGAGGTCACATGGGTCGACGCGGCCGACCTCGGCCGCACGAGCGTCTGCGCGCCCTGGTCCCTCAGCCCCTGGGCCGTCGCACAGCTCCGCGAGCTCGCTGCCCTCGAGGACCTCCGGTGAGCGCCGTCGCGATCGGGCGCTCGTCCGCGCCGGACCCCACCTGGACGTCCGACGCGCTCGTCGACGCGCTGCGCCGGGAAGCCACGCGCCTGCCCGACCCGGACGGCCACCTCGCGTCCCTGTGGGACGCGCTCGCCGACGCCGCCGACGGAGGCAGCGGGGTCCGTCCCGCGCTGCTCCTCGCGACCTACCGCGCGCTCGGCGGCGAGCGCGACGACCTCGCCCTGGCCCTCGCCGACGCGACCGAGCTCCTCCACACCGCCTTCCTCGTCCACGACGACGTCATCGACCACGACGACGTCCGCCGCGGCCGCCCCACCGCCGCAGCCCGCCACGGTGCCGCCGCACGTGCCCGTGGCGCGTCGCCCGCCGGCGTCGCCGACGCGGCGCTCGCAGGCGGCATCCTCGCGGGTGACCTCGCGCTCGTCCGCGCCGTGAGCGCGGTCGCGTCGCTCGACGTCCCCGCCGCGACGCGCGCAGGCCTGCTCGACCTTCTCGGTGACGTCGTCGCGGAGTCCGCGGCCGGCGAGCTCGCCGACACCACCGTGCTCGCCGCCGCGCGGCCGCCTCTCGCGACGGTCCTTGCGACCGCGGAGCGCAAGACTGCCGTCTACACCTTCGTGTGGCCGCTGCGCGCCGCCGCGCTGCTCGTCGGGACGCCGTCCGCGCTCGCCCTCGCGCCGGCGCTCGAGCACGTCGGGCGGCTCGTCGGCGTCGCCTTCCAGCTCCGCGACGACCTGCGCGGGACCTTCGGTGACCCCGCCGCGACCGGCAAGTCGTGCGTCTCCGACCTGCGCGCCGGGCGCGCGACGGCGGTCGTCGCGGTCGCGGCCGGCACGGGTGCATGGCCCGACGTCCTACGCGTCCTGGGCGACGTCACGCTTGACGCTGCGGGCGCCGAACCCGTCCGTCGCGCGCTCGTCGCGCACGGCGTGCCGGACGCCGTCGCGCGGCTCGCGGACGACCGGATCGCGAGCGCGCTCCACGTCGGCCGCGCCGCGGGAGTGCCCGACGCGCTGCTCGACCTCCTCTGCGCAGGGGCATGTGTCGACGCGCTCGCGGCAGTCGCAGTCGGGACGCCCGTCGCAGCGACGCCCGTCGACGCGACGCCCGTCAACGCGGGGGCCGAGGCGTGAGCGCGTCCGAGCGTGCCCGCTACGACGCCGCGGCGCGCGCTGCGAGCGAGACGGTCATCGCGAGCTACTCGACGAGCTTCTCCCTCGCTGTGAGGCTCCTGCCGCCGGGGCAGCGCGCCGACGTCCGCGCGGTGTACGGGCTCGTACGTCTCGCCGACGAGGTGGTCGACGGTGCGCTCGACGAGGTGGCGCCCGACGCACGCACCCGACTGCTCGACGACCTCGAGGACGAGGTCGCGCTCTCGCTCGTCCGGGGCTGCTCGACGAACCTCGTCGTCCACGCGTTCACCCTCGCGGCGCTGCGCTGCGGGATCGACGCGACGCTCACGGAGCCGTTCTTCGCGGCGATGCGCACCGACCTCGTGCAGGGCGACCACGACCCCGCGTCGCTCGCGACGTACGTCCACGGCTCGGCGGAGGTCGTCGGCCTCATGTGCCTGCGCGTGTTCGCGGCCGACCTCCCCCCGGCCGACCGGCAGCGGCTGCTGCACGAGGCCGCGCCCGGGGCGTGCGCGCTCGGCTCGGCCTTCCAGAAGGTGAACTTCGTCCGCGACCTCGGCGCGGACCTCGACGAGCGCGGCAGGAGGTACCTCGCGGACCTCGCGACAGCGCCGACCGACGCGGCCCGCGACGCCGCGCTCGACGACGTCGACGCCGAGATCGCCCTCGCCCGCACCGCGGTACCTCTTCTGCCGCCGGGCGCCCGGCGGGCCGTCGTCGCCGCCACCGCGCTGTTCGCCGAGCTCTCGCGCCGCCTGCGGACGACGCCTGCGCACGCGATCGCCTCGACGCGCGTCAGCGTCCCTGCGGCCCGCAAGGCACGCGTCGTCGGTGGTGCGCTGCTGCGCGACGCCGCGGCCCGCCGGCCCCGGGGCGCTCGCGGCCGGAGGGTGCGGCCCGTCGTCCGGCAGGGCGTCGCGTGAGCCGCGTCGTCGTCGTCGGCGCGGGGGTGGCCGGGCTCGCGGCCGCGACCCTCCTTGCCCGCGAGGGGGACGACGTCGAGGTCGTCGACCGGCTCGACGTCGTCGGCGGACGCGCGGGGACCTGGGAGCACGCGGGCTTCACGTTCGATCTCGGCCCGTCGTGGTTCCTCATGCCCGAGGTGTTCGAGAGCTACTACGCCGAGGTCGGCACGACGACCGCCGCCCAGCTCGACCTCGTGGCGCTCGATCCCGCCTACCGCGTCCTGGCCGAGGACGCCGCGCCGCTCGACGTCCGGTCGGGCCGCGCGGCCGCGACGGCGCTCTTCGAATCCGTCGAGCCCGGCGCCGGGGAGCGTCTGGGCCGCTACCTCGACGAGGCCCACGACGTCTACCGCACGGCCGTCGACCACCTTCTGCGCACCGACTTCGGCCGCCTCCGCGACCTCTTCGTGCCCGCCCTGCTGCGACGGCTGCCGACGCTCGTGCGGCTGCTCGTCGTGCCGCTCGACCGCCACGTGAGGTCGCGCTTCGCCGACCGTCGCCTCCGGCAGATCCTCGGCTACCCGGCGGTGTTCCTCGGCACCCGGCCCGAGCGGGCGCCGAGCATGTATCACCTCATGAGCCATCTCGACCTCGTCGACGGCGTCCGCTACCCCCGCGGTGGCTTCGGCGAGGTCACGCGGTCGCTCGCGCGCCTCGCCGAGGAGGCCGGCGTGCGGATCACGCTCGGCACCGAGGTGACGGCGGTCCGCACCTCGCGGGGCGTCGGCCGGATCCGGACGGCGCGCCGGCCGCGAGCGCACGTCACAGGGGTCGACGTGCTCGGCCCGGGCGGCCCGCGCACGATCGACGCCGACGTCGTCGTCCACGCGGGCGACCTCCACCACCTCGAGACGCAGATCCTGCCCGCCCACCTCCGCACCTACCCGGAACGCTGGTGGGCCGGGCGCGACCCCGGGCCCGGCGCGGTGCTCGTGCACCTCGGCGTACGCGGCGAGCTCCCGCAGCTCACGCACCACACGCTCATGTTCACGCGCGACTGGACGACGGGCTTCGACGCCGTCGACGGCCGACGCCCGTTGCCGGACCCCGCGTCGATCTACGTGTGCGCGCCCTCCCGGACCGATCCCGGCGTCGCACCGGCAGGGCACGAGACGCTCTTCGTGCTCGTCCCCGTCCACGCGGACCCCGCGCTCGGACGAGGCGGCCTCGACGGCGCGGGCGACCCGGGCGTCGAGGACATCGCCGATCGCGCCGTCGCGCAGCTCGGCGCGTGGGCCGGGATCCCCGACCTCGCCGAGCGCGTCGTCGTCCGGCGCACGGTCGGACCGGGCGACATGGCGGCGGACCTCCACGCGTGGCGGGGCGGGGCGCTGGGCCCCGCGCACACGCTGCGGCAGTCGGCGATGTTCCGGGCCCGCAGCACCTCGCGCCACGTCGACGGGCTCGTCCACGCCGGGGCGTCCACCGTCCCGGGCGTCGGCGTTCCCATGTGCCTGCTGAGCGCTCAGGTCGCGCGCGACACGCTCGCGCGGGCGCCCGGCCGGGACGCGGGGGCCGGCGCACCCGTCCACGTGCGCCGGCCCTCGTCCCAGGACGGAGGCCGCCGATGACGGGTGCCTACCTCGCCGCGCTGCTCGTCTCCGGGGCGGGCGTGCTCGCGATCGACCTGCGGTGGCGGCTGCTGCTCGGTGCCCGCAGCGAGGCGGTCGGTCCGCTCGGCTCGGGTCTGCGCGTCGTCGCCGTCGTCGTGCTCGGGGCGCTCCTGCTGCTCGCGTGGGACGTCGTCGCGATCCGCGCCGGCTTCTACGGCCGCGGTGGCGGCGACGCGCTCCTCGGTGTCGAGGTCGCACCGCACCTGCCGCTCGAGGAGCTCGTGTTCGTCGTGTTCCTGCCGTACGTGACGCTCGTCGTGGCCGCAGCGTGCCTGCGCGTCCAGGAGCGACGCAGGAGGCGGGACCGATGACGTACGCGACGCTCGCCGCAGTCGTCCTCGCGCTCGCCGCCGCAGCGCACGTGGGGCTGCGGGCCGTCGCGCGGCGTCGCGGGACGCTGCCTGCGGGCCTCGGGGCCGCGACGACGGTCACCGCCCTGGTCCTCGTCGTGCTCACCGTCGTCTTCGACTCGGCGATGATCGCCGCCGACCTCTTCCGCTTCGAGGAGTCGCAGCTGCTCGGCCTGCGCGTCGGCCTCGCCCCCGTCGAGGACCTTGCGTGGCCCGTCGCGTCGGCGCTCGTCCTACCCGTGCTCGCGGCCGCCGTCGCGCCGGGCGGGGGAGAGGCTCGTGACGACGCGCGCCGCCGGACGCTCGCCCGCCTCGTCGGCACCTCCCGCCCCGTCTCGTGGATCAACACGGCCTACCCCTTCGTCGCCGCGTACCTCCTCGCGGGCGGGACGTCGTGGTGGCTCGGCACGGTCGCGGCCCTCTTCCTCCTCGTCCCCTACAACCTCGCGATGTACGGCATCAACGACGTCTTCGACCACGACTCCGACGTCGCAAACCCGCGCAAGGGCGGCATCGAGGGGATCGTCCTCGAGCGAGGGCTCCACCGGACGACGCTCGTCGCTGCCGTCGTGACGAACGTGCCGTTCCTCGTCGTCCTCCTCGTCGCGGGCACGGCGCTCGCGAACGCCGTGCTCCTCGTCGCGGTCGTCGCCGTCGTCGGCTACTCCGCCCCGCCGCTGCGGCTCAAGGAGCGTCCCGTGCTCGACTCGCTCACGAGCTCGACGCACTTCGTGGCGCCAGCCGTCTACGGCGTCGCGCTCGCGGGCGGGGCATGGACGGGCGAGGTCGTCGCGGTGCTCGTCGCGTTCTTCTGCTGGGGCGTCGCCTCGCACGCGTTCGGCGCGGTGCAGGACGTGCGCGCCGACCGCGAGGCGGGCATCGGCTCCGTCGCGACCGTGCTCGGGGCTCGGCTCACGACGCGGCTCGCGCTGGCCGCCTACGCGCTCGCCGCGGTCGTCCTGCTCGTCGGCGCGGGCTGGCCCGGACACGTCGCGGCGCTCGTGCCGCTGCTCCACCTTCTCAACGTGTGGCCGCACCGGCACGTCACGGACGCGACGTGCGAGACGGCGAACGCCGGCTGGCGACGCTTCCTCTGGCTCAACCAGGTGTGCGGCTTCGTCGTGACGCTCGTCGTCCTCGCGATCCTCCTCGACCGCTGAGCGGCCGCGCCCGCGACAAGGAGGTGTCGCGGGCGCCCGACGGGCCCTCGACCGGGCGTGGCGCGGCGGCAGCGGGTTCGGTCGTCGTCGCTCTGACCTCCCTCGGCGCGACGCGTCCTGCGGTCGTCAGGTCCGCGCGTCCTCGGGCATCGGCGCTCGCTCCCACGACGCCACCGGACCGTCGACGACGTCGAACAGCGGGTGAGCCCGTGCGTGGGCGCCGAGCCGGGCGAGGTCGTCGGGCGCCCGCAGCGCGAGCTTGGCAGCGAGGTGCGCTCGCTCGAGCGCCAGCTGGCCCGTCGTCACGGTGAGCCGGGGAACGGGACGGTCCGTGTCCCCGCCCGACGTGCCCGCGCCCGACGTGCCCGCGCCCGTCGGGCCCGGCCGGTCGATGCGCGCGCGGTCGAAGCGGTAGCCGCGCGCGTCGGCCTCGTCCGCGAGCCCCGTGAGGTACGCGCCGACCGCGGCGAGCGGGTCGGGCGCCTCACGGAACCGCTCGAGCTGCGGGTGCTGCGTGTAGCCGCGGGTCCGTCCGGCGAGGACGGCCTGCGCGAGCAGCGTCTCGCGCCAGCACGCGACGAGCCCGACGCGGTCGAGCACGCGGGGGTCGAGCGACCAGATCCTCACCGCTCGCCCCGCAGCGCCGCGGGCGGGGGTGTGCTCACCGCTCGCCCTTCGCGAGCCGCGACGGCCACCAGATGACGCGGCCGAGGTCGTAGCCGAGCGCGGGCACGAGGACGGTCCGCACGAGGAACGTGTCGATGAGCACGCCGAACGCGACGATGAACGCGAGCTGCACGAGGAAGAGGATCGGCAGGACGGCGAGGGCGCCGAACGTCGCGGCGAGCACGAGCCCTGCTGACGTGATGACGCCGCCCGTGATGGCGAGCCCGCGCGTGATGCCGTGGTGCGTGCCGTGGGCGAGCGACTCCTCACGGACGCGGGTCATGAGGAAGATGTTGTAGTCGATGCCGAGCGCCACGAGGAAGACGAAGCCGAACAGCGGCACGGCGGGGTCGGCGCCCGGCATGTCGAGCACGTGGTTGAAGACCAGCGCGCTCACGCCGAGCGTCGCGCCGAAGGACAGCACGACGGTCGCGATGAGGAGGATCGGCGCGACGACCGCGCGCAGCAGCAGCCCGAGGATGATGAGGATGACGAGCAGCACGACGGGAATGATGAGGTTGCGGTCGTGCACGGAGGCGTCGTCGGAGTCGATGGCGGTCGCGGTCGAGCCGCCGACGAGGACGTCGTCGCCGACGCTCGCGCGCAGGGCGCGCACGGTCGACTCGGCGGCTGCGGAGTCGGCGGCGTCGGTGAGGGTCGCCTGGAGGAGGACCTGGCCGTCGACGACGGTCGGGGCGGGCGGCTCCGTGCCGGGGCGACCGACGGCCTGGATGCCGTCGGCGGTGACGGGGGCGGTGCCCGACGGGGAGTCCTTCGCGGTGACGGCGAGCGAGGCGACCCCCTGCGTCCCGAGGACGGTCCGTGCGACCTCGTCGAGGCCCGCCTCCGGGGCGAGCACGTAGGTCGGGGAGCCGGAGCCGCCCGGGAAGTGCTGCGCGAGCAGCTGCTGGCCCGTGCGTGCGGGGGAGTCGCCCATGACGAGGTCGGACTGCGCGACGCCGTCGGCCTTGAGCTGCGTGAGCCCGACGCACGCGAGGAGCAGGACGGCCGTCGTCCCCACCCAGAGAGCGCGCGGGCGGCGTGCGACGGCGCCCGGCAGCGCGTGCCACAGGCCGCGCTGCGGCATGCGGGTGTGGGGGTCGGCGGCCTGCTCCGCCGTGAGGGGCTGGGGGCGTCGCGGCCAGAACGCCGCGCCGCCCGTGAGCGCGAGCAGCGCGGGCAGGAGCGTGAACGACGCGATCATCGCCCAGACGATGCCGATCGCGGCGATGGGGCCGAGGTCGCGGTTCGACTGGAGGTCGGAGAGCAGCAGGCACAGGAGGCCCGCGACGACGGTGCCGCCCGACGCGAGGATGGGCTCGCGCGCGCCGCGCAGGGCGGCGCGGGTCGCGGCCCACCGGTCGGGCTGGACGCGGAGCTCCTCGCGGAAGCGTGAGACGTAGAGCAGCCCGTAGTCGGTCGCGGCGCCGATGACGAGGATGAAGAGGATGCCCTGCGTCTGCCCCGAGAGCAGCACGACGCCTTCCTTGGCGAGCAGCCACACGGTTGCGAGCGCCGCGCACAGTGCGAAGACGCTCGTCATGAGGACGAGCAGCGGCAGGACGGGGGAGCGGTAGACGACGACGAGGATGATGAGTACCGCGGCGAGCGCGACGCCGAGGAGAAGGCCGTCGATGCCGGCGAAGGCGTCGCCGAGGTCGGCGGAGAGGCCTGCGGGCCCGGTGACGAGCACCTCGACGCCGTCGGGGACGTCGGCTGCGAACGCCGCGCGGATCGCCTCGACGCCCTCTCCGAGGTCGGACTGCGTGCTGAGCGGTACGAACACCTGGACGGCCTTGCCGTCCTCGGACGGGATCGCGGGGCTTGCGCCGCCCGCGACCTCGGGGAGCGTGGCTGCGGCCTCGGCCGCGGTGCCGAGCGCTGCGAGGTCGGCCTCGGTGAGGCCGCTGTCACGGACCGCGACGACGACCGCGGGGATCGCGTCGCTGCCGAGGAACCCGGTGAGCTGCTTCTGGACCTGCGTGGCCTCCGCGCTCGTCGGCAGGTACGCCGTGGGGTCGTTCGACGAGACCTCGGAGATACGTCCGAAGAGCGGCCCGCCGAAGGAGGCGAGGCCGAGCCAGACGACGACGAGGAGTGCGGGGACGAGGCTGCGCAAGAGGCGGGCGCGGGGTCGGTTTGCAGTCACGCCGTCACTATATACCTAGCCAGGCTAGGAATGCTCCTGGTTCGTCTCGCGATGCGGGATGAGGGCTTTATCTAGACCTTTTTGGTCCAGAAGGCCGTACGTTCCCACCCATGACAGCTCCGCGCCGCGCCCCGGCCCCCACCGTCGACCACGACGACGCCCAGGGCATCACCCTCACCGCCGACGTCCTCGTCGTCGGCGGAGGCCCCGCCGCCACCTGGGCCGCCATCGCCGCGACCGAGCACGGAGCCCGCACCGTCCTCGTCGACAAGGGGTGGTGCGGCACCTCCGGCGTCGCGGCCGCCGCGGGCGTCGCCCACTGGCTCCTGCCGCCGGACGCCGCCCGGCGCGACGCCGAGATCGCCGTCCGCGAGGCCCGCGGCGGCCACCTCACCGACCGTCGCTGGATCGAGGCGGTCCTCGACGAGGCATGGTCCCGCACCGCGCTCGTCGACGGCTGGGGCTACCGCCCCAGGGGAGCGACCCGCGACACCGACCGCAGCCGCGGCGACGACCGCACCCTCGCGGGCACCGCCCCCGACTACCTGCGCTTCCTGCGCGGCCGGACCCGACGCGGCGGCGCGCGCATCCTCGACCACAGCCCCGCGCTCGAGCTCCTCCGCGACGACGACGGCCGCGTCCGCGGCGCCCAGGGCGTCCAGCCGCGCGCCGGACGCCCCTGGACCGTCCACGCCGGCGCCGTCGTCCTCGCCACAGGCGGCACGACGTGGCGCAGCCACGCCCTCGGCGGCGACGTCGACACCGGCGAGGGCCACCTCATGGCCGCCGAGGTCGGCGCCCACCTGTCATCCATGGAGATGTCGAGCTTCTACGGCATGGTCCCGCTCGGCACGTCCATGGACAAGAACGGCTTCATGGTCGCCGCGTCCTACCGGGACCACGAGGGCCGGCCCCTGCACTACCGCGACCTCCACGCGACGCGCATCGAGCTGCTCCGCGCCTCCGAGCGAGGCACGATCACCGCACGCCTCGACCAGGTGCCGCCCGAGCGCCGCGCCGACGCCCGCGCCGCCATGCCCAACTTCTTCATGGTGACCGACAAGCTCGGCATCGACCCCTTCACCGAGCACTTCCCCATCGACTGGGTGACCGAGGGCACCGTCCGCGGGACCGGAGGCCTCCACCTCGCCGGCCTCGACGCGTCCACCGGCGTGCCCGGCCTCTACGCCGCCGGGGACGTCGCCGCGCGAGACCGCCTCGTCGGAGCCGCGACCGGCGCCGGTGGCCCCAACCTCTCGTGGGCCGTCGCGACAGGCACGTGGGCGGGGCGCACGGCCGCCGACGAGGCCCGGAGCCTCCCTCCCTACCGCGGAACCCCGCGGCCCGCGGGCGGGCTCGGCCTGCGGGGCACCGCGCCCGGACCGACGACGCCGACGCCGCGTGCCGTCCTCGACGCCGTCCAGTCCGAGACCCACCCACCCGCGCGCTCCGTCCTCAAGGACGCCGCCATCCTCCGCGACGGAGATGCTCGGCTGCGCGCGCTCGCGTCGGCCCCCGGCGTCCTCGTCCCCGCGGACGGTCCCCGCTCCGCGTCCGCGCTCCGCACGCGGGAGGTCGCCGGGATGCTCCAGACCGCCCGCTGGGTGCTCGCCGCCGCCGCAGCCCGCACCGAGACCCGCGGCATGCATCACCGCCTCGACCACCCCGAGGAGGACCCTGCGCAGGCACGCCGCCTCCTCGTCGGCGGCCTCGGCGACCCGTGGGTCGCCACCGACCCCGAGACCCCGCGCACAGGACCCGACCACGCGCCCTCCCGGGCGGCGCTCGCCGCCCTTGCGTGAGCCCCGCGCTCCCCGCACCCCCACCACCGACCCGAAGGAGACACCGTGATCGAGCTCGTCGACCCCGTCCGCTGCACGCTGTGCGACATCTGCGTGCGCGTGTGCCCGACCAACGTCTTCGACGCCGTCCCCGGCGGCGTGCCGACGATCGCGCGCCAGTCGGACTGCCAGACGTGCTTCCAGTGCGAGGCCTGGTGCCCCGCCGAGGCGATCTTCGTGAGCCCGCTGCGCACGCCCGAGCCGCCCGGCTCGCGCGCCCACGACCGCGACGCGCTCGAGGAGGCGGGGATGCTCGGGCTCTACCGGCGCCGCGTCGGCTGGAGCCGAGCCGACCCCGCCGTCGCGGACGCCTAGCGGTTCCCGACCCGGCCGCGGTCTCCTCTGACCGCCCGGCCGCCGTTCCGCCCTCTGCCCTGCCCTTCGTCCAACCCGCCCACCCTTTCGTCCTGGAGGACCCCATGACCTGGCTCCGCTCTGCCCGCACACCGTCCGACACGCCGTCCCGCCGCCGTGCCCGCGGCCCTCTCGCGACCGCGCTCGCCGCGGCCGCCGCCCTCGCCCTCGCCGCGTGCTCGGCCACCGCCGACGCGACCGGCTCCACCCCGAACGCGCCCGGAGGGCTCACGCCCCTCGTCGTCGGAGCACCGTGGAACGGCGGTCCCGGCACGACGCCGACCGAGACCGGGCCCTTCGGCTACGCCGTCGCACGCGGCCTCGCGGACAAGATCCTCGCGCCGCACGGATACGTATACGACAAGTTCGTCGGCTTCAGCAACGGACCGCCCGTCGTCGAGGCGCTGCTCTCGGGCGACGTCACGGTCGGGTTCATCGGTGACACGCCCGCGACGCAGGCGCGCGCGAGCGACCGCCCAGTGACGGCGCTCGCGATCGCCCGGCCCTCGTCGGACATCTGGTTCCTCACGCGGGACGCGTCGATCACGTCCGTCGAGGGTCTCGCGGGCAAGAAGGTCGCGCTGCAGTTCGGCTCGAACTTCGACAAGTACGGCCGTGCGGTCCTCGAGCGCGCGGGTGTCCTCGAGGACGTCGAGCTCGTCAACCTCCTCTTCGCCGACGCCCTGCCCGCGCTGCAGCGCGGGGACGTCGACGCGGTGCCGTTGCCCGCGACGACCGCCGGCCTGTGGCTCGCGCGCAACGACTTCCACGTCCTCAGCCGCGCGAGCGTCGACGACCCGGACCTTCTCGCGACGAACGTGACGCTCACGGCCGAGGCGACCGCGACGGCGCAGCCCGGGCTCGCGGACGCCGTGTGGGAGGTCTACCGCGCGGGCGCCGACGCGATCGAGGCCGACCACGATGCGTACGCCACCTGGGTGTCGGAGACGACGGGCACACCCGTCGACGTCGTCCTGCAGGCAAACCTCTGGGCGTACGGCACCGAGCGGGTCGACCCGCAGGGCCTCGCCACCGTCCGGACGACGCTCGAGTTCCTCACGGGGAACGGTTCGGGCGCGAAGGAGTTCGACGTCGACGGGTGGGTCGCGCCATGAGCGCGCGTGCCGCCACGGTGCGGACCCCCGTCCCCGGGGCCTCCAGCCCCGGGGCCTCCGTCCCCGAGGCCTCCGTCCCGGGGACCGCCGGCGACTCCCGCGAGACCGGTGCCGGGAGCACGGCGGCGTCCCGCGACGCCCTGGCCGCGACCTCGCCGGTCGGGCCTGCGCGGCACCCACGGCAGCGCACCCGCACGGTCGCCGGCGGCGGCCGGCGCGCCGTCCGTCGCATGGGGCAGGTGCTGCGGCGTGCCGCCGTGCCGGCCGCCCTGCTGGCGGCCTGGGCATGGGGATCAGCGTCCGGGCGCGTCCCGGAGCGGATCTTCCCCGCGCCCTGGCAGGTCGTCGCGACCGCGCGCGACCTCGTCGCGAGCGGGGTGCTCGCCGAGAACCTCGAGGTCTCGCTCGTGCGTGTCGCGACCGGCTTCGCGATCGGCGCCTCGCTCGGGATCCTCCTCGGGGTCGTCGCGGGTCTCTCGAGCCTTGCCGACGAGCTGCTCGACCCGACGCTGCAGATGCTCCGGACGATCCCGTTCCTCGCGGTCGCACCGCTGCTCGTCCTGTGGTTCGGCATCGGCGAGCTGCCGAAGACGATCATCATCGCGACGGCTGCGACCTTCCCCCTCTACCTCAACATCCATGCGGGGGTGCGCCATGTCGATCGCAAGGTCGTCGAGGCCGCGCGCGTCTTCGGCCTGCGAGGCCCGGCGCTCGTGGCCCGCGTCGTGCTCCCGGGGGCCGTGCCGTCGGTGCTCGTCGGGCTGCGCGTGTCATTGTCGGTGTCGCTCCTCGCGCTCATCGTCGCAGAGCTCACCAACGCCCCGCGGGGGCTCGGCGCGCTCATGACGTCGGCGCAGCAGTACTTCCAGACGGACGTGCTCGTCGTCATCGTGGCGATCTACGCGCTGTGGGGGCTGGGGGTCGACCTGCTCGTCCGGGGTCTGGAGCGGGTGCTCCTGCCCTACCGGGTCGCGGGGCGAGCCGCATGAGCGCGCGGGCGACAGGCATCTCCGCGCGCGACGTCACGCGTGCGTTCGACGGCCGCGCGGTGCTCGACGGGTTCTCGCTCGACGTCGCACCGGGGGAGTTCGTCGCGCTCCTGGGTCCCTCGGGCTCGGGCAAGACGACCTTCCTGCGGATCCTCGCGGGGCTCGAGACGCACGACGACGGCGACGTCGAGGTGGGCGAGCCGCTGTCGGTCGTCTTCCAGGAGCCGCGGCTGCTGCCGGGCACGCGGCTTCTCGGCAACGTGCTCCTCGGTCGGCGGCGCGGGCGGGAGTCGCGCGCCCAGGCGCTCGCGGCGCTCTCGGAGGTCGGGCTCGAGGGACGTGAGCGAGCGTGGCCGACCCAGCTGTCCGGGGGCGAGGCCCAGCGGGTGGCGCTCGCGCGAGCACTCGTGCGCGACCCGGGCGTGCTGCTGCTCGACGAGCCGTTCGCGGCGCTCGACGCCCTCACACGCATCCGCATGCAGATGCTCGTCGCGGACCTGTGCCGACGGCACCGGCCTGCAGCGCTGCTCGTCACGCACGACGTCGACGAGGCGATCCTCCTCGCCGACCGGGTCGTCGTGCTCACGGACGGTCGGGTCGGTCTTGACGTCACGGTGCCCTTCGCACGCCCGCGTCGACGTGGCGTGCCGGGCTTCGGCGACCTGCGGCTGCAGCTGCTCGACGCGCTCGGTGTGGTCGAGCGGGTCGGGGCGTCCTAGGCGTCGCGGCCGCCTCGGGGTCGCCCGACGGCTTCGAGGCACGGAGGGGCGGTCTCCCGCGCAGCGCGGGAGACCGCCCTCCGCGTCGCGCGCGTCGTGGAGACGGAGGGTACAGACGGTCAGAGGGTGGCGAGCGGCAGGCCATGGGCGTCGGCGACGCCCACGTGCCGGACGAGTCCCTCGCTCGTCGTGAGCCCGGCGCGCAGGCCCGCGCGCAGCGACGCCCGGCGCGGCCCGTGGTCGCCGTCGTCTGCCCCGACCGCGAGGGGCGTGCCGCTGGCGAGCTCGAGCAGGTACGGCAGCGTCGCGTTCGTCAGCGCCCGCGTCGACGTCACCGGCACCGCTCCGGGCATGTTCGCGACCGCGTACACCCGCGAGCCGTGCACCTGGTAGACGGGGTCGTCGTGCGTCGTGGGGTGCGACACCTCGAAGCAGCCGCCCTGGTCGATCGCCACGTCGACGAGCACCGAGCCCTCGCGCATCCGCGCGACGAGCGCGTCCGAGACGAGGTGCGGCGTCCGCGCCCCCGGCACGAGCACGGCCCCGACGACGAGGTCGGCCTCGAGGAGGAACGGCTCGATCTCCCACGCGTTCGACGCCGCCGTCCGCACGTGACCGCCCGTCTCGGTGTCGATCGCCCGCAGCGTCTCCGGCGAGACGTCGACGACGGTGACGTCCGCGCGCATGCCGAGCGCGATCTGCGCCGCGTTGCGCCCGACGGTCCCGCCGCCGAGCACGACGACCTTCGCCGGCGGCGTGCCCGGCACGCCGCCCATGAGGATGCCGCGGCCGCCGCGCGAGCGCATGAGCTCGACCGCGCCGACCTGCGCCGCGAGCCGGCCCGCGATCTCGCTCATCGGCGCGAGCAGCGGCAGGCCACCCGTCGGCCCGGTGACCGTCTCGTACGCATAGCTCGTGACCCGGTGGTCGAGCAGCGCACGCGTGAGCGGCAGGTCGGCGGCCGCGTGGAGGTAGGTGAAGAGCTCGAGCCCCGGCCGCAGGAAGGCGTGCTCGGCGGGCGTCGGCTCCTTGACCTTGCAGACGAGCTCCGCGCGCTCCCAGACCTCGGCCGCGTCCGCGACGACGGTCGCGCCGGCCGCCACGTACTCGTCGTCGGGCATCGCGGAGCCCGCACCTGCGCCGGCCTCGACGAGCACCTCGTGGCCCGCCGCGACGAGCGCGTGGACGCCGCCGGGCGTGCACGCGACGCGATACTCGTGGGTCTTGGTCTCCGTGGGAACACCGATGCGCATGGCTCCACGGTAGTCGCCAGTCGCGGCGGCCCACCGGACCGGGCCCGCGGGCGGCAGGACGCGCACGCGACCGTGCAGGTGATGACACGGACGGCCGAGGGCCCGCGACCTGTGGTCGCGGGCCCTCGGCTCCGTGCGGGGATCAGGCGGGTGTCACGCCTGATCCGGTGCGTCCTCGTCCGTCACGTCGGCCGCGTCGGCCGACGACTCGTCGTCGGACGTCTCGTCGTCCCCGGGCGCGGACTCCGGCCCGCCGCGGAACTGGCTCTCGTAGAGCTCGCGGTAGGCACCGCCGCGCTCGAGCAGCTCTGTGTGGTTGCCCTGCTCGACGATGCGGCCCGCCTCCATGACGAGGATGAGGTCCGCGTCGCGGATCGTCGAGAGCCGGTGCGCGATGACGAACGACGTCCGGTCGGAGCGCAGCGCGTGCATCGCGTGCTGCACGAGCAGCTCGGTGCGGGTGTCGACCGAGCTCGTCGCCTCGTCGAGGATGAGCAGCGACGGCTGCGAGAGGAACGCGCGCGCGATCGTGATGAGCTGCCGCTCGCCGGCGGAGACGGAGCCGCCGTCGGAGTCGACGACCGTGTCGTAGCCGTCGGGCAGCTGCCGCACGAAGCGGTCGACCATCGTGGCCTTCGCCGCCTCGATGATCTCCTCGTCGGTCGCGTCGAGGCGGCCGTAGCGGATGTTGTCGCGGATGGTCCCGCCCCACAGCCACGCGTCCTGGAGGACCATGCCGACCTGTCCGCGCAGGTCGGAGCGCGTGAGGTCACGCACGTCGACGCCGTCGAGGAGGATCTGCCCGCCCTGGATCTCGTAGAACCGCATGATGAGGTTGACGAGCGTCGTCTTGCCGGCGCCCGTGTGACCGACGATCGCGACCGTCTGCCCCGGCTGCACGGTGAGCGAGAGGTTCTCGATGAGCGGGCTGGCGGGGTCGTAGGAGAACGAGACGTCGCGGAGCTCGACGTGCCCGTCGGTGCGCGCGGGCAGCGTGGCCGACGCGTCGTCGGGCTCCTCCTCCTCGGCGTCGAGCAGCTCGAACGTGCGCTCGGCCGAGGCGACGCCCGACTGGAGCATGTTCGCGATGCCGGCCATCTCCGCGATGGGCTGCGTGAACTCGCGCGAGTACTGGATGAACGCCGTCGCGTCACCGAGCGTCATGCTGCCGGACGCGACGCGCAGGCCGCCGCCGACGGCGATGAGCACGTAGGAGAGGTAGGAGACGAAGGTCATCGCGGGCATGATCATGCCCGAGACGAACTGCGCGCCGAACGACGCCTGGAAGAGCTTGTCGTTACGCTCGTCGAACTCGTCGAGCATGACCTCGTCACGACCGTAGGCGCGGACGAGGTCGAGGCCCGAGAAGGTCTCCTCGACGTGGCCGTTGACGGCTCCGGTGTGCGCCCACTGCGCCTTGAAGAGGCGCTGCGAACGGACGCCGATGATGCCGGCGACCGCTCCCGACAGCGGCAGGGCGATGAGCGCGAGCAGCGCGAGCTGCCACGACACGACGAACATCATGACGAGGATGCCGAGCACCATCATGATCGACTGCACGAGCTGGCTGAACGCCTGCTGGAGGGCGGACTGCACGTTGTCGACGTCGTTCGTCACGCGTGACATGACGTCGCCGCGCTGGCGCGTGTCGAAGTACGACAGGGGCAGACGGTTGAGCTTGTGCTCGATCTCCTCGCGCAGGTTGTAGACGACGCGCATGACGAGGCGGTTGAGGATGAAGCCCTGCGCCCACATGAAGATCGAGGAGACGACGTAGAGGCCGAGGACGGTCGCGATGAGCACCGCGAGACGGTCGAAGTCGATGCCCTGGCCGGGCACGGCGCCCGAGCGCAGCAGCATGTCCGCGAACGTGTCCTGCCCCTGGGCGCGCAGGGTCGCGACGATGGTCTCGAGCGGCATGTCGGCGGGGAACTGCTTGCTGATCGTGACGCCGATCCAGCCGCTGAAGATGACGTCCATCGCACGGCCGAGAACCTTGGGCGCGATGACGGACAGGACGACGCTGCCGACGACGAAGGCGAGCACGATGCTCATGAGCGCCTTCTCGGGGGCGAGCAGCCCGACGAGGCGCTTGGCCGACGGCCAGAAGTTCTGCGCCTTGCGTGCGGGCGGTCCGCCCATGAACGGGTCGCCGTCCATCTCTCCCGGCGTGAAGTCGAGCTCCTCCTCGGCGACGGCGACAGCCGCCGTGGCCTCGGCTCCGGCGTCCGGCTGTGCGGCGTCGGTGCGCCGGCGGTCGGTGCGGGCCATCAGGCCACCCCCTCGATGCTCATCTGGGACTCGACGATCTCGCGATAGGTCTCGTTCGATGCGAGCAGCGCGTCGTGCGTGCCCTCGCCGACGACCTTGCCGTCGTCGAGGACGACGATGTGGTCGGCGGTACGGATCGTCGAGATGCGCTGCGCGACGATGATGACGGTCGCCCCTGCGGTCGCGTCCGCGAGCGCCTCCCGCAGGAGGGCGTCGGTCGTGACGTCGAGCGCGGAGAACGAGTCGTCGAACAGGTAGACCTGCGGCTGCGCGGCGAGCGCGCGCGCGATGCACAGGCGCTGGCGCTGGCCGCCGGAGACGTTCGTGCCGCCCTGCGCGACGGGCTCGTCGAGCTCCTTGGGCTTGGCGCGGACGAAGTCTGCGGCCTGCGCGACCTCGAGCGCGTGCCACATGTCGGCCTCCGTGGCCTCGGGCCGGCCGAAGCGCAGGTTGGACGCGATAGTCCCGGAGAAGAGATAGGGCTTCTGCGGCACGAGGCCGACGAGTCCCGCGATCTGGTGGCGGCCGAGCGAGGAGACGGGGACACCGCCGATCGACACGGTGCCCTGCTGGGCCTCGAAGAGGCGCGGGATGAGCCCGAGGAGGGTGGTCTTGCCGGAGCCGGTGGAGCCGACGATCGCGGTGGTCCGTCCCGCGCGGGCCGTGAACGACACGTCGTCGAGGACCGGCAGCTCGGCGCCGGGGTACCCGAAGGTCACGTGGTCGAGGACGACGTCGCCGCCCTGCGGCGCCGCGGCGGAGCCCTCGGCCGGAGCCTTCATCGTGGGGACGGCCTCGAGGACCTCGTCGATGCGCTCGGCGGAGACGACGGCGCGCGGGATCATCATCATCATGAAGGTGCCCATCATGACGGCGACGAGGATCTGCAGGAGGTACTGGAGGAACGCGGTGAGCGCCCCGACCTGGATCTGGCCGGCGTCGACGCGGTGCCCGCCGAACCACAGCACGGCGGCCGTGGCGAGGTGGAGGATCATCATGATGACGGGGAACATGAGGACAAAGAGGTTGCCGACCTTGATCGAGACGTCGGTGATCGCGAAGTTCGCGTCCTGGTAGCGCTTGGCCTCGAAGGGCTCGCGGACGAACGCGCGGATGACGCGGATACCGGTGATCTGCTCGCGCAGGACGTCGTTGATGCCGTCGACGCGGTCCTGCATCTGGCGGAACAGCGGCAGGAGCTTGACGACGAGGATCGAGACGATGACGAAGAGCAGCGGCACGGACACCCACACGAGCCACGACAGACCCGGGTCCTCGCGCAGCGCCATGACGATGCCGCCGATGCACATGATGGGCGTCGACACCATGAAGTTCAGCGTCATGAGGACGAGCATCTGCACCTGCTGGACGTCGTTCGTCGAGCGCGTGATGAGCGTCGCGGTGCCGAAGCGGGAGACGTCGAGGGAGCCGAGCGAGTCGACCTTGCGGAACACCTCGCGGCGCAGGTCGCGGCCGATGCTCATCGAGGTGCGCGCACCGAAGTAGACGGCGGCGATCGCCGTGACGACCTGGGCGAGGCACACGAGGAGCATCTGGAGGCCGGTGCTCCAGATGAAGTCGACGTCGCCGAGCGAGACGCCCTTGTCGATGATGCGGGCGTTGAGGCTCGGCAGGTAGAGGGCCGCGATGGTCGAGGCGAGCTGGAGGACGCCGACCGCGGCGATCCACCACCAGTAGGGGCGGGCATGTCGGAGCGCGAGACGCAGAAGTGTCACCGGGGAGCCTTCCGTCGGACGTGGGCAACGTCCGACGATAACCCTGGCCTCCGACATCCGGGAGTGGTTTACCCGTCGCCCGCTCTCAGCGCTCCGCGAAATCGTCGGTGCCGACGCCTTCGGGGATCAGATCCAGGACTGCAGCCACATGTGCCACTGCCAGAACTCGAAGGGCACGACCTTGGCGGTCCAGATGGGGTAGAAGAACACGCTCACGGCGACGAGGAGCCCGCCGACCACCCAGAGGATCCGGCGCACGAGGCGCCGTCGGCCCGGTGATCCCTCCGTGTGCTCGAGCGCGAGCGCGACGGCGTAGCCGAGAGCGAGGTACACCCAGGGTGCGAAGGCGATCGTGTAGAACGTGAAGATCGTGCGGTGCGAGTAGAGCAGCCACGGCGCCCAGCCGGCGACGATGCCGGAGAGCACCGCGACGCCGCGCCAGTCCTTGCGCCACACGACCCACACGACCGCCAGGAGCAGCGCCGCCGTGCCGAGCCACCAGACGAGCGGGTTGCCGAGCGACGTCACCGCGACCGAGCACTTCTCGTACGCGCACGCGCCGAGGCCGTCGGGCAGCTCGCCGCCGCGCTCGACGGAGCGGTAGTAGAAGGACGTCGGGCGCAGCTGGAGCAGCCAGCCCCACGGGTTCGACATGTACGTGTGGGGTGTCGTGAGCCCCGTGTGGAAGTCCCACATCTGCACGTGGTACTCGACGAAGGACCGCAGCGGCGCGGGCAGCCACTGGATGCCCTGGCCGGGGTTGTCCTCCGCCCAGAGCCGCTTGTACGAGCCCGTGTTGGCGAACCAGGCGCTCCACGACGCGAGGTAGGTGAGGCCCGCGAGGGGCACCATCGTCACGGCCGCCGGGACGGCGTCCTTCCAGAGCGTGCCGTTGGCCCAGCCCGTGACACCGACGGTGCGTCGCGCGGAGGCGTCCCAGAGGACGACGAGGACGCAGAGGACCGCGAGGAAGTACGCGCCCGACCACTTCGTGCCGATGCACAGTCCGAGCGCGACCGCGGCGGCGAGCCGGTACCAGCGGATACCGAGGTGCGGCCCCCAGCGCCCGAGGCCCTGGCCGGCGTCGAGGAGCGCGGCGGCGCGCCGCGCGAGCCTGCGGCGGGAGTCGAAGCGGTCGAGGACGACGAACGCGAAGCCGACGAGCGCCCAGAACATCACGAAGCTGTCGAGCAGGCCCGTGCGCGCGTGGACGATGCCGACGCCGTCGATCGCGAAGATGCCGCCGGCGACGACGCCCGCGACAGTCGAGGAGAACAGGCGGCGGCCGACGCGCGCGACGATCCACACCCCGAGGACGCCGACGACGGCGGTCGCGAGGCGCCAGGCCCACGTGTTGTCGGCGCCGCCGAGCTTGAGCCCGAGGGCGATCATCCACTTGCCGACGGGCGGGTGGACGACGTACTCGGCGCTGTCGAGGAAGATGTCGCGGTTGCCGGCCTCGAAGGAGGCGTTGGGCTCGTCGGGCCAGGCCGCGTCGTACCCGACCTGCAGCAGCGAGTACGCCTGTTTGACGTAGTAGGTCTCGTCGAACACGAGCGTCCTGGGCCGGCCGAGGTCCCACACCCGCAGGACGGCCGCGAGGACCGTCACGAGCAACGGACCGAGCCAGCCCCACAGGCGGTCCTGCGCGGTGAGACCGAGGCGCAGGGCACGCTCGCCGAGGAGCTCGCGCAGGAGGCGCCGCTCGGTCGACTCGACGACGTCGGGGAGCGGCTCGACGACGACGTCGGTCGGCGCGACGACGTCGGGGAGCTCGTCGTCGGCGGTGCCGGCGGGCGTGGGGGCGGTCGTCACGTCAGACATCGTAGGGGAGCAGTCGCGTCGGGGCAGGGGACGGGCCGTGGCAGTCTTGTGGGCATGACCGGATCGCTCATCCTCGCGGCCACCCCGATCGGCGACGTCGAGGACGCCTCGCCGCGCCTGCGGCGCCTCCTCGTCGAGGCCGACGTCGTCGCGGCCGAGGACACACGGCGTCTCCTCGCGCTCGCCGCGCGCCTCGACCTCAAGGTTCCCGGGCGCCTCGTCTCCCACCACGAGCACAACGAGTCGGACCGCGCGGACGACCTGTGCGACGTCGTCGAGGGCGGCGGGACCGTCCTCGTCGTCTCGGACGCCGGCATGCCCACGGTCTCGGACCCGGGCTTCCGCGTCGTGCAGCGCGCCGTCGAGCGCGGCCTGCGCGTCACGGCCGCGCCGGGGCCGAGC
Organism: Sanguibacter sp. HDW7; assembly: GCF_011300875.1. Classification (NCBI taxonomy): domain Bacteria; kingdom Bacillati; phylum Actinomycetota; class Actinomycetes; order Micrococcales; family Sanguibacteraceae; genus Sanguibacter; species Sanguibacter sp. HDW7. The sequence goes on along the minus strand of NZ_CP049862.1, from coordinate 2,614,033 downwards.
GCCGTGCTCACGGCCCTCGCGCTCTCGGGCCTGCCGACCGACCGCTTCTGCTTCGAGGGCTTCCCGCCCCGCAAGGACGGGGACCGCGCGCGGACGTTCGGGGCCCTCGCCGACGAGCGACGCACGATGGTCTTCTTCGAGTCCCCGCACCGGATCGACTCGACGCTCGCGTCGATGGCCGGGGCGTTCGGCGCCGACCGCCCCGCGGCCGTGTGCCGCGAGCTCACCAAGACGTACGAGGAGGTTCTGCGCGGCACGCTCGGCGAGCTCGCGGAGCGCGCGGCCGCGGAGCAGCTGCGCGGCGAGATCTGCGTCGTCGTCGCGGGGGCCGAGGCGCCGGCCGCGGCCGAGCCCGCCGACCTCGTCCCCGAGGTCCTCGCGCTCGCGGACGGCGGCGTCCGGCTCAAGGACGCGGTCGCGCAGGTCGCGGTGCGCGCGGGCGTCGCGAAGCGCGACCTCTACGAGGCCGCGCTCGCGGCACGGGGCCGCTGAGCGCTCCACTCGGCACGCAACCCTCGCGCACACCCCCGGCCTGCGCGAGGATGGTCGGGTCAGGCAGACGGAGGGGGAGACATGGCGTCGACAGGTGCGTTCGCAGGTCCGGGCGGTTCCCGCCCGTTCGGGTACTGGCTCGGCCTCGTCGAGGGGCTCGTCGAGGACGCGTTCGGTCGGGTCTACGACGAGGCGGGGCTCACGCGGCGGCACTGGCAGGTGCTCGCCGTCGTGCGTGACGGGGCGAGCAGCCCCGCGCAGGTCGACGCGCTCCTCGGTGCGACCGGCTCCGCGACGACGGTCCCGCACCTCGAGGACCTCCGCGCCCGCGGCTGGGTCGCGGGTCCCGCGCACCTCGAGGGCGCGCCCGCGGACGTCGGCGGGCTCGCCGTGACGGTGGCGGGGGAGGAGGCGTACGCGGACCTCCAGGCGGGGCTCGGCGAGGCCCGCAGCGCCATGACGCGCGGCCTGGCCGCGCGCGACTACGAGGTCACGGTCCTCACGCTCCAGCACGTCGCCCGCAACCTCGGCTGGCAGGGGGACGCGTGACGCGCCGGGCGGTGGAGAGGGCGGCACGGTGACCGCGCGGCTGCGCGTCGCGCGGCGCACGCGCGTGCTCGTCGTCGTCCTCGCGCTCCTCGCGGCCGTCGCGGTCGTCGTCGTGGGGATCGTGCTCGACCGTCGGCCCGGTCCCGGGCCGACGCCCGTGACCCCGACCCCCACCGCGGGCGCGACCACCCCGGAGGAGAGCCCCGAGCCCACGGCGACGACGCCGCCCGGGCCGGTCGACGTCACCGTGACGGACCGTACCGAGGTCGTCGACGACCTGGCGGCGCCGTGGGGCATGGCGCTCCTGCCGGGCGGCGACCTCCTCGTGACCCTGCGCGACACGGGCACGCTCGTGCGGGTCGCGCCCGACGGCACGACGACTCCCGTGACCGGGCCGGGCGCTGACGCGCTCGCGCGCGAGACCGTCCACCGTGGGGAGTCGGGGCTGCTCGGCGTCGCCGTCGCCCCCGGGACGTCGGACATCGTCGTCCAGCGCACGGGGACCGACGGCAACGCCGTCCTGCGCGGCACGCTCACGGGTGCGACGCTCGGCGAGCTGACGACGCTGCTCGACGGCATCGCGTCGGCCCAGTTCCACGATGGCGGCGCGGTCGCCTTCGGGCCCGACGGCATGCTCTACGTCGCGACGGGCGACGCGACCGAGCCGCGCACGGCGCAGGACCCGGACTCGCTCAACGGCAAGATCCTGCGGCTCACGCCCGAGGGCGAGCCGGCGCCCGGCAACCCCGTGCCGGGGTCGCCCGTGTGGAGCCTCGGGCACCGCAACGTCCAGGGTCTCGGCTGGGACGCCGACGGCCGCATGTTCGCCTCGGAGCTCGGCCAGGACACGTTCGACGAGCTCAACCAGATCCTCCCGGGCCGCAACTACGGCTGGCCCGAGGTCGAGGGCACGGGTGGCACGGACGACGGCTTCGAGGACCCGCTCGTCACGTGGACGACCGACGAGGCCTCGCCGTCCGGCCTCGCCGTCACCGACGAGGGCGTGTACGTCGCGGCGCTGCGCGGCGAGCGGCTGTGGCGCGTCGACCTTGCCGAGCTCGCGGAGGGCGCTGCGACCCCGACCGTCGTCCTCGACGGCCTCGGCCGTCTCCGCGGCGTCCTCGCCGAGCCGGGCGGCACCCTGCTCGTCTCCTCGAGCGCGACCGACGGGCGCGGCGAGCCGCGGGCCGGCGACGACCGCGTCTGGCGGCTCACGCTCGGACGGTCCTGAGCCCGCGGTCCCGGACGTTTCCCAGGACGCGGCGCGGCGGCGGCCGCCGCCGCCCTAGGATTGACCCCATGGCCCAGAACTCGTCCTTCTACATCACGACGCCGATCTACTACGTCAACGACGCCCCCCACATCGGGCACGCGTACACGACGGTCGCGGCGGACGTCCTCGCGCGCTGGCACCGCCAGCGCGGCGACGACACGTGGTTCCTCACCGGCACGGACGAGCACGGCCAGAAGGTCATGAACACCGCGGCGAAGCACGGCGTGACGCCGCAAGAGTGGGCGGACCGCCTCGTCACCGAGGAGTGGCAGCCCGTCCTCGCGACGCTCGACGCGACGAACGACGACTTCATCCGGACGACGCAGGAGCGTCACACCGAGCGGGTCCAGAGGTTCCTCCAGGGCCTCTTCGACGCGGGCCACATCTACCAGGGCAAGTACGAGGGCTACTACTGCGTCGGCTGCGAGGAGTACAAGCTCGACGGCGACCTCGTCGACGGCACGGGCGAGGACGCGGGGCAGAAGGTGTGCCCCATCCACTCGCGGCCCGTCGACTGGCTCTCGGAGGACAACTACTTCTTCCGTCTGTCCGCCTATGCGGACCGGCTCGTCGAGCTCTACGAGTCCCACCCCGAGTTCGTGCAGCCGGCCTCCGCGCGCAACGAGGTCATGGCGTTCGTCAAGGGCGGCATGAAGGACCTCTCGATCTCCCGCAACACCTTCGACTGGGGCATCCCGCTGCCGTGGGACTCCTCGCACGTCCTCTACGTGTGGTTCGACGCGCTGCTCAACTACGCGACGGCCGTGGGTCTCGGTGACACCGAAGGCCCGGGCGCGGAGCAGTTCGCGCGTCGGTGGCCCGCGTCCGTCCACCTCGTCGGCAAGGACATCCTCCGGTTCCACGCGGTCATCTGGCCGGCCATGCTCATGGCTGCCGGCCTGCCCCTGCCGACGACGGTGTTCGCGCACGGCTGGCTGCTCGTCGGCGGCGAGAAGATGAGCAAGTCGAAGCTCACGGGCATCGCACCTGCGCAGGTCATCGACCACTTCGGCTCGGACGCGTTCCGCTACTACTTCATGCGTGCGATCTCCTTCGGCTCGGACGGCTCGTTCTCGTGGGAGGACATGTCGGCGCGGTACGCGGGCGACCTCGCGAACGGCCTGGGCAACCTCGCCTCGCGCGTCGCGGCCATGGTCGGCAAGTACTTCGGCGGCGTCCTGCCCGCGGCCGGGGGGGCCCAGGAGATCGACCTCGCGCTCGCGGGTGTCGCCGCCCGGGCGACGGCCGACGCGGAGGCTGCGATCGACCGCATCGCGCCGCACGAGGCGATCAACGCGGTGTGGACGCTCGTCGACGCCGCGAACCACTACGTCACCGACACCGAGCCGTGGAAGGTCGCGAAGGACCCGGCCGCGCTCGGCGACGGCGGCCGGCTCGCGACGATCCTCGTGACGCTCGCGAACTCGCTGCGCTCGCTCGCGGTGCTCCTGCACCCCGTGCTGCCGAAGGCGACCGCGTCGCTGTGGGAGCAGCTCGGGGCGGAGCCCGCGCTCGGCGCGCTGGACCTGCAGCGCGTCCAGGACGCCGGCACCTTCGGCGTGCTGCCGGCCGGCACGATCATCACGAAGGGCGACGCGCTCTTCCCGCGCCTCGAGGACCCGGCCGAGGCCTGACGTGGGACGCCGCCGCGAGCGGGGCTGGGCCGCTGACCCGGCGCCGCTCGAGGTGCCGGCCGTCGACGGCCACACGCACCTCGACTCGATCCACGACGTCCTCGGCCCCGAGGACCCGCACCCGAGCGTCCGCGAGACGATCGATCGTGCCGTCGCCGTCGGCGTGCCGCGCATGGTGCAGATCGGCTGCGACCTCGAGGCCGCGCGTGCGACCGCCCGGCTCGTCGAGGAGCACCCCGAGCTCGTCGGCGGCGTCGCGATCCACCCCAACGAGGCGCCCCTGCACGCGGGGATCCGCGAGGTCGCGCCCGACGGGCTCGAGCCCGCGCCCCTGCCGAGGCACGAGGTGAGCCTCGACGACGCGCTCGCTGAGATCGCCGAGCTCGCGCGGCACCCGCGCGTGCGGACCGTCGGGGAGACGGGACTCGACTTCTTCCGCGGCGGCGAGCGCGCCCGCGAGGTCCAGCGGGAGGCGTTCCGCGCGCACCTCGCGCTCGCGCGCGAGACGGGCCTGCCCGTGCAGATCCACGACCGCGACGCGCACGCGGACGTCCTCGACGTCCTCGCGCGCGACCGCGCACCCGAATCAGTCGTCTTCCACTGCTTCTCGGGCGACGCCGAGATGGCGTCGTTCTGCGCCGCGCAGGGCTGGTACCTGTCGTTCGCGGGGCCCGTGACGTACAACGCGAACGACGACCTCCGGGCCGCGCTGCGCGTCACGCCGCTCGACCGCCTCCTCGTCGAGACCGACGCCCCGTACCTCACGCCCGTGCCCGCGCGTGGCCGCCCCAACGCGCCCTACCTCCTGCCGCACACCGTGCGCTTCGTCGCCACGACCCTCGGCCTCACCGAGGCCGAGATCGCGACCGCGACCAGCGCGAACGCCGACCGCCTCTACGGCCCGTGGTGAGTCGCGCGCCACGGGACCCCGGCTCTGTCAAGGCCGGAGGTCCCGCAGGTGAGAACGGTCACCGCGTGTTGCCACGGGCACCCCGGCCGGGGTTGAATCGGGGGCGTCCGTGACCGTGGACGACGATCGACCCCAGGGAGACAGCACCGTGGAGACCCGCCGAGCGCGACGCGAGCAGCATGCCCGCCGTACGCCGCTCCGGCTCCCGGCCCAGATCGCGGTCATCGCGGTCCTCCTCGGCGGCACGGCCGCCTACGCGGGCTCCGACCTCGCGTCCGACACTCCCGTCGCCCTCGCGGCCACGGTCGTCGACGACCTCGACGGACGCGACCGTGAGGTCGCCTCGCGCGGCTCGGCCCGCGCCACGGCCATCACCATCGTCGTCGACGGCGCGGAGCGTTCCGTGACGACGACCCACCCGACCGTCGGCGCCGCTCTCCACGCCGAGGGCATCACGGTCGCGGACGACGCAGTCGTCCTCACCGACCTCGACATGCCCGTCACCGACGGGCTGCGCATCGAGATCGCAGCCGTGACGGAGAGGACGAAGACCGTCACCGAGAAGGTCGAGCACGGCTCGTCCGAGGTCGACGACGCGAACCTCGTCAAGGGCACCCGCATCGTCGAGACGCGCGGTGTCGACGGCGAGTCGACGACGACGTACCTCGTCCGGTCGGCGAACGGCACGGAGATCGAGCGCACGGCACTCACGAGCGTCGTCGTCGCGGAGATGCGCGACGAGGTCGTGCGCGTCGGCACGATGTCCGTCCCCGACTCCTCGGCGAAGGTCCTCTCGCCCAACCAGGCGCGCGCGCTCGCGAAGTCGCTCGTCGCCGAGCGCGGCTGGGACGCGAGCCAGTTCACGTGCCTCGACAGGCTCTGGACGCGCGAGTCCAACTGGCGGGTCACCGCGCACAACAAGGGCTCAGGCGCGTACGGCATCCCGCAGTCGCTGCCCGGCACCAAGATGGCCTCGGTCGCCTCGGACTGGCGCACGAACGCCCGCACGCAGATCATCTGGGGCCTCGGCTACATCAAGAACCGCTACGGCACTCCCTGTGGCGCGCTCGACCACTCCCACGCCCGGGGCTGGTACTGAGCCTGTGACGTCCCGCCGGACCGCGCGTGCCGCGGTCTCCTCCGCCGTCGTCCTCGTCGTCGCCGCGGCGACGACCCTCACCCTCACGAGCCTCGTTCCGGGCGGCACGCCGTGGACCGGCGACGGCCCCGTGCTCGCGGCGACGACCGACCCGACAGCGCCCCAGACTCCAGCCTCCCGCAGCACGGCCCGCGGGCCGGCCATCCCGGTCGAGCTCGTCGTCGACGGCATCGAGCGTCCCGTCCTCACGGCCGCAGCCGACGTCACGGCGCTGCTCGTCGAGCAGGACGTCGTCCTCGGCGACCGCGCCGTCTCCCACGACCTCGACGCCCCCGTCGTCAGCGGCATGCGGGTCGAGGTCGTCGACGTCGAGTGGTCGCACGAGACGGTCGAGGTCGACATCGAGCCTGACGTCGACGAGATCGAGGACCCGTCGCTCGCTGCGGGAGAGCGCCGCGTCGTCTCGGCGGGGTCACCCGGGCGGTCGGTGTCGACGTTCCTCGTCGCGTCGGTCGGCGGTGTCGAGTCCTCGCGCTCCGAGATCGTCTCGGTCGTCCTGCGCGAGCCCGTCGCGGGCACGGTGCGGGTCGGGACCGGTGCGACGCCGTCGCCTGACCCCACGACGACGCCCGCGAGGCCGACGACGCCGGCCGACGGCGAGCCCGCACCGGGCACGCCGGACCCGTCGCCGTCGGAGGGATCGCCGTCGGGCGAGCCCTCGACGGATCCTGACCCGGGACCCTCGGCAGGCCCGGACCCTGAGCCCTCGTCGACGCCGACGTCGAAGCCCACCCCGAAGCCGGAGCCGACCTCTGCCCCGACGACCGCGCCGCCCGGCACCGCCGGGACGACCCCGGCCTCCGCGAAGGCGCTCGCGAAGCGCAAGGTCGCGGCGCGCGGCTGGGACAACGGCGAGTACCGGTGCCTCGTCACGCTGTGGGAGCGGGAGAGCAACTGGAGCTACAAGGCCGCGAACCCGTCGTCGACGGCGCGCGGGATCCCGCAGGCGATCATGAGCCTGCACTTCGGGTCCGACTGGCGCACGAACGACGCCGGCCTTCGGTATCTCACGACGCCGAGCGTGCAGATCGACTGGGGGCTGCGCTACATCGCGGGCCGCTACTCGGGCCCCTGCAAGGCGCTCGCCCACTCCGACGACGTCGGCTGGTACTAGGCCGCTCCTCGCTGAGGAGGGCTCGCCAGACCGTCGACGTGCAGCCCTGACCACAGGCCCCGGTGTGTGGGTTCCGGCCCCCAGGCCGGCCCCAGGGCGTGGGTGATCTGTCCCACGAAGACTTGGAGCGAAGGTCACGCTCCGGTTACGGTAGACCGTTCGTCCGTCGCCCCGCGGCTCGGACGGGGGTCTCACGAGGACCTCCGGACGCCCCCGCAGGTCGACGACGGACGGCCGTCGCGGCCGTCCCGCCCCGGCCGGGGAGGGCGCCACCCTCACGGGGACGGTCCAACAACCGGATCCGGTCTCGACCCCACGCCGCGTGCGCCCAGCGCACCACGGACCTCAGGTCACGCCCAGGGCGTGACACCAGGACCGTGCCCCTGCGGGTGCGTGGAGCGTCGACGCCGGTGCCGGACAGGTCGACGTCTGGACACCGATGCACAACCCCCTGAGCCGCGCCACGCGTGCGGAGAGCACCGACCCCACCTTCGGGACGACGGGGGAGGTGCACGCACGCAGGCCGCTCAGGCGCCGACCGTGGATCGTCGGCACGACCGCCGTCGCTCTCGCGCTCGGCGGTGCGGGCGTCGCGATCGCCACGAACGCCCACAAGACCGTGAGCCTCGACGTCGACGGCAAGACCGTCGACGTCGACACGTGGGCCGGATCCGTCGGCAACCTCCTCGACGAGCTCGGCATCGAGACCAGCACGCGCGACGTCGTCGCCCCTGCCGCGTCCTCCGCGCTCGCCGACGGCGAGACCGTCGTCGTCCGCTACGGGCGCGAGGTCACCGTCTCCGACGGCGAGGACTCCGAGTCCGTGTGGACGACCGCGCTCGACGCCTCCGAGGTGCTCGACACGCTCGAGCAGCGTGAGGCCGACATCCACCTCGTCGCCTCCCGCTCCTCCGAGCGCGCCGAGATCGGTGTGCGCCTCCCGCTCGACGAGGCCGTCCAGGTGCTCGTCGAGGGCGAGGTCCTCCCCGTCGCCGCAGGCATCTCGAGCGTCGACGCGGCGCTCGCCGCCGCGGACGTGGAGCTCGGCGATCTCGACGAGGTCCTCGTCGACGACCGCGCCGCTGACGGCTCCACCCTCGCCGACGGCGAGACCGGTGTGCTCACCGTCGTCGTGCGCCGTGTCGAGGTCACCGAGAAGTCCTCGACGAAGAAGATCGCCCACGAGACCGAGACGGTCAAGGACTCCGACCGCTACACGGACCAGGCGACCCTCGTGCGCACCGCCGGCAAGGACGGCGTCCGCACGACCGTCCACCGCGTCCGCACGGTCGACGGCGACGTCGTCGAGAAGGAGAAGATCTCCGAGAAGGTCACGACGAAGCCCGTCACCGAGGTCAAGGTCGTCGGGACCAAGAAGCGTCCCGCGACGAGCACGCCCGCGTCCTCGAAGGACCAGGGCAAGGCGCCGTCGGGCACGGTCTGGCAGCGTCTTGCGCAGTGCGAGTCGGGCGGGCGTGCCAACGCCGTCTCGGCGAGCGGCGCGTACCACGGCCTCTATCAGTTCTCGGTCGCCACGTGGCGCTCGGTCGGCGGCAAGGGCCTGCCCTCGCAGGCGACGGCCGCGGAGCAGACCAAGCGCGCCAAGATCCTCCAGGCGCGTTCGGGCTGGGGCCAGTGGCCCCACTGCTCGGCCAAGCTCGGCCTCCGCTGAGCCTGCAGTCCCACGAGTCCGGGCGTCCGGCTGCCACGCGCAGCCAGGCGCCCGGATTCTTGCGTGCGGGCCGGGCCGCGTAGGCTCGTGGGCATGACTTCTGCCGCCACCCTTCTCGGCCCCGTCCAGGTACGGGAGCTCGCCGAGAGGCTCGGCGTGCGGCCGACGAAGACGCTCGGCCAGAACTTCGTCATCGATGCGGGCACCGTGCGCAAGATCGTGCGGACCGCGGGCGTCTCGGCGGGTGAGCACGTCGTCGAGATCGGCCCGGGCCTCGGCTCGCTCACGCTCGGGATCCTCGAGACGGGCGCGAGCGTCGTCGCGGTCGAGATCGACCCGGTCCTCGCAGCCGAGCTGCCGACGACGGTCGCGACGTTCCAGCCGGACGCGGCCGAGCGGTTCTCGCTCGTCGGGCAGGACGCCCTCACCGTCACCGAGCTGCCCGGGCCGCCGCCCGTCGCGCTCGTCGCAAACCTTCCGTACAACGTCTCCGTGCCCGTGCTGCTGCACTTCCTCGAGCGCTTCGACTCGCTCGAGCGCGTGCTCGTCATGGTGCAGCTGGAGGTCGCGGACCGCCTCGCCGCGCCCCCCGGGTCGAAGACCTACGGCGTGCCGTCGGCCAAGGCCGCCTGGTACTGCCGCACGTCGCGCGCCGCGACGATCGGACGCAACGTCTTCTGGCCCGCGCCCAACGTCGACTCGGCGCTCGTCGCGATGGAGCGGCGCGAGCCGCCGTCGACGACCGCGTCGCGCGAGGACGTCTTCACCGTCGTCGACGCTGCCTTCGCGCAGCGGCGCAAGACGCTCCGGGCCACGCTCGCCGGCCTCGCCGGCTCGGGCGCGGCCGCTGCCGAGGCGCTCGAGGCCGCGGGCGTCGACCCGTCGGCCCGCGGCGAGGTCTGCGACATCGACACGTTCGCGCGCATCACCGAGGAGATCCTCGCGCGCGGCGGCTTCCACGCTCCCGCGCCCCGCGCGTCGCGGCGCGAGCGGGAGCGTCGGGCCGCCGACGGTGACGCTGCTGCCTCCGGTGACGGCGCGACGTCCGAGGGCGCTGCTGCCGTCGGCGCTGTGATGTCGGACGGCTCTGCTCCGGCCAGCGGGTCAGCGCCGACCGACGGGTCCGCCGCGTGACGGGGCTGCGTCGTGCGAGCGGGCTGCCTGAACGTGTCGTCGTCCGGGCACCGGGCAAGGTCAACCTCGCGCTCCAGGTGAGCCCCGTGGGCGACGACGGCTACCACCGTGTCGTCTCGGTGTTCCAGGCGGTGTCGCTCTTCGAGGACGTCACGGCGACGCGCGGGGACGGCCTGTCGATCACGGCGTCGGGCCTGCAGTCGGAGCTCGTGCCGCTCGACGGGTCGAACATCGCGTGGCGGGCCGCCGAGCTGCTCGCGGCCGAGGTCGGTGTCGACCCCGACGTCCACCTGCACCTCGCCAAGGGCGTGCCCGTCGCGGGCGGCATGGCGGGCGGCTCGGCGGACGGCGCGGCGGCGCTCCTCGCGTGCGACGCGCTGTGGGGGACGGGCGTGCCGAGGGAGCGGCTGCTCGAGCTCGCGGGCGAGCTCGGTGCGGACGTCGCGTTCCCGCTCGTCGGGCACACTGCCGTCGGCACGGGCCGCGGCGAGCTGCTCACGCCCGCGCTCGTGCGGGGCGAGCTTCACTGGGCGTTCGGGCTGCGGCGTGCGGGGATCTCGACGGCGGCGTCCTACGGGCGCTTCGACGAGCGGCTCGCGGAGGCTGCTGCGCGCGGCGAGGACGTGCCGATCGCGGACAGCTGGGACGACGAGCCGGGGACGGCGCTCATGGCGGCGCTGCGTGCAGGTGACGCCGAGGGTGTCGGCGCGCATCTTCGCAACGACCTCGAGTCGGCGTCGTGCGACCTCGAGCCGGCGCTCCGCGAGGTCGTCGATGTGGCGCGCGCGGCGGGGGCGCTCGGCGTCGTCGTCTCGGGCTCGGGGCCGACGGTCGCGGCGCTGGGCCGTTCGCCCCGGCACGCGCTCGCTCTTGCGGCGGCGATGATGGCGGCGGACGTCGTCGACGACGTGGTGACGGCGACGGGCAACGTCCCGGGCGCAAGGCTCCTCGCCCTCCCCACCCCCTGACACCTGCCCCCGACACCTTCGGCGGACCGCGACGTGGCTCGATAGCCGATCGAGCCGCTTGAGACGTACCCATCGGCTATCGAGCAGACGGGTTCGATGCTCGATAGCCGATTCGGACACCTCCAGGGTGTGGATCGGCTATCGGAACACCGCAGGCTGGGGCGGCGTCAGCCGAGGAGCTCCGTGAGCTCGAGCCAGCGCTCCTCCGCCTCCGCGAGCTCTGTCTCCGCCGCGGTGATCTTCGCCTGCAGTCCCGCGAGCCCGCTGAAGTCCGACTGGTCGTGCGCCGCCATGTCCGCGTGGACCTTCGCGACCTGGTTCTCGAGCTTCGTCATGCGCCGCTCGATCGCCCCGACCTCCTTCGTGAGCTCGCGCCGCTCGGCGCCCGAGAGACCGTCGGCGGTCGGCGCGGCCGCGGCAGCACCGCCGCGGGCCGCCGCGTCCTGCGCCCTGCGCTGCGCGGAGCGCAGCGCGAGGTACTCGTCGACGCCGCCCGGCAGGTGCCGCAGGGTGCCCTCGGTGACGGCGTACTGCTGGTCGGTGACGCGCTCGAGCAGGTAGCGGTCGTGGGAGACGACGAGCAGGCAGCCGGGCCACGTGTCGAGGAGGTCCTCGATCGCGGCGAGCATGTCGGTGTCCATGTCGTTCGTCGGCTCGTCGAGGACGAGGATGTTGGGCTCGTCGAGAAGGATGAGCAGCAGCTGCAGGCGCCGCCGCTGCCCGCCCGAGAGGTCCTTGACCTGCGTCGAGAGCTGCGCGTTCGTGAAGCCGAGGCGCTCGAGCAGCTGGCCGGGCGTCATCTCCTTGCCGCCGGAGACGTACGTCGTGCGGTAGGACGCGACGACGTCGGAGACGCGGTCGTCCCACACGTCGCCGAGCTCGGCGAGCTCCTGCGTGAGCGTCGCGACCTTGATGGTCTTGCCGTGCTTGACCCTGCCCGCCGTGGGGGAGAGCTCCCCGGTGATGAGCTTGAGCAGGGTCGACTTGCCGGCGCCGTTGACGCCGAGCAGGCCCGTGCGCTCGCCGGGCGCGATGCGCCACGTGACGTCGTGCAGCACGGGTACGTCGCCGTAGGCGAAGCCTGCGTCCTCGAGGTCGACGACCTGCTTGCCGAGGCGCGCTGTGGCGACGCGCGCGAGCTCGACGGTGTCGCGCACGGGAGGCACGTCGGCGATGAGCTGGTTGGCGGCGTCGATGCGGAAGCGGGGCTTTGACGTGCGTGCGGGCGCGCCGCGGCGCAGCCACGCGAGCTCCTTGCGCATGAGGTTCTGGCGCTTCTGCTCGACGACGGACGCCTGCCGGTCGCGCTCGACGCGCTGCAGGACGTAGGCCGCGTAGCCGCCCTCGAAGGGCTCGACGATGCCGTCGTGCACCTCCCACGTCGCGGTGCAGACCTCGTCGAGGAACCAGCGGTCGTGCGTGACGACGAGGAGCCCGCCCGCGTTCGCGGCCCAGCGCGTGCGCAGGTGCGCGGCGAGCCAGGCGACGCCCTCGACGTCGAGGTGGTTGGTGGGCTCGTCGAGGAAGAGGACGTCGTGGTCCTGGGTGAGGAGCGCGGCGAGCGCGACGCGGCGCCGCTGGCCGCCGGAGAGGTCGCCGACGCGGGCGTCCCACGGGAGGTCGCGCACGAGCCCGTCGAGGACGTCGCGGACGCGCGCGTCGCCCGCCCACTCGTGCTCGGGGCGGTCGCCGACGATCGCGTACCCGACGGTGAGGTCGGGGTCGAGGGTGTCGGTCTGGTCGAGCATCGCGACGGTGACGCCGCCGCGCACGGTGACGCGGCCGTCGTCGGGCGCCGTGCGTCCGGCGAGCAGACGCATGAGGGTCGACTTGCCGTCGCCGTTGCGTCCGACGACGCCTACGCGGTCGCCCTCGTCGAGCCCGAGGCTCACGGAGTCGAGGACGATCTTGTGCGGGAAGGCGATGCGGAGGTTCTCCGCGCCGAGGAGATGGGCCACCGCGCGAGTCTATGCGTCAGCGGCCGCGCCCTGGTCCCGGGGCGACGCGGCCCTCAGGCGTCGAACTGCCCGAGCACCGTCCGCAGCAGGGCCGCGAGCGTGTCGCGCTGGGCCGGGTCGAGCGTGCCGAGGAGCGTGTGCTCCTCCGCGACGAGGTCCGCCATGGCGGCATCGACCTTCGTGAGGCCCGAGGTGGTGAGGCGCACGAGCACGCCCCGACGGTCCTCGGGCGAGGGGTGACGGGAGACGAGGCCGTGGTCCTCGAGCCGGTCGATCCGGTTGGTCATGGTGCCGGACGTCACGAGCGTCTGCGTGAGGAGCGCCCCGGGGGAGAGCTCGTAGGGGACGCCCGCGCGGCGCAGGGCGGACAGGACGTCGAACTCCCACGTCTCGAGGTCGTGGCGGGCGAACGCGCCACGACGTGCGCGGTCGAGGTGCCGGGCGAGCCGGGTGACGCGCGAGAGCACCTCGAGCGGGGCGACGTCGAGGTCGGGGCGCTCGCGGCGCCACGCGTCGACGATGCGGTCGACCTCGTCCGGGGTCGCGGGCACGCCCGTCTGCGCTGCTCCGGCCTGGTTCATCGCACCAGATTACTTGACGTCGAGATACCTGTGGCGGGACGTCGGTCACGGTCCGGGAACAGGTCGGCGCCTCAGCGCTGCCCGTCCCGACGGATCGACGCGTTCCGACCGTCGAACGGTCGGAACGCGTCGATCCGTCGGGAGAACCGGCTCAGCGGGAGCGGAGCACCTCGCGCAGCGGCACGCGCGCGCCGGTGAGCAGCACGGCGCGGCCGTAGATCTTGCCGGCGCCCCACACGAGCGCCGCGACGAGCGCCGTGCACACGACGATCATGAGGATGACCTCCCACGGTGCCGCGACGCCGAGGGCCGAGCGCATCGGCATGATGAGCGGCGTGAAGAACGGCACGTACGACAGGACGGTGACGAGCGTGTTCGTCGGGTCCCAGGGAGCGACGGAGATCCCGACGATGTAGGGCACCATGAGCATCATGAGGATGGGCGTCGTCACGGAGCCGACGTCCTCCTGCCGCGAGACGAGCGCGCCCGCCGCGGCGAAGAGCAGCGCGTAGATCGCGTAGCCGAGGAGGAACCACACGAGGGTCGACCACACGGCGGAGCCGAGGTCGACCTTCATGCCGTCGAACAGCCCGAACGCCGTGGCGGAGGCTGCGCCGACGCCGACGTACGCGACGACCTGCGCAAGGCCGAGCGCGCCGATGCCGAGGACCTTGCCCGCGATGAGCTCGGCGGGTCGGATCGCCGCGAGGAGGATCTCGATGACGCGGCTCGACTTCTCCTCGACGACGCCCTGGGCGACCATCTGCCCGGTCGTCATGATGGCGACGAAGATGAGGATGCCGACGACCTGGCCGAGGATCGACGCCCCGAGCTCGGGGCCGGCCGTCGGCTCGCCGAGCGTCGTGACGACCGGCTGTGCGCCGAGCACGGCCGCGTCGACCTGTGCGGGGTCGCCGCCGAGCCCGGCGATGGCCGTGCTGAGCGCGGCACGCTGCGCCATGACGGTGAGCGTCGCGGTGAGCCCGGAGGGCACCTCGGTGCCGACGGTGACACGGACGGTGCCGTCGTCGTCGAGCGCGACGTACGGGTCGGCGCCGTCCTGCGTGGGGGCGGTCGTCACGGTGGGGTCGACGAGCGCGCCGGTCGCGGTCGCGGCGGCGGCGAGGGCGGTCGCGGTGCGGTCGTCGGGCACGCCGACGGTGAGAGGGTCGGGCTCCTTGCCGCCGAGGACGCCGACGAGCGCGGAGCCTCCGACGATGAGGACGAGGACGATCGCGGTCGTCCACACGAAGGCCTTCGAGCGGGCGCGGGTCGCGATCTCGCGGGCGGCGACGAGTCGGACGGTCCGGACGGGGCTCATGCGGGGGTCTCCTCGTGGTGCTGGTCGCCTGCGACGACGTCGCGGAACAGGTCGGTGAGGCTGGGACGGACACGCGTGAGCTCGTGGACGGGGCCGGTCGCGAGCGCGGCCGCGAGGACCTGCTGCTCGACGCCGTCGTGCGTGACCTCGACGACGGTGCCGTCGGGCCCGTCGGAGACGACGCGCGCACCGGGGACGGCCGCGGCCCAGCCGGGCGCGGCCTGCGGGGCGACGACGCGCCAGCGGGCGGCGCCCGCCGAGCGCAGCCGGTCGACGGTGTCGAGCGCGACCATGCGGCCGGCGCGGATGATGCCGACGCGGTCGCACAGACGCTCGACGAGGTCGAGCTGGTGGGAGGAGAAGACCACGGGGACGCCCACGGCGGAGCGCTCGCGGAGCACGGAGCTCATGACGTCGACCGCGACGGGGTCGAGGCCGGAGAACGGCTCGTCGAGCACGAGGATCTCGGGGGAGTGGACGAGCGCTGCGGCGAGCTGGACGCGCTGCTGGTTGCCGAGCGAGAGCTTCTGCACCTCGTCGCCGAGGCGTTCGGAGACGCCGAGGCGCTCGGTCCACTCGCGGGTCGCGGTGCTCGCGGCGGCGGCGTCAAGCCCGTGGAGGCGCGCGAGGTACTCGAGCTGCTCGCCGACCTTCATCTTGGGGTAGAGGCCACGCTCCTCGGGCATGTAGCCGATGCGGCGGCGCTGCGCGGGGCCGAGCGGACGCCCGTCCCGGAGGACCTCGCCGCCGTCGGGGGCGAGGACGCCGAGGACGATGCGCATGGTCGTCGTCTTGCCCGCGCCGTTGGCGCCGACGAAGCCGAGGATCTCTCCGCCGTCGACCGTGAACGAGACGTCGTCGAGGACGCGGCGGGTGCCGTAGGACTTCACGAGGGAGCGGAGCTCGAGGCGTGTCACGTGTTCTCCGTGGTGAGCGAGGTGGGGCCTCCACCTTGCCATCCTCAGGGTGAAGTGTGCCACGGGAGGTGCGGTTTTCCTGACATTTCGGCGAGCGAGGGCCCGCGGGTGGTTTCTCCCTGGTAAGTGGCACGGTAGCGTCTGACCAGCATGGAAGCGTCCCCATCGACGGGCGACGCGCAAGGCTGCACGGAGACGGGGGAGGTCACTGTGGCGCAGCACAGGCGTACGAGGTGGGAGTCTGTCCGGACGAGGGCGGTCGCGGCAGCGTCCGCGCTCGCGGTCGCGGTCGTGGGGATGGTCGTCATACCGTCCGTCGCGGCCCCGGCGGACCTCGACATCGCACGGATCTCCGTCGAGAAGGCCGTCGAAGGTGATGACCAGGGTTCGACCCCTTCCTTCCGGCCCGGCGAGACGGTCACCTACGTCATCACGGTGTCGTGCGCGCTCATCGACTCGCCCGGGTGCGTCGACGGTGCGATGACCGACGTCCTGCCGGCACCGCTCGAGATCGACGGCCCCGACGACGTCACGGTGACGAACAACGCGGGCGACGTCTCGGTCACCGGCCGCACCGTGCGCGTCGACTTCACCTCGAACCTCGGCGAGGGCTACACGGGCCTCGGCGCGAACGAGGTCATCATCCGCATCAAGGCACGGGTCGCTGCAGACGCCGACCCGTCCTTCGACAACGCGACGATCACCAACACGGCCGTCGCGACCGCGATCAACGCGGAGGAGGCGACCGACCCGGCCGACATCGTCCTCGCCGTCGAGGAGAACCTCGCCGCGACGCCCGACAAGTCCGTCGCGTCCCCCGCGTCGGGCATCGTTCCCGCGCGCCCCGGCCTCCCGGTCGTGTGGCGGCTGCAGGGCACGAACTCCTCGAACACCGCGGTCGACGCGCTGACGCTCACGGACGCCTCGACGGCGACGCCCTCGGTGTTCGACCACCTCGCGGTCACGGGCGTCAAGAAGATCGACCTGCCCCAGGGCGCGACCGGTGCGACGTTCACCTGGAACCTCGCGGGCGGCGGCACGACGACGACGACCTACGCCGCAGGCGGCTCGCTCGACGGGCTCGTCCCGGCTGGTGTCGACCCGTCCGGCTTCGCGGTCGAGTTCACGGGACCGGCCGGCGCGATCGCCAAGGGTGCCACGGGCGGGGTCGACCTCGCGACGGTGACGCGCGACTCGGTCGCTGACGTCCCCGAGGGCGACTCGCTCGTCCTCGAGAACTGGCTGTCCGCGACGGTGCGGAAGGACGGGACGACGTCCCCGGCCAAGACCGACGACGCAACCGTCACCGTGAAGAAGCAGAACCCCGGCGTCGACCTCACCAAGTCGTTCAGCCGTGACTGGCTCACGTCGGCGGGCCAGGCCGTGGCGACGCTCGATGCCAAGGTCACCGGCATGGCCGCGACCTCGCTGACGCTCACGGAGCCGAGCGCGTCGTCCGGCCAGCCGACCTTCGGCGACCAGGGGCTGACGTTCGGCGGCTACGCCGACACGGACACCGCGTCGATCACGTGGCCCGCGGGCGCGGAGAGCGCGACGGTCGTCTACACGTACGCGGACGGCTCGACCTCGTCGGCGACGACGAACGTCGACGGAACGCTGCCCGGCCCGGACGCGGGCAAGGTCGTCGCGCGCTTCACGGCGACGTTCGAGGGCGACCTTCAGCCTGGTGCGCAGGCCGTCGTGCCCTTCGTCGTCGAGGCCTCCCCGGAGATCTTCGCGGAGTCGACGGCGACGAACGTCGCGACCGCGCAGGCGACCGACGGCGACGCCCGGGGCGAGACGGTCACCTCGACGGACGCCATCGACCTGCTGCCCGAGCGCATCGCGACGGAGCTCGTCAAGGAGATCCTGCGTCCCGAGCTCTGGGGTGTCGGCGGCGTCTCGACCGGCGTGAAGTTCGACGCGAAGGTGTCCGAGCAGCCGGCGTCGACGATCGGCGCGGACTCGCTCGTCATCACCGACCCCGTCGGCGCGGGTTCGACGTTCTGGAACTACGCGCGCGTCACGGGTGTGACGACCGCGGAGGTCCCCGCGAACGCCGAGCTCGTCGTGCGCTACCTCGACGCGGACGGTGTCTGGCAGGTGCTCGGCACCTACCCGGGCCCGCAGATCGTCAAGGACCTCGCCGTCCCGGCGGCGCCCGCCCCAGGCGCGCAGGGCATCCAGCTCGACTACCAGGCCAAGCCCGGCCAGATCCTCGAGCCAGGCTTCCACGTCCGCCCGGTCATCGCGACCGAGCTGCTCGCGACCGGCCGTGACGGCGTCCCGCTCGCGGACGCCTACCCCGTCGTCGACGGCGAGAAGGCTCCGCTCGCGCTCGCGAACCTTGCGGGCGTCACCGTGACGAACGACGACGCCGTCGTCCCCGTCGTCTCGGAGCAGGACGACGCCGGCACCGAGGTGCTGCCGGTCGACGGCACGGGCCCCGACCTCGTCGACAAGACGTGGGCGAAGACGTACACGGCGCTCGCCGGCGGCTCGGAGACGGCGCAGCTGCGCTGGACGACAGCGGGCCTGCCGCTGGAGAAGCTGGTCCTCACGGACCCCGCGGACGCGAGCGCCCTCACCGACCTCACGACGTCCGCCTACGACGCGGTCGACCTCACGCAGGTCGCGGGCCTCGCGCCCGCCTCGAACGGCGGCAACCGCCTCGCGCGCCTCGAGCTGTTCAGCATGACGACGGGCACGTGGATCGACGTCACGTCGAAGGTTACGGGTGACGTCTACCTGCTCGACGCGGCCGAGCAGGCCTCGACGGTCGGCGTGCGCGCGACGTTCGTCGGCCCCGAGGGCAGGCCGATGGTCGAGCCGGAGACCGGGCGCTACGCGCTCGACCTCACGCTGCGCGTGCGCGACACGCTACGCGCGGACCCCGCGACGTACGTCCTGGGTGACGACCACCCGGACGCCACGTACAACGGTGGCCACGCGACGCTCCGCAACACGGTGAGCGCGACGGGCACGGCCGGCACGACCGACTTCACGTCGACGGACGCCGACACGGCGGTCATCGTCGACTCGGTCCTCAACGCGAGCATCAGCAAGGAGTTCGACCAGTCGGAGCTCCCCATCCCGGCCGCGAGCACAGGCGCGGACCAGTACCCGCTCGTCGACGCGACGATCACGGTGACGAACACGACGCTCTCGCGCACGTCGAGCCTGGAGATCGTGGACCCGTACTCGGGTCCGGGCGTCCAGGTGCCGTCGAACACGAACACCTACCTGCGCCTCTACGGCATCGGTGAGATGACGGTGCCCTCGGGCGCGACGAGCACGACGGTCACGCTCCAGCGGGAGACCGGTCCGGACGAGTCGTACACGATCGCGGAGGCCCAGGCGCTCACGCCGGCGCAGCTCCGTGACGTCACGCTCGTCACCGTGACGCACGAGGGCGTCATCGCGCCCTCGGCCGGGTCGACGACCCGTCTCGTCCACCAGCTGCGCGACGACGTCGCGCTCGCACCGGGGACGACGATCACGAACAACGCGTACTTCGAGCTCGAGCGCCCGGGCGGCGTCGCGTCCGTCGACTCGACGTCGGGCTCCGACGACGACACGCTCGGTCTCGCGAACCCGAGCTACGACGTCACGTCGGGCAAGACGGTGACGCCGTCGACGGCGGTCGAGGGCTCGGCCGCGGCGACGGGTCCGTACACCGTGCACCTCGAGGGGCGACCCGCGGGCACGGCGCGCACGACGACGCTCACGCTCACCGACGCGGACCCGCAGTTCTTCAACGTCTTCGACCTCACGGGCGCGCGGCTCACGGTTCCGACGGGCGGCCCCAACCGGTACGTCGTCAGCACGCTCGTCGACAACGACGGCGACAAGGACCTCGCCTGGTCGTCGACCGGCGGTGTCGTGACGGTGACGTGCAACGGCGACGCCGACCTCGATCCGTGCTGGGTGGACTCCGACGTGCGCCTCGCGTCGACCGCCGTGACGCCCCCGGCCGGCGTGAGCTGGTCGCAGGTGCGCGGCGTCCGTCTCGAGGTCTTCAAGGTCGCCTCGGAGACCGACCTCGGCGACACGGCGCGCGTGCGCTGGGAGCGCCCGGCGAGCCCGCGGATCGAGCTCGACCTCACGGCCGTGCGCCGCGCCGCGCTCCTCACGGGCGAGACCCCGTCGACGACGCGTCCGGACGTCCCGGCGGCCCCGGGCGAGGCGAAGCGCGGCGTGACGTCGAACAGCTTCGTCGTCCACGGCGAGGGCGTCTGGAACGGCCAGCGGTACTCGGACGACGCCGGCGACGATGCCGAGACGACGCTCACGCACCTCACGAACTCCGTCAAGGTGACGAAGACGCCGGGCAACGGCAAGGCCGGGGACACCGACGCGCAGACCGTCAACCTCGGTACGGACATCAAGTACGGCATGACGGTGCAGAACACGGGGCAGTGGCCCATGACGGGTCTCGTCCTGCGCGACGACGTCCAGGTCGTCGGCGGGTCCTCGATCCTCACGGCCGTTCCGGCCCCTGACACCGAGGGCACGGACCCTGCTGACTGGAAGGTCTTCGAGTTCTCGCTCGCGGACGCGGGCGGCGCGAGCCTGCCTGTGCCGGCCGGCTTCTCGGGAGCGCTCGACGAGGTCACCGGCAAGGTGACGTTCACGGTCCCGGCCGGCTTCATCCTGCAGCCCGGCCAGACCCTCAAGGTCGTCGGTCACCTCCGGCTGCGAGACGGGGCGGCGGCCGACAAGGCGTACAGCAACACGTTCGGCGTCCGCAGCGACCGCATGTTCGACTCGTGCGCGCACACGACGAACGGTGTGGGCAGCACGACGGTGACGAACACGGACGAGTGCGCCGCGACGACGCACGTGCGTACGCCGGCCGTCGCGCCCATCCAGATCACGAAGGCCGTCCGGGGTGACGGGGCGGGCGAGACGTCCTCGTCCGCCGACCTCGGCGTCTTCGCCCGCACCGGTGCCGCGGCCGACTGCGCCGCACCCAACGCGGGTGGTCTGTTCTACCAGCACCCGTGCGTCCCGGTGACCCGCCCCGGCGGCGTCGAGGAGTGGCGCATGTCGATGAAGAACATCGGCAACGTCGACGCGCACGTCGTGACGATCATCGACACGCTCCCGCGGGTCGGCGACACCGGTGTCTGGATCGACCAGCAGCGCGGGTCGGCGTTCGACGTGACGCTCCTGCCGGGTGTGACCGTCGACGCGCCCTCGGGCAACACGCCGGCGAGCACCGAGGTCTACTGGACGTCGAAGACGCTCGCGCCCTCGTGCTCCGACGACGACATCAAGCACACGAACGGCGGCCCGCTCGTCGCCACGTGCAAGACCGAGGTCGAGGGCCGCGGCTGGACCCTCATGACGGGTTCCGAGACTGAGGACCAGCTCAGGACGGCGTCGGCGATCAAGGTCGTCGTCCGCTGGACCTCGAACACGACCGTGCACTCGGGCCTCAAGCCGGGCGAGACGGTGAGTGTCCGCATGAAGACGCGCACCCCGGCGATCGCGCCGCCGAGCGAGCTCGACCTGCCGATCGCGTTCAACTCGGTCGCGGGCGGCACGGGTGCCCGTGCGACCGCGAACGGGACTCTCCGCGTCTCGACAGTCATCGAGCCGCGCAAGGTCGGCGTCGCGACCGCGCCCGGCGCGATCGACGTCGCGAAGATCGTCCGGACCCCGTCGGCAGGCGACGGCACCTCCCTGTGGCGTCCCGGCGCGACCGCGGCGCTCCCGACGAGCTACACGTTCCGCCTCGCGTGCTTCGCACCGGGCGTGGGCGGTGCCAAGCTCGCGCTCAAGCGCGACACGGTGACGCCGGGCGTCAGCGCGTGGATCCGTGAGGACGAGGACGACCTTGTCGTCACGGTCCCCGCGGGCGGCTCGCGCGTCCTCGACGCAACGACGACGAACCTGCCGCTCTTCGCGGAGTGCACCGTGACGGAGGAGGGCCAGCCCGCGGGCGTCAAGGTCTCCTACGCGCCGGGCGGTACGACGCCGGGCACGCTCACCGCGCTCGCCTCGCTCGCGAGCAACGCGGCCGTCCACCACCCGTGGGCGCCGGCGACCGCTGAGCGGCCGCGCGCGGACGTGACGAACACGTATGCCAACTCGGGCTTCACCGTGACGAAGAATGTCGACGACGGTGGCGCGAAGGACCAGGATGGCGACCTCCTCGTCCGTGACTGGCCGTACGCCTTCACCGCAAGCTGCACCTACCTGGGCCGTGAGGTCCTTGTCGCAGGCGAGACCTCGTTCTCGCTCGAGCACGGCCAGAGCCTCACGTTCACGCAGATCCCTGTGGGGTCGGAGTGCAGCGTCACGGAGGTGAGCCGCAGCAACGCGGGCCAGTCGGTCGCGATGGTGACGACGGACGCCGGTGCGACCGTCGTCGGCACGCCGGCGAACGGCACGACGCGCTTCACGGTGACGGACCACCTCGCCCAGGAGAACGGCCCGGGTGACGCCACGGCGTCGACGACCGCGTTCACCAACACGTTCTCGACCGGCTCGCTGTCGTTCGAGAAGACGTTCACGGGCCCCGGCATCGAGCGCTGGAGCGGCAGCACGATCTCGCTCGACCTCGTGTGCGCGATCGCTCAGCCGGCGGGGCTCACCTCGCCGCGGGAGGTCTACCGGAAGACGTTCACCTATGGGAAGACGGACGGCGGACGCACCTCGTGGGCAGGCCGGACGATCTCCGAGACGGTCGACGACCTGCCGACGGGCGCGACCTGCACCCTCACGGAGCCGGTCAGCGCAGGTGCGCACGTGACGACGACCCCGGCGAACGGCCAGGTCCGTGTCGGTGACGGCACGACCGTGAGCATCGGCGTGACGAACGACTTCCGCGAGGGGGGCGTGAGGGTCACGAAGGCGTTCGCGGGTGCCGCGAAGGACCTTGACGTGCTGCGCGACGCGGACGCCGGGTACGAGGTGCGCCTCGGGTGCACGGTCGGCGGCAGCCCCATCTCGATCCCGGGCGGCAGCGACAGGACGCTCGGCTCGACCGGCTCGTTCGCCGCCACGTGGGACCTGCTCCCCACGGATGCGGTCTGCGACGTCACCGAGCTCTCGGCGTCGGTCGGCGGCAAGACCCTCGTCGCGGGCGTCGACTACACGGCGGCCTCGGACGGCCCGGTGACGGTCGGCTCGGGGACGGATGCGGCGCTCACGCTGACGAACACGATCGTCGACACGAGCGTGATCCTCACCAAGCTGGTGACCGGCGGTGCCGCAGCCTGGGGTGCGCCGAGCTACTCGCTCACGCTCGCGTGCACGTGGCAGGGCGAGTCCCTGCCTGATCGTACGGTGGCGGTCCCGGCGAACGGCACGGCAACTGTGACGGGCGTGCCCGTCGGGTCGTCGTGCCAGATCTCAGAGCCGAACGCGCACGGCGCGACGAACGTGACGTTCTCTCCGTCGGCCGCGACCGAGGTCCCGGCACTCGGGCAGCCGACGCTCGGGTTCACCGCGACCAACGAGTACGTCGCGACGACGGTCACCGTGAGCAAGGCCGTCGGGACGGAGGCGTCGGACGGCACGGGCACCCCCGTGATCGGACGCTCCTTCGCGTTCTCGCTGGTCTGCACGCTCGACGGACGTTCGCAGACGCTGACGACGACGGTCACGGACGGCGGATCTCACACCTTCACGGGCCTGCCCGTGGGTGCGGAGTGCACGGTGACGGAGACGGCTGCCGGTGACGGCTCGGTCCCGGCCGTCCAGGTCACCGGTGCGACCGCGTCCGGGTCGGGATCGACGACGACGTTCACGCTCCCCGCGCCGGGTGTCCCAGCGACGGGTGTCACGGCGGCCTTCACCAACACCTACCCGGTCGGGTCGGTCGCGGTGACCAAGCATGTCCGTGGTGCGGGCGCCGCGTGGGCGGACGACCCGTTCACGGTCTCCATGACGTGCACGGCGCCGGTCGGCGTCGGCGGTGCCCAGAAGCTCGTCTACTCGGGCACGCACACCTTCGCCCGGGCCGCGTCGTCGACGTGGCCGTCGCAGACGTGGACGGTCGGGAATCTCCTCGTCGGCGCGACGTGCACCGTCACCGAGACCGCGACGGGCGGTGCGAACTCCAAGATCGTGGGTAGCCCGGTGGCCGTCGCTGCTGGTGGTACCGCGACTGTCGACGTCGAGAACACGTTCCTCCAGGGTGACGTCGTCGTGACGAAGAAGCTCGCCGGTGACCCGGCCGAGCTGGTGGCCGCGAAGCAGGGCACGTACATCGTCGAGCTCGTGTGCACGCGCGTGGTCGACGGCGTGACGGTCCCGGTCACAGTCCCGGGCGGGGCACGCCGCACGATCGACTTCGCGACGAGCGCCGTGGCACGCTACGCGGGCCTGCCGACGGACGCGGACTGCACGCTCAGCGAGGTCTCATCGACCCCGCAGGCCCAGGGGACGACGATCACCAACGGCGGCCAGCTCACGGTCGGCAGCACGAACGACGTCGCGCTCGACGTGACGAACTCGTTCGGCACGACGTCCGTGACGCTCGCCAAGTCCGTCACGGGTGCGGTCGACTCGAAGTACGTCCCGACGGACTTCGAGGTGACGCTCACGTGCGACTGGTACGGCGACGACGTGTCGCCGACGGCGCCGATCACGGTGCCGGCGGGCGGCTCGGTGACGGTCGGCGGACTCCCGGTCGGGTCGACGTGCTCGGTCGAGGAGACCGGTGACCACGGCGAGACCGCGGTCTCGTACACGGTCACGCAGCCCGGCGAGACGGCCCCGACTCCGATCACGCCGACGGACGAGATCGCGATCGCTGACGCGGCACCGTTCACGACGTTCACGGTGACGAACCGCTACGACCTCTCGGCGGGCTTCGACCTGTCGAAGGACGTCGTCACGGGCGCGCTCGACGCGGCCGGGGCCGGCGTCGCGATCGGCCGGTCGTTCACGTTCGCCATCGCGTGCGAGTTCCGCGGCGTGGCCGTGACCGAGGTGGTCGCGTCCGTGACTCTCGCGCACGACGAGGTCGTGACGGTCGACGGCATGCCGGTCGGCTCTGAGTGCACGGTGACGGAGCAGCCCCCGGGCGACGCCTCGACGACGTCGATCGACGTCACGGGTGGTTCCCCGACGACGTCGGGCCGTTCGGCGACGTTCACGGTCGGCGCCGGCTCGGCGCAGGCGCGGTCGGTGACGGTCGACTACACGAACACCTACCCCGTGGGCGCGATCGAGGTCGTCAAGGACATCGCCGGTGACGGCGGCGTCCTGCCCGACGGCACGCCCGTGTGGGCGGTCGGCCCGTTCGAGCTCGACATGGTCTGCACCCTTCCGGGTGCGGGCGTCGGCGGAGCGGACCTCGTGGTCTGGGACGGCTCGCACACGTTCGAGCGTGCCGACGCGGACGACCCCTGGACGACCGCTGACCTCACGTGGCGGCCGGAGAACCTGCCGGTCGGTGCTGAGTGCGTCGTCACGGAGCCGGCGCGCGGCGGGGCGAACGCCGTGGCGTTCACCGCGCCCGACGGCACGGTGACGGTCGACGACCCGGCGGCGATGCCGGCGACCGAGGCCTCGGCGACGGTCGTCGTCACCGCCGACCTCACCGACCCGGTCGAGGTCACGGCGACGAACACGTTCACGACCGGCGACCTCGAGGTCACGAAGAGCATCGAGGGCCCGACGGCTCCGACGCTCGACCCCGCGCTCGACGGCACGTACACGGTGACGCTCGTCTGCACGCGCCCCGTCGACGGCGCCCAGGTGCCCGTCGCGGTGCCCGGCGGCGCGACCCGCACCTTCACGGGCACGGGGACCACCCGCACCGTGACGTACGAGGGCCTGCCGACCGGCGCGACGTGCGAGCTCTCCGAGACGACGTCGACCCCGACGCCGCAGACCGTGGAGTACACGGTCGGCACGGGGACGCCGTCGCCGACGCCGCCGACGTTCGAGGTGCTCGAGGGCACCGCGACCGCGGGCATCACGGTGACGAACACGTTCCTCGACGGCTCGGTCGTCGCACGCAAGCTCGTCGTGGGTGACGGCAAGGGCTTCGCCCCCGCCGACTTCTCCGCGACGGTCTCCTGCACGTGGGAGGGCGCGTCGGTGCCGCTGCCGAACGGCGGCAAGGTCACGCTGCCGGGCGACGGCACGGTCGTCACGGTCGGCGACGCGCCCGAGGGCTCGGTCTGCACGATCGAGGAGGACACGACGGGCGCCGGCCAGACCGACGTGCAGGTGTCCGACCCCGTGACGCTCGTCGCGGGCGAGACGTCGACCCTCACGGTGACGAACACCTACGAGCTCACGGGTCTGTCCGTGACGAAGAAGGTCGACGGAGCTCTCGCGGCCGACGGCACCCCGGTGACGTACACGACGTCGTTCGCGTTCGAGGCGAGCTGCGTGTTCCGCGGCACCGAGGTCCTCGCCCCGGCCGACCGTGCGTTCACGCTTGCGCAGGACGGCTCCCGCGAGATCGGCGGCGTGCCCGTCGGCTCGGTCTGCACCGTCACGGAGACCGACGCTGCAGGTGCGACGAGCACGACGGTCACGCAGGTCGCCGACGAGGTCGAGGGCGCGCCTGTGACCGTCGCGACGACGACGCTCACGCTCGAGCGCGGCGTCGACCACGGTGTCGTCGTGACGAACACGCTGCCGACGGGTCCCGTCACGGTGACGAAGGTCGTCGACGGCGCGGGCGCCGCGCTGTGGGGCACGGGCACGTTCCAGGTCCGCCTCGTGTGCACGGCCGACGACGTCGCGGGCGGCACCGTCCACGACGGGCTCCACGAGCTCTCGGCCACCTCGCCGACGCTCACGGTCGGGCACCTGCCGGCCGGTGCGACGTGCGAGGTCTCGGAGACCCGGACGGGCGGCGCGGACGCGTCGGTCGTCACGGTGGGCTCCGCGACGGTGACGGACGCGACGGACCCGGGGGCGACGCCCGCGTCGTTCACGGTGACGAACACGTTCGACGTCGCGGCGGTCGAGGTGACGAAGTCGGTCGAGGGTGAGGGCGCGTCCAGCGCCCGCAGCGCCGAGTTCGTCGTCGAGCTCGTCTGCACGCGCGAGGTCGACGGCGAGACCGTCGACGTCGAGGTGCCGGGCGGCGCCCGCCGCACGCTCTCGCGGGCGGCCGGCCTCACGACGCGGTACGCGGACCTTCCCGCCGCCGCGGACTGCACGGTCACCGAGGTCGAGACGGGTGACGCCGACGCCACGAGCGTCGTCGTCGTCCAGGACGGCGTCGAGCGCGAGGCGACCGGCACGAGCGCGGACGTCGTGCTCACGGGCACGGACGTCACGGTGCGCGTCGTCAACACGTTCGACGACGACGACTCGCGCCCGACCGAGGGTCCGGACGAGCCGACGGACAAGCCGACCGACGAGCCGGGGCTCCCGGTGACGGGCGCCCAGGTGCTCGGCGCGGCAGGCCTCGCGGCGCTGCTCGTGCTCGTGGGCCTCGTCCTCGTGGCGGTGCGCAGGCGCAACGCCTGACGTTCCCGGGCGCCTGGCGCCCCGGACGACCGACGGCCCGCGCCCCTCTTCGGAGGGGCGCGGGCCGTCGTCGTCGTCGGTGCGCGCGCGGCGTCCACGCATGCTCCCGCCCGCCGTCCGAACGGTGGACACGAGGTGTGGTCCAAGGTCCCACGATTCTGCCGGGGAGCCACGGCTAACGTGGAAGTCAACGGCAGGTCAAGGCCCGTCCCGGGGCGACCACCGGCCGCTCGTACGCGACGTCGCCCCCCGGCGGCACGCGTGCGCTTGCACACGTGAGGAGAAACCCGTGGAAGAACTGCTCGCCAAGGTCTCGCTGCCGCCGGCGGTCAAGGCTGCGATCGAGGCCGCGCCGTCCGTCGTCGTCCCCCGGACGCGCGCCGAGCTCTTCGAGCTCTCGCTCGGTCCGGACGGCGGTGACAGGTTCGACGTCGTCTACCCGCTGCCCGACGGCTCGACGATCGTCGAGGCCGAGATCGTCCGAGGTCGCAACGGCATCGCCGTCAACTACCCCGAGGACTACATGCGCCGTCGGGACCCCGACTGCATGCGGATCGCGGACCCCCGGCCGACGGACAAGCCGCGCTACGAGGACGTCTACGGCGCCCCGTTCGCGCCCGTCAAGCAGGAGACGCTCGACTGGCTCGCGACCCAGGACCTCATCGTCGTCCCGTTCAAGGCGGGCGGCCTCACGTACGGCTCGCCGTCGCTCGCGATCGTCCCCGCCAACACGGCGTTCTTCGCGACCGCGCTCGTCGACCTCCAGGGCTTCGTGACGCTCGACGAGCTCGAGCCCTACGCGCCCCGCTCGATCCTCTACGCGGCGCCGCCGTTCCGGCACACGCACTACAAGGGCCGCCAGGTCGTCGTCCACGACCGCTCGGAGACGCTGCACGAGATCTACGCGTACAACCTCTACCCGGGGCCTTCGGCGAAGAAGGGCGTGTTCTCGGCGCTGCTCGACATCGGTGAGCAGGAGGGCTGGATCACCGCCCACGCCTCGTCGGTGCGCGTGACGACGCCGTACGAGAACGAGACGATCATCATGCACGAGGGCGCCTCGGGCGGCGGCAAGTCCGAGATGTGCCAGGACATCCGCCGTCAGGACGACGGTCGCATCCTTCTCGGCACGAACGTCGTCACCGACGAGCCGTACTTCATCAACCTCTCCGAGGCCTCGCGGCTCGCGCCCGTCACGGACGACATGACGCTGTGCCACAAGGACATCCAGACGGTCGACGGCCAGCTCGTCGTCGCCGACGCCGAGGACGGCTGGTTCGTCCGCGTCGACGGCATGCAGCACTACGGCGACGACCCGCACTTCGAGCGCGCCTGCATCGAGCCCGACGCCCCGCTCGTGTTCTTCTCGATCCAGGGCACGCCCGGCGCGACGATCCTCCCGTGGGAGCACTCGCTCGACTCGAACGGCAAGCGCTGCCCCAACCCGCGCGTCGTCATCCCGCGCCACATGATCAAGGACGTCGTCGACGAGCCCATGGCGATCGACGTGCGCACCTTCGGCGTGCGCATGCCGGCGTGCACGCGCGAGAAGCCGTCGTACGGCGTCATGGGCATGATGCACGTCGTGCCCGCGTCCCTCGCGTGGCTGTGGCGCCTCATCGCGCCGCGCGGCGACAAGAACCCGTCGATCGGCGAGTCGAAGGACGACGTCAAGAAGCTCAAGCACGGCGGTCTCGTCTCCGAGGGCGTCGGCTCGTACTGGCCGTTCTCGACGGGCACGAAGGTCGCTGCGGCGAACCTCCTGCTGCGCCAGCTCGTCGCGGCGGACCGCACGCGCTACGTGCTCACGCCCAACCAGCACATCGGTGCGTACAAGGTGGGCTTCGCGGCCGAGTGGCTGACCCGCGAGTACCTCGCGCGTCGTGGCGGCGGCAAGTTCCCCAAGGACCGCCTCACGCCGGCCCGCTGCGCCCTGTTCGGCTACACGCCGACCGAGGTGAAGCTCGACGGTCAGCTCGTGCGCCCGACGTTCCTCCAGCCGCAGAACCAGTCGCAGGTCGGCCTCGAGGCGTACGACGCCGGTGCGCAGACCCTCGTCGAGTTCTTCAAGGAGGAGCTCAAGCAGTACCTCACGGACGAGCTCGACCCGCTGGGTCGCGAGATCATCGAGACGTGCCTGCGCGACGGCACGGTCGAGGACTACGAGAAGCTCACGCCGATGCCGTGACGGCTCGAGCATGACGACGGCGCCCGGTCCCTCCTGCGAGGGGCCGGGCGCCGTCGTGGTGCGCGGGTCGCTGTGCCGTCGGGCTGCAGGTTCGGCGCGGCGTGGCAGCGGCGTGGGAGCGTGGTGCGCCCGTCGTGCCGGGGCTCAGCGCGTCGCGGTCGACGTGCCGGGCTCGTCGGCGGCCGAGCGTGCGCGCGCGGAGTCCTTCGCGAGGCGCGCGGCCTCGCGGGCCGCCTCCTTCTCCGCCCGCTCGCGCTCACGCGCCGCATCCTTCTCGGCCTTCTCGCGCTCCTTGTCGAGGCGGGCCTGCTCGCGTGCGGCGTCCTTCTCGGCGCGGGCGCGCTCCTTGGCGTCGAGGGCGGCGGCCTTCGCCGCCTCTGCCCCTGGGGTGTCGTCGGCGAGGCCGAGCAGTGCCCCGTCCGCGGTCGCGGAGCCCACGGCGGTGCGCGTCGGCAGGACGGGCGCGCGCTCCATGCCCGCGAGCCCGTTCCACGCGAGGTTGACGAGGTGCGCCGCGACCTCCTCCTTCGAGGCGGTGCGCTGGTCGAGCCAGTGCTGGCCCGTGAGGGCCACCATGCCGACGAGCATCTGCGCATAGATGGGGGAGTAGCGCGGGTCGAGCCCGCGGCGGGTGAACTGCGCGCCGAGCAGGTGCTCGACCTGCATCGCGACGTCGCCGATGAGGCTCGAGAACGTGCCCGAGGACTGCGTGACGGGCGAGTCGCGCACGAGCACGCGGAAGCCGTCCTCGTTGGCCTCGATGTAGTCGAAGAGCGCCATCGCGGTGCGCTCGACGAGGATCTTCGGGTGCCCGCCCGCCTCGAGGGCGCGCGTGAGCGCGCTCGTGAGGGCCTCGACCTCCCGGTCGACGACGACCGCGTAGATGCCCTCCTTGCCGCCGAAGTGCTCGTAGACGACGGGCTTGGAGACCTGTGCGCGGGCGGCGATCTCCTCGATGCTCGTGCCGTCGAAGCCCTTGGCGCCGAAGAGCTCGCGGCTCACGGCGAGCAGCTGCTCGCGACGCTCCTTGGCTGACATGCGGGCACGTGGGGCCCTCTTGTTCTCGGCGGACACGGTCCCCATCATGCCGTGCGCGCGCGGCCGGGGACAGGCGCGGTGGTCGGGTGTCCACCCGTCGGCTGGCAGAATCGGGGGCGGCGCACGTCGGTGCGCCGGTCCGCCCTGGTGTAATGGCAGCACGCCGGCCTTTGGAGCCGTGCAGTCTGGGTTCGAGTCCCGGGGGCGGAGCAGGACGTCCCGGACGTCGGCGCCGGACACGGCGGTAGACTCGTTCCCGGACCTCCTGAGGTCTGTCCCGCCCCCGAGCGACCGGAGTCCATGTGACCGCCGCACGCCCCGCCGCCGTCGTTGTCCTTGCCGCAGGCCAGGGGACCCGCATGAGGTCCGCGACGTCGAAGATGCTTCACGCGATCGGTGGGCGCACAGTCCTCGGTCACGTCCTCGCCGCGTCGCAGGGGCTCGACCCCGAGCGCCTCGTCGTCGTCGTCCGCCACGCCCGTGAGGAGGTCGCGGCGGAGGCTCTCGCGCGCGTCCCCGAGGTCGTCGTCGCGGACCAGGACGACGTGCCCGGCACGGGACGTGCCGTCCAGTGCGCGCTCGAACGTCTCGACGCGGCCGCGCACGCGACCGAGGCCGGGGCCGGCGGAGTCGCCGCAGGCGCGCTCGTCGGGCTCGAGGGCACCGTCGTCGTCGTCGCGGGCGACGTCCCCCTCATCGACACCGAGACGCTCGCGGACCTCCACGCCCAGCACGTCGCCGGCGGGCACGCCGCGACGGTCCTCACCGCGGTCGTCCCGGACGCGACGGGCTACGGCCGCATCGTCCGCGACGAGCGTGGCCGGGTCGCGAGCATCGTCGAGCACCGCGACGCGTCGCACGAGCAGCTCGGCATCCGCGAGATCAACTCTTCGATCTACGTCTTCGACGCGGCCGTCCTCCGCGGCGCCCTCGGGCGACTCGGCCAGGACAACGCGCAGGGCGAGGTCTACCTCACCGACGTCCTCGCGATCGCGCGCGCCGACGGCGGCGTCGTCGGCGCGGTCCAGGCCCGCTCGGCCCTCACGGTCGAGGGCGTCAACGACCGCGCGCAGCTCGCACAGCTCGGCGTGGAGCTCAACCGCCGCACGCTCACCCGGCACATGCTCGCGGGAGTCACGGTCGTCGACCCGGGCACGACGTGGATCGACGTCGACGTCGAGCTCGCGCAGGACGTGACGATCCTCCCGGGCACCCAGCTCCACGGCGCGACGACCGTTGGTACGGGCTCGACGATCGGCCCGGACACGACGCTCACGGACGTCGAGGTCGGCGAGAACGTCATGGTCGTGCGCACGCACGGCTCGCTCGCGGTCCTCGCCGACGGCGCGAGCGTCGGCCCGTTCGCCTACCTGCGCCCGGGCACGCACCTCGGGGTGCGCGGCAAGATCGGCACGTTCGTCGAGACGAAGAACGTCGAGATCGGTGAGGGTTCGAAGGTTCCGCACCTCACGTACGTCGGTGACGCGACGATCGGCGAGGGAACGAACATCGGTGCCGGCTCGATCTTCGTCAACTACGACGGCGTCCACAAGCACCGCACCGCGGTCGGCTCGTACGCCCGCACGGGCGCGAACAACAAGTTCGTCGCCCCCGTCTCCGTCGGCGACGGCGCCTACACGGGCGCCGGTGCCGTCATCCTCGAGGACGTCCCGCCGGGCGCCCTGGCCGTCTCGAACGCACCGCAGCGGACGATCGACGGCTGGGTCGAGCGCCGCAGGCCGGGCACGGACTCGGCGCGGGCAGCGGCCCGCGCGGCCGCGGCCACCGTGCCGCAGGGCCTCGGCGCGCAGGCGCGCGCCGAGCGTGAGCGGGCCGAGAGCGCCGCCACCCCCACGCTCCCGGGACAGTCAGTCCCGGGTGACGCCGCACCCGAAGGAGACAGCGCACGATGACCGGGATCATCTCCCACGCCGACGAGAAGAGACTCGTCCTCGTCTCGGGCCGTGCCCACCCTGAGCTCGCGCGAGAGGTCGCGGCATCCCTCGGCATCGAGATGGTGCACACGACGGCGTACGACTTCGCCAACGGCGAGATCTACGTGCGCTACGCCGAGTCGGTGCGTGGTGCGGACGTCTTCGTGCTGCAGTCGCACACGGCGCCGATCAACCAGTGGATCATGGAGCACCTCATCATGGTCGACGCGCTCAAGCGCGCCTCGGCCAAGACGATCACCGTGGTCCTGCCGTTCTACGGCTACGCGCGCCAGGACAAGAAGCACAAGGGTCGTGAGCCCATCTCGGCGCGCCTCATGGCAGACCTCTTCAAGACTGCCGGCGCCGACCGCCTCATGAGCGTCGACCTCCACACGTCGCAGATCCAGGGCTACTTCGACGGCCCTGTCGACCACCTGTGGGCGCAGCCGATCCTCATCGACTACGTGCGCTCGCGCGTCGACATCTCGAACGTCACGGTCGTCTCCCCGGACGCGGGCCGCATCCGTGTCGCGGAGCAGTGGGCCGCGAAGCTCGGCGGCGGGCCGCTCGCGTTCGTCCACAAGACGCGTGACACGTCGCGCCCCAACCAGGCTGTCGCCAACCGCGTCGTCGGTGACGTCGAGGGCAAGAGCTGCATCCTCGTCGACGACCTCATCGACACGGGCGGCACGATCGCCGGCGCGGTGCGCGTCGTCCTCGAGGCCGGTGCCAAGGAGGTCATCGTCGCGGCGACCCACGGCGTGCTCTCCGACCCGGCCGCGCAGCGGCTCTCGGAGTCGGGCGCCCGCGAGGTCGTCGTCACCGACACCCTGCCGATCGCCGCGGACAAGCGTTTCCCGCAGCTCACGGTCCTCTCGATCGCGCCGCTGCTCGCGCGTGCGATCCGCGAGGTCTTCGACGACGGCTCCGTGACGAACCTCTTCGACGGGAACGCCTGACATGGCACGCACCGGTGTGACGACCGCGGGTCGCGGCGTCGCCGTCGCGCGCCCGGACGTCACCCGGTGCGAGCTCGGGGTCGAGTCCTCGGGCGCGACGGTCGGCGAGGCGCTCGCCGCGGCGCAGCGGGCGCTCGTCGCCCTGCGTGCGGCGCTCCTCGACGCGGGCGTGCTCGCGGACGACCTGCGGACGACGCAGACCTCGACGTGGACGTCGCAGACGGGGGAGGGCGAGGCCCGCACCGAGGTCGCGCACGCCCAGCTCGGCCTGCGGGCGCTCGTGCGTTCGGTCGACGGGGCGGGCGACGTCGTCACGGCGGCCCTCACCGCGGCCGGCGACCAGGCGCGGCTCCACGGCCTCCAGGTCGCGGTGAGCGACTCGCAGCAGGCGGCGCGCGACGCGCGGGCCGCGGCCTTCGCGGACGCCCGTGACCGCGCGGAGCAGTTCGCGCAGCTCGCGGGCCGCGAGCTCGGCGAGCTGATCGAGCTCACGGAGTCGCCCGACCGGGGCACCCCCGTGGCTCGCATGCTCAAGGTCGCCGCGGCGGACTCGTCGATGCCCGTCGACGGCGGCACCGAGGAGATCACGGCGTACGTGACGACGACGTGGGCGTGGGCCTGAGAAGCCCCGTCCTGAGACCCTGCGCACACCGGCGGCCCCTCCTGGGGCCGCCGGTGTCGTGTATCCTAGGCAGGTTGCCTCGGCGAGGGATGTCTGACGGGCCGCTCAGCGCGTGCCCTGGAGGGTGGGAGATCCGCCCCCACCTGACGATCCGTGATCGACTGGGCGGTCCGCTCGCGCGCGTCCGTCATGCGCCCCGCGCCGAGGCACCGCCCACCGGGTCCCGCTACCGTTCCCGGTCTCCCGAACTCCCGCTGGAGCCCCCCATGTCTGACGTCAAGCTCTCCGCCGTCCTCCGCACCGACTTCGGCAAGGGTGCGGCCCGCCGCACCCGCCGCGAGGGTCGCATCCCCGCCGTCCTCTATGGGCACGGCTCGGACCCGCTCCACGTGTCGCTCCCGACGCACGAGACCTACCTCGCGCTCGTCCGCCACAAGAACGCGCTCTTCGAGATCGACGTCGAGGGCGACGTCAAGCTCGCGATCGTCCGCGACGTCCAGGTCGAGCCGGTCCGCCGCGAGATCGAGCACATCGACCTCCTCCTCGTGAAGAAGGGCGAGAAGGTCGTCGTCGAGGTTCCCGTCGTCGTCGTCGGCGCGCCCGTGCCCGCCACGATGCACGTCGTCGAGCAGCTCTCGGTCCAGGTCGAGGCCGAGGCCACGAACCTCCCCGACTCGATCGAGGTCGACATCACGGGCCTCGCCGCGGGCACCGTCGTCTACGGCAAGGACCTCGTCCTCGGTGAGGGCGCGTCGCTCGTCACCGAGGGTGACACCGACATCGTCATCATCTCCGAGGTGCGTGGCGCCGAGTCGTCCGACTCCGCCGAGGAGGCCGTCGAGGCCTGAGCCTCGTCGCCACACCGTGCCTGAACGCCCGGCGCCCCTCGGGGTGCCGGGCGTTCGCCGTCCGGCCCGTGCGCCCTCGCAGGGCCGGACCCACCACGACATCTCATCCGAGCAGGCGCTCGAGCGCCCGAGGAGGACCCCATGACCGACGGACCCTGGTGCGTCGTCGGGCTCGGCAACCCCGGCCCGAAGTACGCAGGCAACCGTCACAACGCCGGGCAGATGGTGCTCGACGAGCTCGCCGCCCGGTGCGGTGTGCGGTTCGCGACGCACCGTACGCAGACCGTGACGGCTGAGGCGCGCCTCGGTCTCGGCCCGGGCGGCGTGCCCGGCCCGCGCGTCGTGCTCGCGAAGACGCAGTCGTACATGAACACGTCCGGCGGGCCGGTCAAGGCTCTCGCCGGCTACTTCGACGTGCCCCCGGAGCGGCTCGTCGTCGTCCACGACGAGCTCGACATCCCGTTCGGCGACGTGCGGCTCAAGCTCGGCGGCGGCGAGGGCGGTCACAACGGGCTGCGCGACATCTCGCGCGCGTTCGGCACGAAGGACTACCTGCGCGTGCGCGTCGGCGTCGGTCGCCCCCCGGGCCGCATGGACACTGCTGACTACGTCCTCAAGGATTTCGGCACGACCGAGCGCAAGGAGCTGCCGTTCCTGCTCGACACGGCGGCCGACGCGGTCGAGATGCTCGTGACGCAGGGGCTGCTCGCGGCCCAGGGAAAGTTCCACGCGCCCGCCTGACCATGACGCCGCACGTCCCGAGGGTGAGCGGAGCCGTAGCCGGGGTGGACCTCGGGTGACGTCGCCCGTCCCGGGTCGTGGCCCGCGCGGGCTCGCAGCATGCTGGAGTCAGGCCCGCACCTGCGGGCCCCGTGCCGCGTGCGGCACCGGAGCACCCGGGGGGTCGGGACGTGGGGCGCGAGCATGCAGGACTGAGCATCGCCATGGTCGGGACGCGCGGAGCGCCCGCGCGGTACGGCGGCTTCGAGACCGCTGTCGAGGAGATCGGCTCACGGCTCGCCGACCGCGGTCACGCGGTCCGCGTCTACTGCCGCCGGGGCAACGGCGGTGAGGACGGCGACCTCGGCACGTTCGGGGGCATGGACCTGGTCCACCTGCCCGCGCTGCGTCGACGCAGCCTTGAGACCCTCAGCCACACGGGCCTGTCCGCGGCGCACCTCGTCGCGCGGCGCACGGACGTCGCGTTCGTGTTCAACGCTGCCAACGCGCCGTTCCTCCCGGTGCTGCGGGCGCGCAGGATCCCCGTCGCGACGCACGTCGACGGCCTCGAGTGGCGGCGCGCCAAGTGGTCGGGCACCGGACGGCGCTACTACCGCTGGGCCGAGCAGGTCGCGGTGCGGTGGTCGGACGCGCTCATCGCTGACGCCCAGGGCATCGCGGACTACTACCGCGACGAGTTCGGTGCGCAGACCCACCTCGTGGCGTACGGCGCGCCGCGGGTCGAGCCGAACCTTGCGCGGCTCGCCGACGTCGGGCTCGCGGCCGACGGCTTCCACCTCGTCGTCGCGCGCTTCGAGCCGGAGAACCACGTCGACCTCGCGGTCGAGGGCTATGTGCGCTCGGGCGCCCGGCGCCCGCTCGTCGTCGTCGGGTCTGCGCCGTACGACGACACGTACACCCGCCGCGTCACGGAGGCCGCCGCCGACGACCCGCGCGTGCGCTTCCTCGGCGGCGTGTGGGACGCGGAGCTGCTCGACGCGCTCTACGCGGGCGCGACGACCTACGTCCACGGGCACTCGGTCGGCGGGACGAACCCCTCCCTGCTGCGCGCGATCGGTGCCGGCACGGCGACGCTCGCGTACGACGTCGTGTTCAACCGCGAGGTGCTGCGCGGCGACGGCCGGTTCTTCGGCGACGCTGCGTCGCTCGCGCAGCTCCTCGAGCAGTCCGAGGCCGATGCTGCTGGCATCGCGGCGCGCGGGCTCGCGCTCGCCGACCGGGCACGCGACTACGACTGGGACGACGTGGCCTCGAGCTATGAAGAGCTTGCGCGGTGCCTCGCGGAGCGACGGGCGCCGGGGCCGCAGCGTGCGCGACGTCTCGCGGCGCCGCAGTGGGCGCAGGGTGCGCCGTGAGCGCCCACGACGTGTCGCCCTCGGGAGGGCCCGTGGCCGCCGACGGGCCTGCGACGGACGGCCCTGTTCCGGCGGGGCCCGCGGCACCCGTGCGCGTTCGCCTCGGCTTCCGTGACGCGTACCGCGCGCTCGGGGCGGCGCAGAAGGGTGCGGCGCGCTCCGCTCCTGCGTACTCGCGGTACGTCAACCGCCGGATCGGCCGCGTGCTCGCGGCGTGGGCGGCGAGCGTCGGGCTGAGTCCCGACCAGGTGACGGGCATCAGCGCCCTCCTGACGTTCACGGGTGTCGGCCTGCTCGCTCTCGGCAGCCCGTCGTGGCTCCTGGGCATCGCGGTGTGCGTGTGCCTCGTCCTCGGCTATGCGTTCGACTCGGCCGACGGCCAGGTCGCGCGTCTCACGGGCACGGGGAGTGCTGCAGGGGAGTGGCTCGACCACGTCGTCGACGCGACGAAGATCTCGGCGCTCCCGCTCGCGCTGCTCGTCGGTCTCTTCCGGTCGGACATGGTCGATGACGGCTGGCTGCTCGTGCCGCTCGCCCACGCGGTCGTGGGCGCTGTCCTCTTCTTCGCGATGATTCTCACCGAGCAGCTGCGTCGCGCTGCGGGCGTGCGCTCCCAGGCCCACGTGGGCACAGGCGGCCCGGACCTGCGCGCGCTTGTCGTCATCCCGACCGACTACGGCGTGCTCTGCCTCGCGTTCGTCCTCCTCGGCGCGATGACCTGGTTCCTTGCGGCCTACACCGCGATCGTCGCGGCGACCGCGCTCTTCACCGCCGCGGCGTGCGTGAAGTGGCGCCGTGACGTGCGTGCGCTCGGGGTGCCGCAGGGCTGAGCAGGCTGGGCCCGTCGACCGACGCGTCGTGACCCGTGGGGTCACGACGCGTCGTGCTGTGCCCCTGTGAGGCGCGCCGTGCTGCCGCGTCGTGCCGTCGTGCCGTCGTGCCGTGCTGCCGCGTCGTGCTGCCGAACCGTGATGCCACCCCGTGATGCCGCACCGTGATGCCGCGTCGTGCTGCCGAACGGCCCGTCCTGGCCGGGATCTCCGACCCCCCGCGGACTGTCCGTACTGTGAGGCATGTCGTCTCACCCAGGGGATTTCACCCTCGCTGTGGCGTACCTCACGATCGGACGAGCTGGGTGAGTCTCGGGGTGGGTGGTATCGAGAGCGGGGTGAGGTCAGGGGTGAGCCTCGGGTGATCTCTGCAGGTCGCGGCAGGGTCGTGGCCGAGGCGTTCGCTTATGCACGATTTTCCTCACCCGGCAAGACCTTCGACGACGGCCGTGGAGACCGCTGTCACAAGGGGTCGTGGGTCACAGATTTTCAGCTTTCTCCGTTCCTAGTCTCAATCTCGCCCAGGCACCCACCGATATCTACGACGAGCGCGCCGCGAATGCGTCGCGGAGTCTGCCGCCGTCGTGAACGTGGTGGGGCCGACGACCCCGAGCGAATGAGATTGAACGTGAAGAGCTTTACCCAGCTGCGCCGACGTGGTGCCGCCGCCCTCCTGGTGACGGTGCTCGCGGTGCCAGTGGTCGCGGTGGCGACCGCGACCGCCGCAGGGACGTCGACGTCCGTCGCGACGGCCGCCTCCGCGGTCCGGACCGCCACCGCCGCTGACGAGCGCGCGGCTGCGAACCTCTCGCGCGCCAAGACGTCGCGGACCAAGGCGGCCGCCAAGGTCACCTCGACGAAGAAGGCTGCCAAGAAGGCGTCCGCCAAGCGCGCGACCGCCGCCAAGAAGTACTCGGTCGCCAAGAAGAAGTACGCGGCCGCGAAGAAGGCGGCGGCGACGCGTCACGGCGTCGGCGGGGCCAACGAGTCCCGCGCCTCGATGAACCGTGCGTCCAAGGCGCTGAAGTCGGCGACGGCCGCATCTCGCCGTGCGACGCAGGCGAAGTCGAAGGCTCTGGTGACCTACTCGCGCGCGAAGGCACTGGTGGCCAAGACCACGAGCGCCAAGGCGAAGACCGCCAAGGCGCTCACCAAGGCCAAGAACGAGCTCGACGCCGCGAAGCGCCGTCCGACGCCGACGCCGACGCAGGCCCCCACGACCCCTGCTCCGGCCCCGACGACGCCGGCTCCCAAGCCCACCACGCCCTCGACGGTCGAGTCGGCCTCGCCGGCGCGTACCGCCTACACGGGCCCGATGACGGTGTCGACCAACGGTGCGGTCATCGAGAACAAGATCATCACGGGCCAGCTGAAGATCCGTGCCAACAACGTGACGATCCGTAACTCGCTCTTCGTGGGCCCGGCGACGGCTCCGACCGCCAACTACTTCTTGCTGTGGAACACCGAGGGCAACACGGGCCTCAAGGTCATCGACTCGGAGCTCCGCCCGACGATCAAGTCCTCGTGGATGAACGGCGTCATCGGTGCCGGCTTCACGCTCGAGCGCGTGACGATCACGAACGTCATCGACCAGGTGACCATCAAGGGCGACGACGTGACGATCAAGGACTCGGTCTTCGAGGGCAACCTCTACTACGCGAACGACCCGAACCACGGCGGCAAGGAGTCGCACGCGGACAACGTGCAGATCCAGTCCGGCAAGCGGATCAAGATCACGGGCACGACGATGCGCTCGGCCAACAACGCCACCGTCCAGGTGACGCAGGCGCTCGGTGCGGTCGCCGACCTCACGATCGCGGACAACTTCCTCGACCACGGCGGCTGCACAATCAACATCACCGAGGGCACGCGGGGCTACGGCCCGCTCGCGGGTGTGCGGATCACCGACAACACGTTCGGCACCAACCAGCGCATCGCGTCGTGCGCGGTCATCCGACCGAAGACGACGGTCATCACGGCGACCGGCAACTCGTTCACGGACGGCCGCGCCTTCGCCCTCAAGAACGGCTGACGCGCACCCTCGACGAGGGACGAGCAGCGATGCTCACGGCGCCCGCCACGGACCCGTCCGTGGCGGGCGCCGTCGTGCGTGAGGGGTCGGTGTCGCGGCGGTAGGCCTCGTGGTGGAGGCCGAGCGCGCCGGCGACGAGCCCGGGGCCTCGGGCGAGGTCGCGGCGTGCCCCGACGTCCCTCGCGTCGTCACCCCGCGCGGTGAGGAGCCGCAGCGCTCCTCGCGCGGTGACAGCCACCCCGCGCGCAGCCGACGCCGCACGGACGCGGGACCGTCCCCAGAGGCCGGGCGCGAGCTCGAGCTCGACCTCGACCGCGGTCGACGCGTGGGTGCGGGTCCTGCCGAGGAGCCAGCGACGTTCGGTGCGCTCGGGCTGGACGCGGTCGACGACGATGGACTCGGCACACGCGACGATCTCACCGCCCGCCGCGGTGACCTGGCGCGTGAAGAGCGTGTCCTCGCCCCCGCGCAGCCCGCGGTCGGCCCGGAACGCGACGCCGAGCGCGCGCACGGCCGCGACGTCGACGAGGAGGTTGCCGGTCGGGGCGCTCCGCCGGGGCGTCCCTGTCGCGAGGACGGGACGCTGGAAGAACCCGCCGGCCTCGATCCAGGCGTCGGGGCGGACGTCCCACTGCGGC
Organism: Sanguibacter sp. HDW7; assembly: GCF_011300875.1. Taxonomy (NCBI): domain Bacteria; kingdom Bacillati; phylum Actinomycetota; class Actinomycetes; order Micrococcales; family Sanguibacteraceae; genus Sanguibacter; species Sanguibacter sp. HDW7. The sequence continues at coordinate 2,573,712 of NZ_CP049862.1, read as the reverse complement.
ACGATCGTGCCGGCGACGAGCGTCGCCCCCGTCGCCGCCCACGTCGTGACGAGAGGTGCGAGCCAGGTCTCGCCGGGGATGTCGTCGTCGTCGAGGAACGCGAGCAGGTCGGTCGTCACCTCCGTGAGCGCGCGGGCGCGTGCGGCGCCGATGCCGGGCTGCGGCTCGTGGACGTAGCGGACCTCCGGACCCCCCTCCGCGTGCGAGGCTTCGGCGCAGGCGACGACCGTCGCCGCAGCGCCGCCGTCCGGGTCGTTGTCGATGACGAGCACCTCGGTGCGGCCGCGGAGTCCGGGCAGACCGTCGAGGTGCGCGAGGACCGCGGCGAGCGACCTCCGGAGCTCGGGGTCGCGCCGGAAGGTGAGGATGACGACGGTGAGCGTCGCGTGGGCTTCCCTGCGGTGCGCGGCGACCTCGTGCAGCCCGATGACGTCGGCGGTCGGCGTCGGGTCGTCGTCGGGGGCTGGTGCGGTCGGCGTGCCGAAGCTCGCGCTCACGACCTGTCCGTCCCGGTCCCGGGAGCCGACGAGCCCGTCGAGGACGTCGCGCACGGCGGCCCGGTACCGGGCGACGCCGAAACGGCGGACCGCCTCGGTGCGGCCCGCCTGCGCGAGCCGTGCCGCATGGTGCGGGTCGTCGAGCAGCGATGCGACGGCCTGAGCGAGGTCGCGGGCGTCGCCGGGGGCGACGAGCAGGCCGGTGCGTCCGGGGGTGACGATCTCGGTGAGCCCCTGGGTGGCGCTCGCGACGAGGGGGCGGCCCGCGAGGAGCGCCTCGACGGCGGTGTTGCCGAAGGGCTCCTGGCGCGAGGGGACCAGGACGACGTCGGCCGCGTCGAGCGCCGGCCGCGTCGGTGAGACGTAGCCCCGCAGCCGGACGGCTCCCGCGAGGTCGGGTCGCGCGGCGCGCTCCTGTAGCTCGTCCTCGAACGGTTCGTAGCCGGGGAACGGGGTGCCGCAGATGTCGAGGGTGACGTCGCGCCCCTCGGCCCGCAGCAGCGCGACGGCCTCGAGCGCGACGTCGACGCCCTTGCGGGGGGAGATCCGTGCGACGAGCGCGAGGTGCGCGGGGTCGCCCGCGTGCCGCTCGCGCAGGGGCGCGGGCGTCCCCGCGTCGGGGACGCCGTTGTGGACGACGACGATGTGCCGGGCCAGGCGGGCGTCGACCGCCGTGAGGACGTCGGAGGATGCGCGCGAGTTGACGAGCAGCGTCGTCGCGAGGCGCAGCGGCGCGACGAGCCCGCGCTGCAGGACGCGGGACACCGAGTCCTCGGCCTCGTGGACGTGGCACACCGCGGGGATGCGCGCGAGGCGCGCGGCCACGAGCCACGTCGGGATCGTCAGCGTGTTGACGAGGACGACCGCGGGCCGCAGCCGTCGCAGCACCGCGTGCCCGGTGACGACGGAGCGCAGCGCGACCGCGCCGAGCCGGACGAGGCCGAGCGGGGTGAGCGCCGACTTCCTCAGGACCGGGGTCCGCGCGTCCGTGACGACGCGTGCGACGGCGGCCTCGAGCCGGGCGGTGAGCGGACCGGGCCCTGGCACCGTCACGGTGACGTCCCAGCCGCCCTCGCGCGCGGCGACGACCGTCTCGAGCAGCTGGAGGTCGCTGCCGTACAGATCGGCGGACGGGTGGGCGACGAGCAGGTGCGGCACGGTAGGTCCTCGGGACGTGACGGAGCGGTCATGTCCACCGTAGGCAGCACCGCCGACGGGGGCGGGTGATCTCACCCAGCCCCCGCCCGGTCCGGCACACGGGTCGCCCTCGCCTCACCCCGATCTCGCAGGTGGGGGCCGCAGCGCGGTCATAGACTCGCGACGTACCGCAGCACGACGTGGGGGACGGGGAGCACGTGGAGGAACTGGGCCGACGCGCCGCGCGCGGAGCCGGCGTGACGGTCGCGGCGCAGGTCGCGCGAGTCGGGGTGCAGATGCTCTCCGTCGTCGTCCTCGCGCGGCTCCTCACGCCTGCCGACTACGGGGTCATCGCGATGGTGCTCGTCGTCGTCGGCGTCGGCGAGGTCGTGCGCGACCTTGGCCTCTCGACCGCCGCGGTGCGTTCGAAGCACCTCACCGAGGCGCAGCGCTCCAACCTCTTCTGGGCCAACACGCTCATCGGCACGGTGCTCATGACCGCGCTGCTCGCCGGCGCCCCGCTCGTCGGGCACCTCTTCGGCCGCGAGGACGTCGTGCCCGTCGCCCGCCAGGTGGCCGTCGTGTTCTTCCTCAACGGGCTCACCGCGCAGCTGCGCGCTGACCTCCAGCGTCGACTCCGCTTCGGGGCGATCGCGGCGGTCGACGTCGGCTCGCAGGTCGTCGGCGCCGTCGTCGCGATCGTCCTCGCACTCGCCGGGGCCGGCGTCGGGGCGCTCGCCGCGCAGCAGGTCACGCAGTCCTTCGTCGTCCTCGTCGCGTGCGCGGTGCTGTGCCGCTGGATCCCGTCGCGGCCACGTCGCGGCGTGCCGATGGCAGAGCTCTGGCGGTTCGGCGGCAGCCTCGCCGCGTCCCAGATCGCCGTCTATATCGGCAACAACGTCGACGCGCTCGTCATCGGCACTCGCCTCGGCCCGACGTCTCTCGGCCTGTACGACCGCGCCTACCGCCTCGTCATGACCCCGGTCTCGCAGGTGCGGGCACCGACGACCTCGATCGCGCTGCCCGTGCTCGCGCGCCTCGTCGACGAGCCGGACCGGCTGCGGCGGTACCTCGTGCGGGCCCAGCTCGCCCTCGCGTACCCCGTGATGATCGGCGCCGCGCTGCTCGTCGGCACGGCGGGCCCAGCGACGGCGGTGCTCCTCGGCGACGGCTGGGACGGCGCGGCGCCGCTCGTGCGGTTCATGGCGACGTCGGCGCTCCTGCAGACCCTCGCGTACGTCTGCTACTGGGTCTACCTCGTCTTCGGGCTGTCCTCGCTCCTGCTCCGCTACACGCTCGTCACGGTCGCGCTCAAGGTCGTCCTCGTCGTCGCGGGAAGCACGTGGGGCGTCGTCGGCGTCGCCGCGGCTTACACCTTGGCGCACGCGATCGAGTGGCCGCTGTCGCTCGCCTGGCTCTCACGGCACGCGCCGCTCCCGGGACGCCGGCTCGCGACCGGTGCGCTGCATGTCCTCGGCGTCGGAGCCTTCGTGGCGCTCGCTGCCCACGCCGGGACGACGCTCGTCCACGGGGCCGCATGGCTCGTACTGCTCGTGGGGCTCGCCGCGGGTGCCGCCGCGCTCGGCGCGGTGCTCGTCGTCCCGGCGATCCGCAGGGACGCCGCCGACGTCGTCGTGGTCGTGCGCGCGGCGGTGAGCCGACGCCGCTGACGGCGTCGGCTCACCCGTGCAGGGCTCAGGCGCTCTGGCGGACCGTCCCGCCGCCGTGCCCGGGTGCTGCGGGACCGGACGTGGGCGCGGGCGAGGCGTCGCGTTGGGCGCGAGGGTCCTGGCCGGAGGCGCTCCGGGTGTCTGCTGCGCCGCGGCCCTCGGGAAGGGCCGCCCGGCGACCGTAGCCGCCGGTGCGGGAGGCGAGCGGCTGCTGCCCGACGGGAGCCGCTGCAGCGGTCCGCGGACCGGTCGACGTCGCCGCCGGTGCGGACGAGCGTGCCCGCAGGTTGCGTGCTGCGGCCGCGCGGTGCTGCGTGCCCGACTCGAGCGCGTTGGCGCCGTTGAGGACGATGCCGAGGCACGTCGCGTCGATCGTGTCGAGCATCGAGAGCGCGGTCGCGACCTGCGTGCGACGGACCCGGGACGTCCCGGCGACCATGACGAGACCGTCGGTGTGCCGGGCGAGGACGGCCGCGTCGGTGAACGGCAGCAGCGGCGGCGCGTCGAGGATGACCGCGTCGTAGAGCGCGGTCGCCTCGTCGAGGAAGGACTGCATGGCGGCGGAGTCGATGAGCTGCGCCGGGTTCGGGGGGAGGTCGCCAGCGACGACGATGTCGAGCCCGGCGGGTCCCCACGGTCGCACGACGTCACGGAGGTCGGACTCGCCGACGAGCACCGTCGTGAGCCCGTCGCGGGGATCGAGCCCGGTGTGGAGCGCGATCGACGGGCTCCGCAGGTCCGCGTCGACGAGGAGGACGCGCGACCCCTTCTCGGCGAGCGCGGCGGCGACGTTGATCGCGACGGTCGTCCGGCCCTCGCCCGCGACGGACGAGGAGACGACGAGCGACCTCACACGGCTGGCCGCGCTGATGAACTGGAGGTTGGTCTGGACGCGCCGGTAGGACTCGGCGACGTGCCCGTCGGGCTCGGCGACGAGCGCGGGCCGGCCCTTGCGTGCGTCGCGGTCGCGGGGGATGAGGCCCAGGACGACGGCGTCGGAGCGCTGCGGGAGGTCTGCGGTGCGGCGCACGCGCGTGTCGAGCAGCGAGAGCGCGAGCACCACGAAGACGCCGATCGCGAGCCCGCCGGCACCGCCCAGGGCGACGGTGCGCTTCGTGTTCGGGGTGAAGGGGACCGACGCTGCGACGGCGGGCGCGACGACCGTGAGCCGGACGATGTGCTCGTCGGCGGATCCCGGGGTGATCTCCTTGACCTGCCGTGCGAGGCTCGCCGCGACCGCGTCGGCGGTCGCGGCGGCGAGAGCAGGGTCGGGCGAGACCGCGGTGATCTCGATGAACATCGTGTCGAGCGGCGTCGCTGCGGTGACGGACCGCGAGAGCGCCCGCGCTGTCGTGGTGAGCCCGAGCTCGTTGATGACGGGGTCGAGGACCGCCGGCATCGTCGCGAGCTGGGTGAACGACTGCACGAGGTTCTGCGTGTATGTCGTTCCCTGGACGAGCTCGGCGACGGACGTGCCCTGTGTGAGCGACACGAACGACGAGGTCGTCGATCTGTACAGAGGCTGCGTCGACCGCGCCATGGCGAAGCCTGCGCCGGCGCCGAGCACCGCGACGATCATGATGACGAGCCAGCGTCGGCGCAGCGTCGCCACGAAGTCCATGAGTTCCACGTGTCCACCCCCCGGTGTTCGCGTGCCCGGGTCGACCTCGGACGAGGCACGAACCAGGCGACCCTGAGTCGGGCCTTCTCAGATCGAACCACTCAGGAGGGGTGAGCGCGCCCCTTCGGCCCTCTTCCCACCCCGACCCCACCCTCACCCGCGTGCGACGACCGTGCAGGTCCGACGAGCGCGACGAGCCCCGCGAGGGTGCCGCGGAGCGCAGGCCACAGCGTCGCGGCCGGGTCGAGCAGCTGTCGCCGGCCGCCGCGCATGAGGCACGACCATGCGTAGCCGGGCGCGTGCAGCGCCCAGCGGGCCCGGTCGCGGCGCGGCAGGTGCCTGCGCGCGAAGACGAGCCGGTTGCGGGTGTCGTAGTAGTAGTAGGTCGGGGACTTCGCCCGCGAGGCCGTCCTGCCGCGCTGAGTACCGCCGGGGTCATGGACGCAGCGGAGGTCCTCGGCGATCTCGCTGCGTCCGCCCGCCGCGTCCCAGCGCCAGCCGAGGTCGACGTCCTCCCAGTAGAGGAAGTACTCGTGGGCGATGCCTCCGAGCCGGTGCCAGGCCTCGGACCCGAGCGCGAGGCACGCCCCCGTGAGCCACGGCACCCCGCCCGACGTGCTCCAGGCGCGCGACCGTCCGCTGCGGACGTCGAGCCGGGCGCCGCTGAATCCGGGACGTCCCGTGCTGTCGAGGATGCGCGGGGCGAGCATGAGGCGAGTGTCGGCCTCGACGCGTCCGGCGAGCGCGTCGGCCGTCGCGACGTCGACGTGCGCGTCCGGGTTGAGCAGCAGGATGCTCGTGACGTCCCCGGCGGCCGCGACGCCTGCTGCGCAGCCGCCGCCGAACCCGAGGTTGGCGTCGGGTGCGACGAGGGTCCAGCCGGAGGCCTGCGCGAGCCCGGTCATGCGGCGGCGCTCGTCGGCCGTCGTCGCGTTGTCGACGACGACGACGCGCCAGCCCTCGGCCGCGCCCCCCGTCCAGGAGGAGAGGTTCTCGGCGACGAGGTCGGACGAGCCGTAGCTGACGACGACGAGCGCTCGCATCGTTCCCTGTCCCTTCTCGGCACGTGACGACCCCTGCCGAACCCTCGTCAACCTATCGAGGTGTGCCGCCGCCCGCCGGGTGGCTGCAGGTGAGCCCCGGGTGAGCGTCGGGTGACTCGACCCCGAGAACCGGCTCTCGCCCCGGGGCGGTCCCCGAATATCGGATGAGGCTGCGGCAGGACCGTGGCACGGGGCGATCAAGGGGGACCAGGGATGGACCGTCGGACAGGACCGGCGCAAGGTGCCGTACCACGGCTGAGCGGCCGCAGGGCGGTCGTCGCAGCGCTTCTGAGCGTGCCGCTCGCGCTCGCCACGGTCGCGTGCGACCCGGACGTGCCCACGACGCCCGGGGCAGCGCCGTCCGCGACGACACCCGCGGGCAACACCGTCGAGGGGTCGAGCGTCGGCACGTCGACGCCGGCCGGTGAGCCTGGCTCGACCTCCACGTCGGAGCCGACGGACGCACCCACGAAGGCTGACAAGCCCTCGGCCGCGCCGAAGCCCGTCCCGTCGGTCGACCGCCCGCGCGCGAAGACGGTCGGGCTCGAGGCCGCGGCCGAGCCCGCACCCGGGCTCACCGCGCGGCTCGTCGACGTCGAGGACGTCGCCGGCACCGCCGAAGGCCCGGGCGAGACCGCGGGCGACGCGCTCCGCGTGACCGTCGAGCTCACGAACGCCACGAAGCGCTCGATCGACCTCCGAGGCGCGGTCGTCAACCTCTACACGGGCAAGGACCGGCTGCCGACCTCGGCGCTCTCGGGTCCCGGCCTCGTCGCGCTGCCTCGGACCCTCGCGCAGGACGACACGGTCCGTGCGACGTACGTCTTCCGGACGGACGACCGCGACGGCCGCCTCGAGGTCGAGGTCGACATCGCCGACGCCGAGAGCGTCGTCGTCTTCCGGGGGACCCGGTGAAGCCCCGGCCTGCGGGCGCCGGCGGCGCCGCTGGCCGCCGCCGACATCGGGCGCCCGCGACCTCGCGCACCGCACGCATTCTTCCGGCCGGACACCCACGGCCCACGACAGACCTGCGCCACCCCTCCTCAGACACCGAGGTCCACATGAGCACGAAGCATCGCACCAGTGCCCGACGGGGAGCCGCCGTGCTCGCCGTCGTCGCGACCGCACTCCTCGGGGCGCTCGTCCCCGCGACGAGCGCGGCCGCGTCGCCGACCGTCGACACAGCTGTCGCCCCCGGTCCCGCCCGGTCGTCGAAGGCCGACGTCGTGGGCTCGGCGGGCCTGCCCACCGCCCAGATCGACGGCGTCGCGTGGGCGCAGGTCGTCGCGGGGAACACCGTCTTCGTCGGCGGGGAGTTCACGACCGCGCGCCCGCCGGGTGCCGCGGCGGGCACCCAGACCCAGGCGCGGGGCAACCTCATGGCCTACGACGTCCGGACCGGAACGCTCCTGCCATGGGCGCCGACCGCGAACGGGGCTGTTCGAGGTCTCGCTCTCTCGCCGGACGGGAAGACTCTCTACGCCGCGGGCACCTTCACCGCGGTCAACGGTGAGACCCGCTACCGTCTTGCCTCGTTCGACGTGGCGTCGGGTGCCCTCCTCGCGTTCCGCCCCGTGCTCAACGCGACCGCGCTCGACGTCTCGGTGTCGTCGAGCGGCGTCTTCGTCGGCGGGATCTTCACGACGGTCAACGGCGTCCTGCGGCAGAAGGTCGCGGCCGTCCACCCGGTGACGGGCGCGACGCTCCCGTTCTCGGTCGCGGTCGACGACGGCCGCGTCCAGGCGCTCGAGGCCTCGCCCGACGGCACCTCGGTCGTCGTCGGCGGCAGCTTCACGACGGTCGGTGGCTCGTCGAACCCCGGCTACGGCCTCGTGCGGGTCGACGCGGCGACGGGTGCGACGATCGCGACGCCCATCAACACCCAGATCCGCAACGGCGGCGCGTCGTCGTCGGTCTACTCGCTGAGCTCGGACGGCGACAACTTCTACGGCACGGGCTACCACTTCGGCTCGGGCGGCAACACGGAGGGGACATTCGCCGGGCGGTGGTCGGACGGCTCGCTCACGTGGGTCGAGGACTGCCACGGCGACTCGTACGCGAGCGCTCCGCTCGACGACGCGGTCTACACCGCGAGCCACAAGCACTACTGCGCCAACTCGGGCGGGTACCCGCAGACGAACCCGTGGCGCATGAACTACGGCACCGCGGTCTCCAAGGCGGCGTCGGGCGACACGAACGTCGCCGACATCTACGGCTACGGCCACCACGACGGCGAGCCGCGCCCCGACATGCTCGACTGGTTCCCGGAGTTCAACACGGGCACCTTCACGGGCCAGGGCCAGGGACCGTGGTCGCTCGCCTCGGGCAGCGGCTACCTCGTGGCCGGCGGCGAGTTCACGCGCGTCAACAACGTTGCGCAGCAGGGACTCGTCCGCTTCGCCAAGCGCAGCGTGACGCCCGACACCGACGGTCCGCGGTACGGCGGCGCGACCGCGGGTCTCGTGGTGACGTCGCCCGCGGCCGGCACGGCGCTCGTCCGCTGGCCTGCGAACTTCGACCGCGGTGACGAGGAGCTCTCGTACCGCCTCTACCGCGACGACCAGTCGACGATCGTCCAGGAACGCACCGTCACGGCGTCGTTCTGGAAGCGGCCGACCCTCACGTTCGTCGACAGCGGCCTCGCGAACGGCTCGACGCACCGCTACCGTGTGCGCGCCTCGGACGCGGCGGGCAACGTCGCCTGGTCCGACTGGGTGAGCGTGACGATCGCCGGCTCGGGCTCGCTCGGCGCCTACGCCAGCGCGGTCCTCGATGACGGACCGTCGTCGTACTGGCGCATGGACGACGCGAGCGGCACGACGGTCGTGGACACCGTCGGCTCTCGGAACCTCACCGCACGCGCCGGGGTCGGCACGGGTGCGGCGACCGCGCTCACCGGCCAGGAGGGCTCGGCGCGGACGTTGTCCGGCTCGAGCACCTCGTGGGCCGCGGCGACGACGGCCGAGCCCGCCCCGATCGAGTTCTCGGTCGAGGCCTGGTTCCGCACGTCCTCGTCGCGCGGCGGCCGCATCGTGGGCTTCGGCTCGTCGTCGACGGGGAGCTCCGGGACGAACGACCGTCACGTCTACGTCGACTCCCAGGGCCGCGTGGTCTTCGGCGTCGCGACGTACGGTCGCTCGACGGTCGTCTCGCCCGCCAGCTACACGGACGGCCAGTGGCACCACGTCGCGGCCACGATGAGCCAGCGCGACGGGCTCGCGCTCTACGTCGACGGACGACTCGTGGGGTCCCGTGACGACATCCGCACCGGAGACGCCTACAACGGCGTGTGGCGCGTCGGCGGCGACTCGCTCAGCGGGTGGCCGTCGGTACCGACGAGCTCGAGCCTCACGGGTGACGTCGACGAGGTCGCCGTCTACGACGGCCGCGTGCTCACCCCGGCGCAGGTCCGTGACCACGTCGCGGCGGCCGGACGGACCGTCGTGGTCCCGCCGGCACCGGCGGACGCGTACGGCGCAGCGGTCTACGGCGACTCGCCCGAGCTGTTCTGGCGCCTCGCCGAGACGTCGGGGACGACGGTCGCGGACTCCTCGCGGTCGGGCCAGCCGGGCACGCTCGGCGGCACCGTGACGTACGGCGTCGCGGGTGCGCTCGCGGACGTCCAGAACGCCGCGTTCCGCTTCGGCACCCCTGCGCGCATCGTCGCGTCCCGGCAGGTCGGCAACCCGACGAGCTTCTCGACGGAGGCCTGGTTCAGGACGACGTCGACGCAGGGCGGTCGCATCGTCGGCTTCGGCAACTCGACGGGGACCACCTCGACGAGCTACGACCGTCACACGTACATGCAGGACGACGGCCGGATCGTCTTCGGCGTCTACCGGGGCGCCGAGTTCCGCGCGACGTCCGCGCAGGCGTACAACGACGGCCAGTGGCACCACGTCGTCTCGAGCCTCGGCGGTTCCGGCATGCGGCTCTACGTCGACGGTGTGCTCGTCGGCACGAACCCGCAGACCCGCGCGGAGAACTACGTGGGCTGGTGGCGCGTGGGCGGCGACAACACGTGGGGCTCGTCCTCGCAGACGCTCGCGGGCGACATCGACGAGGTCGCGGTCTACGCGCGCCAGCTGAGCGACGCGACGGTCGCGTCGCACCACGCGGTCGGCTCCGGGACGGTTCCGAACGAGACGCCCACCGCGGCGTTCTCCGCCGACGTCACCGAGCTGAGCGTCGCGCTCGACGCCTCCGGGTCGGACGACCCGGACGGCACGATCGCCTCGTACGCGTGGGACCTCGGTGACGGGCAGAGCGCGACCGGGAAGACCCCGTCGCACACCTACGCGGCCGACGGCACCTACACCGTGAAGCTCACGGTGACGGACGACCGCGGAGCGACCGCCACGACGTCGAAGGACGTCACGGTGGCCGCGCCGCCGCCGAACGTCGCGCCGACCGCGGACTTCACGTCGACGGTGACGAACCTCGGGGTGGCGCTCGATGCCTCGGGCTCCTTCGACACGGACGGCACGATCGCCTCGTACGCGTGGGACCTCGGTGACGGGCAGAGCGCGACCGGGAAGACCCCGTCGCACACCTACGCGGCGGCCGGGACGTACACGGTGAAGCTCACCGTGACGGACGACGACGGCGCGACCGGGGTCACGCAGAAGGACGTCACGGTGGCCGAGCCGACGGGCGCGGTCGTCGAGGACGCCTTCGGACGCACCGTGTCGAACGGCTGGGGCTCTGCCCCGACGGGCGGCGACTGGACCGCGGCCGCCCCGACGTCCGCCTTCTCGGTGGCCTCGGGCACGGGGCGCATGTCGCTCCCGGCCGGGGCGACCCGCGTCGCGCGGCTCTCGTCGGTCTCGACCCAGGACGTCGAGGTGCAGGCGACCGTGTCGCTCGACAGGATCCCGGCAGGCACCGGCTTCATCAGCCTCGCCTCCCGGACCTCGGGCACGACCGGCTACGTCGGCCGCCTGCGCGTCGCCACGGACGGCTCGGTCCAGCTCCACGTCGGTCGTGGCGTCTCGACGATCACCGCCCTCGCGGGCGGCGTCGTCAACGGCCTGACGTTCGAGCCCGGGACGAAGTACCGCATCCGTCTGCAGACGACGGGCACGAGCCCGACGACGATCCGGGCGAAGGTCTGGGCCGACGGCACCCCGGAGCCCGCCGACTGGCGGGCGACGGTGACGGACTCGACGGCCGGGCTCCAGCAGGCCGGCGGGATCGGCGCGCAGGTCTACGTCGGAGGAGCCACCGGCTCGCCCGTCGTGACGGCCTCGTGGGACGACCTCTGGGCCGGTGAGCCCGGCACGGGGCCGGGCACCGGCACCCCGCCCGCGAACGTCGCGCCGACCGCCCGGTTCACGTCGAGCTCGACGGGCCTTGCGTCCGAGCTCGACGGCACGGGCTCGGACGACACGGACGGGACGATCGCTTCGTACGCGTGGGAGCTCGGTGACGGGCAGACCGCGACGGGTGCGACGCCGTCGCACACGTACGCGACGGCTGGGACGTACACGGTCAGGCTCACGGTCACCGACGACGACGGCGCGACCGACTCGGTCTCGCACGACGTCACGGTGACGGCGCCGACCGGGGCGCTCGTCGAGGATGTGTTCGCACGGACCGTGTCGAACGGCTGGGGCACCGCCGCCACCGGAGGGGCATGGACGTCCGCGAACCCGCAGTCGTCCTACTCCGTCGCGGGCGGTCAGGGCCTCATGGCCCTCACCCCGGGGGCGACTCGCGTCGCGCGGCTCGGCGCTCTCAGCGCCCGTGATGTCGACTCGGAGGTCGTCGTCGGCGCCGACGTCCGTGGGTCCGGCACCGGCTTCTGGACGCTCGCAGCCCGCACGAGCGGCACGACGGGCTACGTCGCACGGCTCCGTGTCGGGACTGACGACTCGCTCCAGCTCCACGTGGGGCGCGGCGTCTCGACGATCACGGCGCTCGCGGGCGGCGTGCTCGACGGGCTGACCTTCGAGCCCGGCACCCGGTACCGCGTGCGGCTCCAGGTGACGGGCGCGAGCCCGACGACGATCCGCGCGAAGGCGTGGGTCGACGGCACGGCCGAGCCGACCGCGTGGCGTGCCACGGTGACCGACTCGACCGCCGACCTCCAGTCGGCTGGCGGCATCGGTCTCCAGGCCTACGTGGGCGGAGCGGCCGGCGCGCCGACCGTCACGGTCGCGTGGGATGACCTTGTCGTCAAGGAGGTCCCGTGACGGCGGCACGCATCACGGTCGGCATCCTCACGTTCCGACGCCCCGAGGGCCTCGCGAGCACGCTCCCGCTCGTCCTCGAGCAGGTCGCACAGGTGCCGGGGGCGGAGGTGCTCGTCGTCGACAACGACTCCGAGCCGTCCGCGCGCGACGTCGTTGATCGGCTCCGCGAGGCGGGGGACCCGGTCCGCTACGTGCACGAGCCTGAGCCGGGCATCGTCGCGGGACGCAACCGGGCGCTCGACGAGGCGACGGGCGACGTGCTCATCTTTCTCGACGACGACGAGCGGCCCTCGCCGGGCTGGCTCGACGCGATGCTCGGGGCGCACGAGCGCTTCGGCGGGGCCGGCGTCGTCGGCCCCGTGCTCGGCGAGATCGAGGGAGAGCTCGACCCGTGGATCGCTGCGGGACGGTTCTTCGAGCGCAAGAGGTACCCGACGGGTACGGTCCTGCCGCTCGCGGGGACCGGCAACCTCCTCCTCGACCTCCCTTCGGTGCGGGAGCACGGCACGCGGTTCGACGACGCCTTCCGGGTCTCGGGCGGCTCCGACACCGCGTTCACGAGCGAGCTCACGGCTGCGGGCGGCAGGCTGTTCTGGTGCGACGAGGCCGCGGTGCTCGACGTCGTGCCGGCCGAGCGTGCGACGCGCCGCTGGGTCCTGCGCCGCGCGTTCCGCAGCGGCAACTCGCGCGTCCGCGTCGCGGTCCACCAGGCGCCGTCGACGGTCGCGCAGCTCGGTCGCCGGGCGCGGGGTGCGTCGGCGGGCGTCGTGCGGATCGGCGGCGGGGCGCTGCGGGCTGCGGTCGGGACGGTCGCTCGCCGGCCCGGCCATCAGGCACGGGGGGTGCGGACGGCGGCCCGAGGTGCTGGGATGGTGGCGGCGGCGTTCGGCGGTGTGTACGAGGAGTACCGCCGCTGAGGCGTCACGAGGAGCGCGGGAGGAGGTCGGTCCGGTGAACGTGTCCGGGACCAGTGACGGCAGTGCGGTCCTCGGTGACCGCGCCGCCTCCCGCCCGCACGCTCCCGGCGACCGGCGAGAACGTGGGGACGTCCACCTCGTGTCGGAGTCCCTGGGCTCCTCGGACCTGCGGAACGCGCCGGACGCCCACCTCGAGGGTGTCGCGCGGCTCGTCGACCCGGGTACGGCGTGGGGACCCGAGGCACCTCGTGCGCGCGTCGTCGAGAAGCTCCTCGCGGCCGCGCTCGTCGTCGCCGCCGGCACCTGGTACCCCGTCGTCGGGGGACTCACCGTCGCAACGGTCCTCGCCGTCGGTCTCTCTCCCGTCCTGCTCGGGGCGCTGCGGCACTTCCGTGGTGCGACCGCGCTCTTCGCGCTGTGGCTCGTGACGATCGCCGCGGGGCTCGTCCTCACCCAGGTCGCGGACGCCGACGCGACCGTCCTGCCGAACGTCATGCGTGACGGGGCGTTCCACCTGCTCGGGGTGACCTTCGGGATCCCCGTCATCCTCTGGGCGCGCAGGAGGTGGTCCGACCCGGCCGTCGGGCTGTTCTTCGGGCTCGGGATGCTCGCGTCAGCGGCGATGCACCTCAACCCGGTCAACCCGTGGAAGTTCACGCTGTCCGTCCCGGTCGCGGTCGTCCTGCTGTCGATCGCCTGGATGTGGCGCAGGCGCTGGCTCGAGGTCGCGGCGCTGGTCGTCATCGGCGGGCTGTGCGCGATGAACGACTCGCGTTCGATGTTCGGCGTCGTGCTCATGACGGCAGCGATCATCGTCGGCAAGGAGTGGCGGGATCGAGCGCGGCGCCGGCGCGGCCGCCTGACGCGTCGCGGGAGCGTGCTGAGGCTCTTCCTCGTCGTCGCGCTCCTCGGCGGCGTGGCGTACCAGCTCGGGCAGGCGCTCGCGCTCGAGGGCGCGCTCGGGACGGCGGCTGCGGAGCGTTCGGCGCGCCAGATCGAGCAGTCGGGGTCGATGCTCGTCGGGTCGCGGCCCGAGATGGGCGCGACCTTCTCGCTCCTGCGCGAGCGGCCCCAGGGCTTCGGGTTCGGGGTGCTGCCGAGCTCCCACGAGCTGCGGGTCGCGAAGATCGGGATGTCCGGGCTCGGGTACGACCCGAACAACGGCTACGTCGAGCGGTACATGTTCGGACGCGGCGTCGAGGTCCACTCGGTCGTGGGCGACCTGTGGGCGTGGTGCGGGATCGCGGGGGTCGTGCTCGGGATCACCCTGCTCGTGGTCGTCGGCCGGGGGCTGCTCGTGCGGATCGTCGACGGGACCGCCTCGGCGCTCGTCGTCCTGCTGAGCCTGCGGGTCCTGTGGGACCTGCTCTTCGCGCCGTTCTACAGCACGATGGTCTTCCTCACGCTGCTGCTGGGACTTCTGCTCTCGGCACGCACGGTCGCGGCCGGGCCCGCGCAGGAGGCGCGTGCGTCGTCCGTGTGACGGCTGGAGCGTGACGACCGGCGCGTGCGGCGCTGCCCGTCCGTGGCCGCGACGGGACCCGCGCCACGGTTGTCTGCCTGCTGAGGCGCGCCTGCTGCGCGGCGCTTTCGAGGGGTCCGCGCCCCCACGCGCCGGAACGACGATGCCCGGCCCACCCTTGCGGGGAGGCCGGGCATCGTCGGTGAGGACGAGGTCGACTCAGCGCGCGTCGCCCCAGGCGTCCTTCCAGACCTCGGACCACGTGCCGTCGGCCTGGCGACGGGGCAGCGGGAACGAGGTGTCGAGGTGGGCCGCCGGGGTCCACGTGACGGGCGGCGTGGCCGGCGTCGACGGTGTGGCTGCGTGCCGGTGCGCGCGGCGCGTAGCGATCATGAGGGTGAGCAGCGACAGCACGATGACGGCGGCCGCGGGTGCGTAGATCTCGGCGAACATCGGTCCTCCCTGGGTCGGTGCCGGGTTCTCCGGCCTGGGTCGATCGTGTCGAGGAGGCGGGATCAGTCGACAGGGGCGGGCGGGGTGACCGCCGGGGTGATCCGGGGCGGCAACGCTCAGGTGGTCGGGGGAGGGCGCGGGCGTAGACTCGGGGCCGAAAATCCGTCGTCCGGGGTGCCTGCCCCACCTTGGAGAACCATGTCCCTCACCGGTGTGCTCGCCCTCCTGCGCCAGGATGCGGCGGTGGCCGACGCGGTGGATCGCGTGAGCGCGCGGGGTGCGCTCGACGTCGTCGCACCGGCGGGCGTCCGGCCGGGGCTGCTCGCGCTGCTCGCGGGCGCCGACCCGGACGCGGCTGCTGCGGCTGGGGCCGAGGTCGTGGACGTCGTCTACCGGTCGGGCCGTCCGCTCGTCGTCGTCACGGCGACGGGGCGTGAGGCCGAGGAGACGGCGGCGGCGCTGTCGTCGTACCTGCCTGCGGACGACGTCGCGGTGCTGCCGGCGTGGGAGACGCTGCCCCACGAGCGGCTCTCGCCGCGCGCGGACACGGTCGCCAACCGTCTCGGTGTCATGCGCCGCCTCGCGCACCCGGCGGCGGAGCGGGGCGTCGACGGGCCGGTGCGCGTGCTCGTCGTGCCCGTGCGCTCGCTCCTGCAGCCTGTCGTCGCAGGTCTGGGGGACCTCGAGCCGGTGCAGCTGCGCGCGGGGGACCGCGTCGACCTCACGGACGTCGCGCAGCGTCTCGCGGACGCGGCGTACACGCGCGTCGACATGGTCGAGCGGCGCGGGGAGTTCGCGGTGCGCGGCGGGATCCTCGATGTCTTCCCGCCGACGGAGGACCACCCGGTGCGCGTCGAGCTGTGGGGCGAGGACGTCGAGGAGGTCCGCTGGTTCGCGGTCGCCGACCAGCGCAGCCTCGAGATCGCGGAGCACGGGCTGTGGGCGCCGCCGTGCCGGGAGCTGCTCCTCACCCCGCAGGTGCGCGAGCGCGCGGAGGCGCTCATCCAGCGGCTTCCGGGTGCGACGGAGATGCTCGACCGCATGGCGCAGGGCATCGCGGTCGAGGGCATGGAGTCGCTCACGCCGGCGCTCGTCGACGACATGGTGCCGCTGCTCGACCTCGTGCCGGACGACGCGCTCCTCGTCGTCGCGGACCCGGAGCGGGTACGGCGCAGGGCGCACGACCTCGTCGCGACGACCGAGGAGTTCCTCGCGGCGGCGTGGACGTCGGCCGTGGCGGGTGCCGCGACGCCGATCGACCTGTCTGCGGCGTCGTTCCTCACGATCGCTGACGTTCGTGACCTCGCGGCCGTGCGGGGCCTGGGCTGGTGGACGCTCACGCCGTTCGCGCACGGGCCGGACGGCGAGGACGCCACTGTCGTCGACGAGGACGCGCCCGTCCTGCGCGTCGGCGCGCGCGACGTCGAGACGTACCGGGGCGACGTGCAGCGGGCGCTCGACGACGTGCGGGGGCTGCAGCTCGCGGGCTGGCACCTCGTGCTCTCGACGGAGGGCCACGGTCCTGCCCGGCGCATGACGGAGCAGCTCTCGGCCGAGGGGACGGCGGCGCGGCTCGTGAGCGACGTGCCGCTCGTGCCCGAGGGCGGAGTCGTCCACGTGCTCGCGGCGCCCGTCGGCACGGGCTACGTCCACACGGACCTGCGTCTCGCGGTGTTCTCGGAGGCCGACCTCACGGGGCGGGCGGGCAGCTCGACGCGCGACATGCGTCGCATGCCGTCGAAGCGCCGCAACGTCGTCGACCCGCTCGCTCTGCGGCCCGGGGACTTCGTCGTCCACGAGCAGCACGGCGTGGGCCGCTTCGTCGAGCTCGTGCAGCGCACGACGGGTGCGGGCGCGAAGAAGGCGGTGCGCGAGTACCTCGTCGTCGAGTACGCGTCCTCGAAGCGCGGGCAGCCGGGCGACAGGCTCTTCGTGCCGACGGACCAGCTCGACCAGGTGACGCGGTACACGGGCGGGGAGTCGCCGAGCCTCAACCGCATGGGCGGCGCGGACTGGCAGAAGACGAAGGCGAAGGCCCGCAAGCACGTCAGGGAGATCGCGGGCGAGCTGGTCCGCCTGTACTCGGCGCGCATGGCGACGCAGGGTCACGCGTTCGGCCCGGACACGCCGTGGCAGCGCGAGCTCGAGGACGCGTTCGCGTACGTCGAGACGCCCGACCAGCTCGCGACGATCGAGGAGGTCAAGGCGGACATGGAGAAGCCGGTCCCGATGGACCGGCTCGTGTGCGGCGACGTCGGCTACGGCAAGACGGAGATCGCGGTCCGCGCGGCGTTCAAGGCGGTGCAGGACGGCAAGCAAGTCGCGGTGCTCGTCCCGACGACGCTGCTCGTCAACCAGCACCTCGAGACGTTCGCGGAGCGCTACGCGGCGTTCCCGGTGACGGTCAAGGCGCTCTCGCGCTTCCAGACGGATCTCGAGGCCGAGGCCGTGCTCAAGGGGCTCAAGGACGGTTCGGTCGACGTCGTCATCGGCACGCACCGGCTGCTCACGGGTCTCATGCGCTTCAAGGACCTGGGGCTCGTCATCATCGACGAGGAGCAGCGCTTCGGCGTCGAGCACAAGGAGACGCTCAAGCAGCTGCGCACGGACGTCGACGTGCTCGCGATGTCGGCGACGCCGATCCCGCGCACCCTCGAGATGGCGGTGACGGGCATCCGTGAGATGTCGACGCTGCAGACGCCCCCGGAGGAGCGCCACCCGGTGCTCACGTACGTCGGGGCGTACGACGACAAGCAGATCACGGCCGCCGTGCGACGCGAGCTGCTGCGCGAGGGCCAGGTCTTCTACGTCCACAACAAGGTCGACACGATCTCGAAGGCGGCTGCACGTCTCCAGGAGCTCGTGCCGGAGGCCCGGATCGCGACGGCCCACGGCAAGATGAACGAGAACCAGCTCGAGCAGGTGATCCAGGACTTCTGGGACAAGAAGTTCGACGTCCTCGTCTCGACGACGATCATCGAGACGGGCCTCGACATCTCGAACGCCAACACGCTCATCCTCGAGCGGGCGGACGTGCTCGGGCTCTCGCAGCTCCACCAGCTGCGCGGCCGTGTCGGGCGCGGTCGTGACCGTGCGTACGCGTACTTCCTCTACCCGCCGGAGAAGCCGCTCACGGAGACGGCGCACGACCGGCTCGCGACGATGGCGGCGCACACGGACCTCGGTGCGGGCATGCAGATCGCGATGAAGGACCTCGAGATCCGTGGTGCGGGCAACCTGCTGGGCGGCGAGCAGTCGGGGCACATCGCGGGCGTCGGCTTCGACCTCTACGTGCGCATGGTCGGCGAGGCTGTTGCTGCCTACCGGGGCGACGCGGAGGAGGAGGCGCCCGAGGTCTCGATCGAGCTCCCGGTCGACGCGCACGTGCCGCACGACTACATCGCGCACGAGCGCCTGCGGCTCGAGGCGTACCAGAAGATCGCGGCCGCGCAGACGGACGAGGTCCTCGCCGAGGTGCGCGCGGAGCTCGTCGACCGCTACGGGCCGGTGCCCGAGGCTGTCTCGGCGCTCTTCGACGTCGCGTCGTTCCGCAACTTCGTGCGGACAGCAGGCCTGAGGGACGTCACGGCGCAGGGCAAGCACATCCGCTTCGCGCCGCTCGAGCTGCCCGAGTCGGCGACGCTCCGCCTCCAGCGCCTCTACCCGGGCAGCATGCTCAAGCCGGCGATCCGCGCTGTGCTCGTGCCGTTCCCGACGACGGCGCGCGTGGGCGGACAGCCGTTGCACGGCTCGGCCGTGCTCGCCTGGGCGCGGCAGCTCGTCGAGGCCGTCGTGCTGGGCAACGTGGCCTCGGCGGCGGCGCGGGGGACGTCGGCATAAGCGCTGCCCACCCCTCCGTCGAGGCGTCCGCACCCAGCAGATACTGCTCCTCGCCCATGCCTCACCCCGTGTCTTGAGCCTCACCCGCTCAGGTCACCCGGACCCCACCCCGCACAGGGGTGCCCGGTGATCCCGGCCCGCTCCTAGGTTGGGACCTGCGGGGCCGGGGGCGCCGCACGAGGCGTTCGCAGGTCTGCGACGCCGCGCGGTCGGAGCGATGGGGAGCAGGCACATGGGTGCAGGGCAGGTGCGTGCCGCAGGGGCGGTACGCAAGGTCGTCGGGTACGCGCCGGGAGCGTGGGACCTCTTCCACGTCGGTCACCTCAACGTCCTGCGCCACGCCGCGGCACGGTGCGACTACCTCATCGCTGGCGTCGTCGACGACGACATGCTCGAGGCTGCGAAGGGCCGGCGTCCCGTCGTCCCCGCGCTCGAGCGCGCTGAGATCGTGCGGAGCGTGCGTTTTGTCGACGAGGTCGTCGTCGAGGCGCAGCCCGACAAGCTCGTCACCTGGCGCGAGCACCCCTTCGACCTCTTCTTCAAGGGCGACGACTGGCGCGGCACGGCCGCGGGCGCCGACCTCGAGCTGCGCTTCGCGCAGGTCGGCGTCGAGGTCGTCTACTTCCCGTACACGATGCACACCTCGAGCACGCAGCTGCGACGCGCGCTGACGCTCCTCGACCCGGTCTCGACGCTCGCGGGCGTCGCGGCCGAATGAGAGGAGACACCGTGGCTCACCCCATCGGACTCCCGTTCCTCGGCGGCCGCCGGCTTGCTGACGGGTCAGGCGTCGGCTCCGGCGTCCGGAGCTTCTTCGCGACCGTCCACGCACCGTCCGTCCGCGAGGTCACGGGGCGCGGGCCGCAGCTCGACGTCGCGGGCACCTCTCTGCAGACGGTCGGTCGCCGTCGCCTGCTGCCGAGCGTCCCCTGGACGGGGCGCTACACCTCGCTCGTCATGATGCTCGACGCCGTCGCGATCGTGCTCGCGGCGGTCGTCGCCGTGCGGCCGTGGGCGGGCGGCGACGTCCTGGGGCGTGCGGTCGTCGCGGCGCTCGTCGTCGTGCTGTGGTTCGGCGGCCTCGCCGCCGAGAAGACGCGCGACCGCAGGATCGTCGGCATCGGCCTCGAGGAGTATGCGCGCGTGTGGCGGGCCAGCTGGCACGTCGTCGCGGCCGTCGGCCTCGCGGCGTTCCTCGTCGGGGCGCGCGTCGACCGCGGTGTCGTCGTCGTGCTCTTCGTCCTCGGCGTGCCGCTCGCGCTGCTCGCCCGCTTCGGGGCGCGCACGTACCTCAAGAGCCTGCGGGACGCGGGGCGCGCGCTGTCGCGGATCGTCGTCACGGGGTCGCGGACGTGCGTCGCCGAGCTCGTCGCGGACCTCAACGGCAACCCGCGCGCCGGCTATCTCGTCGTGGGCGCGTGCGTCCCGGGCGGGGACCCGCTCGCGGAAGAGATGATCGCGGGGGTGCCCGTGCTCGGCGACGTGCCGGACGTCCCGCACCAGGTGCGGGTCGTGCGGGCGCACGCGGTCGCGGTCGTCGGGGCGGACAGCCTCACGGCCGGCGTCGTGCGGGACCTCGGCTACCGGCTCGAGTCGACCGGCACGGACCTCATCGTCGCGCCGGGCCTCGTCGACGTCGCGGGTCCGCGCGTCGTGCTGAGCCCGGCCGAGGGTCTCTCGCTCGTGCACGTCGACGCCCCGCAGTTCACGGGCGCGCGCTACGTCGCGAAGTCCGCGCTCGACCGGGGCCTGGCGCTCCTCGCGCTGCTCGTGCTCGGGCTGCCGATGCTCGTCATCTCGGTGTGGGTGCGGGCCACGAGCGCCGGCCCGGTCCTCTACCGCCAGGAGCGTGTCGGCCGCGACGGCCGCCCGTTCCAGATGCTCAAGTACCGCTCGATGCGGGTCGGCGCGGACTCGGAGCTCGCGGCGCTCGCGGACGCGAACGAGGGTGCGGGCCCGTTGTTCAAGATGCGTGACGACCCGCGGGTCACGCGGGTCGGGGCCGTCCTGCGGCGGTACTCGCTCGACGAGCTGCCGCAGCTCCTCAACGTGCTGCGCGGCGACATGAGCCTCGTGGGCCCGCGTCCGCCGCTGCCGGCAGAGGTTGCGCAGTACGACGGCCACGCGCCGCGCCGCATGCTCGTCAAGCCGGGACTCACGGGGCTGTGGCAGGTCTCGGGCCGCTCGGACCTCTCGTGGGAGGAGGGCCTGCGCAAGGACCTCTACTACGTCGAGAACTGGTCGCTCGTCGGTGACGTCCTCATCCTCGCGCGGACCTTCCGCGCGGTGCTCGCGCACGAGGGCGCCTACTGACGTCGAGGCTCCGGGTCGGACCCACCCCCCGGTCGCCGCGATGCGGCGGTCGTCCGCCCCGGCCCCGCGTCCGGGTCGCCGCCGACGAGTGGCGGCGGCGACCCGGACGCCACCGGGGTGCCCTGAGCGGGCGGTCCGCGCGGGGGACGGCGTGCGCCGACCGCCCCGACCCGGTCGCCTCCTCCCGCCGTGCGGTCCGCGCCGGTTCCGGGCGTGCGTCCCGGGCGTGTGTCCGGGCGCGCGATGATGGCGGCATGAGCAACGCCTGGGACGACCTCGTCGGCACGATGGACCGCCTGCGCTCGCCGGGCGGCTGCCCGTGGGACGCGGAGCAGACGCACGAGAGTCTCGTGCGGTACCTGCTCGAGGAGTCGGCCGAGCTCGCGGAGGCGATCGAGACGGGTGACCGGGCGGGGTTGCGCGAGGAGCTCGGCGACGTCCTGCTCCAGGTGGTCTTCCATGCGCGGGTCGCGCAGGAGGACGCTGAGGAACCGTTCGACGTCGAGGACGTCGTGCGGGACCTCACGGCCAAGCTCGTCCACCGCCACCCGCACGTGTTCGCGGGGACGCCGCTCGGGGACCTCGACGCGCAGTGGGACGCGCTCAAGGCGCGGGAGAAGCGGCGGGAGTCGGTTCTCGACGGGATCCCGGCGGGGCTCGGGGCGCTCGCGGCGGCGCAGAAGGTGCGGGGGAGGCTGCGCCGGGCGGGGCTCCTCGAGGAGGCGCTGCGGGAGGCTGGGGCGCCCGCCCGCTCGTCGACGTCCGGTGCCGACGGCGTCGATGGTGCTGGCGCCGGCTCGGGGGCCAGCTCCGGCAACGGGTCGGACCGTGCCGTGGGTGGTGCCCTGTCGGCGAGCCTGGCTGCGCGTCTCGAGGCGCTCGTCGTCGAGGCGGAGGCGTCGGGCGTCGACATGGAGAGCGTGCTGCGCGGCCGGACGACGAGGCTCGCGGCTGCAGCGCGCCAGCTCGAGGCCCAGCAGTTCGAGGCCTAGGTGCCCGATCCCCGCTAGTCCCAGCCACCCCCGTCTCGTAGGTCTCCAGCACCATCGAACGGTGCTGGAGACCTACGAGACGGGGGTGGCTGTGTCCGGCAGGTCTCGCCATGCGGACTCGCTCGGAAGATCCCATCTTGTACGATCCGCGCCATTCTGCGGCTTGGCTCGCGAGCGCGCCCGGGGCCGATGGCCCCAAGTTGCCTCGACTGCAAGTTTCCGTAATCTTGCAGTCGCGAGCCGGAGTCTTGCGGGAGGCGACCGGCGCGGGTGCCGCGATGTCGCGGTACCAGGAACGGGTCATCGATGACCCTGAGCAAGGAGCATCTCCATGCATCACCCCGTCCAGCCGTCCGAAGCACTGCGCGAACGCCGCGGCAGGCGCCTCCTCGCGGCCGCCGCGGCCGTCGCCGTCGCAGGCTCGGGCCTCGCGGCCCTCGCGCTCCCGGCGCAGGGTGCGACACCCCAGCCCACCACCTCGGTCTCGTCCCCGAACGGGCGTGGCGACGTCATCCTCAACATGTTCCAGTGGTCGTGGAACGCGATCGCGCAGGAGTGCACGACGACGATCGGTCCGGCCGGCTTCGGGTACGTCCAGACGTCGCCGCCGCAGGAGCACATCCAGGGCACCGAGTGGTGGACCTCCTACCAGCCGGTGTCGTACAAGATCGAGTCGAAGCTCGGCACGCGCGCCGAGTACCAGAACATGATCAACACGTGCAAGAAGGCGGGTGTGGGCATCATCGCCGACGCCGTCGTCAACCACATGGCGGGCGCCGACAAGGGCGGCGGCACCGGGACGGGCGGCTCGTCCTACTCGGTCGAGAACTACCCGGGCCTCTACGGCCCGAACGACTTCAACGACTGCAAGAGCAACATCAACAACTACGGCGACCGCAGCAACGTGCAGAACTGCCGGCTCGTGTCGCTCCAGGACCTGCGCACGTCGTCGGACTACGTGCGCACGAAGATCGCCGGGTACTTCAACGACCTCATCTCGATGGGAGTTGCGGGCTTCCGTATCGACGCTGCCAAGCACATCCCGGCGGCCGACCTCGAGGCCATCAAGGCGAAGCTGTCGAAGCCGGACGTCTTCTGGGTCCACGAGGTCATCGGCGCGCACGGCGAGCCGATCCAGCCGTCGGAGTACCTGGGCTCGGGCGACTCCCACGAGTTCCACTACGCCCGTGACCTCAAGACGCACTTCGACGGGCAGATCAAGAACCTGCGCTCGATCGGCGACGGCAAGCTGCCGTCGAACCGTGCAGGTGTGTTCGTCGACAACCACGACACCGAGCGCAACGGCGAGACCATGAACTACAAGTGGGGAGCGAAGTACACGCTCGCCAACGCGTTCATGCTCGCGTGGCCCTACGGTTCGCCGTCCGTCTACACGGGCTACACGTGGACGGACAAGGACGCCGGGGCGCCCGGTGCGACGGGGAGCAAGGTCCCGGACGCCTCGTGCTCGAGCAGCTCATGGACGTGCATCCAGCGCAAGCCTGAGATCACCGGCATGGTGAAGTTCCACAACCTCGTCGCGGGTACCTCCGTGACGAACTGGTGGGACAACGGCAACAACCAGGTCGCGTTCGGCCGCGGGGACAAGGGCTTCCTCGTCCTCAACAACGAGGCCTCGCCCTCGACCCGCACGTACTCGACGTCTCTGCCTGCGGGCACGTACACGGACGTCGTCTCCGCGACGGGCAAGACCTACACGGTCAACGGCGCGGGGCAGTTCACGGCGACGGTGCCGCAGTACGGTGCGCTCGCGCTCGTCAAGGCCGGCACGACGCCGACGGACCCGCCGACGACGACGAACCCGACCGACCCGACGACGCCCCCGGCGTCCGGTGCGATGAAGGTCTTCTACAAGTCTGCGTGGAGCTCGACGAAGGTCCACTACAAGGTGGGCTCCGGCGCGTGGACGACGGCGCCCGGCGTCGCGATGACGCCCGCGTGCGACGGTTACGTCTCCGCCGAGATCCCGGGCGGCGCGTCCGGTGTCACGGCGGCGTTCAACAACGGTGCGGGCTCGTGGGACAACAACGGGTCGAAGGACTACGCGCTCACGGGCGCCTCGGTCGTCGTGGCGGACGGAGCGGCCACGCAGGGTGACCCGTGCGCGCCGGTCGCCGACACGACGACGGTCTACTACCCCAAGGGGACGTGGGCCACGACGAACATCCACTTCAAGGTCGGCTCGGGCGCGTGGACCGCGGTCCCCGGCGTGAGGATGGCTCCCGCGTGCGACGGCTGGCTCAAGCACACGATCGACTCGAAGGGCGCGAAGATCACGGCGGTCTTCACCGACGGAGCGGGTGCGTGGGACAACAACGGGTCGAAGGACTACACGCTCTCGGGCGAGACCGTCCAGGTGAAGAACGGTGCGGTCTCGGCGGGCTCGCCGTGCGCCCCGGAGCCGACGGACCCGCCGACGACCACGGAGCCGACGGACCCGCCGACGACGGAGCCCGGCTCGTGCACGACGGAGGGCAAGCAGCCTCTCGTCCCGACGGGTCTCAAGGCCGTCCTTGACGGCGGCACGGCGACCGTGACGTGGAACGCACCTCGAGACTCGGAGTGCGCGGTGCTCTACACCGTCGTGCGCGAGGGTGGTGCGTTCGCGTCGAAGCGTGACGTCGCCGGTCCCTCGATCACGGACGACGGCCTCGCGTCGGGCCTCACGTATACGTACAAGGTCCGTGCCGAGGGCGCGGACGGCCAGGCCTCGGCCTACTCGGCGAAGGTGACCGCCGCGGCGGCGACCGAGCCGACGGACCCGCCGACGACCGACCCGACGACCGACCCGACGGACGAGCCGACGGACGAACCGACGACGGGCCCGACGACGCCGCCCACCGGCGGTTCGGCCGAGGGCCCGTACTACGCGACGAACCCCTCGGGCCAGAAGGGCAAGCAGAAGACGATCACCGTCGACGGCGTCGCCTCGGAGTGGACGTCGGACATGATCGTCGCGCAGGGCGTGGCGAACGACGACCCGCGGATCTTCCGCGGTTCGCACGAGGGCCCCGTGTACGACCTCTACTCGCTCTCGGGCGCGTGGGACGACACGAACCTCTACCTCATGTGGCAGATCACGAACGTCACCGACGTCACCGATCCCGGTCAGGGCTACCCGATCTCGGACAACGGCAAGCCGACCAACGGTGACATCCCGTTCCAGCTCGCCTTCGACACGGACTCCACGAAGCAGGGCTCCGGCCTCATCGACGGGACGACGGGCGGCGTGTGGGGCATCAACAACAAGTTCACCAACGGCGTGGACAAGCTCGCGATGTTCTCCGCGAAGTCGGGCGTCGGTCAGCCGTCGATCTTCTCGCTCAACGCGGGTGGCGCGTTCGACTACAAGACCGCGAACGTCCTCGGCTTCACGGCCGGCGGCGTGAAGTACAAGGCGGGCGACGGCTTCACGGGCTCGACCCTCATGGGTGTGAAGAAGAACGGCTACGAGGGCTACACGCCCGCGGACCTCACGGACGCGAGCAAGTACTCCGACCTGCTCAAGGCGGGGCACAACAAGGCGCAGGACACCTTCTACGAGATGTCCATCCCGCTGGCCTTGCTCGGCATGACGAAGGCCAAGCTCGAGTCGCAGGGCCTCGGCGTGCAGCTCATCAGCACGTTCGGTCAGTCCGGCATCAACTCGCTGCCGCACGACCCGACCGTCCTCGACAACGCCACGAAGGCCTATTCGGCGGACGAGTCGACGTCGATGGAGAAGGAGGACTGGGACACGTTCTCGGTCTCCCTCGCCCGTATCGGCAAGTGAGTCAGGGCGCCGGGCAGCCCCGATGATCCGGTGGTCCGGGACGGTCGTCGTCGTGACGGCCGTCCCGGACCGCCCCGCTCCACCGCGGCCCCGGCAGTCCCCCGCTGCAGGGGCCGCGGTGCGTCGGCACGAGTGGCCTGCCGGCCGCGGTGGGGCCCTTCGCGGGTGTCCTGCGGTCGCGCGTGAGCCGTGCGCGACCCTGCCGGGACCGTGCTCCGTACATGCACGGCGTCCGTAGGACGAAAGACGGGTCCCACGCGTCGGCGGGGGCGACTACCCTAGGAACGACCACCACACAGTCATCTGAAGGAGTTCTCTGTGGCCATCATCGAAGGCGTGTACGCACGCGAGATCCTCGACTCGCGCGGCAACCCGACCGTCGAGGTCGAGGTCGCCCTCGACTCCGGCGTGACCGCCCGCGCGGGCGTCCCCTCCGGCGCGTCGACCGGCGCGTTCGAGGCCGTCGAGCGCCGTGACGGCGACAAGGGCCGCTACCTCGGCAAGGGCGTCCAGGGTGCTGTCGACGCCGTCAACGAGGAGATCGCCCCCGAGATCCTCGGCTTCGACGTCGAGGACCAGCGCGCGATCGACCAGACGCTCCTCGAGCTCGACGGCACGCCCAACAAGGGCAAGCTCGGCGCCAACGCGATCCTCGGCGTCTCGCTCGCCGTGGCCCGTGCCGCGTCGGACGAGGCCGGTCTCGACCTCTACCGCTACGTCGGCGGCCCGAACGCCCACGTCCTGCCCGTCCCGATGATGAACATCCTCAACGGCGGCTCGCACGCGGACTCGAACGTCGACATCCAGGAGTTCATGGTCGCCCCCATCGGCGCGTCCTCCTTCAAGGAGGCCCTGCGCACGGGTGCCGAGGTCTACCACTCGCTCAAGTCGGTCCTCAAGTCCGAGGGTCTCGCGACGGGTCTCGGTGACGAGGGTGGCTTCGCGCCGAACCTCTCGTCGAACCGTGCCGCGCTCGACCTCATCCTCGTCGCGATCGAGAAGGCCGGCTTCAAGCCGGGCGAGGACGTCGCGCTCGCGCTCGACGTCGCCGCGACCGAGTTCTTCAAGGACGGCGCGTACCAGTTCGAGGGCGGCCAGAAGTCGGGCGACGAGATGATCGCCTACTACGAGCAGCTGGTCGCGGACTACCCGCTCGTCTCGATCGAGGACCCGCTGTCCGAGGACGAGTGGGCCGACTGGGCCAAGCTCGTCGCGAAGGTCGGCGACAAGGTGCAGATCGTCGGCGACGACCTCTTCGTGACGAACCCCGAGCGTCTCGCTCGCGGCATCGCGGAGAAGTCTGCGAACTCGCTCCTCGTCAAGCTCAACCAGATCGGCACGCTCACCGAGACCCTCGAGGCCGTCCAGCTCGCGCAGCGTGCCGGCTTCACGGCGATGGTGTCGCACCGTTCGGGCGAGACCGAGGACACGACGATCGCTGACCTCTCGGTCGCGGTCAACGCGGGCCAGATCAAGACCGGTGCCCCCGCCCGTGGCGAGCGCATCAACAAGTACAACCAGCTCCTCCGCATCGAGGACGCGCTCGGCGAGGCCGCGGTCTACGCGGGCCGCTCGGCGTTCCCGCGCTGGGGCAAGTGAGTCCTCACGTCCTCGGACGTGTGAGCTCGGGGCGGCGCTGACCGCCTGACGAGGCCGGATCCCTGCGGGGGTCCGGCCTTCGTCGTCCCCGCTCTTCGTGGCGCTGTGGTGGTGAAGACACTGCGCGGGTGCGGGTCGTTGTCCCCGGACGCGTCCGGCAGCGGGCAGGATGGTCCCGTGAGCTCTCGTCGACCCGCGTCCCCGGGCGGCCCGTCGCGGTCGTCGGGCACGCGCGTGCGCCCCAGCGCGCCGAGGTCCGGCAGCGGGCGCTCGGGCGCGTCGCGTCCCGAGAGCACCCGCCCGGCGGGGCGCGAGCCGCGTGCGGCGTCGGGCGTCGAGCGTCCGGTCGCGTCGGCCTCGGCGTGGCCGCGCATCCTCACGGTGCGCTCGATCGTGCTGTTCGTCGTGGCGATGCTCGCGTTCGTGCTGCTCTTCCCGACGGTGCGCGCGTACTTCACTCAGGCGGCAGAGCTGCAGGCGATGCGCCAGCAGGTTGAGGACGCGAAGACCCGCAACGACGAGCTGCGCTACGAGCTGAGCCGTTGGGACGACGACGCGTTCGTCGCGGCGCAGGCGCGCGAGCGGCTCGCCTACGTGTACCCCGGCGAGGTCGCGCTGCGCGTGCTGGATCCGGAGTCGGTCGTCGAGAACGTCAACCCGGAGACGGGCAAGGGCGTCACGGAGGGGCCCGTCGACGTGGGCTTCGCGGAGACGCCCTGGTATGCGACGGTGTGGAACTCGTTCGAGGTCGCGGGCACGGTCGAGGTGACGGAGGACGGCGCCCCCGTCCCGCAGGCCAAGGTTCCTGCCGACGACGAGGACGACGCCGGCGAGGGCTGACCCTCCTTCCTGCATGAGCGACAATGGAGGCCGTCCCCGCAGTCGTCCCCGATGGGAGCCCCGTGACCGAGCAGACCGACCCGACCGTGCCGCAGCCATCCGCGGGCGGTGCGCCGTCCGTCGACGAGACGGTGACGGAGGCGGACCTCGTCGCGCTGCACGAGCAGCTCGGGCGTGAGGCGCGGGGCGTCGTGGGGATCGCGGCGCGCTGCCGGTGCGGGCGTCCGCTCGTCGTGCGCACGGCGCCGCGGCTCGAGAACGGCACGCCGTTCCCGACGACGTTCTACCTCACGCACCCGGCGCTCGTGGCGGGGGCGAGCACGCTCGAGGCGAACGGTGTGATGAAGGAGATGTCGTCCCGGCTGCTCGAGGACGAGGACCTGGCCGCGCGCTACCGCACGGCGCACGAGCACTACCTCGCAGAGCGTGAGTCGCTCGGTCACGTCGAGGAGATCGACGGGATCTCGGCCGGCGGCATGCCGACGCGCGTCAAGTGCCTCCACGTGCTCGTCGGGCACGCGCTCGCGGCGGGGCCGGGTGTGCAGCCGCTCGGCGACGAGGCGCTCGAGCTCATCGCCGAGGCTGGCACCTGGTCGCGGGCCCGCTGCTACTGCTGAGCAGCTGACCCACCCTCGGGCCGGGACCCGAGATGCCTCGGGTGTCGGACGCAGGTGGGAGGATGTCCGTCGTGACTCGCGTAGCTGCCATCGACTGTGGAACCAACTCGATCCGACTTCTCGTCGCGGACGTCGCGTCCGACGGGACGCTCACGGACCTCGTGCGGCGCATGGAGGTCGTGCGCCTCGGTGCGGGCGTCGACCGGACAGGGGAGCTCGACCCGGTGGCGCTCGCGCGGACGCTCGCGATGACGCGCGAGTACGCGGCGACGATCGCGGAGCTCGGCGCGGAGCGCGTGCGCTTCGTCGCGACGTCGGCGACGCGTGACGCGCGCAACCGCCAGGACTTCGTCGACGGCGTGCGGGAGATCCTCGGCGTCGAGCTGGAGGTCGTCGCGGGTGCGGAGGAGGCACGGCTGTCGTTCGCGGGCGCGACGAGCGTCATCGGCGACGGGCACGCGGCCCCGTACGTCGTCGTCGACCTCGGCGGCGGCTCGACGGAGCTCGTGCTCGGGACGGACGCCCCGGCGGGGGAGTTCTCCATGGACGTCGGTTGCGTGCGCATGACGGAGCGCCACCTCGTCACGGACCCGCCGACGGCCGAGCAGGTCGCTGCGGCGCGCGCGGACGTCCGGGCGGCGCTCGACGTGGCGGAGGAGCACGTCGACCTCGGTGCGGCGCGCACGCTCGTGGGCCTTGCCGGGACGGTGACGACGGTGACGGCGCACGCGTTGCGCCTGCCGGCGTACGACCGCGACGCGATCAACGGGGCCATCCTGCCCGTCGACGTCGTCCTCGCGTCGTGCGAAGACCTGCTGACGATGCCGCGCGAGCAGCGTGCGGCGCTCGGCTTCATGCACCCGGGTCGCGTCGACGTCATCGCGGCGGGCGCTCTCGTGTGGTCCGAGGTCGTCGCGCGCGTCGCGCAGCGCGTCGCGGAGCAGGGCGGCGAGCTCTCGGACGTCCTCACGAGCGAGCACGACATCCTCGACGGCATCGCGCTGTCCGCGGCGGCCCGTGACTGAGCCGGCGGCGCCCGGCGTGGGAGCCGCCGCGACCGCCGCCCCGGTCCGGCCAGTGCGGCTCGACGCGCTCACCGGCCTGCGCTGGTGGGCGGCGTTCGCGGTGTTCGTCCATCATCTTGGCAACCTCGTCGTCTACCCCGCGCCGCTCGCGGCGTTCACGGTGCTCGGCGTGCACGGGGTGACGTTCTTCTTCGTGCTGTCGGGCTTTGTCCTCACGTGGTCGTCGGGCCGGGCACTGCCGGGGGCGACGGTGCCGGACGCACGGACGTTCTGGTGGCGGCGCTTCGCGCGGATCTACCCGGCGCACCTTGTGGCGCTCCTCCTCGCGATCCCGGTGTTCACGACGTTCGTCGTAGGACCGGATACGGGGAACTGGTGGGTCCGCGGGACGAGCCTGGGAGTGCTCGCCCTCTCGTTCGTGCTGCTCCAGGGCTGGTCGCGCGACCCGTCGGTGCTGTTCTCGGGCAACCCAGCGGCGTGGACGCTCACATGCGAGGCGTTCTTCTACGCGTTCCACCCGTTCGTGGACCGTGGTCTGGCGCGGTGCGGCCGGCGTGCGACGCTCGTCGCGGCAGGCGGGATCGTCGTGCTGCTCGTCGGGCTGCGGGCCGTCGTCCTGCTGGGCGGGCCGATCGGTGCGGCGGTCGGGGGACTGCCCTGGCCCGTGCTGCGCTCGACGGAGTTCCTGCTCGGGATGGCGTGCGCACGGGCGCTCGCTCTGGGCTGGCGGCCGCGGCTGCGGGTGGGTGCGGTCGTTGCCGTCCTCGCGGTCGTGGGCGGATGGCTCGCGCTCACGCCGTGGTGGCTGACGTCGGGACCGGGGGCGTCCGGCGCCGCCTGGGCTCGGCTCGCAGCGCCGGGCTGGCTCGCCTCGTCGGTGCAGGAGGTCATGACCGTGGGAACGGCCCTGCTCGTCGTCGCGGTCGCGTGTCGTGCGCTCGAGGGTCGGCCGACGGCGCTCGAGCGTCGGCGGTTCGTCATGCTGGGCGAGTGGTCGTACGCGTTCTACCTCGTGCACGCGACCGTCATCTACGTCGTGCTCGACCTTGTCGGCCGGCAGCGAGGCCTGCTCGGCGTCGCGTGCGGGCTGCTGGTTCTCGCGGGGTCCCTCGCGGCAGCGTGGGCGCTGCACGCGTGGGTCGAGCGGCCGGCCGAGCGGCGGATGCGCGGCGCGTGGGACGCGCGCCTGGCCCGCTGACAGGACTGGCCCACTGGCGCGCCTGACTACGCCCGCTACCTGGCCGCGCCCGACCGACGGTGTTCGCCCCTCCGTCGTCCATCGCCCGGGGGGCTCGCCCTCCGGGGCCAACCGTTCCCCTGGCGTTCCCTGCGTCGCTGCCCGCGTGACGAAACACTCTGGGGCGCGCGCAGGGGGCGGCGTTAGGATGTCCTTATGCCCCAGGATGATCTGACCGAGGTTTCGCGCGCCCAAAAGTCGGCCGCGCCCACGTCCCGCAAGGTGCCCCGCATCGTCGTGCTCGGCGGCGGCTCCGTCGGCCTCTACTCGGCCCGCCGCATCCGCAAGCGCCTCGGTGGGCGGGAGGCGGCGATCGTCGTCGTCGACCCGCGCCCCTACATGACGTACCAGCCGTTCCTGCCCGAGGTCGCGGCCGGCTCGATCGACGGCCGTCACGGCGTCGCGCCTCTGCGCCGCGCGGTCAAGGGCGTCGACCTGCTCCAGGGCATGGTCACGCACATCGACCACGCGAACCGTCGCGTGACGATCGCGCCCGAGTCGGGCGAGACCTACACGATCCGCTACGACCACCTCGTCGTCGGCCTCGGCGCCGTGTCGCGCACGCTGCCGATCCCGGGCCTCGCGGAGACGGCGATCGGCTTCAAGACGGTCGAGGAGGCGGTCGCGGTCCGCAACCAGGTCCTCAACCGCATCGACGTCGCGAGCTCGACGTGGGACCCGGCCACGCGCCGGCGCATGCTGACGTTCGTCTTCGTCGGGGGCGGCTTCGCGGGTGTCGAGGCGATCGGCGAGGTCGAGTCCATGGCGCGCGCGGCCGTGAGGTACTACCCCGAGATCGACGCGTCGGACCTGCGGTTCGTGCTCGTCGAGGGCTCGCCGCGCATCCTGCCCGAGGTGTCCGCGGAGCTCGGCGGCTACACGCTCGACCAGATGCGCAAGCGCGACATGGAGATCTACCTCTCGACGTTCCTCAGCTCGTGCGTCGACGGGCACATCGTCCTGTCGAACGGCCAGGAGTTCGACGCGGACACGGTCGTGTGGACCGCGGGCGTCA
Organism: Sanguibacter sp. HDW7; assembly: GCF_011300875.1. Taxonomy (NCBI): domain Bacteria; kingdom Bacillati; phylum Actinomycetota; class Actinomycetes; order Micrococcales; family Sanguibacteraceae; genus Sanguibacter; species Sanguibacter sp. HDW7. The sequence continues at coordinate 2,541,447 of NZ_CP049862.1, read as the reverse complement.
AGGCGAACCCGGTCCTCAAGGACTCGGACCTGCCGCTCGACAAGCTCGGTCGCGTGACGACGAACTCGTACCTCCAGGTCGTCGACGCGGACGGCACGGTCGTGCCCGACGCGTGGGCGGCGGGCGACTGCGCCGCGGTCCCCGACCTCGTCACGGGCGGCACGTGCCCGCCCAACGCGCAGCACGCGATCCGTCAGGCGAACCGCCTCGGCGAGAACCTCGCGAAGGGCCTGCGCTCGGTCGGCCCGACGGAGTACTCGCACCGCAACGTCGGCGCGGTCGCGTCGCTCGGCATGTACCAGGGCGTCGCGCAGATGTTCGGGCGCATCAAGGTGCGCGGCTGGTTCGCGTGGGTGCTGCACCGGACGTACCACGTCATGGCGATGCCGACGTGGAACCGCAAGGTCCGCATCATGGCGGGCTGGACCGGTGCGCTGTTCCTCAAGCGTGAGGTCGTCTCGCTCGGGTCGATCCACGACCCGCGTGCCGCGTTCCGTGCGGCCTCGCAGCCGCCTGCGCCCAAGCCCGCCGAGGCGGCGGCGACGTCGCCCGACGCTCCGACGCTCGCCGCGGATCCGAAGGCCGACGACAAGGCCTGACGGTTCCCCTCAGGGGCTGCCCGTCACCACGAAGGGCCAGGACGTTGATCTCTCAACGTCCTGGCCCTTCGTCGTCGTGCCGTGTTCGGAGTTCCGTCCTGCTCTGCTCAGCCCCAGACGAACAGAGTGTCGCTCGCGGTGACGTCGCTGCCGTCGGCGGGCGTCCCGGTGAGGGCGTCGGCCGGGGCCTCGAGCGCGACGACGGGGCAGACGGCGGAGCGGCCGCCTGCCTCGACCGCGGCGGGGTCCCACGTGATGAGGACGTCGCCGCGCGCGACGACGTCGCCCTGCTGACGGTGGACGGTGAAGCCCTCGCCCTCGAGCTGGACGGTGTTGATGCCGAGGTGGACGAGGACGGCGCGGCCGTCGTCGCCCTTGACGACGAACGCGTGGGGGTGGACCTTGACGATCGTCCCGTCGATGGGGGCGACGGCGTCGCGGCCGCGCTCGGGGTCGGGGACGATGGCGACGCCGGGTCCGACGTAGCCCGCGGAGAAGACGGGGTCGTCGACCTCGGACATCGCCATGGTGCGGCCCGCGACGGCCGCGAGAACCTCGAGGGGTGCGGTCACCGCAGGTCCTCGATGTCGGAGGCGAGGGTGTCGGCCTCGGGTCCGACGATGACCTGGACGGCGTCGCCGCCCATGACGACGGCGATCGCGCCGGCGGCCTTGAGCGCGGCCTCGTTGACGAGCGAGGGGTCCTCGACCTCGACGCGCAGGCGGGTGATGCAGGGCTCGAGGTCGACGATGTTCGCGTCTCCGCCGAGGGCTGCGAGGATCTGGGAGGCCTTGCTCATGGTGTGCTCCTTGGGTGCGGTGGTGCTGGGTCAACGGGCGACGGGCACGGTTGGTGCCCGGGATGCCGGGATGCCGGGGTGTTCGGTGCGCTACATGAGGTCGTCGAGCGCTGAGGCGATCGTGTCGACCTCGGGTCCGACGACGACCTGGATGACGCGGCCGTGGTGTGCGACGCCGTAGGCGCCTGCGGCCCTGAGCGCGGCGGTGTCGACGACGGCGGGGTCGGTGACGAGCGCTCGGAGACGGGTGGTGCACGGGTCGATCTCGACGATGTTGTCGACGCCGCCGAGCGCGGCGAGGATCGCGGCGGCGCGCTCCTGGTCGGACGTGCTCATGAGACTCCTTCCGGGGTGGTGGCGAACGGGGCTGGTACGAGCGGGGCCGGTGCGAGCGTGGCGGGTGCGAGCTGGGCGGCGACGGGCTCGACCGCACCGGGTCCGTGCTGGGTGGCACGGGGAGGCCGGGGGACGAGCATGGGACGGGCCTCGCGCAGGGGGACGATGACGCTGTAGCGGTCGCCGCGGAAGGTCGACTGCGTGAACATCACTGCGGTCTGACCCGAGTAGGAGCGTCGCTGGGTGCGCATGACGGCACGCGAGGTGGTCATGCCGAGCTGTTCGGCCTCGGTGGTGGTGGCGTCGGCGGCCTGGAGGGCGTCCTCGCCCCAGGTGGGGCCGAGGTTGAGCTCGCGGAGGACGGCGTAGAGGCTGTCGGGGACGCCGTCGGCGAGGAGGTCGGGGGCGAGGTGCGCGGGGATCCACGAGGTCTCGATGCTCATGGGGGTGCCGTCGGCGGTGCGGAGGCGGGAGACGTGGTGCACGGGCGCGCCCTCGGGGAGGTCGAGGGCGCGGGCGACGCGGGGGCCGGCGGGTACGGTGTCGGCCTGGAGGACCTGGGCGCCGGGCTCGAGGCCGCGCCGGCGGGACTCCTCGCCGAACGTCGTGAGGCGCATCTCGAAGTCGGCGTGGCGGGGGGCGACGAAGGTGCCGCGGCCCTGCTCGCGGACGAGCGTGCCCTCGGCGACGAGGGCGTCGAGGGCCTGGCGGACGGTCATGCGGGAGACGTCGAAGCGCTCGGTGAGGGCGCGCTCGGAGGGCACGGCGTCGCCGACCTCGAGCTCGGTGGCGATGAGCTCGGCGAGGTAGTCGCGCACGACGAGGTGCTTGTGGCGGCGCGCTGCCTGCTGCGGCGTCATGGTGGTGCTTCCCCCTCCCTCGGTCGTCCCTCCGTCGGGACGCGAACTCCGTCGTCGGAGCGCTTGACACATCATCATGTCTAGACCACTGTGGTGGCAAGTGGTCCAGACAACTTGTCCCACGACTCTACGCCAGGACCTGGGGGACGGCCGACGACGGTCGCCGCCGCTGCACCACAAGGCTCCACGCGAACCACCTCACGACCATCGTCCGACGACGCACCGATGCCTCGCCGCGACGTGACCCGAAGGAGTGCCATGACCACGGTCGACCAGACCGCCCCACGCGCGAAGCGGACCATTCCCGGTTTCGCCCAGCTGCAGCGCGTGGGACGTTCCCTCATGCTTCCCATCGCCTCGCTGCCCGCAGCGGCGCTGCTCCTGCGACTGGGCCAGCCCGACATGCTCGGCGCCGACGGCCTCGGCAAGAGCGCCGACTGGCTCGTTCCCGTCGCTGCCGTCCTTGCCGCCGCCGGTGGCGCGCTCCTCGACAACCTGCCGATCCTCTTCGCGATCGGTGTCGCGATCGGCTACGCGCGCAAGTCCGACGGCTCGACGGGCCTCGCCGCGATCATCGGCTACCTGGTCTTCACGGGTGTCACGAAGGCGATGTCGCCCTACATCCTCGGCAAGCCTGACGCCGTCGTGTCAGGAGACGTGCTCAAGGGCGTCGACCCGGCGGCTCTCACCGCCGCGCAGGGCGGCGACTACACGGCGCTCGTCCAAGCAGGTGTCGACGCGGGGGCTGGGGCACCCACCCAGGCCCTCATCAACTACGGCGTCCTCGGTGGCATCGTCATCGGCCTCACGGCTGCGGTGCTCTACCAGAAGTACTACCGCATCAAGCTCCCCGCGTACCTCGCGTTCTTCGGCGGTCGCCGCTTCGTGCCGATCGTCACGGCCGGTGCCGCCGTCCTCATCGGCGTCCTCGCCGCCTTCATCTACCCGGCGTTCGACGCCGCGTTCACCGCGGTCGGCGACTGGGTCACCGGCTCGGCCGTCGTGGGTGGTTTCGTCTTCGGAACGCTCAACCGCCTGCTCGTGCCCTTCGGCCTCCACCACCTGCTCAACTCGATGCCGTGGTTCCAGTTCGGTGACTTCACGAACGCGGCCGGCAACGTCGTCCACGGCGACATCCCGCGCTTCCTCGCGGGCGACCCGACCGCAGGCATGTTCCAGGCCGGCTTCTTCCCGATCATGATGTTCGCGCTGCCGGCCGCTGCCCTCGCGTTCGTCCACACGGCCAAGCCGCAGAACCGCAAGGTCATCGCGGGCATCATGGGCTCCGCTGCCCTCGTCGCGTTCGTCACGGGTGTCACCGAGCCGCTCGAGTTCGCGTTCGTCTACGTCGCCTACCCGCTCTACGCGATCCACGCCGTGCTCACCGGTGCGTCGCTCGCGATCGTCAACGCGCTCGAGATGCGTTCCGGCTTCGGCTTCTCGGCCGGTGCGATCGACTTCCTCCTCAACTGGAACATCGCGGAGAACCCGGTCGGCATCGTCGTCGTCGGCCTCGTGTTCGCGGTCATCTACTACTTCCTCTTCCGCTTCGTCATCACGAAGTGGAACCTCAAGACCCCTGGTCGTGAGGACGAGGGCGTCGAGGGTGTCGACACGGCCGCGCTCGTCGCGGACGACCCCACCGGTGGCGCGGCCACGAGCGGTGCGGGCAGGACCACCTCCGGGGGTGACACTGCATGACCTCGATGCTGACCGGGGTGCCTGTGAGCCCTGGGCGGGTCGTCGGCGTCGTGCACGCGATGCCGGCCCCTGTCCCTGAGCCCTCGCAGGCGCCCAGATCGGCCGGGATCGACGCCGAGACGGCGGTCGCGCAGGTCGCGACCGCCGTCTCGGCGGTCCAGGCCGACCTCTTCGACCGGGCCGGACGCGCCCACGGTGCGGCGGCCGACGTCCTCACCGTGACGGCCGCGATGGCCGGTGATCCGACGCTCGCCAAGGGTGCCGCAAAGCGCATCACGGACGACGGGGCGACCCCCGAGCGTGCCGTGTGGGACGCTGCCGAGGCGATCGCCGTCCAGCTCGAGGGGCTCGGCGGCATGATGGCCGAGCGTGCCCGCGACGCGCGTGACGTGCGTGACCGCATCGTCGCCGCGCTGCGCGGCCTGCCCGCGCCGGGCGTGCCCGACCCGGGCTCGCCGTTCGTCCTCACCGCGACCGACCTTGCGCCCGCCGACACGGCGACGCTCGACCCGGAGAAGGTCCTCGCGATCGTCACGGCTGGGGGCGGCCCCACGTCGCACACCGCGATCCTCGCCCGCTCGCTCGGCATCCCCGCGATCGTCGCGTGCGCCGGTGCGACGGCCATCCCCGACGGCACGACGGTGCTCGTCGACGGCGCCGAGGGCACCGTCGACACCGCTCCGTCGGACGCCGACGTCGCCGCGGTCGCGGCGCTCGCGGGCGTCGTGCGGACGTTCGACGGCCACGGGCGCACGTCCGACGGCCATCCCGTCGCGCTGCTCGCCAACGTCGCGGACGCCCAGGGCGCCGACGCGGCCGTCACGGCGGGCGCCGAGGGCGTCGGCCTCTTCCGCACCGAGTTCTGCTTCCTCGGCCGCGCAGACGAGCCGAGCGTCGAGGAGCAGGTCGACGCCTATCGCACGATCCTGTCGAGGTTCCCGGGCCGCAAGGTCGTCATCCGCACGCTCGACGCGGGCGCCGACAAGCCGCTCGCATACGTCACGGCCGACGACGAGCCCAACCCGGCGCTCGGGGTGCGCGGCCTGCGCACGGCCGTCGACCACCCCGACGTGCTCGAGCGTCAGCTCGAGGCGATCGCGGCGGCGGCAGCCGCCGAGACCGCCGACGTGTGGGTCATGGCGCCCATGGTCGCGACCGTCGCCGAGACCGAGGAGTTCGTAGACCGCTGCGCGGCCCACGGCCTCACGACCGCTGGCGTCATGGTCGAGGTGCCCGCCGCGGCGCTGCAGTCCGAGCACATCCTCGCCCGGGCGTCGTTCGCGTCGATCGGCACGAACGACCTCACGCAGTACTGCATGGCGGCCGACCGCGAGACGGCGGCACTCGCCGGTCTCTCGACCGGCTGGCAGCCTGCTGTGCTTCAGCTTGTCTCGGCGACCTGCCGCGGGGGAGCGGCTGGCTCGGCGCCCGTCGGCGTGTGCGGCGAGGCTGCCGGCGACCCGGCGCTCGCCGTCGTTCTCGTCGGGCTCGGCGTGACGTCGCTGTCGATGACGCCGCGCGCGCTCGCCGACGTCGCAGCGGTGCTCGCGTCCGTCGACCACGCGACGTGCGAGAGTCTCGCGCAGCTCGCGCTCGCGCAGCCCGATGCTGTGGCGGCGAGGTCAGTCGTCCGCGCCGGGATCCCGGCGCTCGCGGAGCTCGGGCTCTAGCGGCCCGACGGTTCTGTGGCCTGACGGCTCGGGCAGCCCGACGGTTGTCTCAGCAGGTCAGCACTCGAAGTACGACGACGGGGCCGGCGAGGATCTTCTCCTCGCCGGCCCCGTCGTCGTGCTGCGGCTGGTCCTGCACGCGATGCGCGCCTCGCGCACCGGCCGTGCAGGTCCCGTGCCGCTCAGATGCTCTGGTGCGCAGAAGCTCTGATGTTCAGGCGTGCAGCGATGCTGCGGCTCAGATGGTCTCCTGGCTGAGGAAGGCCTCGAGCGCGTCGATCGCGGCGACGTCGTCGGGCCCGTCGCCCTCGGTGCGGAGCGTGACGACCTCGCCGGCAGCGGCGCCGAGCGTCATGACGCCGAGGATCGAGGCGGCGTCGACGGGCTCGTCCTCGCCGCGCGAGATCGTCACGGGCACGGGCTGCTTGCCGGCCTCCTGGACGAACATCGCGGCGGGGCGGGCGTGCAGGCCCTCGAGAATCGCGACGGTGACGGTACGTTCCATGGTCGAGCTCCTTCGCTCCGGTTCTTGTGTCCTGCCGATCCTAGGCGACTTTCGCTCCGCTGGTCTAGACCAGCGGGTGTGACCTGTTCCGTGGGACGATCGTGCGTGCTGCGCCGGCCAGGCCCAGCGCCCCCGTAGCCCAACCGGCAGAGGCAGTCGGCTTAAACCCGACGCAGTGTGGGTTCGAGTCCCACCGGGGGCACCGGCGACGTCGCGGGCATCGTCCCGATGTCCGTCGCCCGATGTCCGTCGTCCCTGGCATGCTGATCCTCGTCCCGCATATGTCGGGACGAGCGGGAACGAAGTGCGACCCGCGTGCGTTCCACCCACAGGACGCGCATCAACGCAAGCAGCCCGGACGACCGACCGGCCTGTCACGACTGCCAGGAGGAACAGTGAGCAACCCCGTCTTCACGTCGAGCCGGGCCTTCCGGGACCCCGTGCAGCAGCGCGGGAACCAGGCCCAGGGCTACGACTACGGCACCGCGGCCTCCGCCGCGACGCTCGAGAACATGTACGCGCAGCCGTCGGCGTCGCCCGTGCAGACGAACCGGCTCACGTACGACGACGTCATCGTCAAGACCGGTGGGCTCCTCGCCCTCGTCGTCATCGCGGCCGCCGTCTCGTGGCAGCTGTCGCCCTCGATGCCGGGCCTCTACATCGGTGGCGCGATCGTCGGCTTCGTCCTGGCACTCGTCAACATCTTCAAGCGCACCCCGAGCCCCGCGCTCATCATGGGCTACGCGGCCGCCCAGGGCGTGTTCCTCGGGGGCCTCTCGGTGTTCCTCGACACGATCTACCCGGGCGTCGCCATGCAGGCGCTCATCGCGACCGTCGTGACGTTCGGCGTCGTGCTCGTCGGCTTCAAGAGCGGCAAGCTCCGCACGTCGCCCAAGCTCACGAAGATGTTCTTCATCGCGATGATCTCCTACGCGGCATTCTCGCTCGTCAACCTCGGCATGATGCTCTTCGGCGCGACGGACAGCGCGTGGGGCATGCGCTCCGACGTCTCGATCGCCGGCCTCCCGCTCGGTGTCATCATCGGTGCTGTCGCGGTGCTCCTCGCTTCCTACTCGCTCGTCATGGACTTCGAGCAGATCAAGCACGGTGTCGAGGTCGGCGTCCCGCGCAACCTCGCCTGGACCTTCGCGTTCGGCCTCGTCGTCACGCTCGTCTGGCTCTACGTCGAGTTCCTGCGCATCTTCGCGATCCTCTCCGGTCGCGACTGACCTTCGCTCACCAGCACTTCCGACGCGGGCGTCCCGGATCTCCGGGGCGCCCGCGTCGCTGCGTGCCGGCCGGGCCCGGGCTCGAGCCGTTCGAGAGCCGGAACGTCGCCCCGCCGGCGTGCTTATGGCGTGGGGCCCGTCGCCCTGCCGGTGTGCTTGTGGTGTGGGGGCCGTCGTCCTGCCCGTGAGTTCCGCGCGTGTGGACCGCCGCCGCGCCTACTACCCTTGACCGAGGCCCCGCGACCGCGAGGCCCCACCACGACGAGAGGTTCGACACCGTGGCTACCCTTCCCCAGGCATCCGGCGGCTTCGGCGACAAGCCGGTGCTGACCTTCCCCGACACCGAGGCTCCGGCCGAGCTCGAGGTCCAGGTCCTCGTCCAGGGCACGGGCGACACCATCGAGGCCGGCGACAACATCGTCGTCAACTACCTCGGCCAGACGTGGGGCGGACACGTCTTCGACAACTCTTACGACCGCGGCTCCGCGATCGACTTCCCCATCGGCATCGGCCGCGTCATCGGCGGCTGGGACCAGGGCCTCGTCGGCAAGCAGATCGGCTCGCGCGTCCTCCTGTCGATCCCGCCGCACCACGGCTACGGCTCGCGCGGCGTGCCGCAGGCCGGCATCGGTGGCGACGACATCCTCGTCTTCGTCGTCGACATCCTCGGCACCAACTGAGCCTCGGCTCGCAGCTCTTCCCCTCAGGGGCGGTCCGTCCGGGCCGCCCCTGAGGCGTTCCCGGAAGCAGTGCGACCACGACTCTCCTGGGGATAAGCGTCTCGCGGTGTTCCAGGAGGCGAGGCGTTCGCCTGTCTCGGTCCAGGACCGTCGGTCGTGCTCGGTAATGACCAGCCGCGGTCAGAACGGGACATCGGTACTTGGCGAGTCCGGCGAGGCCGGGGTCGCCGGTGAGTCCGGGGCCGCCGGGGTCGCCGGTGGGCCCGAGGCGGCAGGACGTTCTTCGGACGCGCGGTCTTCGGACACGTGTCCCTCGGACACGTGTTCTTCGGACGCCTGTCCCTCGGACGCGCGTTCCATGGACAGGTGTTCCTTGGACGTGCGTTCCTCGGATGCTCGCTTCTTGGGCGCGTCGTCGAAGGTCGGATCGAGCGAGGCGCGGGTCGTGCTTGTCCGTCCCGTGGGCGACGTCCACCGGAGCGTCGACGGAGTGAGCCGTCCACCTGGGCGCCCGTGCTGCCCGTCGCGGCCGACGCTGTCACAGTCGGCGCTCTCACAACCAACGCCGTCGCGGCCCGTGTGGCCCGGATGGCCCGGGAGGCCAGCGCTGCCAGCCCCACGAGCCTCGTCTGCTCTGAGGGCGTCGCGCAGTCTTGTGGCCCGGGCGTCATCGACAACCTGGACCGACCATGCGCCGGCGTGCTTGAGGCGGTGGTGCATGCGGCACAGGTGGGCGAGGTTCGACGCGGACGTCGCCCCTCCTTCCTCCCAGGCCTCGACGTGGTCGAGGTCGCACGCCTCGGCGCGGCGACGGCACGACGGGAACCTGCACGTCGCGTCGCGCAGCTGGGTGAAGGCGCGCAGGTGCGCGGGGACTCTGTAGGTCGAGCGGGACATGTCGAGCGGCACACCGGTGTGAGGGTCGGTGAGGATCCTCCGGAGCGAAGAGCTCTGGGCGACGAGCGCCCGGGCTGCCTCGCGGTCGATCGGTCCGGCCCCGACGATCTCGCCCACGGGAATGGGCACGAGGCGTTTGGCGCGCCGGTTGCTGTGCTGGACAGGGTCGTCCGGCGGTTCGAAGTGGTCGGCCGAACCGTCCTGCAGCGCGCCATCGCTCAACGCACCATCGTGCTGCAACGCTCCATCGTGCAACGTGCCGTCCGGGGGAGCCCCGGCTGCACGTCGGTGGGCCGTGCATGTAGCCGTCGTGGCCGCGTCGTCCGCGAGCCAGTCCACCGGGACGAGCACTGCGACAGTCGGGACGATCCCGTAGATGTCGATGTCGCACGCAGCCGATGCGGCGTGGGCGTCGTCGTCGCCGAGCGACTCGACGTAGGCGGCCTCGAGCATCCGTCTGTCGCGTTCTTGCGCCCCGCGGCCTTGTGTTTCGCTGCCCGGAGCCGCATTGCTCGCAGCAGCGTCGCCCGCCGCGCCGTGGCCCTGAACGCCTACGCTGCCGCTGCCGCTGCCGCTGCCGCTGCCGCTGCCGCTGCCGCTGCCGCTGCCGCTGCCGCTGCCGCTGCTGCCGTCGGCGCCGCTTGTGTCTGTGAGGGCAAGATCAGCGCCGTGCGTGTCGGTGCTGGGACCTGCTGAGGGGCGAGGCGTGCCGGAGCCGGTCACGAGCAGTGCCCCGTCGGCGAGCGCGTACGCCATGAAGGCGTCGGCCCGCAGCTGGGTGAGCGTGCGGGGGTCGTCGGGAGCCTGCACGGCCATCGCGGCGTCGGTGCAGCGGTTGTAGATCGCGTGCGCAGCGACGGCGGGCAGGTGCGCGGTGAGCGTCGACATGCCGTCGCGGGGCGGTGCGAGGAGCACATGCCTGCTGGCCCGCGCCCGCCGGTGCCGCACGTCGACCGACTCCGGGTGCCGCAGCTCGCGGCGACGCCGGGCGAAGACCTGGAGGCTTGCTGCTGTCACGTTGGGGGCCTTCGCGAGGATCTCGGCCTCGAGCGGTCCGCGCGCCGCGACGGGCAGTGTCGTGAGCTCCTCGAGGGCGACGCGGACGTGGCGCTCAGAGACGTGTCCGTCGAGGAGCGCCCGCCACAGTGCGGGGTGCTCCTCCGTGGCCGTCCGTGCGTCCTCCCAGGCACGTCGCACCGTCCCCTCGGGCATATGGAGCGCGGTCGCGACCTCGGCGATGCCCGATCTGTGCGCGGCCTCGACCGCGCGCGACGACGCGAGCGCGACGTCGTCGACGCGCTCGGCGTGAGCCGCCTCCTGGTCCGCGAGGACGCCGAGGTGCGAGAGAGCGCGGGCCTTCATGGCCGAGGCGGTCCGGATGGTGCGTTCGGCCTCTTCGACGACGCGCAGGACGAGGTCCTGGACCTCGCGCAGGCGGAGCCCCTCCGCCACCCAGGCCTCGTGGCCCTCGAGTGGGGGAGCGCTTCTGCGGTCACGTGCGTCGCAACCCGATTCGTCCGCCATGCGCACTATTCTATCGAACGCGAGTTCGACCGCAACCCGAGCGAGGAGTGTGCGGGGGTGGGGTCAGCCGAGGTGCGGGGTGAGTGCGTGCGTGCGCCGCGAGGCGTCGTTGACGTGCCAAGAAGGCACTGCGGCGCCGACGCGCAAGAGGGCACGGTGACCCCGACGCGCCACGAGAGCGCGGCGACCCCGACGCGCCAGGGGAGCGCGGCACCCCGACCCTTCGAGGGAGCTCAGCGTCGTTGAGGCGTCAAGGGACGTGACCACGCGGGCGCCGCGGCTACGCTCGAACCATGCGAGTCGGCTTGTGCATCCTGCCCCAGTTCCGCTGGTCCGAGGCCGCGCCCCTGTGGCGCGCCGCCGAGGACCTCGGCTTCGCCCACGCCTGGACCTACGACCACCTCGCCTGGCGCTCCCTCGCGGACGAACCCTGGTTCGCCACCGTCCCGACGCTCACGGCCGCTGCCCTCGCGACGACGACGATCCCGCTCGGCACCTTCGTCGCGACCCCGAACTACCGCCACCCGGTGACGTTCGCGAAGGACGTCCTCACGCTCGACGACATCTCCGGCGGCCGCGTGCTCCTCGGCCTCGGCGCGGGCGGTGGCGGCTTCGACGCCGCGGTGCTCGGCGACGAACCCCTCACGCCGGGGCAGAAGGTCCGACGGCTCGACGAGTTCCTCGGCCTCCTCACGACGATGCTCACGGAGCCCGTCACCGACCACAGCGGCGAGTTCTACACTGCGGTCGACGCACGCACCTACCCCGGACCGCTCGCCGGGCCGCCGCCCCTGCTCGTGGCGGGCAACGGCCCACGTGCTCTCGACGTCGTCGTCCGCCGAGGCCAGGGCTGGGTGACGACGGGCATCGAGCAGGTCGGCGACGTCGACGCCTGGTGGGCGAGCCTCGCGACGCTCTCCGCGTGCCTCGACAGCGCCCTCGTGCGCGCCGGTCGCGCCGACGCGATCGTCGACCACGAGCTCTTCCCGCGCTACCTCAACCTCGACACGTTCACGTACTCGCTCGAGTCCGTCGGCAAGTTCGACGACATGGTCGGGCGGGCCGCCGAGCTCGGTTTCACCGACGTCGTCGTGCACCGACCGCGCGCCGACGGCATCTACGCGGGCGACCCCGAGATCATCGAGCGGCTCACGCTCAGCTGAGCACGAGGGCGGGGCTGAGTACGAGGGCGCGGCCGTGCTCGCCCGCGCGGGTAGGTTTGCCCGACGAAGCGCCCGACGAAGCGCCCGACGAAGCGCCCGACGAAGCGCCCGACGAAGCGCCCGACGAAGCGCCCGACGAAGCGCCCGACGAAGCGCCCGACGAAGCGCCCGACGAAGCGCCCGACGAAGCGCCCGACGAAGCGCCCGACGACCCGCCCGACGACCCGCGCGAAGACGCGCCCGACGACGCGCTCGAAGACGCGTCCCACGACGCGCCCGACGAAGCGCCAGCGATGGCGGGCGACGATGCGCCAGCGACGGCGCGCGTGCGATGACGCGGCTGCCGTGCGCGTCGTCGTGGCTGCGGCGGGGCCTGGGCGCCTCAGCGCTTGACCGACCTCGTCACCGTGAACTTCGGTGTGCGCGAGGCCTGCTCCGTCGGGCCGACGACCCGCTCGAGCGACGGCCGGTAGCGCAGGTGCGAGTTCCACACGACCCACAGCTCGCCGCCCGGCCGCAGGACGCGCGCGGCCGCCCGGAACATCGCCTCGGCGATGTCGGTGCTGACGACCGCGCCCGCGTGGAACGGCGGGTTGCAGACGACGACGTCGACCGAGCCGTCCGGCACGGACGCCGCCGCGTCGTCACGCAAGGTCGCGACGCGGTCGCCGACGCCGTTCGCTGCGGCGGTCGCCGCGGCCGAGAGCACCGCAGCCGCGGAACGGTCCGTCGCGACGACTGACGCGCCCGGGATACGAAGCGCGACGGCCGTCGCGAGCACGCCAGTGCCGCAGCCGAGGTCGAGCACACGGAAGAAGGGCCCGACGGAGGGCGACGGTGAGGAGAACGACGTCGTGCTTCCCGACGACGTCGTGATGCTCGACGGCTCTGTGATACTCGACGACTCAGCGCTGCCCGACGGCTTCGTGCCTCTGCCGCCCCGATGCGTCTCGAGACCGTGGACGAGCTCGCCCAGGACGTCGAGCAGGGCACGCGTCCCGATGTCGAGCGTCGTCCCCGCGAACGCGGCGCCATGCGCGACGACCTCGAGCGAGGAGGCGACGCCGAGCGTGGTGACACCTGCGCTGCTGACGCCTGCCCTGTCGATGCCCGCGCCCGCCGGTATCTCGACCCGTGCCCGGCGCGGGAACGCGTGGTGGCCCGCTGTCGCCGCCGTGGGTCGCTGCGCGACGAGCGCACGGGCCTTGCCGTGCGCGAGCGTGGCCGTGACCTCACCGAACCGCACGGCGAGCACGTCGTTCATGCCGCGGCTCATGTGCTTGAGGCGACCCGTCGCGAGGAGCACGACGTCCGGGGCGGTGTGGTCGGCGACGAGGTCGGCCAGCTCGGCGAGCGCGTCGAGCGAGCGGGGGAGCCGCGCGAGGACGATCCGTGCACCCGCGACGACGGCAGGAGAGAGGGGGTCGTGGACGGTCAGTCGGTGGCGGAGCGACGGCTCGCGAAGGGCGGGGGTCCCTGACGGAGAGGTCGACGTGGGGTCCGCGGCCGAGTCGGGCGCGATGCCCGCTGCGACCCTCGCAATCTCTGCTGCTGCGACGTTCGCCGCGTTGAGGAGGAGCGCCCGCTCGCTCGTCACGGTGTCGGTCGCGACCCGCACGTCGGGCGCCCCGAGGGCGAGGGCCCCGAGGGCGAGGGCACCGTAGTCGTCGTCGAGGACCGCGACGTCGCCTGGTCCCGCTGCCGCCAGCAGGGCCCGCGCCTCCGCGAGGACGAGCCGGTCGGCCGCGTCGACGGCGACGAGCTCGGGCGCCTCGACGTCAGGTCGCCGACACAGGAGGTCGAGCACGGCGTCGAGGTCGTCCGGGAGGTCGAGGGGCATGCGTCGATTCTCCCGCACGCGGTGCGGGCAGGCCTGCGCGGCGGGCTCAGTGCCCGCGCGGAGCGCCCTTCGGGTGCTTGTCGGCGGCGGGCGCGGCCTTGAGCGCACGCTTGGCGTCACGCTCGCGGACCCGCTCCTCCTCGGCGCGGACCTCGGCCTGGATCTTGCGCTCGCGCACGAGCCAGTCCGGGTTCTTCTCGCGCAGCGCGACGATCTGCTCGGACGTCAGCGCGTCCGAGACGCCGCCGCGCGCGAGGCCCGAGATCGAGACGCCGAGGCGCGCCGCGACGACGGGCCGCGGGTGCGGGCCGTCCTGGCGCAGCTCGACGAGCCACTGCGGGGGGTCTGTCTGCCACGCGTCGAGCTCGTCGCGCGTGATGAAGCGCTGCTGGAACTCCTCCGGCGTCGCGGGCAGGTAGACGCCCAGCTTCTTCGCCGCGGTCGCGGCCTTCATCGCCTGAGGGTGCTTGCTCACGGGGACCATCCTACCGAGCGGTGCGCGGGCAGGGTGACGGGGCGAGGGACCACGCGGCGTGGCCTCGACCACGCAGGGCGTTCCGACGTCGCGGGAGAGGCCCGAGGAGGGGCGCTCAGCCGAGCCCGGCGTCGCGCACGCAGTTGGCGATCTGCACGCGGTTGTCGACCTCGAGCTTCGTGAAGATGCGCCCGACGTGCGACTTCACGGTCGGCACGCTCATGAACAGCTCGGCGGCGACCTCGGTGTTCGACAGGCCGCGGGCGACGGCGAGCGCGACCTCGTGCTCACGCTCCGTGAGCCGCGCGAGCCGCTCGAGGGCCTCGGCGGAGCGCGTCGGGCTGTCGCCCGTCGCTGCGGCGATGAGCCGGCTCGTCACGGCGGGGGAGAGGGTCGGCTCGCCCGCGGCCGTGCGCAGGACGGCGTCGACGAGCCGGTCGGGCGGGGTGTCCTTGAGGAGGAACCCGTCGGCCCCGTGCCGCAGGGCCTCGAGCACGGTGTCGTCCGTGTCGAACGTCGTGAGGACGAGCACGCGCAGCGCCGGCCAGCGAGACCGCAGCACCCGGGCCGTCGCGAGCCCGTCGCGGCGCGGCATGCGCACGTCGAGCAGCACGAGGTCGGGGGACGTGGCCGCGACGACGTCCTCGGCCTCGAGCCCGTCGGCGGCCTCGCCGACGATCTCGAGCTCGCGCGACCCGCCGAGGATCATGCGCAGGCCGGAGCGGACGAGCGCGTCGTCGTCGACGACGACGACACGCACGCGGGAGGTCGCGGGAGCGGTCATGACGGACAGCGTCTCATGCGCGGTACGGCGTGGCCCGGGACTGCCGACCGCGGCGCGGAGGCCGCACGGGACCCCGGCGGCGCGACGGGTGCGGCGGCCGCGTGGGCGTCCGGCCCGGGCGCGCTCACCGCGACCACGGCAGCCATGCCTGGACGACGAACCCGCCGGTCGCGTCGTCCCCGGCGTCGAGCGTCCCGCCGAGGAGCGTCACGCGCTCGTGCAGCCCGCGCAGCCCGTGCCCCGACGACGGCAGGCGCGAGTCGAGGGAGGACGCGAGCACCGACGTGGCGTCGGCGCGCGCCGGACGGCCGAACGCCCTCTGCGTGCCGGGCGTGCGGACCATGACGGTGAGCCCGTCGTCGGGCGACCCGACGACGCGTACGACGACCGGCGACGCGGGTGCGTGCTTGCGCGCGTTCGTCAGCCCTTCCTGGACGACGCGGTACGCGGTGCGGGCCGTCGAGCCGGCGAGCGTCGCGGCCTCGTCGGTGACGGACGGTGTCATGCCGAAGTCGACGTGCGAGCCGAGCGCCCGCGCGTCCGCGACGAGGTCGTCGATGCGTTCGATCGTCGGCTGCGGGGCGTCGGTCGCGCTCGCCTCGGTGCCGACACGCAGGACGCCGAGCACCTCGCGGAGCTCCTCGAGCGCGCGGTGCGCGTTGTCGCGGACGATGCCGGCCGACTCGCGCACCTCCTCGGGCGACAGGTCCGTGCGGTAGGCGAGAGCGCCGGCGTGCATCGCGACGAGCGAGACGCGGTGCGCGAGGACGTCGTGCATCTCGTGCGCGATCGCCGCGCGCTCCTGCGCCCGCGCGCGCTCCGCGTCGGTCGCACGGGCCTGCTCGGCGGCCTCGGCGCGCGACTGCAGCGTCCACACGAGCTCGCGGCGCGCACCGATGTAGAGCCCGATGCCGACGGCGAGGACCGTCGAGACGATCTGGCTGAGGAGGACGACCCACCACCGCAGCTCGACGAGACCCTCGACGGCGTAGAACGACGTGACCGACGTGAGGAAGTACAGCACCGTCACGGGGACGACCTCGATCGCCCGACGGCGGGCGCACACGGAGACGACCGCGAGCGTCGCGGCCACGGCGGCCGTCATGGAGAAGGCCGACACGAGGAGCAGCACGACGGCGATCGTCAGCGGCCAGCGGCGCCGGAACCAGATGAGCACCCACGACAGGACGCCGAGGGCGAGGTCCAGGCTCTCGCGGGGCGTCGTCGTGTACTCGACCGCGGTGCCGGCGGACTCGGGCAGGGAGAAGCCGAACGTGAGGAATGCGCCGCTGACGACGATCACGAAGCGCCACGTGCGTCCCCACGCCGTGAGCGGCGGGGCCGGGACGGGTGGCTTGGCCGCGAGCCGAGCCAGGGCAGGGGGAAGACGCACGGCACGAGCCTACGGAACGACGCCGCCGTCCGGCAGCGTCCCGGGGACCGCAGGCCAGCCGGGGACCCGCTACCTGGGTCGGACACACGCGACCTCGGGCGGGGTCTGCTGCGACCGACGGCGGTGCAGCCGTCGACCGCCGTCACCCCGCCGGGCGACGCCCGACCGATGCCTGGCCGCCCTCCCCGACGGGAACGTAGAGCCATGATCACAGTCACGCACCTCACCAAGCGCTTCGGCCGTGTCACCGCGGTCGACGACGCCTCGTTCTCGGCCCTCCCCGGCCGCGTCACGGGCCTCCTCGGCCCGAACGGCTCCGGCAAGACCACGACGCTGCGCACCCTCGTCGGGCTCGTCCGCCCGACGTCGGGGAGCGTGACGATCGCCGGCCGCCCCTACGCCTCCCTGCCCAACCCCGGTCGCAACGTCGGCACGATGCTCGACGCCGACGCGCTCCACGCCGGTCGCACCGGCTACGAGGAGCTGCGGCTCGCCGCCGGCATCCTCGGGCTGCCCGCGACGCGCGTCGACGACGTCCTCGAGATCGTCGGCCTCACCCCGGCCGAGGCGAAGCGACGGACCCGCACCTACTCGCTCGGCATGCGCCAGCGGCTCGGCCTCGGGCTCGCGCTGCTCGGCGACCCCGAGGTCGTCGTCCTCGACGAGCCGGCCAACGGGCTCGACCCCATGGGCATCCGCTGGATGCGCACCCTCCTGCGGGAGTTCGCTGCCGAGGGACGCACCGTCCTGCTCTCGAGCCACCTCCTCACGGAGATGGAGACGGTCTGCGACGACATCGTCATCGTCGGTCAGGGCCGCGTCCTCGCGCAGGGCACCGTCGCGAGCTTCGTCGAGTCCGACGGCAACCTCGAGGAGGCGTTCGTGCGCCTCACGTTCGGCACCGACCGCGAACGGGTCGAGCCGTGAGCGCGGGCGCCGCCGCCCGGCCCAGCCGACCCGCCACGCCCGCCCCCGCACCGTCCAGCAAGGAGATCCACCGATGAGCGCCCTGCTCGCACACGCCCCCGTCCCGTTCCTGCGCACGTGGAACGCGGAGAACCGCAAGATCGTCGACACCCGCGCGGGCGTCGTCTTCCTCAGCCTCATCGCGCTCGTGGTCGTCGGCATGTCGGCCGTCATCGCGATCTGGCCCGGCGAGCAGACGCTGACGTTCGGGACGCTCCTGGGCAGCTCCGTGTCCATGGGCCTGGCGATGTTCATGCCGATCCTCGCGATCCTCGCCGTGACGTCCGAGTTCTCGCAGCGCACGCTCGCCGTGACGTTCGCGCTCGAGCCGCGGCGCGGTCGCGTCGTCGCCGCAAAGATCGCTGCCGCCCTCACGATGACGGCCGTCCTCGTGGTCGTCGCGCTCGTCGTCGCGGCCACCACGGTGCTCCTCGCGGCGGCGATGCGTGGTGAGACGGCCGTGTGGGACGTCGACGGCGGAGTGCTCGTCGGCGCACTCGTCACGCTCGTGCTCGTCGTCCTCCAGGGCACCGCGTTCGGTCTGCTGCTGCGCTCGACGCCCCTCGCGATCGTCGCGTACCTCCTCCTGCCGTCGCTGTTCGCCTTCGTGACGATGTTCATCTCGGCGATCCGCGACGCCCTGCCCTGGTTCGAGCTGTCCAGCGCGACGGTGCCCCTCATGGAAGGGCTGAGCCTCACCGGCACGGAGTGGGCGCAGCTCGCCTCCGCGTCGGCCATCTGGATCCTCCTGCCGGGCGCGATCGGCGTCTGGAGGCTCCTCAAGGGCGACCTCTGACACGCAGGTGCCGGGTGCGGTGACGGTCGGGGTCCGCGTGCGGACCCCGACCGTCACGCGTGTCCGGATACGCTGGACGAGTGAACGACGCCCCGGAGGACACCCAGCCCGAGGACACCCAGCCCGAGGGGAGTCCGATCGAGGTCGCTCGGCCCGACGGGCGCAGGGCCTTCCGGCTCGGCTACGTCCCGGGCGTCAACCCCGCGAAGTGGATCCGGACCTGGCGCGCGCGCCTCACCGTCCCGCTCGACCTCGTGCCGCTCGAGTCCGACGACGCCGGCGAGGCTGTCCGTGCGGGGCAGGTCGAGGCCGCGCTCGTGCGCCGGCCCGCCGCGACGCACGACGGCTACGAGCGCATCCTCCATGCGATCCCCCTGTACGACGAGGTCCCCGTGGTCGTCGTCGGCAAGGAGCACCTGCTCTCGCTCGCCGACGAGGTGACGCTCGAGGAGCTCGCCGACGAGACCGTGTGGCACCCGCTCGACGACCGCTTCGACTGGGACGCCCTCGCGTCGGGGGCCGAGCCTGCGACGATCAGCGGCACGCCACCGGGCGAGCCCGGCTACATGCGGCCCGCGCACGCCAAGGAGGCCGTCGAGATCGTCGCGTCGGGCGTCGGCGTCGTCGTCCTGCCGATGTCCCTGGCGCGCCTGCACCACCGGCGCGACGTCGTCGCCGTGCCGCTCGCCGGTGGCCCGACCTCGGGCGTGAGCCTCGCGTGGCCCGCGCTCGACGGCGACCCGCTGTGCGAGGAGCTCGTCGGCATCGTCCGGGGGCGCTCGGTCAACAGCTCGCGCGGCGCGGCCGCGCAGGATCAGGCGGCGCAGGACGGGGCCGAGCGCAAGGGCGGTGCGACGGCCGGGACCACCGCGCTCACCCGGACGGGCGAGGCCCGGCGCAAGAAGAACGCTGCCGCGCGCGCCCAGGCCGACCGCACCGCCGCCCAGCAGCGCAAGCGCGGCGACCAGAGCCGCGCCAAGGGCAAGGGCACCAAGCGCGGCCGATAGCCGCACGCAGAACGACGGCTCCCCACCCGTGCAGGGTGAGGAGCCGTCGTCCGTCCGCCGCTCGGCGCTGTCGATGCAGTCGCCGCGGTCAGCGCCGGATCTCGTCGAGGTGCTCCGCGATGCGCCCGATCGCCTCGGTGAGCACGTCCTCGTCAGGCAGGCACACGAGACGGAAGTGGTCGGGCTCGAACCAGTTGAAGCCCGTCCCGTGCGTCACGAGGATGTGCTTGTTGCGCAGGAGGTCGAGGACGAACTCCTGGTCGTCGGCGATCCCGAACATCTCCGTGTCGATCTTCGGGAAGCAGTACAGCGCGCCCTGCGGCCGCACGTTGCTCACGCCCTCGATCTCGTTGAGGAGCCTGTCAGCGAGCATCATCTGGTCGTAGAAGCGCCCGCCGGGGACGATGAGCTCGTTGATCGACTGGTAGCCGCCGAGCGCCGTCTGGATCGCGTGCTGCGCCGGGACGTTCGCGCACATGCGCATGTTCGCCATGAGGGTGAGGCCCTCGAGGAAGTCCGTCGCGAGGTGCGTCGGGCCCGAGATCATGAGCCAGCCCGCCCGGTAGCCGCACACCCGGTACGCCTTCGACAGGCCCGAGAACGTCAGGCAGAGGACGTCGTCGCCCGCGTACGTCGCTGTGTGGTGGTGCGTCGCGTCGTCGTAGAGGATCTTCTCGTAGATCTCGTCGGAGAAGATGACGAGGTCGTGGCGTCGTGCGATGTCGACGATGCCCTTGACGACGTCCTCCGAGTAGACGGCGCCCGTCGGGTTGTTCGGGTTGATGAGCACGATGCCGTGCGTGTTCTTCGTGATCTTCGACTCGATGTCGGCGAGGTCCGGGTTCCAGCCGTTCTCCTCGTCGCACCGGTAGTGCACGGGGGTACCGCCCGAGAGCGTCACCGCGCCCGTCCACAGCGGGTAGTCCGGCGCCGGCACGAGGATCTCGTTGCCGTCGTCGACGAACGTCTGCAGGACCATCGTGATGAGCTCGGAGACGCCGTTGCCGATGAAGACGTCCTCGACGTGCGTGTCGACGAGGCCGCGCGACTGGTAGTACTGCGCGACCGCGGTGCGCGCCGAGTAGATGCCGCGCGAGTCCGAGTACCCCTGGGCCTCGGGCAGGTGCTGGATCATGTCGGCGAGGATCGTCGGCGGTGCCTCGAAACCGAAGGGTGCCGTGTTGCCGATGTTGAGCTTGAGGATCTTGTTGCCGAGCGACTCGAGGCGCTGGGCCTCGACGAGGATCGGACCCCGGACGTCGTAGCGGACGTTCTTCAGCTTCTTGGACTGCGTGATCTTGCGCACCCCGCCATGGTGGCACAGCGGGGGCGCGTCACGGCAGGTCGCGACGTCAGGTGGTGTGGACGTGCGTGCGGATCGTGTGGAGGGTGACGCGCGGGCAGCGGCACCTTCAGCCCGCGAGCGGCTCGCAGCGGACGCCCGTCGCGTGGACGGGGCAGTAGCCGTGCGGCACCTTGTGGAGGTACTGCTGGTGGTCCGCCTCCGCGAGGTAGAACGGGCCGGCCTCGGCGGCCGGACGGACCTCGGTCGTGATCGGCTCGAAGCCACGCTCGGCGAGGCTCGTCCCGAACGCCTCCCGCGTCCGAGCGGCGAGGTCCGCCTGCTCGGGCGTCGTCGTGAAGATCGCCGAGCGGTACTGCGTGCCGACGTCGTTGCCCTGGCGGAAGCCCTGCGTCGGGTCGTGGTTCTCCCAGAACGTGCGCAGCACGGCCTCGTCGCTCACGACCGTCGGGTCGAACACGACGCGCACCGTCTCGGTGTGCCCCGTCATGCCCGTGCACGTCTCCTCGTACGTCGGGTGCGGCGTCGTGCCACCCATGTACCCGACCGACGTCGACACGACGCCCGGCAGCTGCCAGAAGAGCTTCTCCGCGCCCCAGAAGCAGCCCAGCCCGACGAAGATCTCGCGGGTGCCGTCGGGCAGAGGACCCTCGAGCGGCGTGCCGAGCACCGCGTGCGTCGGCGGCACGGGGAAGGCGCGTTCGGCGCGTCCCGGCAGGGCGTCGGCGGGGCTGACGAGCGTCGTCGGGACGCGACGGCCGAAGAGGTTCTCGAGCACGGTGGCCTCCTGGTGAGGGAGCAGGTGGGAGGAGCAGAGGTGAACGCCCCGTGAAGAGGTGCAACAACGCTGGGACGGCGCGTGTTCCCGCGGCGCGCGAGGGCCTCGCGCCGGCGCACGGGGCCGTAGGCTGGCACGCAGGGCCGACGGCCCCTCGACGAGCGTCCGACCTGCGCGGACGTGGGGCAGGAAGGACGGCGACGATGAGCGACGACACGACGGGGAACGCACCGACCACGGGCGACCCGCTCCACGGCGAGTACGTGGCGGCACGCTCCATCCCGCCGACCGTCCAGGCAGCGGCCGCCTGGTCGTGGCGCCTGCTCATCATCGCGATCTGCGCGGGCGCGGCCATCTGGGTGCTGCGTCCGCTGAGCGACCTCTTCGTCGCCGTCGCCGCAGCCCTGCTCTTCACCGTCCTCCTCGCACCCCTCCACGGCTGGCTCGTCCGCACCCTGCGCTTCCCGCGCGCGCTCGCGGCCGTGACGTCCGTGCTGTTCCTGCTCGGCGCCGCCGTCGGCCTCATCGTCCTCGCCGGGCAGCAGATCGTCGCCGGCATCGCCTCCCTCTCGACGCAGGCGCAGGAGGGCCTCGAGCAGATGCTCGACTGGCTCTCGACCGGCCCGCTCAACGTCGACACCGGCCGCCTCGAAGGCATGCTCAGCGACATCTCCACGACGATCGAGCAGAACATCGGCACCGTCGTCTCAGGCGCCATGTCGGTCGGCTCGACCGTGACGGCCGTCGCCGCCGGCTTCGTCATCGCCCTGTTCTGCACGATCTTCTTCCTCTACGACGGCCGCACCATCTGGACGTGGATCGTCGGCCTGCTGCCGCGCGCCGCGCGCGACGACGTCCACCAGGCAGGCCGCCGCGGTCTCGTGACGCTCGCCGCCTACACGCGGACCCAGATCCTCGTCGCCGCGATCGACGCGACCGGCATCGCGATCGGCGCGGCCGCCCTCCAGCTGCCGCTCGTCGTGCCGCTCGGCATCCTCGTCTTCATCGGATCCTTCATCCCCTTCGTCGGGGCGATCCTCACCGGCGCGATCGCCGTCCTCGTCGCGCTCGTCGTCAAGGGATGGGTGTGGGCGATCGTCATGCTCGGCATCGTCCTGCTCGTCCAGCAGATCGAGGGCCACCTGCTGCAGCCCTTCCTCATGGGCCACGCCGTCTCGATGCACCCCGTCGCCGTGCTCCTCACCGTCTCGGGCGGCACGATGGTCGCCGGCATCGCGGGCGCCCTGTTCGCCGTGCCGATCGCCGCGGTCGTCAACACCGTCGTCCTCTATCTCTCGGGCCACGACAAGTTCCCCGACCTCGGGATCGGGGACCGGCTGACCTTCCGGCCCGAGGCCGAGGCCGAGGTGCGACGGCGTGCCATGGCGCTCCGCCGCGGCGGGCAGGAGGACGAAGGCGCGGGTGACGACGCCGGTGGTGCCGCCGCCGCCGCCGACGCCGCCGACGGCGGTGCTGCGGCCGACGGGTCCGGCTCCGGTCCGCGGACGGGCGACGACGCATGACCTCGCCCGCGCTCACCGTCGCGGACCTCGACGACGCCCGACGACTCCTTGCCGGCGTCGCCGTGACGACCCCCGTCGAGCACTCCCGCGCACTGTCCGAGCTCACGGGCACCGAGGTCCACCTCAAGTGCGAGAACCTCCAGCGCACCGGCTCGTTCAAGCTGCGCGGCGCCTACGTGCGCCTCTCCCGGCTCACGGCCGACGAGCGCGCGTCCGGCGTCGTCGCGGCGAGCGCCGGCAACCACGCGCAGGGCGTCGCCCTCGCTGCCCGCGAGCTCGGCATCCACGCCGTCGTCTACATGCCGTCCGACGCCGCCCTGCCGAAGGTTGCCGCGACCCGCGCCTACGGCGCCGAGGTGCGGCTCGTCGGCCAGAGCGTCGAGGACGCCCTCGCCGCCGCCTACGAGCACGCGCGCGTCACGGGTGCCGTGCTCATCCACCCCTTCGACCACGTCGACGTCGTCGCCGGCCAGGCGACCATCGCGCTCGAGATCCTCGAGCAGGTGCCCGACGTCCGCACGGTCCTCGTCCCCGTCGGCGGGGGAGGCCTCGCCGCCGGCATGGTCGCAGCCTTCTCCCAGCTCGCGCCGCACGTCCACGTCGTCGGCGTGCAGGCCGAGCGCATGGCCGCCTACCCAGGCTCCCTGCGCACCGGCGTCGCCGAGACCGTGCCCGTGCGCTCGACGATGGCCGACGGCATCGCCGTCGCCCGCCCCGGTGTGGTGCCGCTCGAGCTCCTGCGCCACGGCAACGCCGAGGTCGTCACCGTGAGCGAGGACGAGATCTCGCGCGCCCTCCTGCTCGTCGCCGAGCGCGCCAAGCTCATCGTCGAGCCCGCCGCCGCGACCGGCGTCGCCGCGCTCATGGCCGAGCCCGACGGCTTCGACGGACCCGTCGTCGTCGTGCTCTCCGGCGGCAACGTCGACCCCGTCGTGCTGCTGCGCGTCGTGCGCCACGGCCTCGCGTCCGCTGGACGCTACCTCCAGGTGCGTGCCCTCCTCACGGACCGGCCCGGCATGCTCGCCGACATCCTCCTCGCGATCGCGCGCGAGGGCGGCAACGTCATGCACATCGAGCACGTCCGCACGGGCCCGCACCTCGCGATCGACGAGGTCGAGGTCGTCCTCCAGGTCGAGACGAAGGGCGCCGAGCACCAGGAGGCTCTCCTCGAGCACCTGCGTGCCGAGGGTTACCGGCTCGCGCCGGGCGTCTGAGTCTGACTGTCTGTCTGCTCGGCTGCCTGGCCCGGGCGAACCGACTGACTGCGCCCAGGCACTTCCCTGGGTTGCGTGGACGCAACCTTCTCGACGCTTCCGCTGCCGACAACGACGGAGCGGGCCGCCCTGGTGGGGCGACCCGCTCCGTTCGTGCGTGCTGGCGCTCAGCCGGTGAAGGGCTCAGCCGGTGAAGGGCTCAGCCCTCGTAGGGCTTGGCGGCGATGACCTTGACGAGACGCTCGGCGCCGTTGGGAGCCGTGAACGACACCTCGTCGCCGACCGACCGGCCGAGGATCGACGAGCCGAGGGGCGACGCCTCCGAGAAGACGTCGAGGTCCGTCGTGCCCGCGATCTCGCGCGAGCCGAGGAGGAACGTCATCTCCTCGCCCGCGAAGTCGAGCGTGACGATCATGCCGGGCTCGACGAGACCGTCGTCCGGCGGCGTGCCGATCTGCGCGCCCTCGAGCTTGGCCTTGAGCTCGCGGACGCGGGCCTCCTGCTTCGCGTGCTCCTCGCGGGCCGCGTGATAGCCGGAGTTCTCCTTGAGGTCGCCCTCGTCACGGGCCTGCGCGACCCTCGCGACGATCTCGTCCCGGCCGGCGCCGGTGAGGTGCTCGTACTCGGCCTTGAGCCTGTCGTACGCCTCCTGCGTCAGCCACGTGGTGGTCCCGGTCATTGTCGCTCCTTTCGGTCCACGTAGGACTACGGCGCACGGTGAGAACCGTGCGCCGAGATGATGTGATGAAGAGGTCGAGCCCCTGCTCGTCGTGTGCGACGCGCCCTCGCGTGCCACGCAGCGACCACCCGAGTGACGGGTCCGGCCGGGAGCGTGATCGAGAACGCGCAGCACGGTCGCCGAGCAGTGGTCGAAACACACAGTATAGCGGCTCAGGGACGTCGGGCCGGGCCCTCGGTCCCCGGGCGCGGCGCGGTGACGCTCAGTCCTCGACGCGCTCGCAGGACTCGACCATGCCCGTCGTCGCGAGCTCCGCGGTGCGGACGTCGACGGTGAACGACTCGCGTTCGCCCGAGCTCGGCGGGATGACGACCTCGCGGAACCCCACCTGCGCGTAGTTCTCGGCGAGCGCGACGACCTTGCAGCGCAGCGTGATGTCCGCACGCTTCGTCACGTGGAACGTCACCTCGGTGAGCTCGGCGCTCTTCACCGAGTACCCGACGGGCTTCGTCGTCCACGGCTCGCCCGCGACCATGCTCCAGCCCGCCCACCCGGCGCCGACCGTCGCGAGGGCGATCGCCGCGATCGCCGCCGCACGCAGACGACGTGCGCGGCGTGCGTCGGGCGCGAGCCTGCCGTAGCGGTCGTCGAGGTCCGTGGGGTCTCCGGACGGTGCGGGGACCGGGGCCGAGGGCATCGCCGGGGTCTCGGGGGAGGAGGACATGCCCTCAGTCTCCCAGGCTCGGCCGGGTGCGGGAACCGCTGTGCGCACGTCGGGCCGCGGGACCGGTGGCACGCGGGGCCGTCCGCCCGGGGCCGGGACGACGGCTGCGCGGACCGTCGCTCGCGGGTGCTGCGACGGCCTGCGATGTCCGTCGCGGGAGATACGGTGAGGGGTGGAGCCTGACCCCGGGCCCCCGCACCGAGAGGACCACCGACGTGACGACGCCCCTGCGCCTCATGGCCGTCCACGCCCACCCCGACGACGAGTCGAGCAAGGGCGCCGCGACGACCGCCCGCTACGCCGCCGCCGGCGTCGAGGTGCTCGTCGTCACGTGCACGGGAGGCGAGCGCGGGTCCGTGCTCAACCCCAGCTACGGCCGCGAGCTCGCCGAGGGCGCCGAGATGGCAGCCGTGCGCCGCGACGAGATGGCCGCTGCGGCGGCCGCGCTCGGCGTGCGCCAGCACTGGCTCGGCTTCGTGGACTCCGGGCTGCCCGAGGGCGACCCGCTGCCTCCGCTTCCCGAGGGCTGCTTCGCGCTCGTCCCGCTCGAGGAGTCCGCCGCCGAGCTCGTCCGCGTCGTGCGCGAGTTCCGCCCCCACGTCATCACGACGTACGACCCGTCGGGCGGCTACCCGCACCCCGACCACATCCGTACGCACGAGGTCACGGCCGCGGCCTGGGAGGCCGCGGGCGACCCCGAGCGTTTCCCCGGCGCAGGCGCGCCGTGGGCACCGCTCAAGCTCTACTACAACCACGACTTCTCGATGACCCGTATCCGCACGGTCCACGAGGCCATGGTCGACGCCGGCCTCGAGTCGCCCTTCGGCGAGTGGGTCGAGACGCGCGCAGCGCGCGAGATCGTCGAGCGCGCCGTGACGACCCGCATCGAGGTCTCCGACCACTTCGACGCGCGGGACGAGGCGCTCCGCGCCCACGCGACCCAGATCGACCCCGACGGCTTCTTCTTCGGCACGCCGCGCGACCTCGAGATCGAGGTCTGGCCGTGGGAGGAGTACGAGCTCGCCGACGCCCGCGTCGCGACCACGCTGCCCGAGACCGACCTGTTCGCGGGCCTCACCGAGGAGCACCTGTGACCCTCTCCCTCGCCGCGCTCGCGGCGCTCCTGCCTGCCCAGACGCTCACGCCCTCGCCGTCGCCGTCCGACGTGCTGCGGCCCGGGCTCGACCCCTACGACGTGTCGCCCGGCCTCATCGGCTTCCTCGCGATCTTCGCCGTCGCGGCCGTGTGCGTGCTCGGCTGGATGTCGCTCAACCGCAAGGTCCGGCGCATGCGCTTCGCCGAGCGTGCCGAGGCCGCGGAGCAGGAGGGTGCCCGGTCCCCGGAGACCGTCGAGGGTTCCGCCGCGGACGGAGCCGTTGCCGATGGCACTGCCACGGACGGACCTGCTGCGGGAGACTCGTCCGTCGGCTCTGCCGCCGGGGACCCCTCCGCCGACGGCGACGCCGGCGAGCCGGACGCCCCGCGGGGCTAACCGTGCGCGTCGGGATCGCGCAGGTCGCCGCGCCACGTGACGCGGAGGCCGCCGCGCGCATCTCGACCGACGCGATCGAGGCGTGCGCCGACGACGGTGCGCGCCTCGTCGTCCTGCCCGAGTACGCGAGCGGCTTCGACCCGCGCGGTGTCGGTCCGGACGACGCGCAGACGCTCGACGGCACGTTCGTCACGGCCCTGCGCCGGGCCGCCCGGTCGCGGGGTGTCGACGTGCTCGCGGGCGTGACGCTCGAGGTCGAAGGACAGCCTCAGGGCGGCGCGCGGGCGCGGAACGCCGTCGTCCACGTGCGGGCCGACGGCACGCTCGGCGACACGTACACGAAGGTCCACCTGTTCGACGCGTTCGGGCAGCGGGAGTCCGACCGGTTCGTCGCGGGGGACCCCGCGGCGGCGCCGCTCGTCGTCGACGTCGACGGGCTGCGCCTCGGCGTGCTCACGTGCTTCGACCTGCGCTTCCCCGAGTCCGCACGACGGCTCGTCGACGCGGGCGCCGAGGCGATCGTCGTGCCCGCCGCCTGGGCCGCAGGGCCCGGAAAGATCGAGCAGTGGACCGTGCTCGCGCGGGCGCGCGCCCTCGAGAACGTCGCGTGGCTCGTCGCTGTCGGCATGGCCGGGCGCGGGGTGTGCGGGACGAGCCTCGTCGTCGACCCTGTGGGAACGGTCGTCGAGCGGCTCGGGCTCGGGCCGGGGCACGTCGTCGTCGACCTTGACCCCGCGCGCGTCACCGGCGCGCGCACGCGCAACCCCGCGCTGGACCTCCGCCGCTACGAGGTCCGTCCTCGCTGAACGGGCAGAGCGCTCGACGGGCGGGGAGCTCGACGAGCAGGTTGCGCGACGGCCCGGCGACCCGCGACCAGCGACTCGCGACCCGTCAGACCCGTCAGACGATGTGCGCGATCGCGATCGCGACCGCCGCGAAGTGGCACCAGAAGCCGATGACCGTGCCGATGTGGAAGATCTCGTGGAAGCCGAACCAGCGCGGGCTCGGGTTGGGCCGCTTGAGCGCGTAGATGACCGCTCCGCCCGTGTAGGCGAGGCCGCCCGCGACGACGAGCCACACGATCGCCGGTCCGCCCGCGTCCCAGAACTGCTTCATGAAGCCGACCGCGACCCAGCCGAGCGCGATGTAGACGGGCGTGTAGACCCACCGCGGCGCGCCGAGCCACAGCATTCGGGCGGCGAGCCCGAGCAGGGCGCCGCTCCACACGACGATGAGGAGGATCGTCGCGGTGCGCTTCTCGAGCAGGAGCACCGCCAGCGGCGTGTACGTGCCGGCGATGATGAGGAAGATGTTCGCGTGGTCGGCCCGGCGCAGGGCGGCCTTGGTGCGCTCGCCCCACGTGCCGCGGTGGTAGACGGCGCTCGTGCCGAAGAGCAGCACGGCGGTGATCGCGAAGACGAGGACGGACACGCGCGGGGCGGTCGCGGGCGCGACGGCCGTGAGGATGACGCCGCCGACGAGGGCGAGGGGAGCGTTGGCCGCGTGGATCCAGCCGCGAAGACGGGGCTTCGGCGCCTCGAAGGTCTCCGGAGCCGCGTCGAGGTTCTCGCCCGTGGTGCTGGGCTGCGTGGCTCGCGACATGTGTCGATCCTCAGGGGGTCGTGATCGTGGCGGGCGCGGACGCGTCCGTCGGTGCGCCACCAGCCTAACCTACGCAACCGTAGGTTACGGAACCGTAGGTTGTGGAGATCGGGTGTCGGGGACGACGGATCGCGAGTGGGACCACGGTCCGACCCTCGCAGCCTCCCACGCGTCCGGTAGGTTGGCGACGTCGACGAAGCCCAGGTCACCGAACGAGGTCGCAGTGCGCATCCCCACCCCTTTCTACGGGATCTACGAACGCCAGCTCGCGCGCTCCCTGCCGGCCGACGCCCTGCCCCGACACATCGGCGTCATCCTCGACGGCAACCGCCGCTGGGCCCGGTCCTTCGGCGAGTCGACCGCCGCCGGACACCAGCGCGGGGCCGAGAAGATCCTCGAGTTCCTCGGCTGGACCGAGGACCTCGGCATCGAGGTCGTCACGCTCTGGATGCTCTCGACCGACAACCTCTCCCGTCCCGCCGCGGAGCTCGAGCCGCTCCTCGCGATCATCGTCCGCGCCGTCGAGGACCTCGCCGCCGCGCGCCGCTGGCGCCTGCGCGTCATGGGCCGCCTCGACCTCCTGCCCGAATCCTCGGCCGCAGCGCTCCGCGCCGCCGAGGAGTCCACCGCCGACGTCGAGGGACTCTCGGTCAACGTCGCCGTCGGCTACGGCGGTCGCCACGAGATCGCCGACGCCGTCCGTGCCTACCTCCGCGAGCAGGACGCCCAGGGCCGCACGCTCGCCGAGGTCGCCGAGTGCATCGACGTCGCCGAGATCGGCGAGCACCTCTACACGCGTGGCCAGCCCGACCCCGACCTCGTCATCCGCACGTCGGGCGAGCAGCGGCTCTCCGGCTTCCTCCTGTGGCAGTCCGCGCAGGCCGAGTACTACTTCTGCGAGGCCTACTGGCCGAGCTTCCGCCGGGTCGACTACCTCCGCGCGCTGCGCTCCTTCGCGACCCGCGACCGCCGGCTCGGCAGGTAGCAGGACCGCTCGTAGCAGGACGGGCCTCAGTCCGTCACGTGGATGCGGCCCGTCGCGCCCTTCTCCGCGTCGCTCATGACGTGCGAGACGAACGGGTACGTGCCGGCCTCCGGCATGACGAGCTCGACGAACCCGCCCTGCGCGACCGACAGGTCGAGCGCCTGCGACCCACCGTGCTCGGCGTTGCCCGGCCGCAGCCGGTAGGCGCCCTCGTGGAACATCGTGTCGAACTGCCCGCCGACGACGTGGAACGACGAGCCGACGTTGGGCCCCGCCGCGAGCACCCAGAAGCGCAGACGGTCGCCCGTGCGCGCCTCGATCGGGTCGTACGCGTACTGGTGCGCGTAGCCGTTGAACGTCACGAGGTCGGGCAGCTGCGTCGCGATCTTGTCGACGTCGACCTCCCCGCCCTGCGGGCCGAGGTAGAACTCGCTCTGGACGAGGACGTAGCTCGCATCGACCTCGGGCAGGTCCGGAGGCTCGATGACGACGGCGCCGAACATGCCGTTCGCGATGTGCGCGCTCATGGGCATCGTCGAGCAGTGGTACATCCAGATGCCGCTCATCGTCGCCGTGAACCGGTACGTGAGGCTCTCTCCGGGCGCGATCGTGCGCATCGGCTGGTCGGGGGCGAGCATGCCGGCGTGGAAGTCGATCGAGTGCCCGATGCTCCCGTCGTTGACGAGCGTGACGACGAACGTGTCGCCCACCCGCCCGTGCAGGGTCGGTCCGGGCGCCGAGCCGCCGAAGGTCCAGAGCTTCTGGCTCACGCCCGGCGCGACGTCCGTCGTGAGCTCGGAGACCGTGAGCGTCACCTCCCGCACCGTCGCGTCGTCGAGGGGAGGCAGCGCCGCGTCACGGGCCTCGAAGCCCTCGGCGGGGGAGCGCATGAGGTCGATGTCGTCGGCCGCCGACGGCCCTGACGCTGCGCCGTGGTCCATGCCAGCGTGGTCCGTGCCCCCGGACGGGGAGTCGGAGGGGGCGTCGGTCGCGCCCGACGTGGCGTTGTTCGTCGTGCCCAGGCCCGTCGGCACGATGTCGAGCGTCATGCCCGACTGCCGGTGCCCGACGATCGTGCACCAGCCGTCGATCGCGCGACCGACGACACCGACGTCGAGCGTCGCCGACGCGCCGACCGCGAGCCGGCCCGAGAACGCACCCGTGTCGAGCGCAAGGTCGTGGACCGTCGTCGGGTCCGTGTTCCGCACGACGAGGACGAGCCGGTCGCCCGCAGGCACCTCGATGCGCGAGGGCGTGAACCGCATGTCGCGCGCCTCGACCTCGACCGTCGTCGTGCGGCCCGTCGGCGTGACGGCGACGCCCGAGGCGCCGCCGTCGCTGTCGCCCGGCGTCGCGGAGAGCCGCAGCGCCGACGGGTCGAGGGCCGCAGCCCCCGCGACGACGACGAGCAGCACCGCGACGCCCGCGACGAGCTGCGTGGCCCGGGCCGGACCGCGCACCGCCTCGACCTGCGGGCCCTGCGGCGCGCCGGGCGTCGGCGGCGTGGGCGCCTCGACCGTCGCCATACGTCCGAGCCGCGCCCGACGGTGGTCACGCAGCGCGAGCCCGAGCACGACGAGGAACCACGCGCCCGCGCCGAGCGCCGCGATCGACGACAGCGCGCGCAGCGCGCTCGAGCCCGGCAGGACGAACACCAGCAGGGCGCCGTTCGCAACGACGACGCGGGTGAGCGCGCCGCGCTCGAGGCGTGCCGCCGTCGTCCGCACGACGGCCGGCCCGCCACCGAGCACGACGGGCACGAGGTACGTGAGCGCTCCGAGGAGCACCTGCGCGACGAAGCCCCCGACGAGCGGCACCGTGAGCATCCCGAGGCGCGCCTCGAGCGCCGTCCACGACGGCGTCGCGACGAGCAGCACGACGACAGTGACGAGCGTCCCGAGCCACCAGGCGACAGCTGAGGCCGCCGAGAGCGTCGAGAACGATGCTGGCGGACGGCGCCGGGCCGCCCGCACCATGGGCACGAGCGCCGTGACGACGCCGACGACGTACGCGGCGACGCCCGCCGCCGCGACCGGCCGCACCCCGAGGAGCGCGCCCGCGACACCCGCGAGAAGGCCGCCGAGCGTCCACGCGAGCGTCGGCGTCACCGCGCGCACCGCCCGCGGATCCATCGTCGTGCGCAGCATCGTCGGCCACAGCGTGACGAGGGTGCCGAGCACCGTGAGCCCCACGAACCCCAGCACGTTGAGCCCCGTGTGGGCCAGCACGAGCCGTGCGTGCCAGCCGGGTCCAGCACCGCGTGCGAGCAGCACGCCCGCCGCCGCACCGAGCGGCAGCAGCCACGCGGCCGCGACGTAGAAGCGCACGCACACCGCGAGCGGGCCCGTGAGCGCGCCGCGCGTCGAGCGCGCGAGCGCCGCCCCGTGCCACGCGACCGCGAGCCCCACGACGCTCGCACCCACGAGCGTGACGACCCACTGCGACACGACCATGCCGACGACCGTCGTGAGCACGCCGACGTTGAGGACGACGAGCCGCACGGCCTGCCCGCGCCGCGACCGGTCGTCCACGCGGCGACGCAGCAGGGCGTCCGCGAAGTGCGCCGACCACACGAGGATCGCGTTCGTCGCCGCGCCGAGCAGGGTGAGGTGGACGAGCAGCCACGCCGAGGCTGCGACCTCCCGGTGCACGAGCGAGACCGCGACCGTCGCGAGCAGCCAGACGACGACGGGCGCGTTCGCGGCGAGGTGCCACGACGAGCGGGCGGACAACGGCCGGGGCGCGCCCGAGGGCCGGGTCGGGCGCGGGGCGATCGAGGTCATCGGGCTGAGGCTTCCTGGGCTGGGGGATCGGAGTCTGCAGGGTGGGCGTCGGGTGCTTCCGCCGCTGCCCGCGCGCTCGCGCGCGCACGCGCCGTCTCGGCGCGCGCCTCGCGCCCGCGGCGGGCGCTGCGCGCGGCGAGGACGCCGACGACGACGTTCGTCACGACGAACCCGAGCATCGCGACGACGTTGCCGACCCCGGCGATCGTGACGAGCGCGGGCACGTCGCGAGCGTCGCCCACCGCGACGCGCAGCACGAGCGTCACGTGGAGGACCGCCGCGGGCACGTACATCGCGGGGTGGTAGGGCAGCGGGACGCGGAGCACGGCCGGGAGGATGACCGGGGCGTGCGCCATGATCATCGAGATCGTGAAGCCGAGGAAGACGCTGTGCAGGACGGCGTCGTAGCCGGGGCCCGACGTCTGCGGGCCGCCGAGCAGCCAGATCGCGCCCGCGACCGCGAGCCACGCGTACGCCGCGAGGAGGCACACGGCCGTGAAGCGAGGCAGCCCCGTCGACCGCACCGTGCGTCGGGCGACGTCGTGGCCCGCGAGCCATGCGCACAGCGCGAGGAGGGCCGCGCCGAGCAGCGAGTGCCCGGCCTCGGGCCAGGCCGTCGCGGCCGCAGCGCCGAGCACGGTCGCGACGCACACGGCGAGGATCGCGCGGTCGGCGCGCGTGCGGTCACCCGGGCGCAGGCCCGACATCGCGACGCGCGCAAGCTCGAGCCGCTCGCCCGCGATCGTCGTGACGACGAACGCGGTGAGCCACGGGATCGTCGCGGGCATGGGAGCGCCCGCCCACCACAGGAGCGCGCCGCAGGCCGCCGCGACCGCGCCGAGCTGCTGGCACAGCACCGCGGTGTCGCGCGAGCGCCGGAACAGGGGAACGTAGACGACGACGAGCGCGACCGAGCCCGCGGTGAGCAGCCCGCGCCCGACGGCCAGGGGAAGCGGCGAGAGCAGCGCGAGCGCGCCGAGGCCGAGCAGGAGGGGCGAGCCGAAGCCCCACCAGCGACGCAGCGCGACCGCGCGCTCGAGCGAGACGAGCGTCCCGACGAAGCCGAGGACCATGAGCATGCCGTGGACGTCCGGCAGGCGGTCGGTCGTCACGGGTGCGGGCAGACCGAGCAGCAGCAGCGCGGCGTCGAGCCCCGCGAGCAGGCTGAGGCCTGCGAGCAGGAGGAGGGGGACGCGGCGCAGCGCGCTCGCGGGGGCGGCCATGCTCAGATCTCCGTGGCGTCGAGGTGGAGCAGGCACGAGCCGGGCAGCGCGAAGGGCTCGAGCGTCGTGCGGTCGGTCGGCGCGCCGAGCGCGTCGAGCGCGCCGCGCGCGAGTCCGAGGTGGACGGCGCACACGACCTCGGGGGTGCGCAGCGCGGCGTCGAGCAGGGGGCAGCGGCGCAGCTCGACGGCGTGGTCGGAGCCGTCGGGCACGGGGGCGAACCCGAGCCGGTCGAGGAGCCGGACGACGGAGCGCCGTGCGTGGGTCGCGTCGGAGGCCTGCTCGCGCGCGACGAGCTCGCGACCCCAACGGTCGCCCGCCGCGAGCGCGTCGGCGCGCGGGTCGGGGCTCGTGCGGGCGATCTGGTCGGCGAGGACGGAGGCGAGGCCCGCGTACTCCTGGACGGCCGGGTCGGTCACGCTCGCCGGCGTCGCGGCGTAGAGGGCGCCGGGACGGCCGCGTCCCGAGGGACGAGCGGTCGAGCGCTCGACGAGGCCGAGGTCGGCGAGGCCCTCGAGGTGCTCGCGCACGGTGTTGGTGTGCTGACCGAGCTCGGTGGCGACCGTGGTGACGCTCGTCGGGACGCCCCGCGCGACGAGGAGGTCGAGCACCTGGCGGCGGGCGCGCGAGAGCTCCGCGGCGGGCGAGGGGCGCGGGACGACGGCGGCGGGGCCGTAGCCGGGACGCGGAGTTATTTCCACGGAGCCGATTGTACTATTGTCGGACGCAGGCGGACCGGACCTCGGTCCCGAACACGACCGGAGATCCCCCGATGGACGACCTGCTCCTCGCCTCGAACCTCGACGACGCCCGCGCCGCCGAGGAGCTCGCGGGCGACCACACCGCGATGCGCGGCACGCTCCACGTCCTCGTCGACCAGCTCGCCCGCGCAGTCAGCGGCGCCGACGCCCAGCAGGCCGGTGCCTCACGCGAGCGCCTCTCCCGGTGGACGACCGACCGCCTCGTTCCCCACCTCGAGGCCGAGGAGGCGCACCTCCTCCCCGCCGTCCGCACAGCCACCGACGGCGGCCCCGCCACGAGCACCCTCGTGCGGCTCCACACCGCCGTCCGCGACGCCGCGACCACGCTCGCGACGACGACCCACCCGCTCGAGGCCGTCGGCGCTGGCCACGTCCTCGCCGCTCTGCTCGCCGTCCACTCCGACACGCTCGACCACGACCTCGTGCCGCTCGTCGCGCGCGACGCCCGCGTCCCGCTCACCCGCCCCGCCGAGGAGGTCCGCGAGGTCCTCCGCGCACCCGCCGCCCCCTCCGGGCACGGGTGCGGCTGCGGCGGAGGCGGCTGCGGCGGGGGCGGCGCAGCCCCGGCCGACGCCGCGTCGGACGCGGACGTTGCCGAGCCCGCGGCGACCGAGGGCGCGGGCCCCGACTTGCCCGTCCTTGACGCGACCGTCATCCCGCACGCCGTCCGCCACGCGACGATCTTCGGCGCGCTCGACGCGGTCGAGGAGGGCCGCGGCCTCGTCCTCGTCGCCCCGCACGACCCGCTGCCGCTCCTCGCCCAGATCGAGGCCCGTCACCCCGGCCGCTTCGCGGTCGAGTATCTCCAGCGCGGCCCCGAGACCTGGCACCTCGCCTTCACGCGCTGAGCGGAGCCCCGCGCCCCGCGCCGACGCTCGGCGGCCACCGACGTCCTCCGGTCCCCTCCCGGAAACGTCGGTGGTCGTCGTTAGGCTCGCGGCATGATCCGCACGCTCGCCGTCTCGGGCTACCGCAGCCTCGTCGACCTCACGCTCGAGCTCGGCCGGCTCACGGTCGTGACGGGCCCCAACGGCTCGGGCAAGTCCTCGCTCTACCGCGCGCTGCGGCTGCTCGCGGCCTGCGGCTCGGGGCAGGTCGTCGGGGCCCTCGCACGCGAGGGCGGGCTCGGCTCCGCGCTGTGGGCCGGATCCTCGCGCGCGCCCGGACCGCAGGGCCGCGTCGCGCTGCGCCTCGGCTTCGAGGGCGACGGCCTCGGCTACGCCGTCGACCTCGGCCTGCCACAGCTGCCCGGCAGCTCGCCGTTCGCGCTCGACCCCGAGATCAAGTCGGAGACCGTGTGGAGCGGCGGCCCGCTCCGCGCGGGCTCCGTCCAGGCCCAGCGCAAGGGCCCGCACCTGCGCGTGCGGGACGCCGAGGGCTCGTGGCGCGACGACCCGCGCACGCTCGCGACGTACGAGTCGATCATCGACGAGGTCGCCGACCCCGACGGCGCCCCCGAGGTCGGACTCGTCCGCCGCACCCTGCGCGGCTGGCGCTTCCACGACGACGTCCGCACCGACGCCGCCTCACCCGCGCGCAGGCCCCACGTCGGCACGCGCACGCAGGTCCTCGGCCACGACGGCGCGGACCTCGCGGCCGCGCTCGCGACGATCGTCGACGCGGGCGGCAGCGACCTCCTCGACGCCGCGGTCGACGACGCGTTCCCCGGCTCACGCCTCCGCATCGACACGTCGACAGGACTCTTCGCGCTCACGCTCGTCCAGCCCGGCCTGCGCCGACCCGTCACGGCGGCCGAGCTCTCCGACGGCACCCTGCGCTATCTCGTCCACGTCGCCGCGCTGCTCTCCGTACGGCCCGCCGGGCTCCTCGTCCTCGACGAGCCCGAGACCGGCCTCCACCCCGACCTCGCCGCACCCCTCGGACGCCTCGTCCTGCGCGCCTCCGAGCGCGGCCAGGTGCTCGTCGTCACCCATTCCCGTGCCCTCGCGAGCGCGCTCTCGGACGAAGGCGCGACCCACGTCGGGCTCGTCGGAGGCGGAGGCAGCGCGACGGGAATCGTCGGGCGGGAAGGCCCGCTCGATGCTCCCGCCTGGACGTGGCCGGTGCGCTGACGGACGGCCCGCCGCGGTCCGGACGCGAGCGTCACAGCCGACCCCGTGTCACCGGACGGCAGCACCCCCGGACCGCAGCGCCCCGGACCGCAGCGCCCCTGGGCGGCAGCGCTCCGGACGGCAGCGCTCCGGACGGCGGCGCCCCCGGCAGGCGAGGCCTGCCGGGGGCGCCGGACGTGTGGTGACGATGTCCGTCAGGTCGTGCCGCGGACGACGAGCCGCGGCGGGAAGACGATCGACGTCACGGGGGAGCCTCCCTGCGAGGCCTCGATGAGGCGCATGAGCTGTTCGACCGCGGTCGCGGCGAGCTCGACGACGGGGTTGTGGAGCGTCGTGAGCGGGGGCGTCGAGGCCTGAGCCGCGTCGAGGTCGTCGTAGCCGACCACCGAGACGTCCCCGGGCACCGAGCGGCCCGCGCGCGCGAGCGCCCGCAGCGCGCCGACCGCGATCGTGTCCGAGGCCGCGAAGATCGCGTCGATCTCCGGGTGCGCCTCGAGGAGCTCGGCCGTCGCGGTCTCGCCCGACGCGGTCGTGAACTGCGCGTGCGCGAGCGCGTCCGCGGGCAGGCCGTGGTCGCTCAGTGCGTCGCGCCAGCCCTTGATGCGGTCGACCCCGGCGGTCATGTCCTGCGGGCCAGCGATGTGCGCGATGCGCGTACGGCCGCGCGCGACGAGGTGCTCGACCGCGAGCCGGGCGCCCGCGACGTTGTCGACGTCCGTGTAGATGAGCTCGCGCGGGGCGTCGAAGGGGCGTCCGACGAACACCGCTGGGATCGACGACGCGGCGACGACGCGCTCGAGCTCGTCGCCCTCGTGGTGCGACGTGATGACGGCGCCGTCGACGTGACCGCCACGCAGGTAGCGGGCGATGCGGTCCGCGGTCTCGTTCTTGCGCGAGAGCAGGAGGACGAGCTGGAGGTCCGTGCGTGCGAGCGCGTCACCGACGCCGCGCAGCGTGCCGCCGATGAACGCGTCCGAGAGGAGGCGCTCGTCGGGCTCGGGGATGATGAGCGCGATCGAGTCCGTGCGACGCGTGACGAGCGACCGGGCGGCGCGGTTGGGGACGTAGCCCAGCTGGAGGGCCGCGTCGTCGACCGCGGCCTGCGCGGTGGGGGAGACACGAAGGCCCCCGTTGAGCGCTCGCGAGGCGGTCGACCGGGAGACGCCGGCAGCCGCCGCCACCTCATCGAGCGTCGGGGCCGCAGCGTCGTTGCGCGGGGTGAACTCGGTCATCGTCGATCGTCTTTCGTGAGGGCGGCGGCCGGTGGGGGACCGCTCGTGAGATGAGCCTAGGCGAGTCCGGCGCGGACGGGCATTTCGGCACGCGGTACGGTCCGCAGACGCCGCAGGTCCCGCCCTCGCCGGACGGGACCTGCGGGTGGTCGCACGGGCACAGGGTGCCTTCACGACCGCCACCGACGGACCACGGGCCTCGACCTCCCGGGGTCCGTCGGCCCCCAAGGGGGCCGACGGTGGCAGACAGGGTGCGGGTCAGCCCTTGACTGCGCCCGCCATGATGCCGGCGACGAGCTGCTTGCCGGCGAGGATGAAGATGATGAGCAGCGGGACGGTGGCCAGCAGCGCACCCGTGAGAATGAGCGGGTAGTCCGTGTAGTACTGCGACTGCAGGCCCTGGAGTGCGACCGGCAGGGTGCCGCTGGCGCGGTCGAGGATGATGGACGGCCACATGTAGTTCGTCCACGAGCCGACGAACGTGAAGAGGAAGAGCATCGCGGCGGCCGGTCGTGCGGCCGGCATGGCCACGTGCCAGAAGGTACGGATGAGGTTGCAGCCGTCGACGCGTGCGGCGTCGATGAGCTCGTCCGGCAGGGCG
The DNA here is from genome assembly GCF_011300875.1 of Sanguibacter sp. HDW7. NCBI lineage: Bacteria > Bacillati > Actinomycetota > Actinomycetes > Micrococcales > Sanguibacteraceae > Sanguibacter > Sanguibacter sp. HDW7. Next base: position 2,503,251 of record NZ_CP049862.1, on the reverse strand, counting down.
TCCTGGAGGTACTGCGTCATCCAGAACACGCCGAACGCCGTGACGAGGCCCGGCAGGATGATCGCGAGCAGGTTCCCCTGGAGGTCGAGCTTGCTCATGATGAGGTAGAGCGGCACGATGCCGAGCTGCGTCGGGACCGCCATCGTCGCGATGACCGAGACGAGGAGACCGCGGCGACCCTTGAAGCGCAGCTTCGCGAACGAGAAGCCGGCGAGCGTCGAGAGCAGGACGACCGAGACGGACATCGACGTCGCGGCGATGAGCGAGTTGAGCGTCGCACCCCAGAAGTTGATGTCGGACTCGAGGACCCGCTTGACGTTGTCGAGGAAGTTCGGTCCCGGGATCAGGGTGAACTCGCCCGAGTAGACGAAGTCGTTGTCCTTCGACCCGATGAGGAACGACCAGTAGAACGGGAAGGCCGAGAAGAGGACGAACGCCGAGAGGATCGTGTACGTGAGCTTGCCGGGCTTGCGCTCGCCGCTTGCGAAGGGCGAGGACTTCCGCGCGCCGCGGCGCGCTGCCGCGCGAGCTGCGCCGGGTCCGGCGGACTGGGCGATGGCGGGGATCGAGGTCATCGGTCGCCTCCCTGCGAGGAGATGCGGCGGGTGAGGAGGAAGTTCACGACGCCGACGAGGAGGATGAGGAGGAACAGCAGCCATGCGATGGCCGCCGCGCGGCCGAAGTTGGTCGAGTTCCAGCCGACCTCCCAGAGGTACAGGGTGATGGTCTTCCACTCGCCGTCGGGTCCGCCTCGGCCTGAGCCCGAACCGCCGCCGTACATGCGGGCCTCGTCGAAGATCTGCAGGCCGCCGATCGTCGAGGTGATGACGACGAACGTGATGGTCGCCTTGAGCATGGGCACCGTAATCGCGAAGAACTGGCGGACGCGGCCCGCGCCGTCGATCGTCGCAGCCTCGTAGAGGTCGCGGGGGACGGCCTGCATCGCCGCGAGGAGGATGAGGGTGTTGTAGCCCGTCCAGCGGAAGTTCACCATCGTCGCGATCGCGATGTGCGACGGGATGACGTCGGACGACCACGGCACCGGGTCGATCCCGATCATGCCGAGCAGGGAGTTGAAGAGTCCGAACTGCTCGGAGAAGAGGTTCGAGAAGATGAGGGCCACCGCGACGGGGGCCACGACGTAGGGCAGGAGGACGCCCATGCGCCAGAACGTCCCTGCACGCAGGTTGGAGTCGAGCACCGCGGCGATGAACACCGCGACGATGAGCTGCGGCACGGTGGAGATGAGGAAGATCGAGAACGTGTTGCCGACCGCGTTCCAGAACTGGTCCTGCTGGAGGATCGCGGTGAAGTTGTCGAGGCCGACGAACTCGCCCTTGCCACCGATGGGGTGCCACTGGTGGACCGCGACGTACGCGGTGTAGAGAAGCGGCGCGAGGCCGAAGATGCCGAAGAGGATGAAGAACGGCGAGATGTAGAGGTACGGCGAGACCTTGAGGTCGAACCGGCTCATCCGCTGGCCCCAGCCGAGGCGGCGAGCCTGCTGCGGGGCGGGGACCTGAGCCGGGCCGCCCGTGCCCGCGCGACGGGTCGAGGACGTGCTGACGGTCATGGGGGTTCCTTCGTGTGCGCCCGCGGCGGCGGGCTGTGAGGGCTGTGGCGTGCACCGGTGGCGGACGCGCCGCCGACGGCCGGAGGCCGGGGTGCGTCGTGCACCCCGGCCTCCGGTGTGATCAGTTGAGGTTCTTGAGCTCCGAGAGCACCTGAGCCCAGGACTCGTCGATCGACTGCTTCTTGCCGGAGACGCCGAGGTCGACGCGGTCGAGGCCGTTGTTGACGACGTCCGAGACCTTCTTGTAGAGCGGGCCCTTGAAGACCGGCTTGATGCCGACCGCGCGGTTCGAGAGGATCTTGCCGGTGGGGGCGTCGTTGAACCATGCGAAGGTTGCGTTCTGCACGTCGTCGGACTTCAGCGCGTCGACGGTCGACGGGAAGGCGCCCTGGTCGACGAAGAGCTTCGACTGGACCTCGGGCGAGGTGAGGTAGGCCGCGAGCTTCTTGGCCTCCTCAGGGTGCTTCGACTGCGTCGGCACCGCGAGGAACGAGCCGCCCCAGTTGCCGGCGCCGCCGGGGAAGACATCGGCGATGTCCCAGCCCTTGAAGTCGTCACCACCGCGCTCCTTGATGACGTTGAGCATCCAGCCCGGAGCGAGGATCGTCGCGAAGCCGTTGTCACCCTTGAAGACCTTGTCCCAGTCGGGCTTCCACTGCGGCGTGTGCGAGGACTGGTTCTGCTCGGCCGAGGCGGTGAGGACCTGGCGGAAGAGGGTCTCGACGTCGGAGCCGGCCAGGTCGCGGACCGTGCCGTCCGTGTTCTCGTAGGCGCGCTCGACCTGGTTGATCATGCCGAAGAACGTGCCGCGGGCGGTGTCGAACCAGGGCTTGCCGGTCTTCTCGGTGTACTGCTTGCCCACCTCGAAGTAGTTGGCCCAGTCGCCGGTGAGGAGCTTGGCGACGCTCTCGCGGTCGCTCGGGAGACCGGCCTTCTCGAAGAGGTCGGCGCGGTACGCGACCGCGTTGGGGCCCGAGTCGGTGCCGTACATGATGACGCGGCCGTTGGCGTCCGTGCCCCCAGCGATCTTCCAGTCGAGCCAGCGGTTGGCGAGCGCGGGGTCCGTGAGGTCGACGAACTTGTCGGCGTACTGCATGAGCTCGGGGACCCAGTCGCCCTCGATGGCCTCGACGTCGGCGAGGCCCGACTTCTGACCGAGGAAGTTGAACATGTTCTCGCGGGACTCGTCGGAGCCGCCCGTGATCTTCTCCTCGACGATGATGTCGGGGTTGTCCTTCATGAACTGCTCGATGTGCGGCTTGTAGCCGAAGTCGTTGAAGGTGGACACGACGAGCTTGACCTTCTCGCCCGGGGCCTTGCTGCCCGACGTCGCGCCGGTGCCCGGGGTGTCTTCCCCGCCGCACGCGCTCACGACGAGCGCGAGAGACGCGATGCCGGCGACCGCGGCCCACGTCCGAGTGGTGTTCTTACGCACTGTGACTCCTTCGTCCTGGCACGGCGTCGTCGCCGCGGCCATTCCTGCCGCGCACCCGGCGGGTGGGCGTCGTTCTCGGCGTGATCCTGAGGGAAGCGCTCCCACCGTGTTCGTGGGAGCGTTTCCACGCCGCTGAGGAAGATCGTCGCGAAGGTGTGGGAGCGCTGTCAAGCGCTCGCAGGCGAAAAGCCTGTGGAAGCGATCCCATGACTTTAAAAGCGCAGGTCAGAGGCTTAAGGCCCCGGCGGCCGTTGCGGGATTGTTATGCGCGCGCCGAGCGTTCCGACGCGGGGTCGCTCCGTTCAGGCCGGCGTGCCGTGCACGTCGACCCACGCCTGGACGCGCACCTCCTCGGCCGCGAGCGTCGCCCGCACGGCCTCGGCCGCCGACCGCTCGACCGCCGATCCGAACAGCGGGATCGACGCCCGCACCTCGCCGTCGTACGTGAGGAGAGCGCCCTCGCCCGACGGCACGAGCGCCACAGTGCCCGTGAGGCGCACCGGCGTGCCCGTGATCTCGAGCGCGACGGTCCCGTGCCACGACCCGTCGCGCTCGCCGTCCCAGGCCTCGACCTGACGGATCTCGAGCTCCGAGCCCACGAACGAGCGCACCTGCGGAGGGATCTGCTCCGCCGACACCGACCGGCGTACCGTTACCGTGAACGACTCGCCACCCGTCGGCGTCACCACGACGTCGTCCACGCTCGCTCCCGGCACCGACGTGCGGAAGCGCACGAACACCGCGTCGCGCAGGAGCGTCGCGTACGCGGCGGCGGGAAGCGGGACGGGGACGTCGATCGTCACGTGCATGGTCCGAGCCTAGCGGCGCGGACCCGCCCCCGTCCTGGCCTGAGGACCCCGACACGGACCACGCTGTGCGCGCACCGCCGCACCCGCCGCGCCACGTACCCTGGAGGTGTGTCCGTCATGAGCGAGCTCATCTCCCGCCACTCGTCCCTCGACCCCGCCGACGTCGACTGGCTGCACCTCCTCGCGGGGGACTGGCAGGTGATCTCCGACCTCGCCTTCGCCGACCTCGTCCTGTGGCTGCCGACCGACGACGGCGAGCTCGTCGCGATCGCCCACTGCCGCCCGTCGACCGGCGCGACCGTCCACTACGACGACATCGTCGGGACCGTCGCCCCGTCCGGCCGTCGCGCCCAGCTCCTCGAGGCCTTCGACGACCGTCGCGTCCACCGTGAGCGCGAGCCCCGCTGGCTCGGCGCCTACGCCGTGCGCGAGGAGTTCGTGCCCGTCGTCCGCGCCGGCCGCGCGATCGCCGTCCTCGTCCGCCAGACGTACCTCGGCTCCGGGCGCACACCGAGCCGCCTCGAGCTCAACTACGTCGAGGCCGCCGAAGGCCTGCTCGGCATGATCTCCCGCGGAGAGTTCCCGCAGTCCGACTCCGCGACCGGGCCGCGCCGCGGCGCCCCCCGCGTCGGCGACGGCCTCCTGCGTCTCAACGCCGAGGGTGAGGTCCTCTACGCCAGCCCCAACGCCCTCTCGTGCTTCCACCGCCTCGGGGTCTACGGACCGCTCGTCGGTGAGTCGCTCGTCGAGATCACTGCGGACCTCCTCGTCCAGCAGGCGCCCGTCGACGAGTCCCTGCCCGTCGTCATGATGGGCCGCGCCCCGTGGCGCACGGAGCTCGAGTCCGCGCGCGTCTCGCTGTCCGTGCGCTCGCTGCCCATCACCGAGGACGGACGCCGCATGGGCGCCGTGCTCCTGTGCCGCGACGTCACCGAGGTCCGCCGGCGCGAGCGCGAGCTCATCACCAAGGACGCGACGATCCGCGAGATCCACCACCGCGTGAAGAACAACCTCCAGACCGTCGCCGCACTCCTGCGCCTCCAGGCCCGGCGCATGCACGTGCCCGAGGCACGCGCCGCGCTCGAGGAGGCCATGCGTCGTGTCGACACGATCGCGCTCGTCCACCAGGCGCTCTCGCAGACGCTCGAGGAGGAGGTCGAGTTCGACGACATGGTCGGACGAGTCCTGCGGCTCGCGGCCGACATCGCGTCCGCCGACACGAGCGTCCGCACGATCTCCGAGGGGACCTTCGGGCTCGTCCACGCCGAGGACGCGACGCCGCTCGCCCTCGTCCTCACCGAGCTCGTGACGAACGCCGTCGAGCACGGCTTCCCCGACCGCGCGACCGGCAACGTCCGCATCACGACGACACGCGAGGGGCACGACCTCACCGTCCACATCGTCGATGACGGCATCGGCCTGTCGCCCGACCACGGCCCCGGCTCCGGCCTCGGCACGCAGATCGTGCGCACCCTCGTCCAGAACGAGCTCCACGGCTCGATCGAGTGGGACGGCAACCCGACCGGCGGCACCGACGTCACCGTGCGCGTCGTGCTCCGCGACGCTCGCGGGCACCGCGCGACGCGTCCTGCGTGACCGCCGCGGCCCTCGTGTCGCCCCGCGGGTGTCACGAGTGCCCGCGAGTGTCCTGACGCTCCGCGAGCGTCCCTAGGCTCAGTGGGCGTCCCTACGCTCCGCGAACGTCCTGAGGAGCAGGAGCGCCCACGAACACAGCGAGGGCCGGCACCCGTGCGGGTGCCGGCCCTCGGCCGTGCGTGAGGCTTGTGTCAGCCGGCGCGACGCGCGCGGGCCGTACGGCGCTTGAGCGCGCGACGCTCGTCCTCGGACATGCCGCCCCAGACGCCCGCGTCCTGACCGGACTCGAGCGCCCACTTGAGGCACGTGTCGACGACGTCGCAGCGACGGCAGACGGCCTTCGCATCCTCGATCTGCAGGATCGCCGGGCCGGTGTTCCCGATGGGGAAGAACAGCTCAGGGTCCTCGGTGAGGCATGCGGCGCGATGACGCCAGTCCATGGAAATGCTCCTCGGTGGTGGTGCGGAACGGTTCTGCGCGCAGCGCGACGCGACCGTTCGAAGAAGGGGGTGTGTCCGTAGGGACCCCACAAGGTTCACACCTCACGGCCAGTTCCACAAGAGGTCACGAGAAGGTTTCGACGCGGTGACCCTGAGGTGATGGTCACAAGGTCTCATCCTTGACATCGCGCGGCTGCTCGGGCGGTCGCGCCGCAGGTCTCGGGCCTGCCGTACCACCGTGCACGGGGTGTCCGACGGCGCCTCGGCGGCCGGCGCGCACGGCCCTTCACCGTGGCCACCGGCGCCGGTCCCGTAGTCTCGAGGCGTGGCACTCGACCTCCTCCGCCGTCCCGGCGTCGCGGCCCCCGGCCCCGGCCGCACCACTCTCCTCGTCGTCGTGGGCTTCCTCGCGCTCGAGGCGCTCGGGCTCGTCGTCGCCGGCGGGTTCGCGGTCGGCGACCTCCTGCACGGCGGCCGCGCGGGCATGGACCTCTTCCTCGTCGCGTTCGCCTGGGGACTCGCAGCGATCCTGCTCGCCGCCGCGCGCGGCCTGCTCGACGGACGCCGCTGGGGCCGTTCGCCAGCCGTGACCTGGCAGCTCTTCCAGGTCGTCCTCGCCGTGACGTGGCTCCAGGGAGGCGCGCACCCCGTGCCCGTCGTGCTGCTCGTCCTCGCCGTCGTCGTCGTCGGCGGCATCGTCTCACCCGGCGTCACCGCCCGGACGACCGCGGGACGCCCCGCAGGGGAGTGAGCCCAGGCCGCTGCGGACGGGGCCGACCTCGGCGTCCGGCGCAAGGCACTGGACGAGCTCGACGCGACCGTCGGCGACGAGCGCCCCGCGCCCAGGGTGCGACGGCCCCGGCTCGACGACGTCGGCGACCTCCGTTGCGAGCGCGTCCGCCGACCCGGGCCTTCCCGGGTCGAGCACGACGCCGTGGCGCCCCGCGCGCGCCCGGCCCAGAAGCCCCCGGGACGCGAGCGTCGCCGCGGCCGTCGTCGCGGACACGAGGCAGCGCGCGACCCCCGGGATGCTTCCCGCGCGGTCGTGCTCGGCGGGCAGGAGCCGGGCAAGGACGTCGACGTCGTCGACAACGAGCGTCCACGCGCCGCCCGCGACGACGGCGGGCACGCGCGCGAGGCCCTCGGGCGTCACCGGCACGACGACGACGTCGGCGCCGTCGCCCGCGGGTGCGGACGCCGGGATGCCGCCGAGGTCCGACGCGACGATGTCGTCCCCGGACACCGACGCCGGGCGCTGGCCGACGACGGCCCGGGTGTCGTCGTCCGGTGGCACGAGCGCCGGGCACGAGCCGACGACGAGCACCGGCCCGAGCCGCGCCGCGTGAGCCGCGAGCCGCCCGAGGACCGACGTCCGTCCCGAGCCGGGCGGGCCGACGACGAGCACGTCGCGGGTGATGTCGAGCAGTCGCGGACCCGCGTCGTCGCCGCCGTGGCCGAGCGGCGCGAGGCCCGCGTGCGGCGCCGCGCCGACCGCGCCGACCGCGCCGACCGCGCCGACCGCGCCGACCGCGCCGACCGCGCCGACCGCGCCGACCGCGCCGACCGCGCCGACCGCGCCGACCGCGTCGGTCGCGCCGACCGCGTCGGCGAGCTCCGCGAGAGCGACGTCGTCTGCGGACGCGGGGACGGGACGCAGCCTCAGTGCCGGGTGCGGCGCGTCGTGCTCCGCGGGAGGCGTCGCGCCGGGGCAGAACGCCTGCGCGAGCCGCGCCGGCCCGGTCCCCGTCCAGACACCGCGCCCGGGCGGACCTCCGAGACCCGCAAGCTCCGACGGGACCCCGCGCGCGAGGTCGCCCGCGCGCTCGGTCCCGGTGAGGACGAGCCGCGGCCCGAGGGTCGCCGCGAGCTGGCCCGTGAGCGTCCGGGCGCTCGCGAGCGCGAGGCGCACCCCGTGCGCGGCGGGCTGCCGCGCGAGCGCGACGAGCGTCTCGGCGCCCGCGCCACGACCGACCCGCCCGAGCGCCCCGAGCAGCTCCTCGACCCCGTCGACGAGGACGAGCGTGCGGACCTCCGGCGGTGACGCGAGCAGCCGCGCGAGCAGCGCGTGGGCACGCCGCGGGTCCGTCGCGGACGCATGCGTGCCGAACCAGACAGGCAGGCCGGAGGACGCGAGGTCGGCTCGCACTGTGGTGGGTGGCACGGACGGCGGGCCCGACCGGCGCACAGCCGTCGTGGGTGGTCCCGCGGCCGACGGCCCTACGACCGACGGTCTCGCGACCGACGGCACTGTGACCGACAGTCCTGCGGCCGACGGTCCTGCGACTGACTGTCCCGCGGCCGACGGAACCGCGGCCGACGGAACCGCGACGAGCGGGTCCGGGCCGAGCACGTGGACGTGCCAGCCTCGCGCGGCCGCCTCGAGCGCGAGCGCGTGGAGGACCGTCGAGCGGCCCGAACCGGGCGCACCCTCGACGTGGAGGTGCCCCCGCGCGGGCTCCCAGGCCGCGACGCCACGTCGACGCAGGTCGGGCTCGTCGAGAAGCGCGACGGGAAGGGCGTCAGGCCCGGCGGGAAGGGCGTCCGCCGGGGCGGCAGGGGCGTCCGCCGACGTGCAGCGCAGCGGGAGCGGCGGCTCCCACAGCGGCGTCGACCGGCTCGTCCCGGACACGCGGACCGCGGCGTCAGCGGCGGCGACGAGCCGTGCCGCGACGTCGTCGCCCCACGACGGGGCGGCGGATCGCGCGGGCCCGGGGGAGCGCGGCACCCGTCGGACGCGGGCGGAGACCGGGGTCGACGGTGCGGACGCGAGCGCGCACCGCACCGTCCGCTGCGCGGCGCGGCTCGTCACGACGATCGCCAGCCCGGGCGACGACGCCGGCAGCGCGGCCGCGTCCGGGACGTCGACGACGTCGCGGGAGTCGGCGTCGGACGCGACCCGCAGCGCGACGCGCAGCCCGACGTTCGCGCGGACGTCCGCGCTCACCGTGCCCGCCGGGCGCTGCGTAGCGAGCACGAGGTGAAGGCCGAGCGACCGCCCCTGCGCCGCGATCCGCAGGAAGGACGGCACGAGGCCCGGGTCGTCGTCCGCGAGCGCCCGCAGCTCGTCGACGACGACGAGGAGGCGTGGCGGGCAGATGTGCGGCGCACGGGCTGCCAGCCCCTCGACGTCGGCGACGCCGTGGCGGGCGAGCAGCTCCTCGCGCGAGCGCAGCTCGGCTCGCAGCGCCGCGAGCGCGCGGCGCGCCGACCCCGGTTCGAGGTCCGTCGCGACGCCCACGACGTGCGGCAGCGTGAGGCACGGTCCGAAGCCCGCGCCGCCCTTGTGGTCGAGCAGCACGAACGCGAGCCGCGAGGGCGGCAGGGTGAGCGCGAGGGACAGCACCAGAGTCTGGAGGAACTCGGACTTGCCCGCGCCCGTCGTCCCCGCGACGAGCCCGTGCGGCCCGTCGCGTACGAGGTCGACGAGGCACGGCGCCCCGGACCCGTCGGCGAGCCGTCCGACGGGCGCGACGGGACGTGCCGGGGCGCGAGCCCACCGGGCGGCGACGGCACGGGCGAGCTCGTCGGCGGGCGAGGCGGCGTCGAGGCCGACGAGGTCGGCGAGAGGGACGGTCGGCGCGTGCGCGGCCCCCGCTGCGTGCGCGACGTGCGGGGCGAGCGCCCGGGCGAGCGCGTCCGCGAGGTCGGCACCGATGCCCGGTCCGTCGACGTCGCCCTCGCACCACGTCGGCGCCGCCCACGTTGGCGCCGCCCGACGGGGGTTCTTCCGTGACGGAGTGGAGGGCGCCGTATCCGTTCCGGACTGCGACGTGCGTGCCGTCCGCGACCGCACAGAGGTGAGTGAGGCCGGGGCGACGAGGAGGACGTGCGTGCCCGGCCCGGTGCGGGCCCACCACTCGCTCGTGCGGCGCAGGTCGTCGGGAGCGGTATGCGTCACGACGACGAGCCGCGCACCTTCGTCCGCCGAACCGTCGTCCGCCGGGTGGTCGGTGGCGCGGGCGCCGAGCCAGCGCGCCCACTCCCACGCCCGGGCGTCGCCGCCGACGACCGCGACGGGCGCCCCGGGGTGCAGCGCCGCGAACGCGAGAGCCGCGGCGCGGACCCGGGGCTCCAGGTCCTGGCCCGTGACGGCGAGGGCCCGAGGCCCGGGCGTGGCAGGCTGACCGAGGTCGCCCGTGACGATCCTCGTGCTGAGGTCGACGGGCGAGGCGGCGAGCCCCGCCCACGTGGTCGGCGGCTCCGTGACAGGTGGCGGCGTGCGGCGCACGCGCCGGACGAGGGCCGTCGCCCCGAGCACGAGCGGCCCGACGAGCCCGACGAGCGCGAACGCCGGTCGGCCCGTGACGACCGCGAGCATCGCTGCCGAGACGAGCGGGACGACGAGCGTCGTCACCGACAGGCCCGGCCCGAGCCCTCGCGGGCGGCCCGGGCGCCCGCGGGCCTCCTCGGCTGCGACGTCCGCACGAGACGCGGCGACCTCGACGACGACACGTCGCACGACGGTGGCACCCACGCGCACGACGTCGCCGTCACGCACGCGCCGCCGACGCAGGCCGAGGCGTGCGGGCCGCCCGCGGCCGTGGTCGCGCGCGAGGGTGACGCGCGGCGCGCGCCTGCGCGGCGGGGGACAGGCCAGCTCACGAGCGGTCGTCCCCCGAACGTCCGGACCCTGATCCTCCGGGCCGTGCACGTCCAAGTCCGTCGTCAGGCTCCCGCCGGTCAGGCGCACACGTCGCACGCGGACCGCCCGGGCGCCCGGGCCGTCGTCCCGCGTACGGCGCGCGCGCACCTCGGCGACCCGCCCGCCGACCGCCCGCGCGACGTCCACCTCGATGCGCCCCGCCCCGGGCCCCTCGACGACCTCCCAACGTGCCTGCGCCCCGAGCGCGTCGTGCGCGCGAGCGACGAGGTCGTCGGCGCCCGGCACCGCAGGACGACGACGCGGGGCGTGCACGCGCACGTCCGCGCCCGGGACGAGGGGCCCGAAGCCGATGAGCGCGTCGTCGTCGAGCACCCGGGCGCCGACGGCGAGCGACGCTCCGAGCAGCTCTGTGCGACCGAGCACCTCGGCGAGCCTGGGCCGCAGCGCGCCGAGCCGCGCCCCGCGCTCGAGGTCGACGTCCTCGCCCGCGAGCGTGAGGCGCACGTGGCCTCCGGTGGACGGTGGGAGGACCGACTGCACCGGGAGAGGTCTAGGGGCGACGGGCGTGGCTGGGTCGGAGGCGGACGGAGCGGGGCACATGCCCTCGACGATGCCCCGTGCGCTTCTCTGGATGTGCCGGAGGGACCTGCAGCTGGGGAGAGAACTCCCGTCCACAAGGCCCTCCGTCAGGGGTGTCGACGTGGGCCCAGACGCGGTCCAGGACCCGCCCCAGTTCGTCCGAACTTCGTCCCATGGTGAGGCGGTGGTACCTCCTCGCATCTCAGCGTCCGGACCGGGCCTGTCACCAGGTGTGGCGGAAGTGGCCGCCTCGGACGACGGATGCCATGGTTGTCGACAACAGGGCGTGGCACGGTCTCGAGCCGGGGAGCGCGAAGGGGACGGGGATCCGTGACGGACGGTCACCGCGGTGAGGGCAGGCGGGTGAAGGGTGCGGTCTCCGTCGCGCGTGCCGGCGCGACGTGCATTCTCGTGTTCTACGTGATCGTTCTCGTGGGCGACTGGCCCCCGGAACCGTGGCTCGTGACCGTTCCAGCGGCGCTCTCCCTCGTGGCCTTCGCCCGCTCCCTGGTCCTTGAGGTGCGGGTGTCGCCCGACGGGATCTTCGTCCGGAGCTGGTTGCGGACCTATCGGTTTGCCGTGGACGACATCGCCTATGTGGGCGTGGGGAACTATGACGGAACGTGGGTGCGTGGCGGCACAACCTTCGGAGTGTGGTCCGTCTATGTCGAGGTTCGTGGTCCAGGTGGTCGAGAGAGAGTTGGCCTCGATGTGACGATGTCGGGGAGGCGGCGTGCCGTGCGAACGGTGCGCGAGCTCAAGGCGGAGCTCGCGCTCGGCACGCGGTAGGCGATCGACCAGGACCGGGCGCCACGCTGAGCACCAGCCCTGTCGATGTCGGCCATCACCCCGCTGTGACTCGTAGCGGCGCCGCACACTCGGCGGTGTGCAGAACCGCTTCGAGTCACTCTGTCTGTGTGACTGGTAGCGCCGTTGCACACTCGGGCTGAACGCAGGAGCGCCCGGCGCGGACCATGGTCCGCGCCGGGCGCTCCGCACTGCATCCCTGGAGGACGCTGCGCGACGTCAGTCGACCGCGAGGGCCTCGACCGGCGACGTCCGCACCGCGCGCCGTGCGGGGAGCACCGAGGCGAGCAGGCCCGCGACGACCGCGACGAGCAGCACGAGCGCGATGTCCCGCCACGGCACGGTGTAGGCCACCGAGCCGAACGACCCGAGCACGGCGGCCGCTCCCGACCAGCCGTAGACGAGCCCGAGCACGACGCCGAGCGCCGTGCCGACGACCGCGATGAGCAGGCCCTCGATCGCGAGGGTCGTGCGCAGCTGGCGCTTCGAGAGGCCGATCGCGCGCAGCATCGCGTTCTCCCGCTGCCGCTCGATGACCGACAACGAGAGCGTGTTCGTCACGCCGATGAGCGCGATGACGACGGCGACCGCGAGCAGACCCACGACGACCGCGAGCAGCACGTTGATGACCTGGTCGAACATCGCCCGCTCGGCGACGGCGCCCGCGACCCAGACACCGAGCGTGTCGACCGAGTCCTGGATGGCGTTGACCGTCGCGATGGGGTCGGCCGGGTCGATGCGCACGAGGAGGTCCGAGACGTTCGTCGCCCCGGCGATGTCCTCGAGCGTCGGCAGGGTGACGATCGTGTCGCCGAGGTTGCCCTCGCGGACGACGACGTCGAGGTCGGTCGTCGTGCCGTCGGCGAGCGTCACGCGTGCGCCGGTCGCACCGGCGTACACGTCGCGGGAGGACTGGACGACGAGGGTACCGTCGGTGAGCCCGTCGACGAGCCCGGGGTCGTTGAGGACCGACCTGGCGCGCTCCGGGTCGACACCCATGAGCGTCGAGCTGCCGACGACGACCGGTCCCCCCGGGGTGAGCACCTCGATCTGCATGACGGAGGCACGGTGGACCTCGGCGACCTCGGTCACCCCGTCGATCGCCGCGATGTCCGTGACGACCTTCGGCGTGAGGGGCGTCGTAGGAGCGGCCTCGCCGGCCGTGCCGTACGTGCCCGAGTCGACGAGAGCGTCGACGTAGAAGAACTCGTCGAGCTGCTGGTTGAACGTCGCGCGCGCCGTCGCGGCGCCCGTCGACATCATGGCGACGAGGGTGACTCCGATGAGCAGCGCGGTGCTCGTCGCTGCGGTACGCCGCGGGTTGCGCAGGGTGTTCGCGGACGCCAGGCGTGCGCTCGCCCCCGTGCGGGACAGGAGACGTCCGACGCCTGCCGTGACCGCGGGGATCCAGAAGACCGAGCCGACGGCGAGACCCACGAACGACAGGGCACCGCCGGGGATGCCGAGGAGCAGCCCCGCGAGGGGCTCCTCGAGGGTCGTCCCGGCCGCGACGCCGCCGGCGAGGAGGAGCCCGCCGAGCACGGTGAGGATGATCGCGAGCACGAGCCGCACCTTCGAACCCTGGCGCACCGAGGGGGCGTCGGCGGGGCGGAGCGCCGCGAGGGGAGCGACCCGGGTCGCGACGCGGGCCGGGGCGAACGCCGAGATGACGGTGACGAGAAGCCCGGCCACGAGCGGGACGAGAACGACGGCGGGGGTGACGTCGATCGTCGTCGGCAGGGGCACGCCGAGGTCCCTCGTGCGCAGCACGGCGAGCAGACCCTGGACGCCGGCGGCGCCCACGACGATGCCGGTCAGCGAGGCGAGCGTGCCGAGGACGGCCGCCTCGAGGAGGACGGACCCGCGCAGCTGCTTCTTCGTCGCACCGACGCACCGCAGGAGCGCGAGCGTCCGCGTGCGCTGGGCGACGAGCACCTGGAACGTGTTGGCGATGACGAGCCCGGCGACGATGAGCGCTAGCGCGCCGAACGCGAGCACGACGTAGACGACGGTGTTCGTCTGTCCGCTGAGCTCCGCGATGCGCGCCTGGGCGTACTCCTGCTTCGTCTGGATGGTGGCCGTCGATGCCACGTCGTCCGCCATGCCCTCGGCACGCAGCGCATCCGCGACGGCGGCCGCGACCGCCTGGCGCACCTGCGTGACGTCGGCGCCGTCGTCGAGCAGGAGGAGCGCGGTCGAGAAGCCGTCGGCGCCGTGCCAACGGGTGACGTTCTCCGCGGTCGTGAGGAGCGCGCCTCCGTCCGAGAGGTAGGCACCGTCGGGGTCGTCGGTGAGCCCGACGAGGGTGAGGTCGACCGTGACCTCCTTGCCCTCGCCGGTCTTCTCGTCGAACTCGTGGGTGACGATGCCGACGGTGCCGCCGACGGTCACGCCGAGGCGCTCCGCGAGCTTCGCGGGGAGGGCGACCTCGGCGTCGGACGTCGGCAGCGCGCCTGCGGTGAGGGACTGCACCTCGAGCCGTGGGTCGGACGCGACGGGCACCGCGACGGTGCCGATCGTGCGGCCGTCGGCCGAGACGCTGACGTAGACGTCGCGTCGAGGGGTCGCGGCGGCCACACCGTCGACGGAGCTGAGGCTCCGCACCGCGTCGAGCGTGAGGTTCCCGGCAGCCGAGGTGTCGATGACCAGGTCGGCGTCGCCGACGGACGACGCGATCGCGTCCGTCGACGTCGAGGTCATGATGTTGCCCGCGAGGAGCGTCGCCGCGACGAACGCCGTGCCGATCGCGATCGCGACGCCGGCGGCGACGAGCCGCCCGATGGATCTGCGCATCTGCGCGAAGGTGAGCCGGAACATCAGGCCTGACCCCCGACCGTGGCGCCGCCGACCGTGTCGAGGGTGCGCAGCGCGTCGAGGCCTGCGAGGACCGACTCGGGGGTGGGGTCGGAGATGTCGCCCGCGATGCGGCCGTCGGCGATGAGCACGACGCGGTCCGCGTAGGCCGCGGCCGCGGGGTCGTGCGTCACCATGATGACGGTGCGTCCGAGCTCGCGCACCGAGCGGCGCAGGAAGCTCAGCACCTCGGCGCCCGAGCGCGAGTCGAGGTTGCCCGTGGGCTCGTCGGCGAAGACGACGTCGGGCTTCGTGATGAGTGCGCGGGCGATCGCGACGCGCTGCTGCTGCCCGCCCGAGAGCTCCGACGGGCGGTGCGTGAGCCGCTCGCCGAGACCGAGGGTGTCGACGAGCGTCGCGAGCCACTCCGTGTCGACCTTGTTCCCGCCGAGGTCGAGCGGCAGGAGGATGTTCTGCTCCGCCGTGAACATCGGCAGGAGGTTGAACGACTGGAAGACGAAGCCGATGCGTGTGCGACGCAGCTCGGTGAGCGCGTCGTCGCCGAGGGCCGTGATCTCCGTGTCGCCGATGCGCGACGAGCCGGCCGACGCGGAGTCGAGGCCCGCGAGCAGGTGCATGAGCGTCGACTTGCCCGAGCCCGAGGGGCCCATGATCGCGGTGAAGCGACCGGGCGCGAAGTCGACGTCGACGTGGTCGAGCGCGACGACCTGGCCGGCTCCCTTGCCGTAGACCTTCGTGAGGCCGCGGGCGCTGACCGCGCCCGTCGTGCCGGGGGCGACGGTGGTGTTCATGGAGATGCTCCTCGTGCGATGCGGGGGAGAGGCGGGCGGGGGCCCGCCGGCTCCTCCGACGCTATCGAGGCGACCTCGTGGTGGTCGTCGTGCCGGGGTCGGGTCCCTCCGACGCGCGGGGTCATCCCACGGTCGTACGGGGCTCAGGTTCCGGGAGTGACGAGCCCGGTCTCGTAGGACGTGACGACGGCCTGGACACGGTCGCGCGCGCCGAGCTTGGCGAGGATCCGGCCGACGTGCGTCTTGACGGTGGCCTCGGCGACGAAGAGGTCTGCGCCGATCTCCGTGTTGGACCGGCCGCGCGCCATGAGGACGAGGACCTCGCGCTCGCGCTCCGTGAGGGACGCGATGCGGGGGTCGTCGCCGGGCTCGGCGACGGCGGGCGCGGGCAGCGCCCCCGCCATGTGCTCGATGAGGCGGCGCGTGCTCGACGGCGCGATGACGGCGTCGCCACGGTGGACCGTGCGGATGGCCGCGAGCATCTCCTCAGGAGGGGCGTCCTTGAGGAGGAAGCCGCTCGCACCCGCGCGGATGGCCTCCATGACGTACTCGTCGAGGTCGAACGTCGTGAGCACGATGATGCGCGGCTGCCGGTCCGCGGGCAGGCGGGCGTGCCACGCCTCGGTGAGGCGGGCGGTCGCGGAGAGCCCGTCGAGCTCGGGCATGCGGACGTCCATGAGGACGACGTCGACAGGGTGGTCGACGAGGAGGCGGACGGCCTGGGCGCCGTCGCCGGCCTCGAGCGTCACCGTGAGGTCCGGCTGGGAGTCGATGACCATGCGGAAGCCCGCGCGGACGAGCTGCTGGTCGTCGACGAGGGCGACGCGGATCGCGTCGGGCGCGGGGTCGAGGGTCACGCGGGCTCCTGGGTCGGGTCAGGGTGGTGGGGTGGTCGGGGTGGTGCGGGCGGGGCCGGGACGGGTCGTGCCGGCGGGGCCAGGACGTGTGGCGCCGGGGCGGTCGGTGCAGGCGGTGCCGGGACGGCAGACGGCCCGCCCGGCAGGGGAAGCTCGAGGTGGACGCGGAACCCGCCGCCGGGGCGAGGGCCCGCCGTGAGCGTCCCTCCGAACATCGTGGCACGTTCGCGCATGCCGAGGAGGCCCTGGCCCGCACCGTCGCTGCCGGCGGACGCGCCGCGGCCGTCGTCGGAGACGTCGAGCGTGAACGTCGTCGTGCCCCAGCTCGCGAGGACCGTGACGCTCGGGCCGGGCCCCGCGTGCTTGAGGACGTTCGTGAGCGACTCCTGGCACACGCGGTAGACCGCGAGGCCGACGCCCGGAGGCAGCGCGCGCGGCGTGCCCATGCGCACGAACGAGACGTCGAGGCCCGTCGCACGCACCTGCGCGACGAGCTGTTCGAGGTCGCCGGTCGCGGGCTGCGGGTTGCGCTCGCCGGGGGGCGAGCCCGCGGCGCTGCCGGCTGCGGGCGTGCCGGCTGCGGGCGTGCCGACCCCGCCGCCCGGGAGCGGCGCAGTGGGACGTGCGACGTCCGGCTCGCGCAGCACGCCGAGGAGCCGGCGCATGTCCGCGAGGGCGTCGCGGCCCGTGTTCGCGATCGTCCCGAGGACGCGCTCGCCTGCGGCCGGGTCCTGTCGGACGACGTACCTGCCGCCGTCCGCCTGCGCGATGATGACAGATAGAGAATGGGCGACGATGTCGTGCATCTCGCGGGCGATGCGCGTGCGCTCCGCGGCGGTCGCGATGCGGGCCTGCTGGTCGCGCTCGACCTCGAGCCGCTCGGCGCGGTCGATGAGCGCCGCGAGGGTGTCCTTGCGCGCGCGGCGCGTGAGAGCGAAGCCCCACACGGCGAGCTCGGCGAGCAGCATGAGCATGAACGTGAAGAAGGCGCCGACGAGGTCGCCGGCGCCGTACCAGCCGGAGCTCACCCACGTGACGACCGCCCACAGCGCGGCGCCGACAGCGGCCGAGAACATCGCGGTGCGGTACGCCCAGCGCGGCCCGTGGACCGTCACCGAGTACAGGGCGGCGAGGACCGCGAGCATCCCAGGGTTGCCGGAGCTCGCCCTGTCGCTCAGCGTGAAGAGGAGCCCCACCGAGAAGACCGTGACGACGGACGTCACGGGGAAGCGGCGACGCACCGCGAGCGGCGCGATGAAGAGGAACGCCCAGAGGCCGTACTCCGTGCCCGCGCCGCCGACGACCCAGATGAAGAGGAGCACGAGCATCGTCCAGGCGATATCGATCTTCAGCGCGTTGCGCTCCCACGACTGCTGGAGGCGCTGCCACCAGGAGACGGGGCGATCAAGGTCGGGCACCTGCCCAGCGTAGGTCGTGGGACACGCGGGCTGCGTCATCCTGCGGGACGAGCGTCGTCCGCGAGGGTCCTCCGGACGGCTGACGTCGTGACGCCGCGACGTGATGCTCACGACATCCAGGTCGACGAACCTGCGTCACGGCACGAACTTGGCAAGTCCATGACCTAGCATGGGGGAATGACGAACGTGCTTCTTGCCGAGGACGACCCGGCGATCAGCGAGCCGCTCGCGCGCGCGCTCACCCGTGAGGGCTATCACGTCATCGTCCAGGGGACTGGGCAGGGGGCTCTGCAGAGCGCGACGGACGTCGACCTCGTCGTCCTCGACCTCGGTCTCCCGGACATGGACGGCCTCGACGTCGCCCGCGCCATCCGCGCCCAGGGTCTGACGACCCCGGTCCTCGTGCTCACGGCCCGCGCCGACGAGGTTGACCTCGTCGTGGGCCTCGACGCAGGGGCCGACGACTACGTCACGAAGCCCTTCCGTCTCGCCGAGCTCCTCGCCCGCGTCCGTGCGCTCCTGCGCCGCACGCACGGCGAGGTCGAGGCCGAGGACGAGATCCGCGGCCAGGACGTCCGCGTCGACGTCGCGGCCCACCGAGCCTTCCAGGGCGACCGCGAGCTGCACCTCACGACGAAGGAGTTCGACCTCCTGCGCGTGCTCGTCGCGAACGTCGGCACCGTCGTCGTGCGTGACACGCTCATGCGCGAGGTCTGGGGCTCGGAGCTCGTCGGCTCGACGAAGACCCTCGACATGCACGTGTCGTGGCTGCGCCGCAAGCTCGGTGACGACGCCAACTCGCCGCGCTACATCTCGACCGTGCGCGGCATGGGATTCCGGTTCGAGACCGGGACCCGCTGAGCCCCGCCCGCTGACCGAGCCTCCGGATGCGCCGCCGTCTCATCCTCGCGACCCTCTCTGCGGTCGCGGTCGCGGTGCTGCTCCTGGGCTTTCCTCTCGCGTTCCTCGGCGCCCAGCTCGTCAAGGACAACGAGGTGCGCGAGCTGCAGATCCGCGCGCAGAACATCGCGCGCGTGGTCGACGGTCGCGTCGCCCGTGACGCCGAGCTCACGCCCGACATGCTCGACGGCTACGTCGGGGGCAACGGGCGGCTCTCGGCGTACATCCACGTCATCGGCCCGGCGGGCGAGGTCATCGAGGCAGGCGAGCCGGTCTCGGGTCGCGTGACGAAGACGCTTGCGCTCTCGGACTCCAAGGCGATCGTCGAGGTCCGCGTCTCGTCGTGGGACCTCTACGTGCGCTCTGCCCAGATCATCGTGCTCGTCGGTGTCGCTGCCGTCGTCGCGGTCGGCGCGGGGATCGTCGTCGCGATCTGGCAGGCCAACCGTCTCGCGGCGCCGCTCCTCTACCTCTCGGCGTCCGCCGAGCAGATCGGCTCGGGCCAGACGCGCCCGCGCCTCGAGCCGTCGGGCATCGAGGAGATCGACCTCGTCGCGGCCGAGCTCGCGCGCTCGTCGGACCGCCTCGCCAAGCGGCTCGCGGTCGAGCGGCAGTTCGCCTCGGACGCCTCCCACCAGCTCCGCACACCCCTCACCGCGCTGACGATGCGCATCGAGGAGATGTCGCTGGCCGCGCCGGACAACGAGGTCGTCCAGGAGGAGGCGCGGATCTCCCTCGAGCAGATCGAACGCCTCGTCACCGTCGTCGACGACCTCCTCTCGCGCACGCGCCGCTCGCTCGGCGGCAACAACGAGGCCGTCGTCCTCGCGGACGTCGTCGCGCAGCAGGTCGAGGAGTGGGGGCCCACCTACAGCGCGCTCGGCCGCCGCCTCGTCGTCGACGTCGACCCCGCGACGACCGTCCTCGCGACCCCGGGCAGCCTCGCGCAGATCATCGCGACGCTCGTCGAGAACTCCATCAAGCACGGCGGTGGCACGTCGACCGTCCGCTCGCGGCTCGGCACGAGCGGCGCCGTCGTCGTCGAGGTGAGCGACGAGGGTCCGGGCGTGCCCGACGACCTCGCGCCCCACATCTTCGAGCGCGAGGTGACCTCGGGTGCCGGCACGGGCCTCGGCCTCGCGCTCGCCCGCGACCTCGCCGCGGCCGACGGCGCGCGGCTCGAGCTCTCGCAGCGCCGCCCGCCCGTCTTCTCGCTCTTCCTCGTCGGCGTGCCCAAGTCGCTCGACCCCGAGGTCGTCCTGCCCGTCGGGTCGGTCGTCTCCTCGGGCTGGAGCCGGCGCCGCCGACCGCCCACATGACCGTTCACCGGCCACGTACGGGACTTCCCGCACAACGCGCACCGGGCGCCCGGGGCTAGGCTCGTCCCATGCTTTCGACCGTCACGTCCGTCTACCGGGTCCTGCGCGACTTCGTCGTCACCAGGTTCTGGGAGCTCCTGCGCTTCGGTTCGGTCGGGGGCGTCGCCTTCCTCGTCGACATGGGCGTGTTCAACCTGCTCGTCCACGGGCCCGGCGAGATCCTCGGGCACAAGCCGCTCGTCTCCCGTGGCATCGCCGTCGGCGTCGCGACGATCGTCGCGTGGATCGGTAACCGGTACTGGACGTTCACGGCGCGCAAGACGTCCAACCGTGTGCGGGAGTTCGCAGGCTTCGCCGTCGTCAACGTCGGCGGCCTCCTCATCTCGGTCGGCTGCCTCGCGTTCTCGCGGTACGTCCTCGGGCTCTCGAGCGTCGTCGCTGACAACGCGGCCAACATGGTCGGCCTCGTCCTCGGCATGATCTTCCGGTACTTCGCGTACCGCGCGTTCGTCTTCACGGAGCCCCACGACGGCGAGGGCGGCGGCGCAGGCGCCGCGGGCAGTGCGACGGCGTCCGACGCCGTTCACGGCAGTGACGGCCCCGCATCGCACGCCGCGGAGCGCGGCTCCGACCACGCCGACGCCGCGCCGTCCCGTGGGGCGGTCACCCCGCAGGCCTCCCTCTAGCCTCGCGTACCCTTGGGGACCGTGAGAGCACCGGTCGTGGCAGTCGTGGGTGGGGGCCAGCTGGCCCGGATGATGGCTCCGGCCGCGGGCGAGCTGGGGGTGCATCTCCGCGTCCTCGTCGAGGCCACTGACTCCTCGGCCGCTCAGGTCGTCGCGGACGCCCCCGTGGGTGCCGCGTCCGACGCTGACGCCGTGCGCGCGCTCGTCGCCGGCACGTCGGGCGCCCTCGCGACCGACGCGGGCCGTGCCCGCGCCGACGTCCTCACCTTCGAGCACGAGCACGTGCCCTTCGGCCTGCTCGACGAGATCGCCGCGGGCGGCGTCCCCGTCCACCCGGGCCCCGCCGCGCTCGTCCACGCGCAGGACAAGATCGTCATGCGCGAGCGTCTCACCGCGCTCGGTGTGCCCTGCCCCCGCTGGGCGCCCCTGCCGACCGACCCGGACGCCGGCAGGGCCGCGCTCGCCGCGTTCCTCGCCGACGGCGACGGTACGGCCGTCGTCAAGACGAGCCGCGGTGGCTACGACGGTAAGGGAGTGCGCGTCGTGCGCTCCGCGGACGAGGTCGACGACTGGTTCGCCGCCGTCGCCGCGGGCGGCCCCGCGCTGCTCGTCGAGGAGCGCGTGCCGTTCGTCCGCGAGCTCGCCGCGCTCGTCGCCCGACGCCCCTCGGGCGAGGTCGCGACGTACCCCGTCGTCGAGTCGGTCCAGCGCGACGGCGTGTGCTCCGAGGTCGTCGCCCCCGCCCCGGACCTCTCGGCCGAGCTCGAGGCCGAGGCCCGCAGCATCGCCGAGACCGTCGTCTCGGGGCTCGGCGTCACGGGCGTCCTCGCCGTCGAGATGTTCGAGGTCGACGGCCGCGTGCTCGTCAACGAGCTCGCGATGCGCCCCCACAACTCCGGTCACTGGACGATCGACGGCGCCGTGACGAGCCAGTTCGAGCAGCACCTGCGGGCCGTCCTCGACCTGCCGCTCGGCGACACCTCGCCGCGCGCCCCGTGGACCGTCATGGCGAACGTCCTCGGCTCGAGCCTCGACGAGCTCACCGACGCCCTGCCCGCGATCCTCGCCGCCGACCCCGGCGCGCGCGTCAACCTCTACGGCAAGTCCGTGCGCCCCGGCCGCAAGCTGGGCCACGTCAACGTCACGGGCGACGACCTCGACGACGTGCGTCGTCGCGCTGTCGCCGCTGCTGCGCTGCTGCGCGGCGAATGACCACCCGCCCAGTCCCGACCGCCCTGGAGAACCCCATGAGCAATGCAACCGCCCCCGTCGTCGGCATCGTCATGGGGTCCGACTCCGACTGGCCCGTCATGCGTGCCGCCGCTGAGGCCCTCGCCGAGTTCGACGTGCCCGTCGAGGTCGACGTCGTCTCCGCGCACCGCATGCCCACCGAGATGATCGACTACGGTCGCGACGCCTCCGCCCGCGGCCTGCGCGTCATCATCGCGGGTGCCGGGGGAGCGGCCCACCTGCCGGGCATGCTCGCGGCCGTCACCGAGCTGCCCGTCATCGGCGTGCCCGTGCCCCTGAAGTACCTCGACGGTATGGACTCGCTCCTCTCGATCGTCCAGATGCCCGCGGGCGTGCCCGTCGCGACCGTCTCGGTCGGCGGAGCCCGCAACGCGGGCCTGCTCGCCGCGCGCATCCTCGCCTCGGGCACCGACGAGGCGGCCGAGGTCCTGCGCGCGCGCATGCGCGGGTTCCAGGAGGAGCTGCGCGACCAGGCACAGGCCAAGGGCGCAGCCCTCCGTGAGGCGTTCGCGCGCGGAGAGTGAGCGGGTCCGCTACTCCGCAGACTTCTCGGTGACGAGGCCGTCCCCGTCGTAGCGGCCCGGCGCGAGCGTGCCGTCACGCACGGCGTCCCAGAATTCCGTGGCGCCCTTCGGGTCGAGCAGCACGGTCGAGCCCGCGCCGCCGCCCGGGCGGTAGTCGACGTTCGCGACGGGCGGCGTGCCCGTGATCCCGCCCTCGCCCGTCGCCGAGCGGAAGGCGAGCGCGAGCCGGCCGAGGTCGGTGATGCTCGTGCCGTCGTCGGCCGCGATCGCGCCGAGGCCCGCGTCGATGAGGTCGACCTGCTTGCCGGGGTTGACGACCGTGCCGAAGTTCGCGGCCTTCTTCGTCACCGCGCCGATGAGCTGGCGCTGGCGCTCGGCCCGCCCGAGGTCGCCCTTCGGGTCCGCGTAGCGCATGCGGACGAAAGCGAGAGCCTTCTTGCCGTCGACGTCGTGGCAGCCCGGGTTCCAGTTGAGGCCCGAGCGCTTGTCCCGCACCTTGTAGTCGAGGCAGAGGTTGACGCCGCCGACCGCGTCGACGAGCTCCTTGACCCCGCCGAGGCCGATCTCGACGTAGTGGTCGACGGTGAGACCCGTGAGGCCTTCGACCGTCGAGACGAGCAGCTCGGGGCCGCCGTACGCGTAGGAAGCGTTGAGCTTGCGGCCGCCGTGGCCCGGGATCTCGACGAACGTGTCGCGCGGCAGGCTCACGAGAGCGTTCGGGCCCTTGTCGGGCACGTGGAGCAGCATGATCGTGTCGGTGCGAGCGCCCGCCGTGCCGTCGGCCGCGATCGCGCCGTCCTCACGGGAGTCCGAGCCCGCGAGCAGGTACGTCGTGCCGTCGGTCGCGGCCGCGCCGGAGAGCGCGGCGACGTGCGTGATCTTGCCGTTCGCCCAGAGGCCCAGCCCGACGGGCCACGCGACGAGGCCGACGAGCGCGAGGACCGCGACGACCGCCGCGATGCGTCCCGGACGCAGCCGGAGCCGGCCCCCTGAGGGAGGCCCGCCAGCGACGATGTCGTCGTCGCCGGCGGTCGATGCGTCGACGGGCAGGGCGACCGGACGCACCGAGGTCGGGCGTGCGGACCCCGGCCCCGAGGACCCGGGACGCCCTGACGGGGCGGGCGTGCCGGGACGGACGCCCGGCCGGGGGCCGCTCGCGGTGCTCGACGAGACCGTGCGGCGGGGCGCCGCGGCGGCGGCGCCCGTCGGACGTGCGCCGTCGGAAGAAGGGCGGGACGAGGCGGTCGAGCGCGGCTGGACCGATGCCGGCCGGGACTCGCCCTCGCCGGTGCGGGCCACGCGCGGCGTCCCACCCGACGTCGGGCGTCGCGTCGGACGCGCCGGGACGTGGGCGACGGGACCGTTGGCACCGCCGACGGGGACCGCGCCGTCGTCCGAGGCCGGACGTGACGCGCCGGCGCCCTGCGGGGAGAAGCTGGGAGGGGGCGAACCCTGCGGGCGCCCGGTCCTGTCCGTCATACGGGCACCGTCGACGAACCGGTCACGTCGCGCGTGGCAGGGCTGAGGGAGCGGAACGGGCAGGTCACCCGTCGATCCTAGGACGGACGTCGGCGACGGGCCGGGTGGGTCCGGGGCCGCCGGGTGAGAGAACTGTGGAGATGGTCGCTCAGGCGTCGGCGCGGCCCGGAGCCTCGGGCGCGGGGCCGTCGGAGGGCTCGGGCAGGGCGCCGTCGGACTCCGCAGCGTCGGGCGCGTGGGCCACGTCCGCGACGTCGGTCGCGACCGAGGCGGCGTCGGGGACGAGACCCGCGTCGACGAGACCCGCACGGGCGAGCGTGAGCTCGCGCGCGAGCGCCGTGAGCTGCGACTGCATGCGGTTCATGCGCCGGAACGACGTCGCGATGAAGCTGAGGAACGCGATGACGAGCCCGTAGAGGAGCAGGTCCGCGCCACGGCCGACACCGATGAGGTTCGCGAGCCGCGAGAGGATCGACGGGAAGAGGACCGACGCTGCCGCCGCAAGGATGAACGCGACGAGCAGCAGCCGGCGGATCGCCTGGTGGCGCGCGTCCCCCGTCGACCGGTTGAGGACGACCGCGACCCAGCCGATCGCGGCGAGGAGGATGATCTGGATGAGCACGACGCCGCCTTACCGGAACACGAGGTCGACGAGGATGTTCACCGAGTTCCACAGCGACTGGCCCTTGCCGCGCGAGTAGTCGGTGTAGAGGACGTGCACCGGGTGCTCACGCCACGGCAGGCGTGTGCGGCCCAGCTGGAGGACGATCTCGCTCGCGTGCGCCATGCGGTCCTGCCGCAGCCGCACGCCCCGCGCCGCGTCCGCACGCATGACGCGCAGCCCGTTGTGCGCGTCCGTGAGACGCAGACCCGTCGACTGGTTGGTGAACCAGACCGCGACCTTGAGGACGAGCCGCTTGAGCAGGCCCGCGTCCGTGCGGTCGTCGAGGAAGCGCGAGCCGAAGACGATCGCGACGTCCTCGCGGCGCGCGAGGTCGACCATGTCCGCCGCGTCCTCGACCCGGTGCTGGCCGTCCGCGTCGAACGTCACGACGTAGCGCGCACCGCGCGAGAGCGCGTACGTGATGCCCGTCTGCAGCGCCGCGCCCTGACCGAGGTTGACGGGGTGCTCGAGCACCCGCGCGCCTGCCGCGCGGGCGACCGCCGCCGAGGCGTCGCGCGAGCCGTCGTCGACGCAGACGACGTGCGGGAACGTCGGCAGGACGCCGCGTACGACGTCGCCCACGACGGCTGCCTCGTTGTAGAGGGGGACGACGAGCCACGCATCGTCGACGGGAGGGCGGCTCATGCCTGCCATTGTGTCATCCGGGCCTGGTCGTGTGGACGATCGTCCTCCGGACGGAGCCTTCGCGGCGGTAGTCTGGCCGAGGTCGGCTCTCCGACCGGCGCGCGAGCGCGCCCCCGCGACACCCCCTGGACGGAGCTGGAATGGCAGTGCGCATCGCGCCGAGCGCCGACGTGTCGGACGAGGCCACGATCGGTGAGGGCAGCTCGGTCTGGCACCTCGCCCAGGTCCGCGAGCAGGCCGTGCTCGGCGAGGGCTGCATCGTCGGACGCGGCGCCTACATCGGCACGGGTGTCCGACTCGGCGACAACTGCAAGGTGCAGAACTACGCGCTCGTCTACGAGCCCGCCGAGCTCGGCGACGGCGTCTTCGTCGGCCCCGCGGCCGTCCTCACCAACGACCAGTACCCGCGCGCCATCAACCCTGACGGCTCGCTCAAGGACGCGTCCGACTGGCACGCCGTCGGCGTCACCATCGGCACCGGCGCCTCGATCGGCGCACGCGCCGTGTGCATCGCCCCCGTGACGATCGGCGCCTGGGCGACCGTCGCCGCGGGAGCCGTCGTCTCCCGCGACGTGCCTGCCCACGCGATCGTCCGCGGCGTGCCGGCCCGTCAGGTCGGCTGGGTCGGACACGCCGGTCACCCCCTGGTCGCCGAGGGCGACCGTTTCCGCTGCCCCGCGACCGGCCGGCTGTACGAGCCCGCCGGCGACACCATCAGAGAGGTCGAGAACGCATGAGCGAGCTGGAGTTCATCCCCCCGGCGAAGCCGATCATCGGCGACGACGAGCGGGCCGCGGTCGATCGCGTCATGCGATCGGGCATGGTCGCGCAGGGCCCCGAGGTCGTCGCGTTCGAGAAGGAGTTCGGCGCGCACATGGTCGCGGGGCGCGAGTGCGTCGCCGTGTCCTCGGGCACCGCGGGCCTCCACCTCGGCCTGCTCGCCGCAGGCATCGGCCCGGGCGACGAGGTCCTCGTGCCGTCGTTCACGTTCGCCGCGACCGGCAACTCCGTCGCGCTCACGGGCGCGACGCCCGTGTTCGTCGACATCGAGCCCGAGACCTTCGCGATGGACCCGGCCGCCGCCGCGGCCGCGATGACCGAGCGCACCGCGGGCATCATGCCCGTCCACCTCTACGGCCACCCCTTCGACGCACCCGCCTTCCAGGCGCTCGCCGCCGAGCGCGGCGTCCAGCTGTTCGAGGACGCCGCGCAGGCCCACGGCGCGAGCCTCGGCGGCGCGAAGGTCGGCACGTTCGGCTCGTTCGCGATGTTCAGCCTCTACCCGACGAAGAACATGACCTCGGGCGAGGGTGGCATGGTCTCGTGCGCCGACCCGACGGTCGCGCGCAACGTCCGCCTGCTGCGCAACCAGGGCATGGAGACGCAGTACGCCAACGAGGTCATCGGCTTCAACAACCGCATGACCGACATCCACGCCGCGATCGGCCGCGTCCAGCTCGGCAAGGTCGACGCGTGGACCGCCCAGCGCCAGGCGAACGCCGCGTTCCTCGACGCCGGTCTCGCCAGTGTCGCGGGCGTCGTCGTGCCGCCCGTCCGCGAGGGCGCCGTGCACGTCTACCACCAGTACACGATCCGCATCGACGGGTCGACGGGCGCCGAGCGCGACGCCGTCGTCGCCGCGCTGCGCGCCGAGCACCAGGTCGGCTCGGGCGTCTACTACCCGATCCCCAACCACCGCCTGCCCTCGCTCGCGCACTTCGCGCCCGGCCTCGAGCTGCCCGAGACCGAGCGGGCCGCGCGCGAGGTCATCTCGCTGCCGGTGCACCCCTCGCTCACGGCCGAGCACCTCGAGCGGATCGTCGCGGGCGTCGCGGCCGTCATGACGGCGGGTGCGTGATGGCGAACCTCCGTGCCGGCGTCATCGGCATCGGCGCCATGGGGCGCCACCACGTCCGGGTCTTCCGTGAGATGGACGGCGTCGACCTCGTCGCCGTCGCCGACCCGGGCGGCGACCCGTTCCGCGTCGCGGGCGACCTCGAGGTGCTGCCCGACGCGGCCGCGCTCGCGGCCGCCGGCATCGACCTCGCTGTCGTCGCCGTGCCCACACGCTTCCACGAGGAGACCGCGCTGACGCTCGCCGCCGCGGGCGTCCACACGCTCGTCGAGAAGCCCGTCGCGGCCGACGTCACCGCGGGTGAGCGCATGGCGCGTGCGTTCGAGGACGCGGGGCTCGTCGGCGCCGTCGGGCACATCGAGCGGTACAACCCCGCGATCCAGGAGGTGCGCCGCCGCATCGCCGAGGGCCAGCTCGGCGAGGTCTACCAGATCTCGACGCGCCGCCAGGGTCCGTTCCCGGCGCGCATCGCGGACGTCGGCGTCATCCTCGACCTCGCCTCCCACGACATCGACCTCACGGCGTGGGCCGCGCAGTCGACGTACACGACGGTCTCGGCGCAGACCTCGTTCCGCTCGGGGCGTGAGCACGAGGACATGGTGCTCATCACCGGGCGCCTCGCCAACGGCGTCAACGTCAATCACACGATCAACTGGCTCTCGCCCATGAAGGAGCGCCTGACGATCGTCGCCGGCGAGCGCGGCACGCTCATCGCCGACACCGCGACGGCCGACGTCACGTTCTACGAGAACGGTCGCGTGCAGACCGAGTGGGACGCCGTCGCGGCGTTCCGCGGCGTCGCCGAGGGCGATGTCACGCGCTACGCGATCGCCAAGCGCGAGCCGCTGCGCACCGAGCTCGAGGCGTTCCGCGACGCCGTGCTCGGTGGCGAGAACCGCACCGTGACGATGGCCGAGGGCCTCGCGACGCTGCGGGTCGCCGAGGCCGCGAAGCGCTCGGCGCAGACGCAGGAGACCGTCCGCCTGTGACGACCCCCGCGCACGACGACGCCGCGCACGACGACGGCACGCACGACGACGGCACGGGCGCCGCACCCTCGGGTGCGGCGCCCGTCGCCGCCCCCGGCCGCGAGGTCCGACGGCACGTCGTCCTCGCGACGCGCATCTTCGCGCCCGAGCCCGCGGCCGCGTCCTTCCGGCTCGAGGCGCTCGCGCGGGCGCTCGGCGCGGCGGACCCTGCGGCCCCCGGCGAGCTGCACGCCGTCACGGTGCTGACGACGTGGGCGCGGCGCGCCCAGCGTCTCCTCACGCGTGACGCCGACGAGGACCTGCGCGGCGCGCACGTGCGCGTCGAGCGCACCCCCGTCCTGCGCGACCGCACCGGCTACGTGCGCGGCTACCTCCCGTACCTGTCGTTCGACGTCCCGCTGCTCGTGCGGCTGCTCGCCGTGCCGCGGCCCGACGTCGTCGTCGCCGAACCACCGCCCACGACGGGCGCCGTCGTCCGCCTCGCCTGCGCCGTGCGGCGCGTGCCCTACGTCTACTACGCGGCCGACGTGTGGTCCGACGCGACGGCGGGCGACGGGTCCGTGCCCGGGCTCGTCACGCGCGTGCTCGCGGCCGTCGAGGGCTGGGCCATGCGCGGTGCGCGCGGCGTCGTCGCGGTGTCGCCCGACGTCGCCGAGCGCGTCGAGGCCCTCGTCGGCACCTCGTCCGGGGGCCGTGCGCGGCGCCGGCCCGAGGTCGTCGTCGTGCGCAACGGCGTCGACACGGACATCTTCCGGCCCGGGCTGCCGCGCCCGCAGGGCGCCCCCGGCCGCTACCTCGTCTACGCGGGCACGACGTCCGCTTGGCAGGGTGCCGACATCTTCGTGCGCGCCCTCGCGCGCGTCCGCGAGACCGTGCCGGGCGTCGAGCTCGTCGTCCTCGGCCAGGGCTCCGACTTCGAGACGCTGCGGGCGCTCGCCGCCGAGGTCGCCCCCGGTGCCGTCCACCTGCACCCCGTCGTCCCCGCGCCCGAGGCCGCCGCCTGGATCGGGAACGCCGCGGCGGCGCTCGTCTCCGTGCGCCCCGGCGTCGGCTACGACCTCGCGCTGCCGACGAAGACCTTCGCGGCCGCCGCGTGCGGCACGCCCGTCGTCTTCGCCGGGCCCGGCCCCGCCGTGCCGATCGTGCGCGAGCACGGCCTCGGCGAGGCCGTCGCGTACGACGTCGAGGAGGTCGCGGCCGCGATGGTCCGCGTCCTCGAGACCGGGGCCGACGCCGGACGCGCCGAGCGCCTCGCCGCCTGGGCGCGCGAGCATGCGAGCGTCGCGCACGTCGGTGCGAGCGTCGCCGCCCACGTGCGACGATGGCGCGACCGACGCGCAGCCGGCGCGACCACCGAGGACGGACGTTCGTGAAGCTCATCTGGCGCACCTGGCAGCGGCTCCTGCCGCTCCTGCCCGGCAGCGCGCAGCGGTTCCTGCGCCTCTACATGGTCGCCAACGCGTGCCTCTCGCTGCTCGACGTCGCCGCGCTCGCGCTCCTCGCCGTCACGCTCGCGCCCATGCTCTCGGGCGGCGACGCGTCCCTGCCGCTGCTCGGCGAGCTCGGGAACATCGCTGTCATCGGGATCGTCTCCGGGCTCATCCTCCTCAAGGGAGTGCTGTCCGTGACCCTCCAGTGGGTAGTCACACGACGCTTCGCGGCCTACGAGCTCGAGATCGGCGACCGCCTCTTCGACGCGTACATCCGCGCCCCCTGGACCGACCGGCTCTCACGCTCGACGTCGCAGCTCGTGCGGCTCGCCGACGTCGGCATCGCCAACGCGACCGCAGGCTTCCTCCTGCCCGTCGCCGGCCTGCCCGCGCTCGCCGCGACCTTCACGGCCGTGCTGCTCGTCCTCGTCGTCACCGAGCCGGTGACGGCCGCGATCACGCTCGTCTACCTCGGGCTCGTCGGGCTCCTGCTCTACCGGGTCGTCTCGCGCCGCTCCGTGCAGGCCGGGCGCGTCAACCGCGACTACTCCTTCCGCGTCGCGCGGCTCATGACGGAGATGGTCGGGGCGCTCAAGGAGATCACGCTGCGCGACAAGGCCGGCGAGGTCGCCGACGTCGTCCGCGCCAACCGCGGCCACACCGTGCGTGCGCGCGCCAACCTCTCGTTCCTCGCGGCCGTGCCGCGCTACGTCGTCGAGACCGCGATCGTCGGCGGGTTCCTGCTCGTCGGCGGCGCCTCCTACGTCATGGACGGGCCCGGTGCCGCGTTCGGGGCGCTCGCGATGTTCGGCGTCGCCGGCTTCCGCATGGTGCCCGCGATCACGGGCTTCCAGGCCGTCGTCGCGACGACCGCCGCGAACATCCCCAACGTCACCGCCGTCATCGGCGACATCGAGGCCGCCGAGGGCTATCTCCGCGCCGCCGAGACGGGCGGGCGCGAGCCGCTCGCGGGCGAGCCCACGCGCCTCACGCTCCGGGGCGTGGGCTTCACGTACCCCGGCTCGCACACCGAGGCGATCCACGACGTCGACCTCGACCTGCCGCTCGGCTCCTCGCTCGCGCTCGTCGGGTCCTCGGGCGCCGGCAAGTCGACCCTCGTCGACGTCCTCCTCGGCCTGCTCGTGCCGCAGAGCGGCACGATGCGCGTCGACGACCAGGACCTCGCCGACGTCCTCGCCGCATGGCGCGCGCGCGTCGGCTACGTGCCCCAGGACGTCGCGCTGTTCGACGGCAGCGTCGCGCAGAACGTCGCGCTCACGTGGACCGACGACATCGATCGCGACAAGGTCCGCGAGTGCCTCGCGAGCGCGCAGATGCTCGACGTCGTCGAGGCGCGCGAGGGCGGGCTCGACGCCCGCATCGGTGACCGCGGCATGGCCCTCTCGGGCGGGCAGCGGCAGCGCCTCGGCATCGCGCGAGCCCTGTACTCCGACCCGCTCGTGCTCGTGCTCGACGAGGCGACGAGCGCGCTCGACACGCAGACCGAGGCGTCCGTCGCGGCCGCGATCGCGGGCCTGCGGGGGCGCGTCACGCTCATCTCCGTCGCGCACCGGCTCTCGACGATCCGGCACTCCGACCAGGTGTGCTTCATGGCGGGCGGCACGATCGCGGCGCGCGGGACCTTCGAGGAGCTCGTCGCGGCCGTCCCCGACTTCCAGGAGCAGGCGGCGCTCGCGGGCCTCGCACCCCTCCCCGATGCGACGCCCTCTTCCGACGCACTCCTCCCCGACGGATTGACGGCTTCCGACCGTTCGACGGGTGGAACGCGTCAATCCGTCGCAGACGGCGACGACGGTGGGGGCGTCCGGCAGGATGGGTGACGTGCACGCGTCCGCCCCGAACACCGCCTCGGCCCCCGCGGTCGACCTCGTCATCGCCGTCCACGACGCCCGACGACCCGTCGCGCGTGCCGTGCGCAGCGTGCTCGACGGCTCCGAAGGCCTCGTCCGGGTCACCGTCGTCGCGCACGACCTCGGCGTCGCGACGGTCACCGACGCGCTCGCGCTCACGCCCGACGAGCGCGCCCACGTGCGCGTCCTCGGCTACAACGACCACGTGCGCAGCCCCGCGGGCCCCTTCAACCACGGCCTCGCGCACGCGCGCGCCGAGCTCGTCGCCGTCATGGGCTCGGACGACACGCTCGAGCCCGGCGCGGTGCGCGCGTGGCTCGACGTCGCGCGCGAGCGCGGCTCCGACGTCGTCCTCGCCCCCCTGCGCCAGGGGGGCACAGTCCTGCGCAACCCGCTCGTGCGGAGGGGGACGGGCCGCCCCGGCCCGCGCGCGACGACGCCGCTCGACGCGGTTGCGGACCGCCTCCTGTACCGCTCGGCGCCGCTCGGGCTGCTGCGGCGCTCGACGCTGCGACGGCTCGGCCTGACGTTCACCGAGGGCCTCGCGACGGGGGAGGACCTCGAGCTCTCAGTGCGCCTGTGGTGCTCCGACGCGCGCATCGACATGCTGCCGTCGGCCCCCGCCTACGTCGTCGGCGCGGACGCCGCCGACCGCGTGACGGGCGTCGTCCGCCCCGTCGCCGACGAGCTCCGGGCCGTCACGCGCCTGCGCGGCACGGGCCTCCTCGACGAGCTTGCGCCGTCGCAGCGCCGCGCCCTTGCGATCAAGGTGCTGCGCGTCCACGTGCTCGGTGCGCTCGGCCGCCGGCCGTCGGCGGGCGACTGGGACGACGACGGGCCCGCAGTCCTGCGCGCCGAGGCCCGTGCGTGGCTCGAGGCCGCTCCGACAGCCCTCCACGCGCTCGCCCGCGCCGACCTCGCCGCGCTGCGCGTCGTCGCCGGCCCCGCGTGGGTCGCAAGGCCCGCTGACGACGGTCGCCTGCCTCTCGGTGTCGACGACGGGGAACCCGTGACGGCCGGCCGGCTCGCCGCCGCATCGGTCGCCCGCGCCCGCGCGGGCCGCCTCGCGACGCTCGTGCCCCGCGACCTGCCCGACGTGCTCGACCCCGAGTCGACCGTGACCCGCTACGTGAGGTACCGCCTGCCGTGGTGAGCCTTCCTCCCGCGCTCTCGCGCGCCGCGGGCGCCGTCGTGCGCCGCGCCCCCGACGTCATCGTCCGCGCCGTCGCGCCCTCGATGCGCCCGTGGGCGCCCGGCGACGTCCCCGTGAACCCGCCCGTGCCGGGCGCCCCCGTGCGTCTCTACGTCGGCCCCGCGAACTACGCGGGGCAGGGCACGGCCTGGGCGCGTGCCGCCGAGCTCCTGCCGGGCGTCGGCGCCGTCGCCATGACCGCCGAGGCCCCCGGGGGCTTCGGCTTCCCGACCGACGTCCGCGTGCCCCAGGCCGTCTACACGGGCTCGCACCGCTGGCAGACGTCCCAGCGGCGCTACGTCGGCCGCTTCAGCCACGTCCTCGTCGAGGCCTGCCGGCCCCTGTTCGGGACGCTGCGCGGGAGCGTCCGCGAGCCCAACGGCGTGTGGCGCGAGATCGCGGACCTGCGCGCATCGGGCCTCGTCGTCGGGAGCGTCGCCCACGGCAGCGACGTGCGCGACCCCGCCCGCCACCTCGAGGCCACACCGTGGTCGCCGTTCCGCGACACGGAGTGGGAGACGGGGCGGCTCCTCGCGATCTCTGCGCCCGAGCACAACCGCCACCTCGACGCGCTCGAGGCGGACGGCGTCCCGACGTTCGTCTCGACCCCCGACCTCCTGCGCGACCGCCCCGCCGCGACATGGCTGCCGCTCGTCGTCGACCCGGACCGCTGGGCGACCGACGTCCCGCCGCTCGCCCGCCGCGTGCCCGTCGTCGTCCACGCCCCGACGAACGGGCCCGTCAAGGGAACCGCCGCGATCGAGCCCGTGCTCGAACGGCTCGCAGCGCGCGGCCTCGTCGAGTACCGGCGCGTCACGGGAGTGCCCGCCGCGCGCATGCGCGACGTCTACCGGGACGCGGACATCGTGCTCGACCAGTTCGCGCTCGGTTCC
The DNA here is from genome assembly GCF_011300875.1 of Sanguibacter sp. HDW7. Taxonomy (NCBI): domain Bacteria; kingdom Bacillati; phylum Actinomycetota; class Actinomycetes; order Micrococcales; family Sanguibacteraceae; genus Sanguibacter; species Sanguibacter sp. HDW7. The sequence goes on along the minus strand of NZ_CP049862.1, from coordinate 2,469,831 downwards.
TACGGCGTCGCGACGTGCGAGGCGCTGGCCGCCGGACGCGTCGTCGTCGCGCACGTGACCGACCAGGTCCGCACGGCGGTCGCCGATCGCGCCGGCCGCGATCTGCCCGTCCTCGAGGCGACCCCCGACACGCTCGAGGACGTGCTCATGCGCGTGCTCGACGAGCGCGCGGCCGTCGCCGAGCGCGCGTGGGCCGACGGTCCCGCGTTCGTGCGCTCGCTCCACGACGGGCGGGCGAGCGCCGAGGCGCTCGCGGGGTTCTGCGGCGTCACGGCCGTCCCGGGAACGTCCTCGTGAACACTGCCGCCCCGGCCCGGCTGGAAGACTAGGTCCGTGCCCCGCCCCTCGCTCCTCATCCTCTCGTTCTCGCCGATCGCCGCCGACGCCCGCGTCCTCAAGCAGGTGCGGCTCTTCGCCGGCCGCTACGACGTGACGACGTGCGGCTTCGGGCCCGCGCCCACGGGCGACGGGCTCGACGGCGTCCGGCACGTCGAGATCCCCGCCGAGCACGCGAGCCTCGCGCTGAACGGCCGCCTCATCACGCTTCGCGCCTACCCGCTCGTCGAGCGGCGCACGCCCGCCGTCGTCGGCGCGACCCGCGCGCTCGCGGACGCAGGGCTCGGGCGCGGCACGTTCGACGTGATCCTCGCGAACGACGTCGAGTCCGTGCCGCTCGCGCTGCGGCTGCGGCCACGCCTCGGGGTGCACGCGGACCTCCACGAGTTCTCGCCGTGGCTCCACGAGGAGAACCCCGCGTGGAAGCGGCGCATCGCGCCCTACCTCACGTGGCTCGTCCGCCGTCACGTCCGCCGTGCCGCGTCGGCGACGACCGTGAGCGCGGGCCTCGCGCGTGCGTACGCGGAGCTCGGCGTCGATGCAGTCGTCGTCGCGAACGCCGCCCCGTATGCGCTGCTCGAGCCTGGTCCGGTGCCCGACGACGGCCCGCTGCGGCTCGTCCACTCGGGCGCAGGGCTCGCCAACCGCTTCCTCGAGACGCTGCTCGAGGCCGCGACGCTCACGACGACACCCGTGACGCTCGACCTCTTCCTCACGCGCAACGACCCCGGCTACGTCGACGCGCTGCGCGAGCGCGCGGCCGCGACCGGCAACGTCACCGTCCACGAGCCGGTGGCGCACGCCGAGCTGCTCACGACGCTCAACGCGTACGACGTCGGCGTCTACCTGCTGCCGCCCGTCAACCGCAACAACGCCAACGCGCTGCCGAACAAGCTCTTCGACTTCGTCCAGGCGCGCCTCGGCCTCGTGCTCTCGCCCAACCCGGAGATGGCGGCGGTCGTGCGCGAGCACGGCCTCGGCGAGGTCACCGCGGGCTACGAGTCGCGCGACCTCGCAGACGTCCTCGACCGGCTCACGCGCGACGACGTCCGCGCGTGGAAGACCGCGTCGCACGCAGCCGCCCACGCCCTGTCCGCCGAGGAACAGGTCGGCGGCTGGGCGCGCGCCGTCGACGCGATCGCCCTCGGCCCGACCACTCCCGGAGACGCCCGATGACTCGCCCGTCGCTGCTCGTCCTGTCGTTCTCGCCCATCGCGTCCGACGCGCGCGTCCTCAAGCAGGTGCGCCTCTTCGCCGAGCGCTACGACGTGACGACGTGCGGCTACGGGCCAGCGCCCGAGGGCGTCGTCCGCCACCTCCAGGTGCCCGACGACGCGGTGTACTGGCGCAAGGACACGCTCGCGCTCCTCACGTTCCGGCACCGGGCCGTGCTCGCGCGCAACGCGGCCGTCGCGGCCGCGCGCCCGCTGCTCGCAGGCCTGACGTTCGACGTCGTCCTCGCCGACGACGTCGACGCCGTGCCGCTCGCGCTCGACGTCGCGCCGCGCCTCGCGTCCGGGCGCGCCGCTGTGCACGCAGACCTCCACGAGTACGCGCCCGCGCAGAACGAGGAGCTGCTGCGCTGGCGCCTCTTCGTCGCGCCCTACGTGCGCTGGCTGCTGCGCCGCTACGTCACGCAGGCCGCGTCCGTGACAACCGTCGCCCCCGGCATCGCCGAGGCCTACCGCCGCGAGTACGGGCTCGACGCGGGCGTCGTCGTCAACGCCGCCCCGTACGCCGAGCGCGAGCCCGGGCCCGTGCACAGCCCCGTGCGGCTCGTCCACTCCGGTGCAGGCCTCGCCAACAGGTTTCTCGACCACCTCGTCGACGCGGCCGAGCGCACCAGCCTCGACTGCACGCTCGACCTCTTCCTCGTGCGCAACGACCCCGCGTATGTCGACGACCTGCGCGCCCGCACCGCCGGCTCCGCGCGCGTCACGGTGCACGACCCCGTGCCGTACGCCGAGCTCGGCGACACGCTCGCCGCGTACGACCTCGGCATCTATGTGCTGCCCGAGGTCAACCGCAACAACGCGATGGCGCTGCCCAACAAGATCTTCGACTTCGTCCAGGCGCGGCTCGGGCTCGTCCTGGGCCCCAACGCGGAGATGGCGCGGCTCGTGCGTGAGCACGGCCTCGGCGCGGTCGCGTCGGCCAACACCGCCGAGGCGCTCGCCGCCGCGCTCGACGCCGTGACGTCCGACGACGTCGCCCGCTGGAAGGCCGCCTCGCACGCTGCCGCTCGCGCGCTGTCCGCCGAGGAGCAGTCGGGCGCGTGGGCGCGGGCCGTCGACGCGATCGCTGCGGCGCCGCGCTGACCCCGCCGACACCCCGCCCCGCACGGGGCTCACAGACCCGGGCCGGCCGTCCACGCCGGTCCTCGATCGCGGCAGAGTCGCCGCACCGGAGGTTCGCATGACCAGCTCCACCCACCCCCCCCGCGTCACCGTGACGGGCGACGCGCCCGCTTGGTGCGACGCCGTCGTCCGCGGCGGGGGAGAGCTCACCGAGCTCGGCCCCGACACCGAGGTCCTCGTCTGGCACGGGGGCCCCGCGACCGAGCTCGTGCCCGTGCTCGCGGCCGCGCCCAACCTGAGGTGGGTGCAGCTGCCGTCTGCGGGCGTCGAGGCGTACGTCGCCGCGGGCGTCTTCGAGCGCGAGGTCGAGTTCACGTCGGCCAAGGGCGCGTTCGCGGAGCCCGTCGCGGAGCATGCGCTGCTGCTCACGCTCGCCGCCCTGCGGCAGGTCACGCGCCGTGCGCGCGCGACGTCGTGGGGCACGCCCGCAGGCATCAGCCTCTACGGCCTCACGGTCGGCATCCTCGGTGGCGGCGGCATCACGACCGAGCTGCTGCGCCTGCTCGCGCCGTTCGGCGTCCGCACGATCGTCGCGCGCCGCTCGACGTCGCCCCTCGAGGGCGCGGACGTCACGACGGACCTCGACGGGTTCCGCGCGCACCTCGGCGAGATCGACGTGCTCGTCGGCGCGATCGCCCTCACGGACGAGACGCGCGGCTGGGTGTCGGCCGAGGTCCTCGCGGCGCTGCCGTCGACGGCCGTCGTCGCGAACGTTGCGCGGGGCGGGCTCATCGACACGGACGCGCTCGTCGCGGCGCTCGATGCGGGCGAGATCGCGGGCGCGGGCCTCGACGTCACCGACCCGGAGCCGCTGCCCGACGGTCACCCGCTGTGGGGCCGGGACGACGTGCTCGTCACGCCGCACACGGCGGACACCCCGGAGATGGTCGAGGCGATGATGGCCCGACGGATCGAGCACAACGTCCGCGCGTGGGCCGCGGGCGAGCCCCTCACGGGCGGCGTGGACCGCCAGGCCGGCTACTGAGCCCCACCCTGCTCTGCTGGCTCCGTCCGCCACGCCATGCCGCGGCGGACGGAGCGGCAGTCCCCGCTCCGAACGCGAGACAGTCCCGCCCGCGCGACCTAGTGCGTGATGGCGCCTAGGTCACGCCGACGGGACTGTCTCGTGGCGCGGGGTGGAGCAGGTCAGCTCACCGTGAGGGGAAGCTTCTTGCCCGCGAGGCCTCGGCCTCGCGTCGCGAGCGTGCGGGCGACAGCGCGCAGCGCCTGGGCCGCGGGTGAGTCCGGGGACGTGAGGACGACGGGCGTGCCGCCGTCGCCAGCCTCGCGCAGCGCGACGTCGATCGGCACCTGGCCGAGCAGCGGCACCGGCACCCCGAGAGCCTCCGTGAGCGACGCCGAGACCCGCTCGCCGCCGCCCGACCCGAAGATCTCCAGGCGCGAGCCGTCGGGCTGCTCGAGCCACGACATGTTCTCGACGACGCCGACGACGCCCTGGTTCGTCTGCCGCGCGATCGAGCCCGCACGCTCCGCAACCTCCGCAGCCGCCGACTGCGGCGTCGTCACGACGACGATCTCCGAGCCCGGCAGGAGCTGCGCGACCGAGATCGCGATGTCGCCCGTCCCCGGCGGCAGGTCGAGCAGCAGCACGTCGAGATCGCCCCAGAAGACGTCCCCGAGGAACTGCTGCAGCGCCCGGTGAAGCATCGGGCCACGCCACACGACCGGCTGGCCCGGCGGGACGAACATGCCGATCGAGACGACCTTGACGTCGTGCGCGATCGGCGGGAGGAGCATGTCGTCGACCTTCGTCGGCATCTCGTGCGTGCCGAGCATGCCCGGGATCGAGAAGCCGTAGATGTCGGCGTCGACGACGCCCACGCGCAGGCCGTCGGCCGCCATCGCGACCGCGAGGTTCGCCGTGAGCGACGACTTGCCGACGCCGCCCTTGCCCGACGCGATCGCGTAGACCCTCGTGAGCGAGCCCGGCTGCGAGAACGGGATGACGGGCTCGCCGTCGCCGCCGCGCAGCTGCTTCTTGAGATGCACGCGCTGCTCGGGGCTCATGACGCCCATCTGCACCGACACCGACGCGACGCCCTCGACGGCCGACGCTGCCGCCGTGACGTCCTCGACGATCTTCGCCTTGAGCGGGCAGCCCGCCGTCGTGAGGTCGATCGCGACCGTCACCTCGCCGCCGTCCGCGACCTCGACCTCGCGCACCATGCCGAGCTCGGTGATGGGACGCCGGATCTCCGGGTCGATGACGGTGGCGAGCGCGGCGCGCACGGCCTCGAGGAGGGTCGGCTGAGTCATGGGACCATCCTAGGTCGGGCCCGACGACGGCGGGCCAGGCCCGTGGTCCTTGTCACGAGGCGGACAGCGGGTGTCTCAGCCCTCGGAGTCGCCCGTGAGGTCGCGGAGCGCAGCCTCGCGCGCGGCGCGGTCGACGGCCGCACCGTCAGCGCCACGCTCGGCCGCCTCACGCCCCGCTGCGTCCCGCTCCGCAGCCTCGCGCCCCGCCTCGATCTCCTCGAGCAGGTTGCGCAGCTCCGAGCGCACGAAGTCACGCGTCGCGACCTCGCCGAGCGCGATGCGCAGCGCCGCCATCTCCCGCGCGAGGAACTCCGTGTCCGCGAGGTTCCGCTCCGCACGCTGCCGGTCCTGCTCCGCCGAGACGCGGTCCCGGTCGTCCTGCCGGTTCTGCGCGAGGAGGATGAGCGGCGCCGAGTACGACGCCTGCAGGGACAGCATGAGCGTGAGCAGCGTGAAGCCGATCGCGACCGAGTCGAACCGCAGGCTCTCGGGTCCCCACGTGTTCCAGACGAGCCACACGACGCAGAAGATCGTCATGTAGACGAGGAACCGCGGCGTCCCCATGAACCGCGCGATGCCCTCCGACGCCCGCCCGAACGAGTCGTCGTTGCGGCGCCGCGGCAGGATCCGCTCCCGCAGCGACGTCCGCTTGCCCTTGGGCTGGTCGAGACGCTCAGCCACGGCCACCACCGCCCACCTGCGCGTCGGGCACGTGATCGTCCTCGCGCCAGTCCTCGGGAAGCATGTGGTCGAGCACGTCGTCGACCGACACGGCGCCGAGCAGGCGACGGTCCGGGTCGAGGACGGGCAGCGCGAGCAGGTTGTACGTCGCGAGCAGGCGCGTCACCTGGCCGAGCGGAGCGTCCGGTGCGACGTGGTCGACCGCGTCGAGCACGTCGCCGAGCGACTGGTGCGGGGGCTCGCGCAGCATCCGCTGGAAGTGCACGACGCCGAGGAAGCGCCCCGTCGGCGTCTCGAGCGGGGGCCGCACGACGAACACCATCGACGCGAGCGCGGGCGGCAGGTCCGCCCGCCGGATGTGCGCCATCGCCGCGGCGATCGACGTCTCGGGGCTGAGGACCACCGGCTCGGTCGTCATGAGACCGCCGGCCGTGTAGTCGTCGTACGCGAGCAGACGCTGGACGTCCCTCGCGTCCTCGGGCTCCATGAGCTCGAGGAGCTCCGACGCCCGCGCGTCCGGCATCTCGTGGAGGAGGTCGGCCGCGTCGTCGGGCTGCATCGCCTCGAGGACGTCGGCCGCGCGCCCCGGCTCGAGCGCCGTCATGATCTCGACCTGCGTGTCCTCGGGGAGCTCCTCGATGACGTCGGCCAGACGCTCGTCGTCGAGAGCGCGCGCGACCTCGATGCGCCGCTCCTGCGAGAGGTCGTGCAGCGCCTCGGCGAGGTCGGCGGGCTTGAGGTCCTCGTACGCCGCGAGCAGCAGGGCAGCGCCCTGGTTCTGCTCGGTCGACGCGAGCGACAGCAGCTCGGTGATGTCGACGACCTCGCTCTGCCCGCGACGGCGCAGGCCCAGCGTGCCCTTCGACGCCTGCGTGCGCCGCACGAAGAGACGGTCGACCATCCAGTCGCCGTTGCGCTGCTTCTCGATCGACACATCCTCGATCTGCGCCGTGCCCGAGCCGTCCGCGAACGCGACGACACGGTCGAAGAGCTCGCCGACAATGAGCGACTCCATGCGCCGCTGCTCGAAGCGCCGCATGTTGACGAGCCCCGTCGAGATGACCTGACCGGCGTCGATGCTCGTGATGCGCGTCATCGGCAGAAAGACGCGTCGACGCCCAGGTACCTCGACGACGAGGCCGACCGCGCGCGGCGCCCCCTTGGGTCGCATGAGCACGACGACGTCCCGCACCCGCCCGACGCGGTCCCCGAGCGGGTCGAAGACAGCGGTCTCGGCGAGCCGGGCGACGAAGACTCGGGTTCCGGCAGCGCTCACGGGCACAGCCTATGCGCGCCGGTCGCTGCGGGGGACCGTCCGCGCGCAAGGTGCGGCATGATCGTCGTATGAGCAACCCGATGCTTCCTGCCGGCGGGCGCGGCGCCGTCCCCGCGGTGCCCACGCTGCCCGAGGGGACGGCCGTCGCGTCGTTCCGCACCTACCTCGAGGCGCAGAAGGCGGTCGACCATCTCTCGGACGAGGCGTTCCCCGTCCAGTCGCTGACGATCGTCGGTGACGACCTGCGCATGGTCGAGCGCGTCACCGGCCGCCTCACCTACGGGCGGGTAGCCGCGGGCGGACTCATGTCGGGCGCGTGGTTCGGCCTCTTCATCGGGCTGCTCATCTCGATGTTCTCGAGCGACGGCTCGGGCTTCCCCATCATCGCGGCGGTGCTCATGGGCGCCGCGTTCACGACGATGTTCTCGCTCATCTCCTACGCGCTCTCGCGCGGGAAGCGTGACTTCACGTCGCAGAGCCAGATCGTCGCGACGCGCTACACGGTGCTGTGCCGCGTCGAGCACGCGTCGCGTGCGCGGGAGATGCTCGCGGCGGCCGGCATCCGCTCGACCGCCGGTGGCCCGACGGTCCCGGCAGGGCCGGACGTCGTCCACGGCTTCCCGCCGCCCGCCGTGCCGCCGCGCGGCGCGGACCTGCCCGCGGCGCCCGACGGTTCCGCGGCGCCTGCGGCGCCTGCCGCGCCGACGGGCCAGCCGCGTCCGTCGTCGATCTCGTCGCAGTACGTGACGTCCGACGGCCGCCCGCGCTACGGCGTGCGCCACGAGGACCTGCTGCCCGACGGCACCCCGAAGCCCGAGGCCGTCGCCCCGGAGCCGGAGGCCCTGTCGTCAGCGTCGTCGGCTGCCCCGTCGTCGGCGCCTGCGTCGCCAGGCCCTGAGTCGTCGTCGGGCACCCCGTCCGACCCGACCGAGCCTGCACCGGACCCGTACCGCACCCCGACACCCCCGAGCGAGTAGCGCTACGAGTCGTCATGTAGCGACTCGTAGGTCTGGAGCACCATCGAACGGTGCTGGGGACCTACGAGTCGCGTCGGTCGACGAGCGAGGGCCCCTGCACCGGTGCGGTGCAGGGGCCCTCGGCCGTGCGGCGGGTGGGTCAGGCGAGCTTCGCCATCCACGCCTCGACCTCGTCGGCCGTGCGCGGGAGCGCCGCAGTGAGGTTCTCGTTGCCGTCGACGGTCACGAGGACGTCGTCCTCGATGCGCACGCCGATGCCCCGGTACTCGGCGGGCACGAGCATGTCGTCCGACTTGAAGTAGAGGCCCGGCTCGATCGTGAAGATCATGCCCGGCTCGATCTTCCCGCCGACGTACATGTCGCGACGCGCCTGCGCGCAGTCGTGGACGTCGAGGCCCAGGTGGTGGCTCGTGCCGTGGACCATCCACCGACGGTGGTGCTGGCCCTCGGGCGACAGCGCGACCTCGGCGGTGACGCCCTCGGGCAGGAGGCCCCACTCGGCGACCTTGCGCGCGATGACCTTCATCGCGGCGGCGTGCACGTCGGAGAAGACGTTGCCCGGCACCGCCACCTGGAACGCGGCGTCGGCGGCCTCGCGCACGGCCTCGTGGACCTTGCGCTGCACGTCGGTGAACGTCCCCGAGACGGGCAGCGTGCGCGTGACGTCGGCCGTGTAGAGGGAGTCGACCTCGACGCCCGCGTCGACGAGGATGAGCTCGCCCTCGCGGACCTTGCCGTCGTTGCGGATCCAGTGGAGCGTCGTCGCGTGGTCGCCCGCGGCCGCGATCGTGTCGTAGCCGACCGCGTTGCCCTCGATGCGGGCGTTGCCGTCGAACACGGCCTCGACGACGCGCTCGCCGCGCTCGTGCGCGACGGCGCGCGGCAGGGCGCGTACGACCTCCTCGAAGCCCGCGACGGACGCGGCGACGGCCGCGCGCATCTGCTCGACCTCCCACGCGTCCTTGACGAGGCGCAGCTCCGAGGCGGCCTCGGCGAGGCACGCGTCGTCGGCCTCCTCGACACCCGCGGCGGCACGCACGGCCTCGACGAGCGCCGTGACGTGCTCGTCGGCCTCTGCGACGACGAGCAGCTCCGTGCCCGCGCCGACGTCCTTGGAGATCGCGTCCTCGAGGGCGTCGAGGTGCTGCGTCTCGATGCCGAGAATGACGGCGAGGTCCTCGAGCGTCGGGCGCGGCCCGACCCAGAACTCGCCGTAGCGCGAGCTCGAGAAGAACTCGTCCGTGTCGCGGCCCGAGGCCGGACGGAAGTAGAGGACGGCGTCGTGGCCGCCGTCGGCGCTCGGGTGCAGGACGAGGACCGCGTCGGGCTCCTGGTCCGTGCCGAGACCCGTGAGGTGCGCGAACGCGCTGTGCGGGCGGAAGCGGTAGTCAGTGTCGTTCGAGCGGACCTTGAGCGGGCCCGCCGGGACGACGAGGCGCGCGCCCGGGAACGACGCCGAGAGGGCGTCGCGGCGTGCCTGCGCGTGGTCGGCGACCTCGGCCCGCTCGGGTGCGGGGCCCGTGCGGGGGCCCCAGCCGGACATGACGAAGTCGCGGAACGCCGAGGAGTCGGGGCGCTGCGCTCGCTGCTCGCCGCGCGCGGCGAGCGACTGGTCGGAGATCTCTGCGGCGTCCGTCGGGTTCGTCTCGGTGCCGGGGGTGGTGGCGTCGGTGCTCATGCCTCTATGGTCCCACCTTCCGCGCCGGAGCGGGGGTGACCGTCGTCTCCCGAGGTCCGCGGGCGCTGCGCCTAGAGTGGGGTGTGCTCATCGACCTTCACACCCACTCGCACGTCTCGGACGGGACGGACGCGCCGGCGGCGCTCGTCGCTGCGGCCGCCGGGCGCGGCCCTGCGGGCGCGCTCGCGGACGGGGTGCAGCGGCTCGACGTCGTCGCGATCACGGACCACGACACGGTGGGCGGCTGGGACGAGGCCGCGACCGCCGCGCGCGAGCTCGGCGTCGACCTCGTGCTCGGCACCGAGGTCTCCGCACGGGCCGAGGGCATCTCCGTGCACCTCCTCAGCTACCTCCACGACCCGCAGGACGCGGGGCTTCTCGCGCTGTTCGACGCGGTGCGGACGTCGCGCGACGGGCGGGCGCGGGCCATGGTCGAGCGGCTCGGCGTCGACCATCCCGTGACGTGGGACGACGTCGTCGCGCAGACGCAGCCCGGCACGACGATCGGTCGCCCGCACATCGCCGACGCCCTCGTCGCCGCAGGCGTGTGCCCGTCGCGGGACGTCGCGTTCGCGGACCTGCTCCACACCGACTCGCCCTACTACGTGCGGCACGCAGTGCCCGACGCTCCCGACGCCGTGCGCGCGATCGTCGCCGCGGGCGGAGTGCCCGTCATGGCCCACCCGGGCGCCCACATGCGGGGACGGATCGTCTCGGATGGTGTCGTCGAGGAGCTCGCTGCCGCGGGGCTGGCAGGCTTGGAGGTCGCCCACCGGGACAACGACGACGCGCAGCGCGTCCGTCTCGACCGGCTCGCGCAGCGCCTCGGGCTGCTGACGACGGGCTCGAGCGACTTCCACGGCACAGGCAAGCCGAACCGCCTGGGGGAGAACCTCACCTCCAGCGAGGCGCTCGCCGAGATCGAGCGCCGTGGCACGACAAGAATGGTCCGCGCGTGAGCGACATCATCAACCTGCGCCTCCTCACCGAGGTCTTCATCACGCTCTTCGTCATCATGGACCCGCCCGGGATCGTCCCGATCTTCCTCGGGCTCACGGGCACCATGACCGCCAAGGAGCGGCACCGCGCTGCGCGCCAGGCCGTGCTCGTCGCGGCGGGCGTCATCATCGCGTTCGCGCTGTTCGGCAAGAGCCTGCTCTCGTACATGCACATCTCGCTGCCGGCGCTGCAGGCGTCGGGCGGTCTGCTGCTCCTCCTCATCGCTCTCGACCTCCTTACGGGCAAGATGGAGGACCCCGAGGCTCCCAAGGGCAATGCGAACATCGCGATGGTGCCGCTCGGCACGCCGCTGCTCGCGGGGCCGGGGGCGATCGTCGCCGCGATGCTCTTCGTCGAGCGGGTCGACGGGTCGGCCGCAGACTGGCTCGGGGTCGGGCTCGGGTTCGCGGGCGTCGTGCTCTCGATGTGGGTCGCGATGCGCTTTGCCGGTGTCATCCTGCGGATCCTCGGTGAGTCCGGGACGCTCCTGGTGACGCGGATCGCTGGTCTGCTGCTTGCGGCGATCGCGGTGCAGCTCGTCGCCGACGCGGTGACGGCGTTCGTCCAGGCCGCCTAGTCGCGGCGCTGCAGCTCCCGCCCCCCGCCCGCCGCTTGAGCGTGCCGCCCGCCTCCGCGGCGTTGGTGTCTCGATAGCCGATCCGTGCGCGTCCCGCGCGCGGATCGGCTATCGATGTATGAGGGCCGACGCTCGATAGCGGATCCGTACGTCTGTGGTGTCCGGATCCGCTATCGAGCGTGCGTCGGCACTCGCGTGGGGGGTCGTCCCACCCTCCTGGCGGGTTGACGGGTTGCGACCAATCGATGGTCGGAACCCGTCATTCCGTCGGTGGTTGAGTGGGTCGATAGCCGATCCGTGCGGCTGTGGCGCACGGATCGGCTATCGACAGGGGGAGCGGAGGTTCGATAGCGGATCTGTACGTGTGTGGTGCATGGATCGGCTATCGAGACACTGGGCGCGCTGGGGACGACGGAGGCCCCGTCACGCTCGACGACGCGAGCGTGACGGGGCCTCCGTCATCGATGTAGCTGAGGCTCAGGCCTCGGCCGCAGGCGCCTGGCCCTCGACGGGCGAGCCGCCGCGCGTGCGACGACGCCCGCCGCGCGACCGGCGACGCTGACCACCCTCGGACTTCTCGCCGCCCTCGCGCGGGGCACGGTTCTCGTCGGACGCACGGTTCGCACCAGCATCCGCACCGTCAGCCGCAGAACGCTCCGGACGGCCCTCTCCGCGACCGCGACCGCCATCACGACGCTCGCCACCACGGCCCTCAGCGCGACCGCGACCGCCGTCACGACGCTCGCCACGGCCACCGTCGCGACGCTCGTCACGGCCCGAGCCCGCAGGCTTCCCGCCGCGCTTGCCGGTCTCGCCGAGGTCCTCGAGCACCTCGCCCGAAAGACCCTCGAGCACCTGCTTCGACTTCGGCAGGCGGCCCTTCGTGCCCTCGGGGATGTTGAGGTCCGCGTAGAGGTGCGGGCTCGACGAGTAGGTCTCGACGGGCTCGGGCACGCCGAGGCCGAGGGCCTTGTCGATGAGCGACCAGCGGGGCACGTCGTCCCAGTCGACGAACGTCACCGCGGTGCCCTTGTTGCCCGCGCGGCCCGTGCGGCCGGTGCGGTGGAGGTACGTCTTCTCGTCCTCGGGGCACTGGTAGTTGACGACGTGCGTGACGTCGTCGACGTCGATGCCGCGCGCGGCGACGTCGGTCGCGACGAGCACGTCGACCTTGTTGTTGCGGAAGGCCCGCAGGGCCTGCTCGCGCGCTCCCTGACCAAGGTCGCCGTGGAGCGAGCCGGCCGCGAAGCCGCGCTCGACGAGCTCGTCGGCAACCTTGGCGGCGGTGCGCTTGGTGCGCGCGAAGACGATCGTGCGGCCGCGGCCCTCGGACTGGAGGATGCGCGCGAGGACCTCGACCTTGTCGAGCGCGTGCGCCCGGTAGACGACCTGCTTGATGTCCTTCTTCGTGAGGCCCTCGTCGTCCGGGTCGGCCGCGCGGATGTGCGTCGGCTGCGACATGTAGCGGCGGGCCATCGCGACGACGGCGCCCGGCATGGTCGCCGAGAAGAGCATCGTGTGGCGGGTGGCGGGGGTGCGCGAGAGGAGCGTCTCGACGTCGGGCAGGAAGCCGAGGTCGAGCATCTCGTCGGCCTCGTCGAGCACGACGCACTTGACGTGCGAGAGCACGAGGTGACCCTGCTTGAGGAGGTCGATCATGCGGCCCGGCGTGCCGACGACGACGTCGACGCCGCTGTTGAGCGCCTCGATCTGCGGCTCGTACGCGCGACCGCCGTAGACCTGCACGATGCGGACGTCACGCTTGCGCGACGCGGTCGCGAGGTCGTTGGCGACCTGGACGGCGAGCTCGCGCGTCGGCAGGACGACGAGCGCCTGCGGCTTGCCCGCGAACGGGAGGGTGTCGTAGCCCTCCTCGCCCGGGGCGACGACGCGGTGGAGCAGCGGGACGCCGAAGCCGAGGGTCTTGCCCGTGCCGGTCTTGGCCTGGCCGATGATGTCGTGGCCCTGCATGGCCACGGGCAGCGTCATCGCCTGGATGGGGAAGGGGTGGGTGATGCCCGCGTCGGCGAGCGCCGCGACGATCTCGGGGCGGACGCCGAAGTCGCCGAAGGTGACCTCGGCGGCGGACTGGACGCTCGCGGCTACGGCCGCGGGCTCGGTGGTGGACTCGGTGGTCACGGTGCCTCGTTCTATGTGCGAGGTGCGGACGGCGCTCACCGGCGGGGGTCCACGCGGCACGGTGGCGGGCTGGGCCCGCGTCCGCGGCGAGACGCTCTCGGCGGCCGGCGCGTCCGCGCCGGATGTGGCCGGAAGCCGATCGCGCAGTTCTGCCGGCTGCACGCCTCCGCCGGAGCGGGCGGTGCGGCCGGGAGTCGTCATGGTTCACAAGGTGTCGAGACGACCGGGCATCCGATGTACGGAGCAAGGATATCCGACGCGGTCAAGGAGCGGCGGGACGTGGCGGCCCGCGCGGGGCGCGAGTCCTACGATGGGGGGATGCCGACCTCGTCCGAGACCCCTGACCTCACGCCCGCGACCTCATCCGACACCGCGTCCGACGCGGGCGACGTGCTCGCCCTCGTCGCGCAGATGGAGATGGTCGCGTTCCTGCGCTTTGCGGGTGCGGCGGCGGACGCGACGGACCCGGAGCGTCGGCTGCAGATCGCGGGCCTCGCGGGCGCCTCGCTCGCGCGCCAGGAGCGGCTGCTCGCACGGGCGGGGGAGGTCCTCGGGTCGCCCGAGGCGGTGCTCGGGCGTTATGTCGCGTTCGACGGTGCGTTCGACGAGTTCAACTCGCGGACACATGCGCGCGGCTGGTGGGAGGAGCTCGTCAAGGGATACGTCGGCCACGGCGTCGCGTACGACTTCTGCCGCATCGTCGCGGAGGCGCTCGACCCGGCCTCGCGCGAGGTCGTCGTCGACGCGATCGACGGCGAGCTGACGTCGGAGTCGACGATCGTGCTCGTCGACGAGGCGACGAACGAGGACGAGCAGCTCGCGTCGCGGCTCGCGCTGTGGGGCCGACGGATCGTCGGCGAGGCGCTGAGCGTCGTGCAGGTGCTGCTCACGGACAACGCGTCGCTGCAGCGGCTGCTCGCGCAGGCGGTGGCCGCGCGGTTCGCGGAGACGGGCGACGACGTGCCCGCGGCGCCGTCGGCGTGGCTCTTCGGCCAGCTCACGGCCGAGCACGCGCGACGCATGTCCCGCGTCGGGCTCGCGGCCTGACGACGCCTTCCCGGAGACGACGACGCCCTCCTCGCCGTGGCGGGGAGGGCGTCGTGCTGCCGTGGGTGCGTCAGACGGTGCCGAAGCCGACGCGACGCTGCTCCTCGGCGCCGATCTCGACGTAGCCGATCGTCGCGGTCGGCACGATGACGCGACGGCCGCGGTGGTCGGTGAGGTCGAGGACGGTGCCGCCGTCGAGGGCCTTGGCGACGGCCGCGGCGACCTCCTCGGCGCTCGCGTCGGTCTCGACGACGATCTCGCGGTTGAGGTTCTGCACGCCGATCGTGATCTCCACGTCGACCTCCTTGGAATCGGACGGACCTGTCTTCCGTGCCAGCATCCCACCTCGGGCGGGGCCTCGTGAGCGTGTTCGCCCAGCGCGCACAGGCTCTCAGGGGTGCGTGCCCGCGGCACGCGCCGCGGTCGCGCGGGGATTGTCGGTGGCCCGTGATGGGATGCGAGGCATGACCTTCCGACCGGCAGCCCGTCGCGTGCGGGGCGGTCGCGCGTGAAGGCGCGGCTCGCCCCGGCGGACGCTCCGCTCGTCCTCGCGCCCGACGCCGCGCAGGATGCGGCGGTCGCGCTCGCGCGCACGGCGCGCGCCCTGCTCGTCACGGGTGCGCCGGGCACCGGCAGGACGACGACGACTCTGCGGATCGCGGCCGACCACCTCGTGCCGGACGACGGCCGCACGCCGCTCGACCCCTCCCGCGTGCTCGTCGTCGCGGCGTCACGGCGCGGTGCCGGGCAGATCCGCGACCGGCTCGCGGCGCTCACGGGCCGGACGGTCGGAGCGCCCCTCGTGCGGACGGCGCCGTCGGTCGCGCACGCGATCCTGCGGCGGCGCGCCGCCGCGCTCGAGCAGCCGGCGCCCACGCTCATCTCGGGGCCCGAGCAGGACCTCGTGCTCGCGGAGCTCCTCGAGGGGCACCTCGAGGGCGAGGGCACCGACCTCACGCTGCCGCCGGGCGTTCCGCCCGAGGCGCTGCGGACGCGCGGCTTCCGTGACGAGCTGCGCGACGTCCTCATGCGCGCGGCGGAGCGCGGGCTCGACCCGGTCGCTCTCGACGAGCTCGGGGTGGCGCGGGAGCGGCCCGCGTGGCGTCTGGCCGCGCGGCTCATGGAGGAGTACCAGGACGTCATGGCGCTGCGGACGCTCACGCCGGACCTCGGCGAGCGCGTCGATCCCGCGTCCGTCGTCCACGAGGCCGTCGAGGCCCTGCTCGCGTGGGACGACGAGGTGCCGCAGGCGGAGCGGCCGCGGTGGGACCTCGTCGTCGTCGACGACTACCAGGAGGCGACGCAGGCGCTCGCGCGGCTGTGCGATCTGCTGCTCGCCGACGGGGCGCGGCTCGTGCTGCTCGGCGACCCGGACCTCGCCGTCCAGGGGTTCCGCGGGGCCGTCCCTGGGCTCGTCGCGCAGGCTGCGGCCCCACGTGCCGCGGGCAGCGCGGCGTTCGGCGCGGAGCACGTCGTCCTCGGCACGGTCCACCGCCACGGCTCGGCGCTGCGGGAGGTGACGGCGCGCGTCGCGTCGCTCGTCGGCGCCGTGGGCACGGTCGCGCACCGCAGGGCGGAGTCGGCGGCCGACGCTCCCGAGGCACGCGGCTCCGTGCGGACCGCGATCCTCGACGGGCCCGCGCAGGAGCACGCGTACGTCGCGCACGCGCTGCGCTCGTGGCACCTGCGCGACGGCCTGCCGTGGTCGCAGATGGTCGTCCTCGCCCGCTCCGGCGGACAGGTCGCAGCGCTGCGGCGCGCGCTCACGGCGGCGTCGGTGCCGGTGACGGTGCTCGGCTCCGAGGGACCGCTGCGCGACGAGCCCGCGGTGCGGCCGCTGCTCGACGCTGTCGAGGTCGCGTCGGGCGCCGAGCTCGACGCGGACCGCGCGGTCGCTCTCCTGCTCTCCCCGATCGGCGGGCTCGACGTCGTCGGGCTGCGCCGCCTGCGCCGCGCGCTGCGGGCGGAGGAGCTCTCGGGCGGCGGCACGCGCGCGTCGGACGCGCTGCTGTGCGAGGTGCTCGCGGACCCCGTGCGCACCGAGGTGCTGCCGTCGGCCGTCCGGCGGGCCCCCGCCCGCGTCGCGCGCGTGCTCGCCCGGGGCCGCGAGGCTGCGGCGCTCGCGGGTGCCGACGCGCAGACCGTCCTGTGGGCCGTGTGGGACGCGACAGGCCTGGCGCCGCTGTGGCGTGACGCCGCGCTCGGCGGGGGTGCCGCAGGTGCGCGCGCGGACCGCGACCTCGACGCCGTGCTCGCGCTCTTCAAGGCCGCCGAGTGGTTCGTCGAGCGCAACGCGCGCCGCACGCCCGGCATGTTCGTCGACCACGTGCGCTCGCAGGAGCTGCCCGCAGACTCGCTCGCGCAGCGCGGCGGCGTGACGGACGCCGTGAGCGTCCTCACGCCCGCAGGTGCGGCAGGCCGCGAGTGGCGCGCAGTCGTCGTCGCGGGGGTCCAGGAGGGGGTGTGGCCCGACCTCCGGCTGCGGGACACGCTGCTGGGCGCGCAGGCGCTCGTCGACGCCGTCGCCGGTCAGGACGTCGCCGACGGCGACCCGGAACGCCTTGCCCGCGCGCGCCGGGCGGTGCTGTCCGACGAGGTGCGGGCACTCCTCGTCGCGGTCTCGCGCACCCGGGAGCACCTGCTCGTCACCGCCGTGAGCGACACCGAGCAGCTGCCGTCGGTGCTGCTCGACCTCGTCGAGCCGCCGGACCCGGACCTCGCCGACGACGCGCCCGACCCGCGCCGGCGCGAGGCCCCGGTCGCGCTCGACCTGCGCGGGCTCGTGCTGCGCGCACGCCGCCTGCTCCAGACGGACAACGCCGCTGCGGACGTGGACGATGCGACCGCGGAGGCCGCGCGCACCGAGGCCGCCGACGTGCTCGCCCTCCTCGCCGACATGGGCGTCGGCGTCGCCGACCCCGCGGGCTGGTACGGCACGCACGACGTCTCGAGCATCGCCCCCGCGTGGGGTCCCGACGACCGCGTGCGCGTCTCGCCGTCGAAGGTCGAGCAGGTGCACCGCTGCGCGCTGCGCTGGGCGCTCGAGGCGTCGGGCGGGCGCCCGGCGGACGCCGTCCAGCAGAGCCTCGGCACGCTCGTCCACGCAGTCGCCGAGGCATACCCGTCCGGCACCTTCTCCGAGCTCGTCGGCGAGCTCGAGCGGCGCTGGCCCGAGCTCGGGCTGCGGCCCGGCTGGCCCGAGACCACGGCGCACGCCCGCGCCCGCACGATGGTCGACAGGCTCGCGCAGCACGTCGCGAGCAGCGGCGAGGTGCTCGCGACCGAGGCCCGCTTCGCCACGGAGGTCGGGCGCGCCGACCTCGTCGGCAGCGTCGACAGGCTCGTGCGCCAGGCCGACGGCTCCCTGGCCGTCGAGGACCTCAAGACGGGTGCGGCCGGCACGGCGAAGGACGCCGAGGTCAACCCGCAGCTCGGCGCGTACCAGGTGGCGCTCGAGGCGGGGGCTTTCGGCGACGTGCCGGGTGTCGGCGACGAGCCTGTCGGCGGCGGGGCGCGGCTCGTCCACGTCGGCGGGACTGCCAAGGGCCCCTCGCTGCGGGAGCAGCCGCCGCTCGCCCAGGCCGAGGACCCGGGCTGGGCCCGCGCGCTCGTCGAGGGCGCGGCGACGACGATGGCGGCCGCGACCTTCACCGCGACGCGCAACTCGATGTGCGACTTCTGCCCTGTGCGGCGCTCGTGCCCGCTCCAGGAGGAGGGCCGCACGATGGGAGGGACCACAGCATGAGCCCCGACGCCCCGACCCCGAGGTTCTCGGCCGCGGACATCGCCGACCGCCTCGGCCAGTTCCGCCCGACGGACGAGCAGACGGCCGTCATCGAGGCGCCGCTCGAGCCCGTGCTCGTCGTCGCGGGCGCCGGCTCGGGCAAGACCGAGACGATGTCCGCACGCGTCGTCTACCTCGTCGCCAACGGGCTCGTCGCGCCCGACGAGGTCCTCGGCCTGACCTTCACACGCAAGGCTGCCGGTGAGCTCGCCGAGCGCATCCGGCGCCGCCTGCGCACGCTCGCGGCGGCCTCGCGCGCCGACGGCGAGGCCGTGCCCTGGGCCGCTGCGGCCGACGACGATGCGGGTGCCGCGCTGCTCGGGGCGCTCGCCCGGCCCGTCGTCGCGACGTACAACTCCTACGCGTCGGGGCTCGTGCGTGAGCACGGCCTGCGCCTCGGCATCGAGCCGGGCGCCCGGCTGCTGGGGGAGGCAAGCCAGTGGCAGCTCGCCCACGACATCGTCGAGAGGTGGACGGGCGAGCTGACGATCACGTCGGCGACGAGCACCGTGGTCGACGCGGTCCGCAGCATGTCGCAGTCCCTCGGCGAGCACCTCCTGCCGACCGACGAGGCCCGCCGCCGCATGCAGGCGATCATCGACGCGATGCTCGCGACACCCGAGGTCACCAAGGGACGCAAGGGCGTCCGCGCACCCGTCCGGGATCTCGCGGCGCTGCTCGGGCACCGCATCGAGCTGCTCGACCTCGTCGACGAGTACCGCCGCCGCAAGGCCGCGACGGACTCGCTCGACTTCTCCGACCAGGTCGCGCTCGGCGCGCGCCTCGCGGAGGACTTCGGCGAGGTGGGGGCGGGGGAGCGCGCCCGCTACCGGGTCGTGCTGCTCGACGAGTACCAGGACACGTCGTTCGCGCAGGCGCGCATGCTCGGCGCGCTCTTCGGCGACGGGCACGCCGTCACAGCGGTCGGCGACCCGCACCAGTCGATCTACGGCTGGCGCGGTGCGAGCGCGTCCGGCCTCGCACGCTTCGGCGAGATCTTCCGCGCCGGCGCGGGGCTCCACCACCTGTCGCTGTCGACGTCGTGGCGCAACGACCGGACCGTGCTCGACGCCGCGAACGCCGTCGCCGCGCCGCTGCGTCGCGCGCAGGAGGGCGCGGGCCTCGAGGTCCGCACCCTCGGCACACGTCCGGGCGCGGGCTCCGGGACCGTCGCGAGCATCTTCACGACGACGGAGGACGAGGAAGCTGCCGCTGTCGCCGAGGAGATCGCCGCACGCTGGCGTCCCCGCTCGCACCCCGACGGCGCCCGGAGCGCGGCCGTGCTGTGCCGCGCGCGCATGCAGTTCGGTCCGCTCGAGGCCGCGCTGCGGGCGCTCGGCCTGCCCGTCGAGGTCGTCGGTCTCGGCGGGCTGCTCGAGGCGCCCGAGGTCGTCGACCTTCGCGCGCTCCTCGAGGTCGTTCACGACCCCTCGCGCGGTGACTCGCTCATGCGCCTGCTCACAGGCCCGTGGGTCGACCTCGGCGTCGCTGACCTCCTCGCGCTCGCTGACCGGGCGCGCGACCTCGCGCACCGGCAGCGGCTCGCGCGCAGACCGTCCGTGGCGGGCGACGACGACCGCGAGGGCGCGGGCACGGACGCCGGGACCACGCCCGGCGAGGTCGTGCCGGAGTCCGACGCAAGCGACGAGACGACGATCGTCGACGTCCTCGACGAGCTGCCCCCTCCCGGGTGGACGAGCCACGACGGCCGGGCGCTCACGCCCGAGGGCCACGAGCGGCTCGTCCGGCTCGCAGGCGTCGTCGAACGGCTCCGCGCCCGGACGTACCTCTCGGTGCCCGAGCTCGTCGTCGAGTGCGAGCGCACCATGGGGCTCGACATCGAGGCGGGGCTGCTCGGCCCGGGTCACGCGGGGCGCGCCCGCGCCAACCTCGACGCGTTCCGGGATCTCGCGCTCACCTTCGTCGACGGCTCCGACCTGCCGACGCTCGGCGCGTTCCTCACCTGGCTCGACGCGACGGCGAGCGTGAACGAGCGGCTCGACGGAGCGCTCACCGAGCCCGACCCGGACGCCGTGCAGATCGTCACGGTCCACGCCGCCAAGGGCCTCGAGTGGGACGTCGTCGCCGTCACAGGTCTCACCGACGGCAAGTTCCCCTCGACGGCCACGCAGGCGACCGACAAGGACGGCGAGGCCAAGGCCCCGACCCACACCGCGTGGCTCACGGGCCTCGGCACGCTGCCCTTCCCGCTGCGCGGCGACGCCCCGGACCTGCCGCGGCTCGCGTACGACTCGGCCGAGGACCACGCGGACATGGCTGCGAACCTCACGCTCTTCACGGAGGACGCGGGCGAGCACCAGGTCGCCGAGGAGCGCCGGCTCGCGTACGTCGCGTACACGCGGGCTCGCGAGCACCTGCTGCTCACGGGCTCGTGGTTCCGAGGCGAGGCCGCGCGGCCCAACCCGCCGAGCACGTTTCTCGTCGAGCTCGTCGACGCCGGGCTCCTCGCCGCGACCGGATGGGCCGAGCCGCCCGAGGGCGAGAACCCGACGCTCGCCGCCGAGCACACCGCCGTGTGGCCCCGTGGTGTCGCCGTGCCCGAGGCGCTCGCACGGGCGGCCCGTCGCGTGGAGGAGGCTCGCGTCGTGCGCCGTGCGCGCGAGGCTGCGCGGTCCAGCACGGACGACTGGACGGTCCCGCACGACGGGACCGGGAAGAAGGCGGCCGCCCGGCCGATGACCGAGGCGACCTCGTCGACCGATGCCACCCCGGTGACCGACCTCGCCGCGACCGCTGCGATGCTCCTCGCGGAGCGCGAGCTCCGCAGCCGGTCCGTCACCGAGGTCGACGTGCCGTCGCACGTCTCGGCGTCCGCGATGGTGCGCATGGCGACGGACCGTGCCGAGTACGCGCTCGCGCTGCGCCGCCCGGTGCCGTCGGCGCCGTCGGTGCACGCGCGACGGGGCACGACGTTCCACGCGTGGGTCGAGCAGCATTTCGCGGCGCCCGCGCTCATCGACGTCCTCGACCTCGACGACGCGGACGACGAGGCGCCCGACGCGGAGCTCGACGCGCTCAAGGAGACGTTCCTCGCGACGCCGTGGGCCGATCTCGTGCCAGTCGCGATCGAGGTCGACATCGAGAGTCCGCTCGCCGGCGTCATGACGCGCTCGCGCATCGATGCGGTCTTCCCCGATCCCGAGCATCCAGGCACGGACCGAGTGGTCGTCGTCGACTGGAAGACCGGACGTGAGCCCCGCGACGCGGACGCAGCGGCGGCGCGCGAGGTCCAGCTCGCGGTCTACCGGCTCGCGTGGGCGCGGTGGACAGGGCTGCCTCTCGACAAGGTCGACGCGGCGTTCTGCTACGTCGGCTCGGGCACGACGGTCCGCCCGCAGAAGCTGCGCGACGAGTCGCAGCTCGAGGCGCTGCTCCGCGGTGAGGCGTAGCTCCGGGCGCGGGTCAGTCGCGCTGCGCGTCGTCGTCCGACGACGGGGTGCCTGAGGTGTCCTCGGCAGGTGCCTCGTCGTCCTGGTCGTCCTGCGCGGACGTCTCCACGGGCGACACGACCCAGTCCGAGCCCTCGGCAGACGATGCCGGCGCGTCGTCGTACGCGGCCCAGGCCGCACGGGCGTCGGCGACGTCGATCGCCTCGGTCGCGGCCGTGGGGACGTGCGCGGCGGGGGTGGGGGCCTCGTCCACGGCTTCGAACGCTCCCGTCGCGGCGCTCGCGGCGCTCACTCCAGAAGCGGCGCTCAGCCCGGACGCAGCGCTCACGCCGGAGGCGGCGCTCCTGCTGCTGACGATGGCCGTGCCGTCGGCGACCTCGGTCGCCTCGACCGGCACCGCCTCAGCGAGCGTGACGCCTGCGGCGACGCCCGCGCTCACGCGGACGCTGCCGGTCGCAGGCGACTCTCCGGCGGGGTGGAGCGTGTCGTCGAGGTCGAGCATCATCTCGACGGCGTCAGCCTGGATCTGCTCGTCGCCCTGGTGGACGCCGTGGAGGAGCCAGCGGACGAGCGCCAGCTCGCTCACGAGGTGCGCGCGGTCGACGAGATGGGTGTCGGAGAGCTCGGTGCGGGCCTGCCGATAGGCCTCGAGGACGGACTCGACGGCGTCGGCCGGGGCGACGACGACGAGCCATGCGAGGTCGTCGGCGGGGTCGGCGACCTGGCAGGACGACCAGTCGAGGATGCCGTTGACGGTCTGCTGGGCGACGAGCACGTGGTCGGCGCCGAGGTCGCCGTGCGTGACGACGGGCCGGTAGCGCCACACGGCGACGTCCTCGAGCGAGGCCTCCCAGCGGCGCAGGAGCCGCACGGGGACGCGGCCGGTCGCGGCGGCCTCGTCGAGCTCGGCGAGGCGTCGGCGCCGGTAGTCGTCGGCGGAGTAGGCGGGCAGCCCGGCGTCCTCGACGAGCGAGGCGGGCAGCTCGTGGAGCGCGGCGATCGCCTGCCCGACGGCGCGCGCGAGGCCGGGGCCGGGGCGCAGCGACTCGACGGGCAGCGCCGTGCCGGGGATCTCGGGGTAGACGACGGCGCGCCCGCCCTCGTCGAGCTGTGCGAAGCCGGCAGGCGCGGGGACGGCGAACGGCAGCCGGCCGGAGTCGACGTAGGCGCCGAAGGAGCGCAGGAGCGCCATCTCGGCCTCGAGGCTCGCGCCGGCGACGGTGTCGCGGGGCGAGCGGACCATCCAGCGGCGGCGCTCGTCGTCGATGACGAGCGCGATGTCGTCGTCGCCGTCGGACGCGACCTTGCTCACCTCGACGGCGCGCATGCCGGGGACGGCGGCGGTCGCGAGGGCGGCGAGGGCGAGGTCGGAGCGGTGCATCGCTCCACGGTACGGCGCGTGGGGCCGTGGTGCGGTGAGGGCACGCCCTGCGGCCTGCGTCGCGCGTACCGTGAACGTCGTGACGATGCCGACCGACTGGTCCTCCCTGCCGCTGTCCCGCACGGGCACCGACCGCGCCGCGGCGCGGCGGACCGAGCCCAGGAACCTCGCGCGGCTCCTGGCCGCGCCGTCGACGCGCGTGCTGCTCGTCCGCGGCGGGGAGCTCGCGCTCGAGCCGGGTGCGGGGCACCGCCTCGCGCTCGTGCCCGCGGCCGAGGCCGCGCCGGCGGCCGGGCAGGCGCTCGTGTGCGACCTCGGCAGGTCGCCGCGCGACGGCGGCACGGACGTGCTCGCGCTCGTCGTGCCCGCGTCGCGTCCGGGCGTCGGCATCGAGGGTGTCGAGGCGCCGACACCCGCGGAGGGACTCGCGGCGGGGCGTCGTTGGGGTGCGCTGCGGGACGTGGGGCACCTGCTCGACGGGCACGACGCGGGCCTCGCGACGGCCGCGGTCGCGCTCGCGGCGTGGCACGCGCGGGCTCCTCGCTGCCCGTCGTGCGGCGAACCGACGGTTCCGGTGGCGTCGGGCTGGGCACGTCGCTGCGAGGACGAGGGCGTCGAGCACTACCCGCGGACGGATCCCGCGGTCATCATGGCGGTCGTCGACGCGGACGACCGCCTGCTGCTCGGGCACGCCGCGCACTGGCCGGAGCGGCGCTTCTCGACGCTCGCGGGCTTCGTCGAGGCGGGCGAGGCGGCGGAGGCTGCGGTGCGCCGCGAGGTGCTCGAGGAGACGGCCGTCGTCGTCGGCCGCGTCGAGTTCCGGGCGTCGCAGCCGTGGCCGTTCCCGGCCTCGCTCATGCTCGGGTTCGTCGCGCGCGCGGAGACGACGACGGTGACGACGGACGACGTCGAGGTGACGGATGCCCGCTGGTTCACACGCGCCGGGCTCGCGGCGGACGTCGCGGCGGGGCGGGTGCTGCTGCCCATGAGGTCGTCGATCGCGCGGGCGCTCATCGAGGAGTGGTTCGGCGGGGAGCTCGACGAGCCGGTCTGACGTCGGGCGTCGGCCACGGCCGGGCGTAGGTGTCGGGAGAGGGCCTGCGGGCGTAGTATCTGTTCGTCCGCGGGCGCTGCGGACGACGACGCCGCAGCCTGCGGACGGAGCGGGGCGTGACCTCCGGGTACGCGGGAGCTCCTGGCAGGAGCCATCTCGCGGCGTACGGACGGACGAGCACCTGCGCATGCCTGGGTGCTCGCCCTTCGCCGATCTGCGGCGTGCTGCCGGACACGGCGGCGGCCCCTGAGCCCCCTCGGTGCCGTGCGTCGGGCAGGAGCACGTCGATCCCGTATCTCTGGTGACGAACGAAGGAAGTGCTGTGGCACGAGCAGGCGGCAGCCGGTCCGGGAACGCCCGTGGCGGCTCGGGCGGTTCTGGCGGCCAGCGTCGGCGGGACGGCGACGACGGTCTGGCCGGGGTGCTCGCGGGCGTCGCCCGTGAGATCGACGCTGCGGTGCGCAAGCCTCCGACGCGCCCTGCGGTGCGGACGAAGTTCCAGGTCGTCGCGCTCCTCGTGCGCGAGGAGCGTGCGCGCGTCCAGGGCGACGGGACGCTCTCGGCCGCGAAGCGCACGCACGAGCTCAAGCGCCTCGACGGCGTCGCGACGTCGCTCGCGAGGATCGCGGTGCGCGACACCTCGCTCCTCTCGCTGCTCGCGGAGGACGCGAAGGTCTCGGCCGCTGCGCACACCTACCGGACGACGATCCTGCGCGCCGCGGGCGTCGAGATGCCCGAGCCGGTCGTCGAGGAGCCCGAGCCCGAGCCGGTCGTCGAGCGAACCGC
Source organism: Sanguibacter sp. HDW7 (assembly GCF_011300875.1). Lineage (NCBI taxonomy): Bacteria > Bacillati > Actinomycetota > Actinomycetes > Micrococcales > Sanguibacteraceae > Sanguibacter > Sanguibacter sp. HDW7. The sequence continues at coordinate 2,445,072 of NZ_CP049862.1, read as the reverse complement.
CTCGCGCCGCGTCGAGCCTCGGTCCGCCGTGTCCCGCCGCCTCGCCAACCCGTTCCTCGCACCGAACTTCGAGGCGGTCGCCGAGCGTCAGGCGGCCCGGCCGCGCCGGCTGGCCGGCTGGGAGCTGCTCGAGCCGTTGTTCCGGTCGTTCGAGGTCGCCGGGACGGGCGAGGCTGCGTGCATGCCTCTCCCGGACGGGACGCTCGCGGCCGCTCCGCCCGGGCGCCAGCTCATGCACCACCAGGCGCAGGTCGTGCATGCCGCGGCCGGCGGTCACCGCACGTTCCTCCTCGCCGACGAGCCGGGGCTCGGCAAGACGGCGCAGGCGCTCCTCGCCGCGCAGGCGGCCGGGGCCTTCCCGCTGCTCGTCGTGGCGCCGAACGTCGTCAAGACGAACTGGGCGCACGAGGCGCGGCTGTGGGTCCCGCAGCGGCGCGTGACGGTCATCCACGGTGACGGTGACGGCAGCGGCGACGGGGCTCAGGTCGACGCGTTCGCGGACGTCATCATCATCAACTACGAGATCCTCGACCGGCACGTCGGCTGGCTCGGCGAGCTCGGCTTCCGCGGCATGGTCGTCGACGAGGCGCACTTCATCAAGAACCGGTCGTCGCAGCGTTCGCGCAACGTCCTCACGCTCTCCGAGCGCATCCGGGAGCGCACGGCGAAGCCGCTGCTCGTCGCGCTCACCGGGACGCCTCTCATCAACTCGGTCGAGGACTTCCGGGCGATCTGGCAGTTCCTCGGGTGGATCGACGAGAAGCTGCCCGTCGGCGGCCTCATGACCGCGCTCGAGGACACGGGGCTCAGCCCGGGCGAGCCCGGGTTCTACTCGGCGGCGCGACGGGCAGTCGTCGACATGGGCATCGTGAGGCGTCGCAAGGTCGACGTCATCGCCGACATCCCCGAGCGGCGGGTCGCGGACCTCCCGGTCGAGATCGACGGTGCGCTGGGTCGGTCGATCCGTGCGTCGGAGGAGGCTCTCACGCGGCGCATGGTCGAGCACTACACGACGGCGCTCGCCCACAGGTCGGGGGAGGCCGTCGACGGGGTGGACCTCGTGCTCGCGCGTCGTGTTGCGGCGTCCGAGCTCAAGGACTCCACGTCGAAGGCGAAGGGCGAGAACATCTTCACGATGGTGCGCCGCCTCGGACAGGCCAAGGCGGGTCTCGCGGCCGACTACACGGCGCAGCTCGCACGCAACGTCGGCAAGGTCGTGTTCTTCGCCAAGCACGTCGACGTCATGGACGAGGCGGAGCGGATCTTCACGGAGCGGGGCATCTCGTTCGTCGCGATCCGTGGCGACCAGAGCGCCCGCGCCCGGGCGCACGCCGTCAAGGCCTTCACGGAGGACGACGACGTGAAGGTGGTGGTGTGCTCGCTCATGGCGGCGGGCGTCGGCCTCAATCTCCAGGTGGCGTCGAACCTTGTGCTTGCCGAGCTGCCGTGGACGGACGCCGAGCAGACCCAGGCGATCGACCGCGTCCACCGCATCGGTCAGGACGAGCCTGTCACGGCGTGGCGGATCGTCGCTGCGCAGACGATCGACGCGAAGATCGCCGAGCTCATCGACGCGAAGTCGGGGCTCGCCGCGCGGGCTCTCGACGGCGCCGACATCGACGACGACGCCTCGTCGACCGACGTGCAGCTCGAGGCGCTCGTCGCGCTGCTCGTCGGGGCGCTCGAGGGCGCCGCGTCCTGACACTGCGTCGCGGCCTCGCGCCGGTGCCCGGCGGGAATGCCGGCCCGCGCGGGATCGTTATGCTGCCGAGGGCCGTCAGGCCCGCTGACCGTTCCGGACGCCCGTGCGTCCGACACCCCGGAGGTATCTCGTGACCATCGCCGCCCCGCACGTCCCCGAGGCCGGTTCCGTCGTCATGTACTCGACGACGTGGTGCGGCTACTGCACGCGCCTGAAGTCGCAGCTCGACTCCGCGGGCATCGGGTACACCGAGGTGAACATCGAGGAGGTCCCCGGCACGACGGACTACGTCGCGTCGGTCAACGGCGGCGACTGGGTCGTCCCGACGGTCGTGTTCCCCGACGGCACCGCGGCGACGAACCCGTCGCTCGCGCAGGTCAAGGCCCGCCTGGCCTGAGATCTCTCGACGAGGGCCCGCGGGCGTCCCCGGGGACGTTGCGGGCCTTTGTCGTCCCCAGGGACGGGAGCCGGTTCCGTGGATGTCGGTGGCGCCTGGGATGATCGACGACGATGACTCCCGACGAGATCCTTGACGCCCTCGACCCCGACCAGCGCGCTGTCGCTGAGGTGGTGCACGGGCCCGTGGTCGTGCTCGCGGGCGCGGGCACGGGCAAGACGCGGGCGATCACGCACCGCATCGCGTACGGCGTGCGCGCGGGCTACTACCCGGCGGCGTCGGTGCTCGCGGTGACGTTCACGGCGCGTGCGGCGGGGGAGATGCGTGCGCGGCTTCGGGCGCTCGGCGTGGGTGGCGTGCAGGCGCGCACGTTCCACGCGGCGGCGCTGCGGCAGGTCGGGTACTTCTGGCCGAAGATCGTCGGCGGTGCACCGCCGCGCATCGTCGAGCAGAAGGCGCAGATCGTCGCGCACGCCGCGACGGCGCTCGGCATCTCGGTGGACCGGCTCGCGGTGCGCGACATCTCCTCGGAGATCGAGTGGGCGAAGGTCTCGCTCGTCCCGGCCGACGGCTACGCGGAGGCCGTCGCGGCGCTGCGGCGCGAGCCCCCGGCGGGGCTCGAGGCGCAGACGGTCGCGCGCCTGCTGCGCGCGTACGAGGACACGAAGAACAACCGCGCGCTCATGGACTTCGAGGACGTGCTGCTCTACCTCGCGGACATGATCGGCTCGCACACGTCGGTCGCGAACGAGATCCGGCAGCAGTACCGGCGCTTCGTCGTCGACGAGTACCAGGACGTCTCGCCCCTGCAGCAGCTCGTCCTCGACCAGTGGATGGGGCCGCGCCGCGACCTGTGCGTCGTCGGCGACCCGTCGCAGACCATCTACTCGTTCACGGGTGCGACCCCGCGTCACCTGCTCGAGTTCCGCAAGCGCTTCCCGGATGCGACCGAGGTCCGCCTCGTGCGGGACTACCGCTCGACGCCGCAGGTCGTGGGCGCGGCGAACGCGCTGCTCGCGGACCCGCGCGCGCGGACGTACGCGGGCCTCGAGCTCAGGGCGCAGCGGCCGGCGGGTCCGCCCGTGGGCCGGTCCGTGCACGACGACGACGAGGCGGAGGCAGCGTTCGTCGCCTCGCGTGCCGCGCGGCTCGTCGCCTCGGGCGTGCGCGCGAGCGAGATCGCGGTGCTCTTCCGGACGAACGCCCAGTCGGCGGTTCTCGAGAACGCGTTCGTCGACGCGGGCGTGCCCTACCTCGTGCGCGGCGGCGAGCGGTTCTTCCAGCGCAAGGAGGTGCGCGACGCGCTCGTCCTGCTGCGCGGAGCGGCCCGTGCGGTCGATCCCGACGTGCCGCTCGGCGAGGCCGTGCGCGACGTCCTGCTCAACGCCGGCTGGTCGCCCGAGCCGCCCGCGACGCGTGGCGCCGTGCGGGAGCGCTGGGAGGCCATGCAGGCGCTCGTCGCGCTCGCGGACGATCTCGCCCAGCGTGAGGGCGCGGACGTCCGGATGCTCGTCGCAGAGCTGGACGAGCGTGCCGCGGCGCAGCATGCGCCGACGGTCGAGGGTGTGACGCTCGCGTCGCTCCACGCCGCGAAGGGCCTCGAGTGGGACGCCGTGTTCCTCGTGGGGCTGAGCGAGGGCCTCATGCCGATCTCGCTCGCGACGGACCCGGCGTCGGTCGCTGAGGAGAAGCGCCTGCTCTACGTCGGTATCACGCGTGCCCGCGAGCACCTGCACCTCTCGTGGGCACGTTCGCGCGGCGGCTCGGGACGCGCCTCACGGAAGCGTTCGCGCTTCCTCGAGCACCTCGGCGCCGACGCCACCGGGGCGCGGCGGGGCACCGTCGTCCACGACCGCAGCGAGGGTCCTGACCCGGTGCTGCTCGACGCGCTGCGCCGCTGGCGCGACCTGCGCGCGGAGGACATCGGGCGGCCCGTGCACGTCGTCGTCACGGACGTCACGCTCGAGGAGGTCGCGACCCTGCGGCCGACGACGCTCGCCGAGCTCGCCGACGTGCGAGGGCTCGGCGCGGACCGTCTCGACCGGTACGCGGACGACCTCCTGCGCATCCTCGAGCAGCACCGGTCCTGACGCCAAAGATCACGAACAGGTCACGATCGCAGAAGGTCCCCGATAAAGAGTTGGCCCTGCCGTGCTGGGCCGGTCTACGGTAGTCAAGTTCCTGACGGAGAGCCCACGACGCCGAGCGTCGCAGGCCTAGAAGAGAGAGGGGTGAGCACGCATGAAGAACTTCGAGACCACGACGATCCAGATCGTCGATACCGGGATGTCCGGTGGTCGTCGTGCGCGTGCCCTCCTCGCCGGAGCACACCGTCTGCTCCCGAGCGCCGCACATGCAGCGCCCCTGACGTTCCCGTACGGCATCTGACGCCTCGCGCGTCCACCGACGAACGTCACACCCGCCCGCCCGGCGGAACCCCTCGCAGAACGCGTCCCTGAGGCGCACCCGGCATCGCTGCCGTGACGTGAGGCGTTTCCCGGCGTGGCGCACCTTCTCTCTTTTCGCAGCACTCGGAACACCCGGAGGCCACCGTGCGGCCCAGCATGCTTCTCGCCCCGTCCATCCAGCGTGACGACCTCGTCGTCGCCCCGATCTCCCGACCGACGACAGTCACCCCGACGCCGTCGACCATGACCACGACGATCTCGACGCGCGAGGAGCGCGCCGAGTTCGACGCCCTCCTCGCCGCGGTCGTCCCGTGCCGTACCGAGGACCCCGAGCTCTGGTTCGCCGAGCGCACCGCGGACGTCGAGCGCGCCAAGGCCCTGTGCCGGGACTGCCCGCTCGCCGTCGGATGCCTCGCGGGCGCCGTCGAGCGCAACGAGCCGTGGGGCGTCTGGGGCGGCGAGGTCTTCGTCGACGGCCAGGTCGTCGCCATGAAGCGCGGCCGAGGCCGGCCGCGCAAGGTGCGTCCCGAGGACGCGCAGGTCGCATGATGCGCAGCGACCGTCCCCGGGACGCGCAGGTCACGCCGTGACCGCCGTCCGCCCGGCATCAGCCCGGGCCGCAGCACCGCAGGCCGGTGCACCCGCCGCGCGGGTGCGCCGGCCTTCGGCGTTCTCGGGGGACGTCGCGCGCCGGGGCACGACGCAGGCCGGGGCACGGCCGAGGGCGAGGACGCGGACCGCACGGGGTTCGCGTCGCCCGGGGGCAGGTGCCAGTGGCAGGGGCGGGACGACGTGCGGTCACGCGCAGCCGCACACCGGGTGCACGGGCCAGTGCTCGGTCCTCTGCGCGAGGTCGGGCAGGGAGAGCGTCGTCGTGCGGGTGAGTCCGCGCGGAGCCGAGCCGTGCGCCAGGAGCCCGAACGTCCGCGCGACGGCGAGCCCAGCGCCCGCGAGGGCGAGCACGGGGTCCTCGACACCGCTGCCGGCGTGACGTCCGCGTGCGGGCGGGACGCCCTCGTCGGCGCGGTGCAGGTCGACGCAGCGCAGGCAGGCTGTCAGCCCGGGGATGACGCCCGGGCCGACCTCGAGCCTTCCGCGCGACCACGTGACGAGCAGGTGCGGCACGCCCTGCGCGACGAGGCGCCACGTGCAGGCAGGGTCGATCTGCTCGTGCGTGACGACGACGGCGGCCGTGAGCGTGCCAGGGTCGTGGCCGTCGAGGACCCCGGGGGAGACGGCCGTCGTCGTGGCGGAGTCGGCGAGCACGCCCGCAGCCGCGGCCGGACGTGACCGCCCGAGGTCCGCGAGACGGTAGCCGCCCGCGCCGAGGTCGTCGTGCCGGACCGTGCCCGCGTCGTCGAGGACGAGCCTGCGTGCACCGAGCGACGCGAGCGTCCGCGCGATCTGCAGCCCGAGTCGTCCGAGCCCGAGGACGCCGACGTTCGCGCCATGGAGCACGGCGACGGCCTCGTGCGGGAGGCGTTCGACGAGGTCGGGCGCGACGGGGCCCGGCAGGACAGCGCCCGGCAGGACGGGGCCGGACGCGGCGGGCCCGGGGTGGTGGCGGCGGGGAGGGCTCTGGAGGGTCACGCCCCGAGGATCGCAGCGGGGGACCTCCCGTGGGAGTTGTCCACAGCCACGGCGCGTACGGTCACGTCCTGCAGCGGGTCACGGTACGGTCAAGCCATGAGCGAGGGGGCTGGCGTGACCGGAGGTGCCGTCGAGGTACGCCGAAGCCGTCGCCGCACCCGCACGGTGAGCGCCTACCGCGAGGGCGGCCGGACCATCGTCGCGATCCCCGCGCGCTTCACGAAGGCCCAGGAACGCGAGTGGGTCGAGCGCATGCTCGAGCGCCTCGCCGCCAAGGAGGCCCGTCGTCGCCCGTCGGACGAGCAGCTCCTCGCGCGGGCGACGGACCTCTCGGCGCGCTACCTCGACGGCCGCGCAGTCCCGGCGAGCGTCACGTGGTCCGCGCACCAGGAGCGACGCTGGGGCTCGTGCTCCGTCGACGACCGCACCATCCGCATCTCGACGCGCGTGCGCGGCCTGCCGTCGTGGGTGCTCGACTACGTGCTCGTCCACGAGCTCGCGCACCTGCTGCAGGCGGGCCACGGCCCGGGCTTCTGGGAGCTCGTCGAACGCTACCCGCGCACCGAGCGTGCCCGCGGGTTCCTCGAGGGCGTCGCGTTCACGCACGACCACGGTGACACGCACGACCACGGTGACACGGGCGACCACGGTGACACGGGCGACCACGTCGACTGACGCGATCCCACGACACGACCGTGGCGCAGGCCCGCACATCGGGCCCACGCCACGTCGTTCGCACCACGTCGTTCACGCCGTGCCGTTCACACCTCGGGACTCATCCCTGCGGCGTGGCCCCGTCGTCCCCCTCGGCCTCCGCGAGGAAGGCCTCGATCGCGCGGTCGACGTCCGCAAGCTCCGCGTCCGTGCTCGCCCGCCGACCTGCGAAACCCGCGGGGTCGTCGAGGTCCTCGGCCGTGGGCAGGAGGTCCGGGTGGTCCCACACCGCGTCACGGCCCTCGAGCCCCGACTGCTCCGCGATGAGCCGCCACAGCGCCGCGGCCTCCCGCGAGCGGCGCGGACGCAGCTCGAGCCCGACGAGCGTCGCGAACGTCTGTTCCGCAGGGCCGCCCGCGGCGCGGCGCCGGCGCATCATCTCGCGCAGCGGCATCGCGTGCGGCAGGTGGGGGAGCGCGGCGTTCGTCGCGACCTCGTCGACCCAGCCCTCGACGAGCGCGAGCGTCGTCTCGAGACGCTCGAGCGTCGTCCGCTGCTCGGCGGTCTGCCCGATGCCGAAGAACCCGCCGCCCGAGAGCGCGGCCTGCAGCTGACCGGGGTCGGAGGGGTCGACGTCGCGGACGGCCTCGTCGAGCGCGTCGACGTCGATCGTGATGCCGCGCGCGTACGCGTCGAGCAGCCCGAGGAGGTGCCCGCGCAGCCACGGGACGTGCGTGAAGAGGCGCGCGTGCGCGGTCTCGCGCAGCGCGAGGTAGAGCCGGACCTCGTCGAGCGGGGCGTCGAGGCCCTCGGCGAACGCCTCGACGTTCGCGGGCAGCATCGCGCTCATGGGCTCGCTGACGAGCGGTACGCCGATGTCGGTGAGGCCGAAGACCTCGCGCGAGAGGGTGCCGGCGGCCTGGCCGATCTGCATGCCGAACATCGCCGAGCCGAGCCGCTCGAGCAGCGACGTCGGGTCCGCGAGCGCGCCGGGGGGAAGGACGGCGGCCATGCCGGCCGGGAGCATGCCCTCCATGTCCTCGGGGAGGCGCTCGCCGAGGATGCGGGTGAGCGCGGCGACGAGGTTGGTCGCGACGGGCGCGGCGAGCTGGGACCACGCGGGCAGCGTGCGCTCGACCCACTCCGAGCGGCTCCACACGACACGCGTCCCGCCCGTCGGCGCGAGCTCGGTCGCGATGTCGAGCCAGAGGTCCGCGACGCCGAACGCGTCGAGGGCCGCGCGACGCTGTGCGTCGCCGACGCTCGGGTCTCCGCCCGTGACGGCGACCTGACGTGCGACGTCGTGCGCGACGTCGCGGTTGACGGGACCAGAGCCGGTCGACAGCAGCGACCTCACCTGGGCGAGCACCTGGTCCATGAGGCGCGGGTCGTCCGAGATCCCGGCCGCCGCGTTGAGGGCGTCGACGTCCATGCCTCGCGCCTTGAGCTGGGCGATCGCCTCGTCCGCGTCCGCACCGAAGACCGAGCGCAGCAGCCGCTCCCAGGGCTCCTCCTGGGGGGTGCCACCCTCGAAGTGGTCCGTCATGTGTGTCTCCTGGTGCCGAACGGCGTGCGACCGGACGGCCGGACGTGGGAACATCCACGGTAGCCGTCACGACGTCCGGGGGAAGGGGCTGCAGCCATGTCGGAGGGGCAGGTTCGCTCACGGCGCACCGTGCTGCGCGGGCGGGGGCCCGTCGTGGACACGTTGTCGAGGATCCTCGACGCGGAGCCAGACGCGCCCGTCGAGGGTGCGGTCGATGTCGTGGTCGTCGTCGACGGCGGCTCGTTCGACCCCATGCCGCCGTCGCGCGTCGCGGCGTGGCTCGCGGAGCACGATGCGCAGATCGCGCGCGAGGTCGCCGAGTTCCAGCCCGGGTCGGTGCACCGGCTCGTCGTCGTCTCGTCGGCCGCGGTCCTCGGCGCGCTCCCGCAGGGCGGTGTCCATGACGACACCTCGGTGCCGCCCGACGAGCTCGAGGGAACCTCTGCGATGACGGCTGCGCTCGAGCAGCACGTCGTCGCGGCCGCGACCGAGCTCGGTATCCCCGTGACGGTCGTGCGCGCGGCGCCCGTCGTGGGTCCGGGCGTCGACACGATGATCACGCGGCACTTCGAGATGCCGTGGCTGCTCACGCTGCGTGGCGTCGAGCGGGAGTGGCAGCTCCTCCACGTCGAGGACCTCGCGACGGCGGTGCGCGCCGTCCTCGACCACGACGTCGACGGGACGATCGTCGTCGGCACCCCGGAACCTCTGTCGACCCGTGAGGTCGTCGCGGCATCGGGCATGCGTCGCGTCGACCTGCCCGCGCAGACGGCGTTCGGCATCGCGGAGCGCCTCCACCGGGCGGGGCTGCTGCCCGCGTCGGCCGCCGACCTTGCGCTCGTCGTGCACCCGTGGACCGTCGTGCCCGAACGGCTGCTCGCGCTCGGCTGGGAGCCGCGCCGGTCGAACTCCGAGTGCCTGCGCGAGCTGCTCGCCGGCGTCGAGGGGCGCACGGCGCTCGTGGGGCGGCGGGTCCAGGGCCGTGACGCGGCCGCGTTCGGCGCCGTCGGGGCGGCCGTCGCGTTCCTCGGGACCGCTGCCGTCATGCGGCAGGTCCGACGCCGCTGACCTGCCCGGGACGAAACCTGTACGCGGCTCTCAGCGACCTCGTGGATGATGGACGACGTGTCCGACGCCCCGCAGCAGCCCACGCTCCCCGGTGACCTCGCGCCCGTCGACGAGCGGCCCCAGCTGCCGCTCCTCACGCGCCGTGTCCTCACGCAGTCGATCGCGCTCGTCACGACCGCGCTCGCGGTCGCGGCGGCGATCGCGCTGCCGACCGGGTACGTCGTGCGGATGCCCGGCCCGACGTTCGACACGCTCGGCACCGGGGGGACCCCCGTCATCGAGGTCACGGGTGCCGAGACGTTCCCGTCGACGGGACAGCTGCGCTTCACGACGGTGTCCGCGCTCGGCAACCGCGACCGGACGGTTCCCGTGGCGCGGCTCGTGCGCGCCTGGCTCGACCCGGACGAGGGTGTCTACCCGGTCGAGGCGATCTTCCCCGAGGGCACGACGTCGGAGCAGACCGCGCAGCAGGGGCAGGCCGAGATGGTGACGAGCCAGGAGTCTGCGACGGTCGCGGCGTTGCGGGCGCTCGGGCGGACCGTCGTCGAGACCCTCACGGCGGTCTCGACGGACCCTGAGATGAAGGCGTACGGCGTCGTCCTGCCCGGTGACGTGCTGCTCGCGCTCGACGGCACCCCGATCGTCTCGTTCGAGCACCTCGGCACGATGCTCGACAAGATCGAGCCAGGGACGACGGTGACGCTGCGAGTCGAGCGTGCAGGCACGCCCCAGGACCTCGAGGTCGTCACGTCCGCCGGGCCCCCGGCCCAGGCGGGCGGCGTCGACAGGTCCTTCCTCGGCGTTTCCGTCGACCGGTCCTTCGAGACCGACCCGGTCGTGACGATGCACATCGACGACGTCGGCGGGCCGAGCGCGGGCACGATGTTCGCGCTCGGGATCATGGACCTGCTCACGCCCGAGGACGAGACGGGCGGCCAGATCATCGCCGGCACGGGCACGATGGCCATCGACGGCACCGTCGGCCCGATCGGTGGCATCACGTACAAGATGCGTGGCGCGCGGGACGACGGTGCGCGCTGGTTCCTCGCGCCCGCCGAGAACTGCGCCGAGGCCGTGGGGCACGTGCCGGACGGCATGCGTGCAGTCAAGGTCGCGACGCTCGACGAGGCCTACGACGCCGTCGTCGCGATCGGTGCGGGGCGGGGCGACACGCTGCCGACCTGCTCCTGACGGTTCTCGCGGGCACGGGCGAGGGCGGTCCTCACGGAGCCCGCCCGCGACCGGCTCAGTCCTCGAACGTCGCCGTGAGCGCCGCGACGAGCCCCGGAACGAGGTCGGGGCCGAGCGCGACCTGCGTCGGGTCGTCGTTGCGGCGCGTGCGGATCGCGCACCACGACGGGCCGTCGCGCAGGACGGCGACCGCGAGCCGCACGTCCTCGCGGTCGGGGTGCCCCGCGAGGTAGTCGAGGGCCTCGTCGGGGTCGGACGGCATCGCGACCTCGGCCTCGGGCGGGACGATGACGCGCTCGACGACGAGCGCCGCGCCGTGGACCGTCGGCGGCCACGCGAGCGACCCCAGCAGCTCCTCGAGCGTGTCCGCGGGCGGCAGATCCTCCTGCTCGATCGACAGCATCGCGAACTCGTTCGCCTCGACCTGGCCGGGGAGCTCGGGCATCTGCTCCGCGAGCTCGGGGGAGGAGGCGAGGGCCTCCTTGGTCCGGATGATCGCGAAGACGCGCGGCGGGCCGTCCCAGCCGCCACGTGCGACGTGCTGCTCGATCTCGCGGATGGTCTCGGACAGCGTCAGCTCCTCGAGCGTGTGCTCGCGTGCTCCCTCGGTGGTCATCGCACCAGTCTGCCGGACGCGCGCGCGGGCCGCCGAACCGGCGCGGGAACCTCTGCGCGTCCCGGGGCGTTGGGCCAGCGAGAACGTCTCTCGTCAAGAAGGTAGAAACCGTGGCATTCACACGTCCACCTGCTGATCGTCCTGACCCTCGGCGCGCGCCGTCGGGCGAGCGTCGCAAGGTCAGCCCGCTCGGAGTCACTGTCGGCGTCGTCGCCGCGATCGTCGCGGTCGTCGTCCTTGCGGCCCGCTTCTGGACCGAGGTCCTCTGGTTCGACCAGCTCGGCTTCGAACGCGTCCTGCTCACCGAGTGGGGCGTGCGCATCGGGCTCTTCGTCGTCGGATTCCTCGTCATGTCCGTGACTGTCGGCGTCAACCTGCACGTCGCATGGCGCAACCGCCCCGTGTACGCACCCTCGACGCCCGAGCAGGCGACCCTCGACCAGTACCGCGAGGCCGTCGAGCCGCTGCGGCGCCTCGTGACGTTCGGCGGTCCCGCGCTCCTCGGTCTCTTCGCGGGCGGCGCGCTGTCATCGCGCTGGGAGACTGTCCTGCTGTGGATCAACGGCCAGAGCTTCGGCGTCAAGGACCCCGAGTTCGGGCTTGACGTCTCGTTCTACACGTTCACCCTGCCGGGCCTGCGCATGGTCGTCTCGACGCTCCTCGCGATCGTCGTCGTGAGCCTCATCGGCGCAGCCGCGTTGCACTACCTCTACGGCGGCATCCGCCTGGGCACGGTCGCCGCGGGGGAGTCGCGCACTACCCGTGCGGCGCGCGTGCACCTCTCCGTCCTCGCGGCGGTCGGCATGCTCCTGCTCGCGGCGAACTACTGGCTCGACCGCTACACGATCCTCCTCAGCTCGAGCAAGAACATCACGGGCGCGACGTACGCGGACGTCAACGCGGTCATCCCGGCGCGCGCGATCCTCGCGGGCGTCGCCATCCTCGTCGCGATCCTCTTCGTCGTCACCGCGGTGCGCGGCAACTGGCGGATCCCCGCGATCGGCGTGGGCCTCATGATCGTCTCCGCCGTCGCGATCGGCGGGATCTACCCCGCGATCGTCGAGCGGTTCCAGGTGCGGCCCAACGCGCAGGAGCTCGAGTCCGAGTACATCCAACGCAACATCGACGCGACCCGCACGTCGTTCGGCATCGACGCCGTCAAGGAGACGGACTACGACGCGAAGACGACGGCGACCGCCGGCGCGCTGCGCGAGGACTCCGAGACCGCGGCGTCGATCCGGCTCCTCGACCCCGCGATCGTCTCGCCGACGTTCACCCAGCTCCAGCAGAACCGTCAGTACTACTCCTTCTCCAGGTCCCTCCAGGTCGACCGCTACGAGATCGACGGCGAGAAGCGCGACACCGTCATCGCGGTGCGCGAGCTCAACCAGGCCGGCCTCGGCGAGGCCCAGCGCAACTGGGTCAACGACCACACCGTGTACACACACGGCTTCGGCGTCGTCGCCGCGTACGGCAACGCCGTCAACAAGGACGGCCAGCCCTCGTTCTTCGAGGGCGGCATCCCGTCGGTCGGCGAGCTCGGCGAGTACGAGCCGCGCATCTACTTCGGCCAGAACTCGCCCGAGTACTCGATCGTCGGCGCGCCGTCGGGCTCCGGGAACTGGGAGCTCGACTACCCGGACAACAAGGAGGGTCAGGTGATGACGACCTTCCCGACCGGGACCGTCGCCGCCGGCCCGTCGATCGGCAACCCGATCAACAAGCTCCTCTACGCCGTCCGCTTCGGCGACGAGCAGCTGCTCTTCTCCGACCGCGTGACGTCCGACTCGCAGATCCTCTACGACCGCGACCCGCGCGAGCGTGTCCAGAAGGTCGCGCCGTACCTCACGCTCGACTCGCGCGTGTACCCGGCGGTCGTCGACGGCCGCGTCAAGTGGATCGTCGACGGGTACACGACGAGCTCGCAGTACCCGTACGCGACCCAGCAGTCGCTCGAGGACGCGACCGATGACACGGCTGCGCGCAACAACCTTGTCGCCGAGATCGTCCCCCAGACGGTCAACTACATCCGCAACTCCGTCAAGGCGACGGTCGACGCGTACGACGGTTCCGTGACGCTGTACGCGTGGGACACCACGGACCCGGTCCTCAAGACGTGGCAGAAGATCTTCCCCGCGTCGTACACGCCGGTGAGCGAGATCTCGGGCGACCTCATGAGCCACATCCGATACCCGGAGGACCTCTTCAAGGTCCAGCGTGCGCTTCTCGCGAAGTACCACGTGACGGACGCGTCGGCGTTCTTCTCGAGCGCCGACTTCTGGCAGACGCCCAACGAGCCGACGTCGAAGTCCGAGACCAACGCGCCCCTGCAGCCGCCGTACTACCTGACGATGCAGATGCCGGGTCAGGACGCTCCCGGGTTCTCGCTCATGTCGACGTTCATCCCGGGCGGGACGACGACCGGCCAGCGGCAGGTGCTCACGGGCTACCTGTCGGCGGACGCGGAGGCCGGTGACCAGGCCGGCGTCATCGGCGAGGGCTACGGCACGCTGAGGCTCCTCAACCTGCCGAAGGACAACGCCGTGCCCGCGCCGGGCAACGTGCAGAACAACTTCGACACGAACGCGCGGATCGCCGACGCCATCACGGGTCTGCGGGTCGGCAACGCGACTGTCGTCTCGGGCAACCTGCTCACACTGCCCGTCGGCGGGGGCCTGCTCTACGTGCAGCCCGTGTACGTGCAGTCCTCGTCGGGCACGAAGATCCCGCTCATGCGCAAGGTCCTCGTGTCGTTCGGTGACCAGGTCGGTCTGGGCGACTCGCTCGGCGAGGCGCTCGACGACGTGTTCGGCGGCAACTCCGGTGCCGTCACGGAGGAGGACAGCCCCGGTCCGACGGCTCCGCCGACGGACGAGCCCACCGACACCCCGACGGACGAGCCGACGGACACGCCCACCGACACGCCGACGGACGAGCCGACGACCCCGCCCGCGTCGGGCACGCCCGCCGAGCAGCTCGCGACGGCGCTCTCGGACGCGGAGAAGGCGATCAACGACGCCGACACCGCGCTCAAGGCAGGCGACTTCGCGGCCTACGGCGAGGCGCAGAAGCGCCTCGAGGACGCGATCTCCCGTGCGATCGCGGCGCAGGGCAAGGGCGCCTGACGAGGGCACCCGTCACGACGGTCGGAGCCGGTCGTCCCGCGAAGGGCGGCCGGCTCCTGCCGTCTGCGGGACGGTGCTCCGGCCGCCCCTGCGACACGGGACCCCGGCTCCATGCGGCCCGGTCGCCGGGCGGCAGGTCGAGGTGCACGGCGTGGGTGCGGGGGCGTAGGTGCGCGGCGTCACAGCCGCTCGATTTGGCCCTGCGGACACCGTGACGTAGAGTTAAGGCATCGACGCGGGGTGGAGCAGCTCGGTAGCTCGCTGGGCTCATAACCCAGAGGTCGCAGGTTCAAATCCTGTCCCCGCTACGAAAGAAAGGCCCTCGGCCTGCGGAAACGCAGCCGGGGGCCTTTCCCTTTGCCCTCAGGTGGCGGCCCCGCCCCTGGGGAGGTGCTCTCCGGTGCCCGGCGCGACGGACGTCACACGACCTCTCCACAGGTCGGAGGGGTAAAGGGCTAGACGCACGGGGGTGGGTCGGGCTTAGGATCGAAACGTTACGACCCGCAGTGCCGACAGCTCTCGACCAGCCCGGCGCCACGTCGACGAGGCCACCGGCCGACCGGCGGACGCGGGCCGCACCTCGCCCCCCGCACGAACCTTTGCCACCGGAGCTCTGCCATGTCCAAGGCGCTCACCGCAGGAACCCCCTGGCGCGTCATCCTGCTCTTCGCCCTCCCGCTGCTCGTCGGCAACGTCGTCCAGCAGCTCTACCAGGTCGCCGACGCCTGGGTCGTCGGCCGCGAGCTCGGCGTCGACGCGCTCGCCGCCGTCGGCTCGACCGGCGCCATGATGTTCCTGCTCCTCGGCTTCGCCTGGGGCATGACCTCGGGATTCGCGATCCCCACAGCGCAGGCCTTCGGTGCCGGCGACGCCGCCGGCGTGCGCCGCTCGGTCGGCGCGGGCGTCGTCCTCACGGGCGCCGCGACCGTCGTCGTCATGGTCGCCGGAGCGGTCTTCGCGCGCCCCCTGCTCACGCTCATGCAGACCCCGGCCGAGATCCTCGACGACGCGACGACGTTCGCCGTCATCAGCTTCCTCGGCGGCTTCGCGACGATGTACTTCAACTACCTCGCCGCGATCATCCGCGCGCTCGGTGACTCCCGCACGCCGCTCGTCTTCCTCTCGATCTCGTGCGTGCTCAACATCGGGCTCGTCTACGTCTTCGTCGCGCTCCTCAACGGTGGCGTCGCGGGCGCGGCGTTCGCGACCATCACCGCGCAGACGTTCTCCGTCGCGCTGTGCCTCAACCACGTGCGCCGCCGCATCCCGGCGCTCCACATCTCGCGCGCCGACCTGCGTGCGAGCCGGGCCGAGCTCGTCGAGCACCTGCGTATCGGCCTGCCCATGGGCTTCAACGCATCGATCATCGCGATCGGCGCGCTCGCCGTGCAGGTGCGGCTCAACACGATGGGCGCCGACGCCGTCGCAGCCTGGACGACCGCGGGCCGCGTCGACGGCCTCGCCGTCGCGTTCCTCGCGTCGATCGGCCTCGCCGTCTCGACGTTCGCCGCGCAGAACTACGGCGCCGGCCTCACCGACCGCATCCGTCGCGGCGTCCGCGAGGGCACGCTCATGTCGATCGGCGTCTCGATCGTGCTCGCCCTCATCCTCATCACCGCCGGCGCCCCGATCATCCGCTCGTTCGTCGGGCAGGGCGAGGAGGAGGTCGTCGCGCTCGCGCACCAGTTCCTCGTCATCAACGGAGCGTTCTACTGGGCGCTCGGCGTGCTCTTCACGCTCCGCGGCGCGCTGCAGGGCATGGGGCGCACGCTCGTGCCGACCGCGACGGGCGTCATCGAGCTCGTCATGCGCGTCGTCGCCGCGATCATCCTCGGCGGCATGATCGGCTTCGCCGGCGTCGCGTGGGGCAACCCGCTCGCCTGGTTCGGCTCCGTCCTGCTGCTCGTTCCCGCGTGGTACGCGGCGCTGCGGGCACTGCGATCGGACGAGCGACCGCCGTCGCGCCCCGTGCACGCGCCCGAGGCCCCCGCGAAGGAGCACGTCTCCGCCTGACCCGGCCAGCACGACGCCCCGCGCCACACCTGTGGCGCGGGGCGTCGTGCGTACGGCAGTGTGGTGGTGAGGGTCGCGCCGCGGCCGGAGGAGGCGTCATGCGGGTCCTTGTCGCCGGTGCGTCCGGCATGATCGGCACGCGCCTCGTCGCGCGGCTGCGCGCGGACGGCCACGACGTCCGCGCCCTCGTGCGGCGCGAGCCGCGCACCGCGGACGAGCGCCGCTGGGACCCTGAGGCGGGCAAGGTGCCCGACGACGAGGTCGCGACGTGCGACGCGCTCGTCAACCTCGCAGGAGCGCCCCTCGCGCGACTGCCGTGGACGAACGCCCGGCGCGCCGGGATCCTCGAGTCGCGCGTCCTCACGACGACGCTCCTCGCCGACGCGGTCGCCGAGAGCCCGAGCCCGCCGTCAGTGTGGCTCAACGCGTCCGCGGTCGGCATCTACGGCGACCGCCCGGGGGAGCGGCTCACGGAGGCGTCCGCGCGCGGGACGGGCTTCCTCGCCGACGTCGTCGACGCGTGGGAGGGTGCGACCGCGGGGGCCACCGAGGCGACGCGCGTCGTCCTCGCTCGCACGGGCCTCGTCCTCGGGCCGGGCGGCGCGCTCGCACCGCTCCGTCTCGCGACGCGTCTCGGCGTGGGTGCGCGCGTCGGCCCCGGGCGGCAGGGCTGGCCGTGGATCTCGCTCGCCGACGAGATCGGAGCGATGGTCCACCTCCTCACGTCCTCGCAGCTCGCCGGGCCAGTCAACCTCGTCGGTCTCGCGACCGCGACGAGCGAGGACGTCACGCGCTCGCTCGCCCGCGCCCTGCACCGTCCTCACCTGCTCGTCCTGCCGCGGCCCGTGCTGCGGCTCGCGCTGCAGGACGCAGCCGACGACCTCCTGCTCGCCGACCAGGCCGTCGTCCCCGAGCGGCTGCTCGCCGACGGCTTCGTCCATGCGCACCGTGACGTCCGCTCGGCCGTCGAGGCGGCCCTCACGGGGCACTGACACGTCGTGGGCTTGCATCGTGAACGTGCGCCGCGCGTCGCGCGGTGCGCGCGCGTAGCATCGGAAGGGGCACGGGAGCAGGCGCTCCCGCAGGGGGCGTGGAAGGTGACAGGACATGGCAGTCGTGCAGCGGCGGACGGGGATGCGCGCCGAGACGCTCGAGAAGCGCGAGCGCATCCTTGACGCAGCCCTCAACACCTTCGGCTCCAAGGGCTACACCAAGGGCTCCCTCGCCGAGATCGCCGAGCAGGTCGACATGACCCACGCGGGCGTCCTCCACCACTTCGGCACCAAGGACGCCCTCCTCCTCGAGGTGCTCCGGCACCGTGACGAGAGCGACGTCGCCGGGCTCGAGGAGAAGCACATCCCTGACGGCGTCGAGCTCTTCCGCCACCTCGTGAGGACCGCGTTCGCCAACGCCAGGCGCGCCGGCATCGTCCAGGCCTACGCCGTGCTCTCCGCCGAGTCCGTCACCGACGACAACCCCGGCCGCACCTACTTCGTCGGCCGCTACCGCACGCTGCGTGCCGAGGTCGCCCAGGCGTTCCGCGTCATGTGCACCGAGAACGACGTCGCGGTCCCCGACGACGTCGACGCTGCCGCAGCCTCGATCCTCGCGGTCATGGACGGCCTCCAGGTCCAGTGGCTCCTCGACCCCGAGCGCCTCGAGCTCGCCGAGTCCACGGCCCGCGCGATCGACGCGATCGTCACCTCGGTCCTCGATCCCCGCCCCTCGCAGCTCGGCGACCGCGAGGGTTGGCTGCACGTCGAGACGCGCGCCACGCCCGCGCCGTGACGGACACGGCCGCCGGACCCCTCGGCGGCTGACGCCGCCGCGGCGTAGGCTCGCCGCATGGCACGCTACGTCGAGGTCCACCCGCACGATCCCCAGCCGCGCGCGATCGCGCAGGTCGTCGCGCTGCTCCGCGACGGCGGCGTCGTCGCCTACCCCACGGACTCGGGCTACGCGCTCGGCGCCGCGATCGGCAACCACGACGGCGCCGACCGCATCCGCCGCATCCGCCACCTCGGCGAGGGGCACCACTTCACGCTGGTGTGCTCCGACTTCGCGCAGCTCGGCCAGCTCGTCCACCTCGACAACGCGGCCTTCCGCGCCGTCAAGCACGCGACGCCCGGCCCCTACACGTTCATCCTCCCCGCGACGAAGGAGGTCCCGCGGCGCCTCGCGCACCCGCGCAAGAAGACCGTCGGCGTGCGCATCCCCGAGCACCCCGTCGTCCGCGCGCTCCTGCGCGAGCTCGGCGAGCCGCTGCTCTCCTCGACGCTCCTGCTCCCGGACCATGACGAGCCGCTCACGCAGGGCTGGGTCATCAACGACGAGCTCGGGCACGAGCTCGACGCCGTCATCGACGACGGCGAGGAGACCGACGCCCGCCCGACGACCGTCGTCGACCTCTCCGACGGCGGCGCGGTCGTCGTCCGCGTCGGCTCGGGCGACCCGGCGCCCTTCGAGTAGATCCGCTCCCACGCACGACGACGGCGCCGCCCCCGGCCGGGGACGGCGCCGTCGTCGTACCTGCTCAGACCGTCTGGAGCGCGATGATCGTGCGGATCGTCGAGACGATCTCGGCGCGGACGTCCTCGTGGACGATGCCGAGCGGGCCCTGCGTCACCGCGGGGTCCGTCACTGCCGCGCGGTCCTGGAACACCGCCGAGTCGGCGAGGTGGATGCCGTGCTCCTTGCCCGCCGCAGCCGTCGCCGCGTCGTACTGAGCCATCGCCGGCAGGACCGCCTCGAGCGGCACGGTGACGACGTCGGACACGTCGCGGCCGAGCTCGGCGCAGATGATCTCGTTGAGCTCGCGGTAGGTGAGGTCGTAGTCGTTGATCGCGTAGCGACCGCCGTGCTCGCCCTGCTCCATCGCGCCGACCGCGGCCTGCGCGACCTGGCGCACCGTCACCGCGGACGTCGAGCCCTGCTGCACGTGGACGGCGCCCTCGGTCGCGGCGACCCGGTTGACGAACATCTCCCACAGCGGCATGCGGCCGGGCATCTGCCCGAAGATGTACGGCAGGCGCAGCGTCATGACGGCCATCGCGCCGTCGCCCTCGAGGTACGCGGCCTCCTCCTGAGCGAGGCGCGTGCGCGGGTAGCCGTTGCGCGTGCGGTAGCCGAGCTCGGGCCACAGCTCGCCGAACTCCGCGGTGTAGGAGCCGTAGAGCACGAACCGCTCGACGCCGACCCGACGAGCCGCACGGGCCACGCGCTGCGTCGGGCGGACGTTCGCGTTGTAGAAGAAGTGGGCCGACGGCGCGTCGGGCACGACGCGCTCGTCCGCGCCGGCCGCGTAGAAGACCGCGTGCTTGCCCGCGAGGAGGTTCGCGAGCTCGCCGTCCGACATCTCGGTGACGTCACCGAGCAGCTCGACGACGGGCTCGCCGACCAGGTCGCCGAAGAGGTCGTCGGCGGGGACGGGCGGGAGCGACAGCGACGTCACGCGGTAGCCACGGCTCACCAGCTCCCGGGTCGTGTGGTAGCCGAGGAGACCAGTGCCTCCGATGACGAGGACGTCCTGCATCGTCGTGCCCTTCTCTGTGTCCTGAAGTTCTCTCACCTCCAGTTATTCCACCGTCCGAGCGGTGGAACCGGGCCGATGGTCCCCGCCATGTCGGGCCGTTGGTCCCCTCCAGCGAGCGTGCGCGCGTGTCCCCGCCGGTCCGGCGGCGCGTGCGCACCTCTTGGCGTCGAGAAGGTTGACGTCGAGCGGTTCCTGGGCGGCGCGCTCAGCCCGTGATCGTCATGACCATGCCGGCCTCGCGGTGCCCGGTGACGGCGCACCACGCGTCGAGCGTGCCGTCGACGACGCCGACGTCGAGCGTCGCGGTCTCGCCGCGCGGCAGCAGCGGCGTCTGCAGCCCGGTCGCCGTCGCAAGGTCGTGCGGCATGCCGTCGACGTTCTTCAGCTCGATGACGAGGCGCCGGCCGTCGGGCACCGTGATCTCCTGCGGGTCGAACCGCATGTCGCGCGCGAGGACGGGCACGTGGTAGCTGCCGTCGTCGGCGACGAAGGCCTCCGCGGGCTCCTCGGGCGGCTGCGGCCCGCATGCCGCGAGGACGAGGACGAGGGCGGCGACCGCCGCGGCAGGGCGCAGGACGCGGCGAGGAGCACGGTTCACCTCACGACCCTAGCCCCGCCACGGCGGGAGCGGCGGGCGACGTCCTCGGCAGGGGACCTCAGATGGGAGGATGGACCCGCACTGCCGCGACGACGAGGGAGTCAGCGATGACGGACGTGAAGGTCGGGATCCTCGGCTACGGGCTCGGAGGCGCCGCGTTCCACGCCCCGTTCGTGGCCTCGACCCCCGGGCTCGAGCTCGCGGCGGTCGTCACGGGCCGTGCCGCGGCCGCCGAGGAGATCGGGCGGCGCTACCCGGGCACGCACGTCCTGCCCGACGCCGACGCGCTGTGGGCCGCCGGCGTCGACCTCGTCGTCGTGACGACGCCCAACCGCACGCACGTCCCGCTCGCGCGCGCCGCGCTCGAACGCGGCCTCGGCGTCGTCGTCGACAAGCCCGCAGCGCCCGACGGCGCGACCCTGCGCGGCCTCGGTGAGCTCGCCGACGCGCGCGGCGCCCTCCTCACCGTCTTCCACAACCGGCGTTGGGACGACGACCACCTCACGGTGCGCCGCCTGCTCGGGGAGGGGACGCTCGGCGAGGTCCGCCGCTACGAGGCGCGCTGGGAGTACTGGCGTCCTGCGGCGCGCGGCGGCTGGCGCGAGTCCGCGGACCCCGCCGACCTGCCCGGCCTGCTCCACGACCTCGGCACGCACGTCGTCGACCAGGCGGTCGACCTCCTCGGGCCCGTCGCGACCGTGTACGCGGAGACCGACGTACGCCGCAGCGGCGTCGGCGCGGACGACGACGCGTTCGTCGCGCTCACGCACGTCGGCGGCGCGCGCTCGCACCTCTCCATGAACGCGCTCGTGCCGTCGCCGGGACCGCGGCTGCGTGTCGTCGGTGAGCGTGCGCAGGTCGAGTCGTGGGGCCTCGACCCCCAGGAGGACGCGCTGCGCGCGGGGCGTCACCCCGTGGGCGACGGTCTCGCGGACGACGGCACGCTGTGGGGCGCCCGGCCCTCCGCGGCGACGATGACGCTCACGACCGGGACCCCGGACGGTACGACGACGAGCGACGTGCCGTACGTCCCCGGGGACCACGGCGCGTTCTACGAGATGCTCGCGGCGGCCGCCGACGGGCGGGGGCCCGTGCCCGTGAGCGTCGAGAGCGCCGCCGTGACCCTCGACGTCGTCGCCGCCGCGCACCGCGCGGCCGCGACGGGGCAGGTCCAGACCGTCGGGCTCGGCTGACGGCTGACGGCTTCCGGCTGACGCCTCCCGGCGGTCAGGCGGCGGGCAACGTCGCGAGGTGGCGGCGCAGGCGTCGGTCCTCGAAGGCCGCCATGACGACGCCGACGACGAGGACCGGTACGAGAGAGACCCACGCGATCGTGAACCCGCGGTCGGAGAACAGCGTGGGGCTCGTCTCGCCCATGAGGTCGAGCACGACGCCGATGACGCCCATCGCGACGAGGTTCGCGACGAACGCGCCCGCGTTGACCATGCCGGTCGCGACGCCCTGCGAGCGCAGCGGCACGGTCGTGCGCGCCTGGTCGAGGCCGAGCAGCGACGCGGGGCCAGAGACCCCCATGACGATGACGAGCATGAGCAGCAGCGGCAGGCTTGCCTGGCCCGGCCACGCGAGGACGACGGCCCACGCGGCGACTTGCAGGCCGACCGCCCCGAGCACGATCGCGAGGCGCCGAGCGGGAAGGCGTGCCGAGAGGATGCCGATGATCGGGCTCACGACGACGAACGACGCCACGTACGCGCTCATCACCTGGAGCGCGGAGGCGTCCGAGAGCCCCTCGGCCTTCGTCATGTAGGGGAATCCCCACAGGAGGATGAACGTGTACGCGGGCATCGCCGCGACGAAGTGCAGCCAGAAGCCCGCGCGCGTGCCGGGGTCGAGGAGGGTGCGGCGCAGCGAGGGGGCGTCGGGCGTCGGGACGACGACGGCGTCGCGGGCGAGCGGTGGCGCGTCGGGGGCGTCAGGGTCGAGGGGCGTCGTGAGGTCGACGTCGACCGAGATCCGACGCGCGTCGCGCACGACGAGGAGGACGAGGACAGCGGCGAGGATCGTCACGGTGCCGGCGGTCGCGAACGCCCCTGTCCAGCCGCGCAGGACGACGAGCGCGACGAACGGACCGAGCGAGAGCAGCTGGCCGAGCTGTCCGACGAGCCCCGTCACCTGGGTCGCGATGGGCACCGTCCGTGCGGGGAACCATGCGGGCAGCAGGCGGACGGCGGGGATGAAGACGAACGCGTCGCCCGAGCCGACGAGGATGCGGGCGGCGACCGCGCCGGGCACGGAGTCGGAGAGGCCGAGGAGGATCTGCCCGACCCCGAGGAGCGCACAGCCCACGGTGAGGGAGACGCGGGGGCCGAAGCGGTCGAGGAACGACCCGACGGGCACCTGGAGGCCCGCGTAGACGACGAGCTGGAGCACCGCGAACGACGACAGCGCGGCCGACGTCGTGCCGAAGCGCTCGGCGGCCTCGACGCCCGTCGCGGAGAGCGACGAGCGTGCGGCGACCGCGAGGACGTATGCGAGCAGCGCGACGCCCCAGACGACGAGGGCGCGCGCCGTGATCCGCTCGATCGGCTGGGGGACGTGATGCTGGTGGCCTGCAGGGCCGGGCTGCGGCACTGGGGTTCCTTCCGCGGGTGGCAGGCCCGGTCGGGTGGGCCGGGACGGGGCTGCCTAAAACATCCTACCTATTGTCGTGCCGGGTGCGTCGAGCATCTCACCCACCGGCCCGACGAACCACCACCCGCGGCACCCCGTTCACGACGGTTCCGGGGACGCCGACGCCGGGCCGCGCATGCGCGCGACCCGGCGTCGGGGTGTCGGTCCGGGTCTCAGCCCGTGTTCTGGAGGCCGGCGGCCACGCCGTTGAGCGTGATGAGCAGGAGCCGCTTGATCCGGGCGATCTCCTCCTCCGTCCGCGTGTCGTCGAGGCGGAGGGACCGCAGGGCCCGCACCTGGATGAGCGAGAGTGCGTCGACGTACGGGCTGCGCATCTGCACCGCCCGGCCGAGCACCCGCATGTTCGCGAGCATCCGGTCCTTGCCCGTCGTGCGCAGCACCCACTCCTTGGTGAGCGCCATCTCCTCGAGCACGAGCGCCGCGAGGTCGTCGCGGTCGCCGAGCGCGAGGTAGCGGGCCGCGATGCGCTCGTCAGTCTTGGCGAGCGACATCTCGACGTTGTCGATCATCGTCGAGAACAGCGGCCAGCTCTCGTACGCGCGGCGCAGCTCGTCGACGTCGCCCACAGCGGCGAGCGCCGTGCCGAGGCCGAACCAGCCCGTGAGGTTGATGCGGGCCTGCGACCACGCGAAGACCCACGGGATCGCGCGCAGGTCGTCGAGCGAGTTGATCGACAGGCCACGCTTGGCCGGGCGCGAGCCGAGCGGCAGCAGCCCGACCTCCTCCTGGGGCGTCACCTGCGCGAACCACGCCGGGAAGCCGGGGGAGTGGACGAGCTCGAAGAAGCGCTCGCGCGACGCGGCGTCCATGACCGACGCGGTGCCGGCGAAGGCCTCGGCCGCCTCCGAGTTGCGTCGCTCGTTGCTCGGGGCGGACGCGAGCAGCGTCGCGGCCGCGACCTGGTCGATGTGCCGGGCCGCGATCGCCGGGTCGCCGTAGCGCGCCGCGATGACCTCGCCCTGCTCCGTGAGCTTGAAGCGGCCGTCGACCGAGTGCGGCGGCTGCGCGAGGATCGCGCGGTTCGCCGGGCCGCCGCCGCGACCGAGAGCGCCGCCGCGGCCGTGGAACAGCGTGAGCGTGATGTTGTTGCGCTGAGCCCAGTCCGCGATGCGCTGCTGCGCGTCGTAGAGCGCGAGCGTCGCCGAGACTGGGCCGACGTCCTTCGAGGAGTCCGAGTAGCCGAGCATGACCTCGAGGCGACGCCCGGTCGCCTCGAGCCGCTCGACGACCTCGGCCTGCGTGACGTACTCCTCGAGCACGTCGACCGACGCCTCGAGGTCCGCGAAGGTCTCGAACAGCGGGATGACGTCGAGCACGGGGAGCTCCGCGCCCTCGCCGAGCGCGTGGCGCGCGAGCGTGTAGACGTTGCCGAGGTCCTCGGCCGACGTCGTGAAGGAGACGATGTAGCGGCGCGCGGCCGGGACGCCGTAGCGGTCCTGGACGAAGGCGACAGCACGGAACGTGTCGAGGACCTCGACCGCGCGCTCCGAGAGCGGGCCGTCGACGCCGTGCTCCGCGATCTCCGCGAGCGTCTCGCGGTGCACCTGCGAGTGCTGGCGCACCTCGTGCTCCGCGAGGTGGAAGCCGAACGTCTGGACCTGCCAGATGACCTGCTGCAGGTCGCCGTACGCGACGCGCGTCGCGCGTGCCTCGACGAGCGAGCGCTGCACGACGAGGAGGTCCGAGAGGAGCTCGTCGGCGGTGCGGTAGGCGAGGTCCGCGTCGCGACGACGCGTGGCGCGCACACGAGCCGCGACCACGAGCAGCACGCGACGGTGCGGCTCGTTGGGCGAGCGCACCGCGATCTCCCGCGTGAGCTCCTCCGCCATGCGCGTCTGCGTGCGCCACAGGGCCGAGAGCTCCGCAGAGCCGGGCGTCGAGTCGCCGTCGTGCGTGAGGCTGCGACCGAGCTCCGCGACGACGCCCTCGAGCGCGACGAGCACGTGCTCGTTCGCGATCGCGGCCGCCTGCTTGGTGATGGCCGCCGTGACGTTGGGGTTGCCATCGCGGTCGGCGCCGATCCACGTGCCGAGGCGCACGAACGGCGCGACGAGCGGCTCGACGAGACCCGCGTCCTCGCCGTTGAGCAGGTCGTCGAAGCGACGGTAGACGACGGGGAACGTCTCGAAGAGCGTCTGGTCGAAGACGTTCATCGCGGTGCGGACCTCGTCGAGCGGCGACGGCTTCGAGGAACGCAGCGGGGCCGTGCGCCACAGCGTGTCGATCTGGCCGAGCAGACGACGGTGGTTGTCCGCGAGCGTGATGCCGCCGATCGACTGTGCGTCGCGCTCGCCGAGCAGCTCGGTGATGCGACGGATCGCGGCGGCCACCGCGCGACGACGGGCCTCCGTCGGGTGAGCCGTGAGGACCGGGCGGAACTCGAGCTCGCGGATGCGCCGCGCCGTCTCCTCCGCGCCGACCTCTTCGCGCAGCTGCGTGACGGCCGCCTGGACGTCGTCGCCGACGGCCGTGGCAGCGGTCGTGTCCGCCTCGCGGCGCCGCAGGATGCGCACGCGGTGGTGCTCCTCGGCGAGGTTGACGAGGTGGAAGTAGCACGTGAACGCACGCGCGACCTGCTCTGCGCGCTCGAGCGAGAACGTCTCGATGAGGGCCTCGGCCGCCTCGATCGACGCCGAGCCGTCCTCGTCGTACGCCGCGATCGTCAGCGAACGCAGACGCTCGACGTCCTCGAGAAGGTCCGCGCCGACCGACTCCGTGAGGATCTGGCCGAGCAGACCGCCGAGCAGGCGGACGTCAGCACGGAGCTCGTCCGGCATCTCGTGCCGCGCGGTGCCGCGCTCGTCCGGCTGTGTGGGGGTGGATTCCTGGTGGGTCACGTCCTTGACCATAGGACCTTTGTCGCGCCGGGCGCGCGTCTGTTCGTCATACGGTCCCGCGCGCGGACGGCGACGGGCGTCTCAGGACGGCGCCCCGAGCGTCGGCGGGACGTGCGCGCCCTCCCCGCCCGCACGCAGCGCGGCGCGCACCCGCTCCATGGCCTCGTCGAGCTCAGCACCCGGGGTCCCGGGGCGTGCCGCCGCGAACGTCAGCTCCGCCTCGCCCCACGCGGGCAGGACGTGGAAGTGCAGGTGAGGGACCTCGAAGCCCGCGACGAGGAGCGCTGCACGCGGCGCCTCGAAGGCGACCTCCTGCGCACGCCCGATCGCCGCCGCGACGCGCGAGAGATGGGCGAGCAGCCCGTCGTCGGCCTGCGTGAAGGATGCGACCTCCGTACGGGGCACGACGAGGACGTGGCCGGGAGTGATGGGCGCGATCGTGGCGAACGCCACCACGACCGGGTCCGACCACACGAACCGCCCGGGGATCTCGCCGTCGATGATGCGCGTGAAGAGGGTCGCCATGTCTGCAATCTACTGCGCTATCTTGGCCGGGCAGGCACGCGGGCAGGGCCCCGCCCACGACCGAGGGGGTCCGCATGGAGCAGCAGGGGGCACGCAGCACGTCGGAGGCGTTCCGGGAGTCGCTGCTCGACCTCCTGCGCGCACGCCACCCCGTCGTGCTCGTCGAGACCCACGAGACCGAGCGCGTCATGGCCGCCGTCGTCTCGATCGCGCAGGACCCCACCGCGCTGCGCACGCAGCGCCAGGTGCTCGCATACTCCATCTCGCGCGGGCTCCACCACCCCGGTGACCCCGGCCGTGCCCAGGTTGCCGAGGACGCGCTCACGGCCGCGATGTCGACGCCCGTGCCGACGATCTTCGTCTTCAACGACCTTCACCACTTCCTCGGTGCGAACGGCCGCGACGTCGACCCGATCCTCGTGCGCGCGCTGCTCGACACCGCGGCGGCCTTCAAGGCAGGCGACGTCGCGCACACGCTCGTCATCGTCTCGCCCGCTCTCCAGCTGCCCGTCGACCTCGAGAAGGTCGTCTCCGTCGTCGACCTGCCGCTGCCCGACACGGCCGAGCTCGGCGAGGTGCTCGAGGCGATCTGCGAGGCCAACGCGGGCGGCATCCGCGTCGAGCTCACCCCGACCGACCGCGAGAACCTCCTCCAGGCGGCGCGCGGCCTCACCCGCTGGGAGGCCGAGAACGCGTTCGCACGCGCGATCGCGGGCGACCGGGTCCTGTCGCGCGACGACATCGCGCGCGTCGTCGAGGAGAAGCGCCAGACGATCCGCAAGTCCGCGCTCCTCGAGTTCGTGCCCGCGGCCGGCTCGATCGAGGACGTCGGAGGGCTCGACAACCTCAAGCGCTGGCTCGTCACCCGGCAGGGCTCGTGGCTCCCGCAGGCGGCCGGCTGGGGCGTGCCCGCTCCCAAGGGGATCCTCATCACGGGCGTGCCGGGCTGCGGCAAGTCGCTCACCGCCAAGTGCTCCTCGACGCTCTGGGGGCTGCCCCTGCTCCGGCTCGACGTCGGCAAGGTCTTCGCGGGCTTCGTCGGATCCTCCGAGCAGAACATGCGTGAGGCACTGCGCCTCGCCGAGGCCGTCGCCCCGTCGATCCTGTGGATCGACGAGATCGAGAAGGGCTTCGGCTCCGCGGGTCAGTCGCAGTCGGGCGACTCCGGCACGAGCCAGCGCGTCTTCGGCACGTTCCTCACGTGGCTCCAGGAGAAGACTGCGCCCGTCTTCGTCATCGCGACCGCCAACAAGATCGACGCGCTGCCGCCCGAGTTCCTCCGCAAGGGACGCTTCGACGAGATCTTCTTCGTCGACCTGCCCACCCCGACCGAGCGCGAGGAGATCTGGCGCCTCCACCTCGAGCGCCGGCTCGCCGCCGGGCACGAGCTGGGCTCGGCCGTCGAGCCGACGCCTGCGCTGCTGCGCGACCTCGTCGCCGGCTCCGAGGGCTTCTCCGGCGCCGAGATCGAGCAGGCCGTCATCACCGCGTGCTTCGACGCCTACGCCGGACGGCGCGCGCTCGCGGTCGACGACGTGCGCCGCGCCGTCGTCAACACGGTCCCGCTGTCCGTGACGCAGGCCGAGCAGATCGCGCGGACCCGTGAGTGGGCCGCGTCGCGCGCGGTCGCCGCGAGCCTCGTCGACGAGCCCGGCGTCCCGCTGCACCCCGAGCTGGCACCCGACGACGTCCGGGGACGTCGGGTGGCCTACTGATGTCGCTCGGACGCGTCCGCAGCGTCGAGGATCGCCTCGAGGACCGGAGCTGGCACAGGGGCGAGCGCGTCGGCTTCTGGCTGACCGTGCTCACCGCCGGCTGCTTCACGTTCGCCTGGTTCGGTGTCCACGCGCTGCGGCAGTTCCACACCGATCGTCGTGAGCGGGACGAGTCGTGGGCCGCGCTCTGGGGCGGCGTCGCCCTCGTGTCGTGGTGGTTCGGTGCCGGCCTGATGTTCGAGACGACGCAGCAGGCAGGCATCTCGGTGCTCGTCTGGGCGCTGCGGCTCGGCTCGCTCTTCCACGTCTACCTCGACCACGGGGCCCGCATGACGAGGCTCGCGGAGCAGGAGGTCGCGCGCGAGCGCGAGATGATCTCGAGCGTTCTCGAGGGGCAGGCCGCGTTCGGCGGGCTGCCGGCGTCCGGCGGGCGCAGCGCCGCCGGGGGTGGGCGTGTCGCGCCCCGTGGCGGTCGGTTCGAGGTTCCCGCTCAGGACCCGTTCGTCCTCGGACGCGTCGAGCCTCCGCCCCCACCGCCCGTGCGCGGCCGCTCGTGGGGACGGCTCGGCGCGGGAGCTCCCGCAGCCGACCTGGGACGACGCCTCGAGTCGCCCGCACCTCCCGCGCAGCCCGAGGTGCTCCCGGCCGACGGACTGCCCGACGCTCCCCTGTGGGTCCCCGGCCTCGAGCCCCTCGAACCCGGCCAGGCCCCACGTCCCGGGCGCGACGGCCGCGGCGACCCCGCAGCGCCTCCGAGCGGACGGGTCCTCGATCTCTGACCTTGTGTGACGTGCAGCCACGGGTAAGGGGGACCTCAGGCCCAGCCTCAGGAGGACGACGTGGGAAACACTGGACGGACGGAATGCGAGGGGTCGTATCCATCCGGCAGTCTGCAAGGAGACACACATGTTGGTTCTGGTCGCGGTGGCGTCACGCCACGGCAGCACGCTCGAGATCGGTGAGCAGATCGGCGGCGTCCTGCGCGACGCAGGGCTCGGCTGCGACGTCCGTCCTGCGGACGAGGTCACGTCGCTCGACGGGTACGACGCGGTCGTCGTCGGCTCGGCCGTCTACACGGGCCGCTGGCTCGCTGACGCCCGCGACCTCGTCGACGCGCACGTCGCGGAGCTCGTCGAGCGTCCCGTCTGGCTCTTCTCGTCCGGTCTCGCGGACTCGCCCGCGAAGGCGTCGAACCGCCCGGCGGAGACCGTCGACCGCATGAACGTCACGGGCGCGGTCGCCCACCGTCACTTCCCGGGCAAGCTCGACCTCAACGTCCTCAACTTCTCCGAGCGCGCGATCATCGCCGCTGCGCGCGGCAAGCAGGGCGACCGCCGCGACATGGCCGCGGTGCGTGAGTGGGCCGGCACGATCGCGGGTCACCTCGTCGGGACCCCGGAGCACGCCGACGCCTGAGCGCAGCACGTACGGCCGCGGCCCCGTCGTCATCGTGGACGACGGGGCCGCGGTCGGTCACGAGAGGGGCGGGCGGCGGTCCTGCCAGCGGTGGATGTCCTCGAGCCGCGCGGCGAGGGCGAGCAGCTCCGCGTCGTGACCCAGGCGGCCGCCGAGCTGCACGCCGACCGGCAGCGTCGCCCCGTCGACCACCACCTCCGCGACCGGCAGCGACACCGCCGGACGGCCCGTGAGGTTCCAGACGCTCGTCCACGGCGTGAACCTTGTCTGCGCGGCGAAGTCCGCCGCCGGGTCGGCGTCGTCCCGCAGCTGGTCCGGGCGGACCGGCGGCTGCGCGAGCGTCGGCGTGACGACGACGTCGAGGTGGTCCCACGCCTGCCCGACCGCACGCACGAGCCGCTGGTGGGCGACGACCGCGTCCGCGTGCTCGACGCCAGAGACGCGCCGCCCGTTCTCGCGCAGCCAGCGCGTGAGTGGCCGCAGCAGGCCCTCGGCCTCCGGCGGCACCGGAACCTGCAGCGCCATGACGGACCACAGCGCGGCGAACGCGTCCCACGCCTCGGCGGCGAAGGGGACGGGTGCTTCGACGACGTCGTGCCCGAGCGCCGCGAGGTCGTCGGCCGTCCGCACCGCCGCCGCGACGCACGCGGGGTCGACGACGGCGTCGTCCGCGATGAGCGGCGTCGTGAGCAGGCCGACGCGCAGGCGGCGCGGGCGCGCGTCGAGCGCCGCGAGGAAGCCGCCCGCGGGGCGCCGCGCCTCGACCAGGTCTCCCGGCCACGGGCGCGCAAGGACGCCGAGCAGCGCCGCCGTGTCCCGCACGTCACGCGTGAGGACGCCGTTGCTCGCGAGCCCCGCACCGTCCGTGCCCCACGGTCCCGGGCTCACGAGCCCGCGGCTCGGCTTGAGACCGACGAGACCGCACGCGCTCGCGGGGATGCGGATCGAGCCGCCGCCGTCGTTGCCCTGCGCGACCGGCACGATGCGCGCGGCGACCGCCGCAGCCGCGCCGCCGCTCGAGCCGCCCGCCGTGCGCGAGGAGTCCCACGGCGTGCGTGCCGGGGGAGTGCCCTCGGGCTCGGTGTAGCAGGGAAGACCGAGCTCGGGCGTCGTCGTCTTGCCGAGCATGACCGTGCCCGCGCGGGCGAGGAGCGTGACGACGCCGTCGTCGACCTCCGCGACGTTGTCCGCGAGGAGCGCGGCACCCGCGGTGAAGCGCACGCCGGCGACCATCGTGAGGTCCTTGACGGGGCAGGGGACACCGAGCAGCGGCGGCAGGTCCGCGGGGTCGTCGGCCGCGGCGAGGACCTTCTCGGCCTCGGCGGCCTCGGCGAGCGCACGCTCGGGCGTGAGGGTGACGAACGCGCCGACCTGCGGGCCGAGGCGCTCGGCGCGCTCGAGGGCGTGGCGCACGACCTCGGTCGGGGAGGTCTCGCGGCGTCGGATCGCGGCTGCTGTCTCGAGGGCGGTGAGGTCGTGGAGCTCGCTCATGACCCGAGCCTAGGCCCGGTGTGCGCCGGGAGTTCGGCGCGTGTTCGCCCGTTTCACCCTTCACGGTCGAACGACACCGCTGTAGTTTGGTTGTGACGGACGACACACCCGTCGTCCGGCGCCCCCGGGCCTGCCACCCAGGCCGGCCCCCAGCGCAGGGAGCCCGCATGAACCCCACGAGCACGACGGTCACCCCGACCACGCGGCCCGACGGAGGTGAGGGCCCCGTGCGGACGTTCGTCGTCGACACCTCCGTCCTCCTCTCCGACCCCGCCGCGCTGCGCAGGTTCGCCGAGCACGACGTCGTCCTGCCGCTCACCGTCGTCACCGAGCTCGAGGCCAAGCGCCACCACGCAGAGCTCGGCCACTTCGCCCGCGCCGCCCTGCGCGCGCTCGACGACCTGCGCGTCCGCCACGGCGGCCTCGACCGGCCCCTGCCCCTCGGCGCCGGGCTCGGCACGCTGCGCGTCGAGCTCAACCACATCGACCCCTCTGTCCTGCCCGCCGGCTTCCGCCTCGGCGACAACGACTCCCGCATCCTCGCCGTCGCCGCCAACCTCGCGGCCGAGGGCGCCGACGTCACCGTCGTCTCCAAGGACCTGCCCATGCGCATCAAGGCCTCCGCGTGCGGCCTGACCGCCGAGGAGTACCGCGCCGAGCAGGCCACCGAGCCCGGCCACACCGGCATCGCCGAGCTCGACGTCCCCGAGCAGACGATGGCCGCCCTCTGGGAGCACGAGTCATTCGCGCTGAGCGACCTGCCCGCCGAGACGCTCACCGCGTTCCAGGAGACGACGACGCCCCACGTCCACACCGGCCTCGTCCTGCACTCCCCGCGCGGCTCCGCGCTCGGGCGGATCACCGCCGACAAGCACGTCCAGCTCGTGCGCGGCGACGGCGAGGTCTTCGGCCTGCGCGGACGCAGCGCCGAGCAGCGCATCGCGATCGACCTCCTCACCGACCCGTCGATCGGCATCGTCTCCCTCGGTGGGCGCGCCGGCACCGGCAAGTCTGCGCTCGCCCTGTGCGCCGGCCTCGAGGCCGTCCTCGAGAAGCGCCAGCACCGCCGCATCATGGTCTTCCGGCCGCTGTACGCCGTCGGCGGCCAGGAGCTCGGCTACCTGCCCGGCACCGAGGCCGAGAAGATGAACCCCTGGGCGGACGCCGTCTACGACACGCTCGGCTCGGTCGTCGCCAAGGAGGTCGTCGAGGAGATCGTCGCGCGCGACCTGCTCGAGGTCCTGCCGCTCACGCACATCCGCGGCCGCTCGCTCCACGACGCGTTCGTCATCGTCGACGAGGCCCAGTCGCTCGAGCGCGGCGTCCTGCTCACCGTGCTCTCGCGGATCGGGCTGAACTCCCGCGTGGTCCTCACGCACGACGTCGCTCAGCGAGACAACCTCCGGGTCGGACGCCACGACGGGGTCGCGGCCGTCGTCGAGCAGCTCGCGGGCCACCCGCTCTTCGCCCACGTCACCCTCACCCGCTCCGAGCGTTCCCCGGTCGCCGCACTCGTCACGCAGCTGCTCGAGGACGTCACGGCGTAGGGCTCCGCACTCCGAGAGGCATCGCGCGGCCGCCGATTGTGGGCATCGGGGCAGGTCGCACGACGCGGAGCGCCCGGTGCCGCTACGCTGTGCGCGTGACCCAGGGGGCACGAACATCGACGAGAGGGACATCGTGACCGAACCGAACCAGCCCAACCCGTACGGCCAGCAGCCCTACCCGCAGGAGGGTGCGCCGCAGCAGGCCTACGGACAGCCGTACGCGCAGCAGCCCGCGCAGGCCTACGGACAGCCGACCGGCCCGGGTCGGCAGGCTTTCGCGCCCGACGGCACGCCCGCGAGCGACAAGACGATCCTCATCGCGTTCCTCCTCGCGTTCTTCCTCGGCTACCTCGGGATCCACCGCTTCTACGTCGGGAAGATCGGCACGGGAATCCTCATGATCCTCACCGTCGGTGGCTTCGGTATCTGGCAGCTCATCGACGTCATCATGCTTGCCGTCGGCGCCTTCAAGGACAAGGACGGCCGCAAGCTCGTCAACTGGACCTGACCCGTCCCGCACGACGCACGGCGCCGTCCCGCACACGCGGGGCGGCGCCGTGCGTCGTCCGCGGACGCCGTTGTCCGCCGGGACCGACCGTGGTTAACCTGCACCGTGACCCGCACTCCCGCACCGCCCCGCACCACCCCCCTCGTCGACCTCGGCGGGCGCAGCCCGTGGAGCATCCTGCCGCCGCTGTGCCTCGGGTTCTTCGTCATCATGGTCGACACGACGATCGTCAACATCGCGGTCCCGACGTTGCAGGCCGCGTTCGACGCGACGCTCACGACAGTCGGCTGGGTCAACAGCGCCTACCTCCTGTCGTTCGCGGTGCTGCTGCTCGTCACGGGCAGGCTCGGCGACCGCTTCGGGCCGCGGCCGGTCTTCGTCTGGGGGCTCGTCGTCTTCACGCTCTCGTCCCTCGCGTGCGGCCTCTCGGGGCTCACGGGGTCGATCGAGCTGCTCGTCGCGGCCCGCGCCGTCCAGGGCGTCGGGTCCGCACTCATGACACCCCAGACGATGGCGATGATCACGCGCGTCTTCCCCGCCGCGAAGCGCGGCGCGGCGATGGGCATCTGGGGGTCGGTCGCCGGCGTCGCGACGATCACGGGACCGCTCCTTGGCGGGCTCTTCGTCGAGACCCTCGGCTGGGAGTGGATCTTCTACGTCAACATCCCCGTCGGCATCGTCGCGCTCGTCCTCGCGCTGCGCACCCTGCCGAACCTTCCCACGCACACGCGCTCGTTCGACTCCGTGGGTGTCGTCCTGTCGGTCGTGGGACTCTTCCTCCTCGTCTTCGGCATCCAGGAGGGTGCGTCCTTCGACTGGGGCACCGTCGTCGGGCCCGTCACCGTGTGGTGGATCATCGGGGCGGGCGTGCTCGTCACGGCCGCATTCATCCTGTGGCAGCAGCGACGCGGGGCCGACGCCCTCCTGCCGCTGTCGCTCTTCACCCACCGGACCTTCGCGCTGTCCAACGTCGCGGGCGCGGTGTCGTCCTTCGCGATGATCGGCATCTTCTTCCCCCTGACGCTGTTCCTCCAGCAGGTGCTCGGACTGAGCCCGCTGCACGCCGCGCTCGTCAACCTGCCGGGCTCGCTGCTCTCGGGCGTCGTCGCCCCCTTCGCGGGACGCCTGTCCGACCGCGTCCCCGGCAAGTGGGTCGTCGCCGCGGGCTTCGCCTTCCTCGCGACCTCGGTCGCGTGGGTCGCGCTCGTCGTCGAGCCCGGGGTCGCGGTGTGGCACATCTACCTGCCGATGGTGCTCTTCGGGATCGGGACCGGACTGGTCTTCTCGCCGCTCGCCGCGCTCGCGACGTCGGGCCTCGCTCCCGAGACCGCCGGAGCCGGCGCGGGTGCCTTCAACATGAACCGGCAGGTCGGAGGCGTCATCGGCTCCGCGGTCATCGTCGCGACGCTCACCTCGCGTCTCGCGGTCGAGATCCCTGCGGCCGTCGCGGCCTCGGCCGCGCGCCTGCCCGAGGCCGCACGCGGCGTGCTCGCGCGGGTCGCGGGCGACGGTGCCGGCGGGCTGGGTGCGGCAGGGTCGCTCGACATTCCCGCGGACGTCCCGGCCGACGTCGCGGCCCAGGTGCGCGAGGCGTTCACGGGCGCGGTCCACGCGGGCTTCGCGACGGCCGTCGGGCAGACGATGATGCTCGCCGCAGGCGTGCTCGTCATCGGCCTGCTCGCTGCGCTCGCGATGGAGAAGCGGCAGCACTGAGCCGGGCCCTGTCAGGCTGGGCCGCGCCCCGTCAGGGGTGGTGCTGCGCGCGCTGGGCGCGGGTGCTGAGGATCACCGTCGCGAGGATCCCGAGCACGACGCCCAGCAGGGTGTCGGCGACCCGCTCGAGGGGGAGGCCCGCGCCGCCCGACGGCGCCGCGAGCTCGCTGACGAGCAGCGCCATCGGGGTGACGGTGAGCTGGCCGAGCGCGTAGCTGCGTCCGATCGTCACCTCTGTGACGACCTGGAGGACCGCGACGACGACGACCGTGGGCCAGAAGTCGAGGCCGAGCGACAGGAGCCCCGCCGCGACGAGCGCGCCGCCCGCCGTGCCGAGCGCGCGCTGCAGGGCGCGGTCGACGTGGAGCTGCAGGTGCGTGCCCTGGAGGACGGCGGCGGCGCCGATCGCGGCCCAGGCCGCGTGCTGGGCGCCGGCCGCGAACGCGACGAGTCCCGCCGCGGTCGCGCCGACGAGGACGCGCACGCCCGTCGCCACGATCGCGCGGCCGTCGGGGACGTCCGGGAGCGGCGCTCCCGGGGGCGCCGGGGGGACCAGGACGCGAGGCCGCAGCCGATCGGTCACGACGACGAGGACGACCGCGAGCAGCGCCCCCGAGATCCCGGCGAGGGTGCGCTGGCCGACGTCGGCGAGGCTCCCGACGGGGCCGAGGCTCGCACCGGCGCCGAACACGACGATCGTCGCGCCGGGCGCGCCGATGCCGAGGTACACCATGACGGCGGTCGACGCTCCGGCGACGATCCCGACGACGACGAGCGGGACGACGAGCGGGACCGCGAGCCCGGACGAGCAGAGCACCGCGACGCTCGTCACGGCGATCGCCCCGACCATGAGCAGACCGACGACCCCGAGTACGCGAAGACGCGCCCGCAGCGGGTCGAAACGTCCGTAGAGGGTCGTCATCGCGCCGAGCGCCGCGAACCCGGCGAGCGTCGGCCACGGCGAGAGGTGCGTGAGGCCGAGTGCGAGGAGCGCCCCGAGGCCTGCCTGGAGCCCGGCGGCGAGGTGGACCCGGCGTGCGCGCGCCGGCTGGAGCCGCAGCGCCCCACGCAGCTGTCGGTGGTCGAGCGCGGCCCGTGCGTGCGCGATCCGGCCGGGGACCGGCGGCACGTCAGGGGCGTCGGCGCCCTCGGCGGGCGTGAGGTGAGGCTGCTCGTCGTCGTCGTGCGTGGGCGTGGTTCCGTCCAGGAGGGTCGCGCGGGGGACATCCGATCTTACGTCCGCCTCGTTGAGGCCCCGCTGGGGCCGTCCCCGACGACGCCGGCCCCGGACGCCGTGGGGCGTCCGGGGCCGGGTGCGGTGCCGCGTGGCTCAGGCCTGCGGCGGACGGGTCATGCTCATGACGTCGAGCGCCTCGTCGAGCTGCGCCTCGGTGACCTCGCCACGCTCGACGAAGCCGAGGTCGACGACGGCCTGACGGACCGTGACGCCCGCCTTGACGGCGTGCTTGGCGACCTTTGCCGCGGCCTCGTAGCCGATGACGCGGTTGAGCGGCGTGACGATCGACGGCGACGACTCGGCGAGCGCGCGCGCCCGCTCGACGTTCGCCGTGATGCCCGCGACAGTGCGGTCCGCGAGGACGCGCGACGAGCTCGCGAGCAGGCGGATCGACTCGAGGATCGCCGACGCGATGACGGGGATCTGCACGTTGAGCTCGAACGAGCCCGACGCACCGGCCCAGGCGACCGTCGCGTCGTTGCCGATGACGCGCGCGGCCACCATGAGCACGGCCTCCGGCACGACGGGGTTGACCTTGCCCGGCATGATCGACGAGCCGGGCTGCAGGTCGGGGATGAAGATCTCGCCGAGGCCCGTGTTGGGGCCCGAGCCCATCCAGCGGATGTCGTTGCAGATCTTCGTGAGGGAGACCGCGATCGTGCGCAGCGCGCCCGAGAGCTCGACGAGGCCGTCGCGGGCAGACTGCGCCTCGAAGTGGTCGCGCGCCTCGGTGAGCGGCAGGCCCGTGTCCTCGACGAGGAGCGCGATGACGCG
The DNA here is from genome assembly GCF_011300875.1 of Sanguibacter sp. HDW7. NCBI lineage: Bacteria > Bacillati > Actinomycetota > Actinomycetes > Micrococcales > Sanguibacteraceae > Sanguibacter > Sanguibacter sp. HDW7. Next base: position 2,408,217 of record NZ_CP049862.1, on the reverse strand, counting down.
CTGCGGGAAGCCCGCGGGCGTGTTGATGCCCGTGCCGACGGCCGTGCCGCCGAGGGGGACCTCCGCTGCGCGGGGGAGGGCCGCCTCAAGGCGCTCGACGCCGTAGCGGATCGCGGCCGCGTAGCCGCCGAACTCCTGGCCGAGCGTCACGGGCGTCGCGTCCATGAGGTGCGTGCGGCCGGACTTCACGACGTCCGCGAACTCGGCAGCCTTCGCGCCGAGGACGTCCGCAAGGTGCGTGAGCGCGGGGACGAGGTCGAGGACGACGCCCGCGGTCGCGGCGACGTGCGCCGACGTCGGGAAGACGTCGTTCGACGACTGCGACGCGTTGACGTGGTCGTTCGGGTGCACCTCGCGGCCGAGGTGGCGGGTCGCGAGCGTCGCGAGGACCTCGTTCGTGTTCATGTTCGACGACGTGCCCGAGCCGGTCTGGTAGACGTCGACCGGGAAGTGGGCGTCGTGCGCACCCGTCGCGACCTCGTCGGCCGCTGCGACGATCGCGTCCGCGACGTCCTGGGGAAGCACGCCGAGCTCGGCGTTCGCGCGGGCCGCGGCCTTCTTGATGCGCGCGAGGGCCTCGATGTGGCCGCGCTCGAGCGCGGAGCCGGAGATCGGGAAGTTCTCGACGGCGCGCTGCGTCTGCGCCCGGTAGAGGGCGGCGGCGGGGACCCGGACCTCGCCCATCGTGTCGTGCTCGATGCGGAAGTCGGCGTCCTGGGCAGAGTTCGGCGCGGCGCCGACGGCGTTGTCAGTCATGGGTCCATCGTGCCGCACGGTGGCGGTCGGTATCGACCCGGCCGGTGCGGAGTGGGACCCAGGTCACACCTGCCGACGGGGCGCTCGCCCTGCGGCGTGCGCCCCGTCGGTGGGTCAGTGCGCGACCGGCTCCTCGCCGACGTCGCCCTTGACCGAGAGGAGCGTCGCCCGGCCGTCGGCAAGCGTGTACTCGACGCCGACGATCGCGACGGTGCCCGCGTCGACCTCGGCCTTGATGGCGGCCGAGTAGCCGTAGAGCTGGTCGACCGTGTGACGGACGTGCTGGCGGCGCAGCGTGTCGGGGTCGAGGATGTCGACGCCCTCGCCGGTCGCGCCGACGATCGAGGGGATGACCCGGTCGACGACCGCGCGGACGAAGCCGTCGGTCTGCTCGCCCGTCGCGAGGGTGTGCGCGGCGGCGGCGATCGCGCCGCACGAGTCGTGCGCGAGCACGACGATGAGCTGGGCGTCGAGGATGCCGATGCCGTACTCGATCGAGCCGATGACGGTCGTGTCGAGCACGTGGCCCGCGGTGCGGACGACGAACGCGTCGCCCAGGCCCTGGTCGAAGATGATCTCGGCAGCGACACGGGAGTCGGAGCAGCCGAAGATCACCGTGAACGGGTTCTGCGCGACGGCGAGCTCCGCGCGTCGGGCGGCGCCCTGGGACGGATGGAGCATCGCGTCCGACACGAAGCGGGCGTTGCCCGCCTTGAGGGCGGCCCACGCGGCGGCGGGCGAGTCGACGGGCTGGGGCACAGGGTTCGTCGTCATGACCGCATTGTGCTCCCGGGTGGCGTCGGGCGCAGGTGCGTCCACGAGATGACCGCACGTCAGGATGCCCGGGCACGTCCGGGCGTCGGTGCGTTCAGACCTCGCCGTCGAGCTCCGTGAGTCGTGGCGGGTTCGCACCTGTGCGGGACGCCGTGATGGCGGCCGCGCGCACGGCGCGCGTGAGGACCTCCGTGAGCACGTCCGTGGGGATCGCGCGCAGCTCCGCACGCCGCGCCGCACCGAGCAGGTCGTGCGCCCACAGGCCGTCGAGCAGCGTTCCCATGAACGCGTCGCCCGCGCCGACCGTGTCAGCGACCTCGACGGGGGTCGCGGGGACGTCGACGCGGCCCGTCGACGCCCACGCGCTCGCGCCCTCCGCGCCCTGCGAGAGGACGACGACGGCACCCGACCGCTTGTGCCACAGCGCGGCCGAGACCTCCGGGGCGCGATGCGGGTAGAGCCACGCGAGACCCGTGCGGGAGACCTTGACGACGTCCGCGAGCATGAGGAACCGCTCGACGGCGGGCGCGGCGGTGAGCGGATGGCCGAGGACGGCCGGCCGCACGTTGGGGTCGTACGTGATCGTCGACGACCGCCGCTGCACCGCGAGAAGGTCCGCGACCATGTCCGCGCCGGGAGCGAGCGCGGTCGCGAGCGAGCCGGTGTGGACGACGAGCGTGGACGGGTCGACGTCGACCGACGACGGCAGCCGCCACTCGAGCTCGAAGTCGTAGCTCGCGATGCCTCGATGGTCGAGGGTCGCGATCGCGAGCGAGGTCTCGGGCGCACCCGTCGACCCCGGGTGGAGGTCGACGCGCGACCCCTCGAGCCAGCGGCGGACCATCGCGCCGTACGCGTCCTCGCCGATCCACGTGAGCAGGTCGACCTGGCGCGCGAGCCGACCGAGCGTCAGCGCGACGTTCGCAGGGCTGCCACCCGGGCGCTCGTCGACGGTGCCGTCACGGCGACGGACGACGTCGATGAGCGCCTCGCCGACGACGAGCGCACGTCCGGTCGTCGACGACCGCGCAGGACCGTGGGGGCTCACGCCTCGTCACCGGCGTTCTCGCGGCCCGCACGGGTCGCGGCGTCGAGACGCTCGCGGGCGCCGTCGAGCCACTCCTGGCAACGCGCGGCGAGGGCCTCGCCACGCTCCCAGAGCGCGAGGCTCCCCTCGAGGGTCTCGCCGCCGGCCTCGAGGCGGGCGACGACCTGGACGAGCTCGTCGCGGGCCTGCTCGTAGGAGAGGTCGGCGACGTCGGGAAGCGGGGTCTCGGGCACGGGTCTACGGTAGCGGCAGCCGCCGACATCCGCGGAAAGCGTGTGCCCCGCGGGCCGTGCGCGTGCCACGCTTGAACCATGAGCGAGCACGAGCACGTGGCAACCGGGTGGGACGAGGTGGCGCAGGCGCTGCGCGAGATGGCTGCCCGCGACAGGTTCTCCGGGGTCGTCGTCGTCGAGGGACCCGACGGACCCTGGCTGCGCCTCGCCCTCGGAACCGCCGACCATGCCGCGGGGCGGCCCGTGACGTTCGCCGACCGATTCGGCACCGCGAGCGTCTCGAAGATGCTCACGGCCGCCGCCGTGCTCGACGCGTCCGTCGCCGGCCTGCTCGACCTCGACGACCTCGTCACGGACCTCCTGCCCGCCGCGCGTCGTCCCCGCACGCTCGACCCGCGCGTCACCGTCCGTCACCTGCTCACGCACACCTCGGGCATCGGCGACTACGCCGAGGAGGACGACACGCTGGACGGCTACGTCCCCGACTACGCGGCGCTGTGGCGCACGACCCCGTCCGTGACGATGGAACGGCCCGACGACTTCCTGCCGCTCTACGCCGACCTGCCGGCCGTCGCCGAGCCCGGCGAGGGGTTCCACTACTGCAACAGCGGCTACGTGCTGCTCGCCGCACTGCTCGAGGAGGTCACCGGTGACAGGTTCACCGACCGCGTGACCGAGCGCGTCCTGCGGCCCACGGGCATGACGTCGAGCGGCTACCTGCGGCTCGACGAGGCGCACCCCGACGTCGCGACCGGCTACCTGCCCCGCCGCCGCGACGCGTCGTGGCGCTCGAACGTCCTGTCCGTGCCTGTCGTCGGCGGGGGTGACGGCGGCTGCTTGCTCACTGCCGACGACGCGACACGATTCGCCCGCGCCCTCGGCGACGGCACGCTCCTCGGCGGTGAGGTCGCACGGCTCATGCGTACGGTGGGCCCGCGCATCGACGTCGACGCCTCGATGGGCCACGGCGTCTACGTCCTCGAGGACGGCGCGCTCGGGCACGACGGCGGCGACCCGGGTGTCGAGGCGTACGTGCGCTACGACGTGCCGACGGACGCGACCGTCGTCATCCTCTGCAACGGCGAGGGCATGCTCGACGGCGCGTGGCGGGCGGTGCGGGCGGCGCTGCGCGGATAGGACCCCGGGCGGGCTCGGATCTCCGTCCGACGGCGCTCCGCCACGTGTGCTGCGTGCGTGGCTCAGCGAGCCTCGGCCGCGACCTCGCCGTCCGCGAGGCGCACGCGCAGCGCGTCGCCCGCCGTCACCTGGCCGGGCTCGCGCAGCACGGAGCCGTCGGCGAGCTGGACGACCGCGTACCCGCGCTCGAGCACGGCGGCGGGGGAGAGCGCCCGCACCTGCGCGCGCAGGGTCGCTACCTCCGCGCCGCCGCGCAGCAGCGCCGTGCCGAACGCGGTGCGGCCGCGCTCGCGGGCCCGGGCGACATCGGCCTCGCGTGCGTCGACCATCGACGTCGGCCGGGCCAGCGCGGGGCGTGAGCGCACCTGCTCGAGCCCGCGCTCCTCGCGGTCGAGCAGCGCGCGTACCGCGAGCGTCGCGCGCTGACGCGACTGTCGGAGCCGCAGCCGTTCCTCGGCGACGTCGGGCACGATGCGCTTGGCCGCGTCCGTCGGCGTCGACGCGCGGTAGTCGGCGACGAGGTCGAGCAGCGGCGCGTCGGTCTCGTGGCCGATCGCGGAGACGAGCGGCGTGCGGCACGCGGCCGCGGCCCGCACGAGCGCCTCGTTGGAGAACGGCAGGAGGTCCTCGACCGCGCCGCCACCGCGCGCGACGACGACGACCTCGACGTCGTCCATCGCGTCAAGCTCGGCGATCGCGGCGCTCACCTGGTGCACCGCGTCCTTGCCCTGCACCGCGACCTCGCGGATCTCGAAGCGCACCTGAGGCCAGCGGGCGCGCGCGTTGACGACGACGTCGTGCTCGGCCTTCGACTCCCGCCCGCACACGAGCCCGACGACCCGCGGCAGGAACGGCAGCGGACGCTTGCGGCTCTCGTCGAAGAGGCCCTCGGCCGCGAGGACCTTCTTGAGGTGCTCGATGCGGGCGAGCAGCTCGCCCGTGCCGACGGGGCGGATCTCGTCGGCCTGCATCTGGAACGAGCCGCGGCCCTTCCAGAACGTCGGGGTCGCGTGGACGACGACGTGCGCGCCCTCGGTGAGCGGCACCTGCTGCTTGGCGAGGACGTTCGCGTACATCGCGACGGGCAGCGAGACGTCGGCGTCGGTGTCACGCAGCGTGAGGAAGGCCATCGATGCGCCGGGCCGGCGGTTGAGCTGGACGACCTGCCCCTCGACCCAGGTGGGGCTCATCCTGGCCATGTAGTCGGCGATCTTCTGCGAGAGCAGGCGGACGGGCCAGGGGTTCTCGGCGGTCGTGTCGAGGGCTCGCGCGGGAAGCGGGGCGCGCCCGGCCGGGCTCTGCTCGTCGGAGGTCACGCGCCCATCATGCCCGCCCCCACCGACATCCGACCCTTCTCTCTTGCACCCTTCAGCGACTCGTAGGTATGGAGCACAGTTCGATGGTGCTCCGGACCTACGAGTCGGGGTATCGGGGAGAGGGTGGGGAGGGTGGGGTGCGTCACGGCTCCGGGCTGGGGCCCTCACCTAGACTGGCCGGGTGACCACCTCCACTGCCTCGCCGGCCCCCGCGACCGACGCCCCGACGACCGGACGGGTCCTTCTCGCAGCGCCCCGCGGCTACTGCGCGGGCGTCGACCGCGCGGTCGTCGCCGTCGAGAAGGCCCTCGAGCACTACGGTGCTCCGATCTACGTGCGCAAGGAGATCGTGCACAACAAGTACGTCGTCGAGACCCTTGCCGACCGTGGCGCGATCTTCGTCGACGACACCGACGAGGTGCCCGAGGGCGCGCGCGTCGTGTTCTCGGCGCACGGCGTGTCCCCGGCGGTCCACGAGGCTGCTGCGGCGCGCTCGCTCGAGACGATCGACGCGACGTGCCCGCTCGTCACGAAGGTCCACAAGGAGGCTGTGAAGTTCGCGTCCGAGGACTACGACATCCTCCTCATCGGGCACGACGGCCACGAGGAGGTCGAGGGCACGGCGGGCGAGGCCCCCGAGCACATCCAGATCGTCAACTCGCCCGACGAGGTCGACAAGGTCGTCGTGCGCGACCCGAGCAAGGTCGTGTGGATCTCGCAGACGACGCTCTCGGTCGACGAGACGATGGAGACCGTGACGCGCCTGCGCGAGCGGTTCCCGACGCTCCAGGACCCGCCGAGCGACGACATCTGCTACGCGACGCAGAACCGTCAGGTGGCCGTGAAGAAGCTCGCGCCGCGCTGCGAGCTCGTCATCGTCGTGGGCTCGCGCAACTCGTCGAACTCGGTGCGCCTCATGGAGGTCGCCAAGGACGCGGGCGCGAACGACGCGCACCTCATCGACTACGCCAAGGAGATCGACCCGGCGTGGCTCGAGGGCGTGACGACGGTCGGCGTGACCTCGGGCGCGTCGGTGCCCGAGATCCTCGTCGAGGACGTCCTGCGCTTCCTCGCGGAGCGTGGCTACGGCGAGGTCGAGGAGGTCCGCACGGCGACGGAGGACCTCATGTTCTCGCTGCCGCGCGAGCTGCGTGGTGCGCTCAAGGCTGCAGGCCAGGGATCGGGTCGCCCGGAGCGTGAGGGGCGTCGCGCGCTCAAGGTCGACGCCGTCTGACAGGTACGTGCGCCGACGGCCGGTCACCCCCGCGGGGTGACCGGCCGTCGGCGTTGACGGGCAGCGCGTCAGTCGGGGAACACCCCGGTCGAGAGGTAGCGGTCGCCGCGGTCGGGCAGGACGACGACGATCGTGCCGTCCTCGACCTCGCGCGCGAGCCGCAGCGCGACGGCGGTCGCACCACCAGCGGAGACCCCCGCGAAGATGCCCTCGCGGGCGGCGAGCGCACGCGTCGTGTCCTCGGCGTCGCCCTGCGTGACCGTGCGGACCTCGTCGATGACGGAGGGGTCGTGGATCGCGGGCAGGTACTCGGCTGGCCAGGCGCGGATACCGGCGATGCGCGCACCCTCGGCGGGCTGGACGCCGATGACCTGCACGTCCGGGCTGCGCTCCTTGAGGTAGCGGCCCGCGCCGACGATCGTGCCGGTGGTTCCCATGGACGAGACGAGGTGGGTGACGCGTCCGCGCGTGGCCTCCCAGATCTCTGGGCCCGTCGTGCGGTGGTGGGCGTCGGGGTTGTCGGGGTTGGCGAACTGGTCGAGGACGACGCCCTCGCCGCGCGCGGCCATGCCGGCGACGAGGTCGCGGGCGTGCTCCATGCCGAGCGCGGGGTCGGTGAGGACGAGCTCGGCACCGTACGCGCGCATGGTGCGGATGCGCTCGACGGAGAGGTCGCCGGGCATGACGATGACCATGCGGTAGCCCTTGATGGCGGCGGCCATGGCGAGGGCGATGCCGGTGTTGCCGCTCGTCGCCTCGATGAGCGTGTCGCCGGTGCGGATCGTGCCTCGCTCCTCGGCGCGCTGGATCATGTTGAGCGCGGGGCGGTCCTTGACGGAGCCTGCGGGGTTGGTGCCCTCGAGCTTGGCCAGGACGACGGTGCCCGTCGCGGCGTCCTCGGCGAGGCGCTGCAGGCGCACGAGCGGGGTGCGTCCGACGGTGTCCTCGAGCGTGGGGTAGTCGGGCCCGGTCATGGAGTTCCTTCCGTCGGCGGTGCTCAGCCCAGGCTACGCACGTCCGCGGTGAGGCCGCCGCCGGTCGCGTCGTCGTCCCGCGTGGCGAGCACGGAGAGCAGCGGTGTCGCGGCCGGGGGTGCCTCGAGCTCGGCATCGGTGACGCCGAGGTCGCGGAACCGGCGGGCCGTGACGAGGACGCGGGACTCGAGCGAGCCGACGGCCTGGTTGTACGCGCCGGCCGCGGACTCGATCGCGCGGCCGACCTTGCCGAGGTGCCCCGAGAGGGTGCCGAGCCGCGTGTGGAGCTCGCGCCCGAGCGTGAGGACCTGCTGCGCGTTCTCGGCGAGCGTCTCCTCGCGCCACGCGTGCGCGACGGTCCGCAGGAGCGCGAGCAGCGTCATGGGTGTCGCGACGACGACGTTCCGGGAGAAGGCGTGCTCGACGAGCCCGCCGTCGGCCTCGAGCGCCGCATGGAGGAAGGGCTCGGCGGGGACGAAGAGCACGACGAACTCGGGCGACGGCGCGAGGTGCTCCCAGTAGCGCTTGCCGCCGAGCTCGTCGATGTGGCGCCGCACGGCGCGCGCGTGCGCGGCGAGGCGTTCGGTGCGCACCGCCGGATCGTCGCTCTCGCAGGCTTCGAGATAGGCGGAGAAGGGGACCTTCGCGTCGACGACGACGTTCTTGCCGCCCGCGAGCCGCACGACCATGTCGGGGCGCAGAGCCCCGTCGTCGGTGCGGACGTGGACCTGCTCGTCGAAGTCGA